>LADW01000042.1 GCA_000961695.1 Hyphomonadaceae bacterium BRH_c29
TCATGATCCGAGCTGGCCGGGAATCCTGTTAATGGGTCCGGACCCTAGTTCTCTTTGATATTTTCAAATGAATCTATCTCAAAATCGACTGCGAATTCCGAGCTAAGATCAGGTCTAGCCTGCTTCAATAATTCAATTACGAATGCACGCATTTGGGCCACAAGCCCCGCTTCATTCGCCTCGATGATATCTCCGTTAGTATTGAAGAAGATATACGCACGAAAATCCACATCCATTTGAGGCAGTATGCTGAATTGATTGAATGTAGGAACTGCAGAAAATCGCCTCTTAAATAATGCTCCCACTTCATCCAGACCGTCGAACAATTTATCCGTCTCACGGTCTGCTTTTTCATACTCTTCTGGCGTGGGAATATTGCGCTTGGTCATTTCGTCGTCGCTCTGCCCCCGTCCACGTCATTGCTATTCATAAATCAGTTGTTTCAGATACTCAATTACAAGTCGGAATCTAACGTAGTCCACAAGCGCAGTCTGGCGCACGTGCAGCCATACCCGCCCATCCTCTCCCCACACACCGTGCTCATCCTGAGCGAAGTCGAAGGATGAAAGAAGTTGGGCCCCTCCGCCCGCCCGCGCTCGTGCTTCGACTTCGCTCAGCATGAGCGCTCTTAAAAGCCATGCCCCACCTCCCCTAACGCTACCGTAATCTCCCCCGCGCAGCGCCACCGCATTCCTGCCACGATCCGCACCTACCCCTCGGCGGTCAAATTCAGGAGTCTTCCATGATCCGCACGCTTTGCCTCGGCCTCGTAGCCACCAGCCTCTTTGCCGCCCCTGCGCTCGCCGAGACGCGGTCTGAACAGGTCGCCGGCTGCATGATCCGGAATGCGACGGAGACTGACATCTCGCAGATGAAGCAGCTCATGCTGCTGGCGCTGCAGGAGAAGAAGAGCGAGGCGACCGGCGTGCTCGGCTCGCTGATGCTGACAGCCGGGCTCAGCGCGTCCAGCAATTGCGGGGTTGGCTTCAACGAAGTGGGAACGCCGATGTTCGAATACGCCCTGCGCCTTTATGGCGAACACCTCGGCACCGTCGTCCTGGAACGCTCGCTGGATGCGATGGACCTGCCGATGCAATAGAAGGCGGGCGCTAAGCCGACAGCTGCTGCAAATACGACAACAACATCTGCAACGTCAGTTCCCGTGCCCGCTCCGGTGGTTTACCGATCAGGGTACTGAGCGATGGGCCAAACAGGCCGACGCCGATGGCGAGGGTCACGCTGAGCAGGATCAGGTCTTCGGCCATTTCGGTGGGCACGCCGGTATTGGAAATCTTCTTCTGCGCGACTTCCTGAACAGCGGCGCGCACGACCGTCAGGCGGCTCGTCTCGTCGGTCAGCTCCAGCCAGGCGGCGAGGCGGGCGGCGCCGCGGGATTCCAGCGCGTCGAACAGGGTCTTCAGACCCACGGCCCGCGCCTCTGCCGGGGCGTCCGCTGGCACGTCCACCGCCATGATGGCCTCGACCAGATCCGCGATCATGCGCTCCATCAGCGCCGTATGGACCGCGCCAATCGAGCCGAAATGGTGCAGCACGGTCGCGTTGGCGACGCCT
Source organism: Hyphomonadaceae bacterium BRH_c29 (assembly GCA_000961695.1). Lineage (GTDB taxonomy): Bacteria > Pseudomonadota > Alphaproteobacteria > Caulobacterales > Hyphomonadaceae > Hyphomonas. Next base: position 1,573 of record LADW01000042.1, read on the forward strand.
GCTGCCTTCGCCACATCTGCCAGACGCAGCGATTGCGGCCCATGCTCCACCAGCAGGGATTCGGCCGCCGACAGGATGTTCGCACGCGACTCTTCGGGCGTGCGGCGGATTCGGGGTGTGTTGGTTTCTGTTATTGACATTTTTGTCAGTAGTACTATCTACACCTTGATAACTGGTAACCGGCAGGCTCCAAAAAGGCACTAAACACAATGACGACCAAGCGCACACCCGAAGATGTGACGATTTTGCCCCGCGATCTCCATTTCGACATGGCCGCCGCCGACAATGGCCCATGGCTGGACGGCGATCCCGTTGCCACCGCCGTGTTCAACGCCATGTCGCTGACCTTCCCGGATGGCGAGCGCATGTTCATCGAGGCGGTGAAAGCCTACAAGAACGACGTCTCCGGTAAGCTGGAACAGGATGTGAAAGACTTCATCCGCCAGGAAGCCATCCACTCGCGTGAGCATCACCTGCTGAACAACAAGATCGACCGCGCGAAATACCCGGTCGATGCGATCGAATCCGAAATCCGGGAGAACATCAAGTTCGCCTATGACGGCGGAAAATTCCGCATTCTGATGGCCACGATCTGTCTGGAACACTTCACCGCCATGATGGCGGACCTGATGATGGACCTGAACACCGATTACGGCCCGCTGTTCAGCAAGACCGATCCGGCGCTCGAACGCCTGTGGCGCTGGCACGCCATGGAAGAGACCGAACACAAGGCTGTGGCCTATGACGTGTTTCTGGAAGCGACGAAAAACTGGTCGCCGCTGAAGCGCTATTACCGGCGCTGCCTGTCGATGCTGCTGATCACAATCAATTTCACGAAGAACATTGCCGGCTACGCTGCACAGCTCCTGATGGCCGACGGCTATTCCCAGGAAGAAGCTGACCGCGCCGTGAAGGCCTTCCTCTGGAAGAAGCCATCGCTGTTCGGCACAGGCTGGAAGACATGGCTGTCCTGGTTCAAACCGGGCTTCCACCCGTGGGACCATGACAATCGCGAAGAGATGGCAGCCTGGAAGGCGGAGTTCACCCCGGTCGCCGCCGAATAGGCCGCGATTTCCTTGCCCTGCCGGTCATGCTAGGCCGAGTTCCACTAGAGGGAGCTGACCGGCATGAGCAACGACAATTCACTGGCCCCAACGCCGCAGGAGAAAAGCGCCGCCTGGCGCGCCTTCGGCCTGTTCATGGCGCTGATGCTGGGGCTCAGCTGCGTGTTCTACGCCATGATGATCTCGCAGGGCGCGATGAACATGCTGACGGTCACCGGCATCATGTGGTCGCCGGGCCTGGCCGCGATCCTCTGCTGCCTCATCCTGAAGCGACCCGTCGCCAGCCTGCCCTGGCGCTGGGGCGCGTGGAAATGGAACTGGCAGGCCTACCTTCTGCCAATCGTCTACGGCCTGATCCTCTACCTGCCCGTCTGGCTGTTCAGTCTCGGCGGCAGCAGTTTTGGCGACCCGGACGCGCTGTCCGGCTTTGCCGCCATCGTCGCCGGCCCCAGCGAACACCCGGCCACGTTTGCGATCATTGGCGGCATCATCCTGACCGCGACACTCGGCATGGCCGGTTCGCTCTCCCGTGCGCTCGGCGAGGAAATCGGCTGGCGCGGCTTCATGATCTGGGAGATGCGGAAAGTCATGCCGTTCTGGGCGGTCGGCTTGCTCTCCGGTCTGATCTGGTCGCTGTGGCACTGGCCAGGCATTCTGTTCACAGACTATAATGCCGGCGAGGGAAATCAGGTCCTGCAGATGGCCCTGTTCACGCTGGGGGTGATGCCGATGGGCGTGGTCTATGCCTGGTTTGCCTTCCGCTCAAAAAGCCTGTGGCCCGCGGCAATCCTGCACGCGAGCCACAATCTGTTCCTGCAAAGGATCTACACGCCGCTGACAGCACGCGGGGAAAACACCCACTTCTATATCGACGAATTCGGCATCCTCCTGCCCATCGTCAGCGTCGTGCTGGCCGTCATCTTCCTGCTCAAGGCGAAGAAGGACGGCCTTTAGCGCGATCAGGCCGCGTCGATGGACACCAGTTCGATGGCGAAGGTCAGGTCCTGACCGGCCAGCGGGTGGTTGGCGTCCAGCGTGATCGTGGACTCGTTCGCATCGACGACGACGACCGGGATGACCTGACCGTTCTGCGCCTGCATCTGGAGGCGGCTGCCGACTTCCGTCGGGATTTCTGCCGGAATTTCCGCGCGCGGCACTTCCTGGCGCATGGCCGGATTCATCTGGCCATAAGCCTCGTCGCACGGAACGTTGACCACTTTCTTGTCACCAACAGCCATGCCCGGAATAGCCACATCAAGGCCCGGAATGATCTGGCCGGAGCCCACCTGAAAAGCCAGCGGATCGCGGCCCTCGGAGCTGTCGAAAACCGTGCCGTCATTCAGCGTGCCGGTATAGTGGATGCCTACGGTGTCGCCGTTTTTGACCTGCGTCATGATAATTCCAATCGTCTCGGGAGTTTGGGTCTGCAAAGGCCGCGTCGCTCTTGCGGGTGCTTTGGGGGTCTCAACCGCCAAAGTAAGAGCTGAAAACCATATGTAAACCCGTGGGGCCCGGCCGCTTACAGCGGCTTGCGCATGTGGATGATCGTGCTCTTCTCGCCATTCGCCCCGGTCTGGTGCTCAGTGTGGAAGGCCACATAGCCGCGCGCTTCGTACAGCGGCAGTCCGGGCACGGTGGAGCCAAGCTCGATCATATGGAAACCGGCCTCGCGTGCCGCGCCCTCGCCAAGGTCCAGCAGCATCGAGCCGAGCCCCCGCCGCGTCCAGGCCGGATGCGTGTACATCGCGCGGATGCGGGCAGCCTCGGTCGCCGGGTCCGACAGGCTGTCATCGCGGCCCACCGTATGGTCCCCGCCGAACAGTGTGCGCCGCTTGCCCCAGCCGCCACAGGCGACCATCACGGCCTCATCCGCCGGGCCGGTCTCGATCACGAAATAGGTGCGGTCGGCAATCAGGCTGCGGTCGACGCCCATCGTCTCCTGCGCCGCGACGATTTCGGCGTCCGACAGGAAGGCCTTCATGTTCTCGGCGATGGAGGCGCGCATCAGATCGATGATGGCGGGAATATCTTCTTCAGTTGCGATCCGTGAACGGAAAGCGGCCTTCTCAGTCATGCATTAAACTCCGTATTTGGTCCTAGCCAATCGACACGCTGGACCCAAGATCGAGAAACAGGATCAGGAACACCGATACGATCAGGACAAACGCAGACAAGACCGCATTGAGCAGAACCGCCCGGTTGGCATTCTTCTGCTCCATCCATGAGCGCGGCCGGATATGGCGCAGCCGGAAAACGATCAGCGCCGACAGGATCAGCGCCGCCACGTTCAGTGCCAGCAGCAAGCCGGCGCGCAGGGCCAGCGTCCACTCGCCTGCCCCGGCAAACAGCCCGACCGCCGCGCCTGGCGGCAACAGGGCCGCCGCGACCATCACGCCGACAAGGGCCGAGGCCTGACTGT
>LADW01000089.1 GCA_000961695.1 Hyphomonadaceae bacterium BRH_c29
TGCAACTGGTCGATGTCCGCGAGGTCTCACCGCCCGGCGGCGTCCAGGGCGTGCATTGGCGGCTGCTGACGACGCAGCCGGTCGAGGATGCCGCTCAGGCTTGGGCGGTCGTCGCGTGTTACCGCAAGCGCTGGGCGATCGAGCAGATGTTCCGTACCCTCAAGACGCAGGGCTTCGATATCGAAGGCCTGCGGATCGAGGAGCGCCAGCCGCGTGACAAGCTCATAACCGCGGCGCTCATCGCCGCCGTTGCCATCCAGCAACTCGTCCATGCCCGTGACGGAGGCCCCAGTCCGTTACGCCCTTGCAGCGACGCCTTCGAGCCTGACGACATCCCCCTCCTCGAAGCCTTCTGCGCCAAGCTCGAGGGCAAAACCCTGCGGCAGAAAAACCCCCATCCCAAAGGCTCTCTCGCCTATGCCGCATGGGTCTGCGCCCGCCTCGGCGGATGGACAGGATACTATGGAAAACCGGGGCCCGTCGTCATGCTACAAGGTTGGCTCGAAATCCAAGCCGCCAAAAAATCACTCCATACCCTCGGCTTCAAACCCAATGTGTGAATCTGGTAGCCCTCAGGGAGAGGGGGGCGCGAAGTTGGGAGCTTTATCCTCCCGGACTCAAACCCGGCGCATCCTTCCGCGCATGCATCCGGCCCTTCGCCCCTATTATGACCATGTCATCCCGGTCTTCTGGCCGTGGCTCTGGCTGAACCTTGTCCGCTTTGCCCTCTGGCACATGCGGACGGGGCATGACGCGCTGCTCGCGGTGGATTGTTTCGGAAACATCCGGATCGTTCGACTCAGCGACGAACCGAAGCCGGATGATCTCTACACATATGAAGCACCGCTCATGCCGCGCTGGGAACGCCCGGCGCTCAGCAGCGATCTGCCGGACTCTCTCCCCGTGCAAGGCGGTGGCCTGCTTATACGGTCCTTATATGGTGTTTATACGGTCTTTTATATGGTCCGCGAACGCGTGCGCGGGCCGCCCCTCGATCATTCTCCCCTGCGCAGCGGGGGAAGATAAGAAACCCCACCGGACGGCCCCAGCCGCTCCGGCCAAACGTGCTGGCCTATTCCCCGATGTCTTCGTTCCACAGCGCCGGGTGCGCCGCGATGAAGCCGCCCATCAGCTTTGTGCAGGCCGGATCGTCCAGGTCGAGCACTTCGACCCCCGCCTCTGTCAGCACGTTCTGGAAGCCCGCAAAATTGCGGCTTTCCCCGATCACGACGCGCGGAATGCCGAACTGGAGGATCGTGCCGGTGCACATCATGCAGGGCGAAAGCGTCGTGTACATCACAGTGTCGCGATAGGTTTTCTGGCGGCCCGCATTGCGCATGCAGTCCATCTCGCCATGCAGGATCGGGTCGCCCTTCTGGACGCGCTGATTGTGACCGCGCCCGATAATTTCGCCGCCCCGGACAAGGATCGCGCCGATGGGCAGGCCGCCTGCGTCAAAGCTTTTCCGGGCCTCGTCATAGGCCTCGCTCATGAAGTCGGCATCTGTGCGCGTCATTGGTCCTGCTCCGGTTGGTCTGGCATGACCTTACCGGTTTACAGGCGCGGGGAACACCCGGCTTCGGCCTATCGAATGACGCAGGACCCGGCGATCTGGGTATAGGGGCGATTACACTCCCAGCCGTCATCCATATAGTTCAGATGGGCATTCGCCGGCATGACGATCTCAGCGCAAGTCGCACCGGAGACGACATAGCCACGCTCACATTTCCATCCCGGCCCGGAAGATGTCTGGGTCGACAGATAGGCATGGTCCGGCACCATGATTTCCGCGCAGCGGCCCATCTCGGCCTTGTAACCGCGATCACAGGCCCAGCCATCATTGAAGGAGAGGCCCGAGAGATAGCCGTTTTCCGGAACCTCGATCAGGCGGCACTCATCGCCGGTCGAGCGGTAGCCCCGTTCACAACTCCACCGCGCGCCGGAGGATTCCAGATAGGCATTGGCCGGCAGCTTGATGGCCTCGCAACTGTCGCCGGCGCGGGTGTAACCGAAATGGCATTCCCAGCCGCGTCCAAAGGCGCGGTCATTAAAATAGCCATTCGCCGGAAGGACAATCGCGTCGCAGAGACCGTCCGTCTCCTGAAAACCGGCGTCACAGCTCCAACCCGTGCCATAGGCGTTAGGTGAGGAATTCTCAGGCGCCGGTGCTTCGGCCATGGCGACGGAAACAGGCGCGGCGAGAAGGATCAGCATCGCGGCGCAAAGGCGCACGGCAAATGCAGATGGGCGGCCAAGGGTCTGGCGCAACATGGGGTTTCCTTTTCGGGATCAGGCAGCAAAGCGCCACCGGACCACAAACCGCGCCAAACGTGTTTAAACTGTGTCCCGGCACGCTTTAGGGGCCGCGCCGCCCTATTTTTCGCCGAAAAGGCCCGATTGGGCCCCGCCCGGACTGGGCAGGCCAAGCCGCTCATAGGCCAGCGGCGCCGCCACCCGCCCACGCGGCGTGCGGGCAACATAGCCCTTCTGCATCAGATAGGGCTCGATCACGTCTTCCACCGCGTCGCGCGCCTCGGACAGGGCCGCCGCCAAAGTCTCAACGCCGACTGGTCCGCCGGCATAGGTTTTCACCAGCGCATGCAGGTAGCGCCGATCCAGCGCGTCGAGGCCGTCCGCATCGATCTCCAGCCGCTTCAGCGCACTGGCCGCGCTCTCCCGGTTGATCGGATTGCCCTCTGCCTCGGCAAAGTCGCGCACCCGGCGCAGAAGCCGCAGCGCAATCCGCGGCGTGCCCCGCGCGCGGGAGGAAATCTCCACCGCGCCTTCTTCCGTGATCTGAGCGCCGAGCTTGCGCGCCGCCGCCATGACGATGCGGCCCAGCTCTTCGGGCTCATAGAATTCCAGCCGCACCGGAATGCCGAACCGGTCGCGCAGTGGCGTCGCCAACAGGCCTGCACGCGTGGTGGCACCGACCAGCGTAAAGGGCGACAGGTCCAGCCGCACGGAACGGGCCGATGGCCCCTCCCCGATCACGATGTCGAGGGCATAGTCCTCCATCGCGGGATAGAGGATCTCCTCCACGACCGGCGGCAGGCGGTGGATTTCGTCAATGAACAGAACATCGTTCGGCTCAAGATTTGTCAGGATCGCGGCGAGGTCGCCCGCTTTCGCAATCACAGGGCCGGAGGTTGCGCGGAAGCCGACGCCCATCTCGCGGGCCAGGATCTGCGCCAGCGTCGTCTTGCCGAGGCCCGGCGGGCCGAACAGGAGAACATGGTCCAGCGCCTCAGCCCGCCCGCGCGCAGCCTCGACATAGACTTTCAGGTTCGACTTCGCCTTGCGCTGGCCGATATAATCCTCAAACGTCTGGGGACGGAGCGCCCGGTCCAGCGCGTCACCGCCCTGCGCGTTCGGATCAGAGAGTTCACCCTCGCGGCTCATGGTCGAAACACCGGGTTGTCTTTGTTTGGTTTTGGCACTTTCACCAGATACGCCCGCCTTCGGTTCGTCGTATAGACACCGACGAATAATTCGCCGCGCTTGCGGTATTCCCAGAGGCTCTCAGAATAATGTAATTGGTTGTGCCATCTTTCACCCACGTCCATTTTACCTGGTATCGGGCTAAATGGCGGGTTGTTTAAAACTGCCGACAAAGAGGCTCGCCTTATCATTTGGTGAAGAGGCGATTTGAATGCATGGATGGCGAAATTCGTAATCATCGTTGGTTTCGAGCCAAAGTTCTCCACCCACAATGATAGTTTCGCGAATCCATCATCGTCAGGAACCAATATTACGTCTCCCGTCACCGAGAGCCTCAGGCGAACACCAGACTCCATCCAACGTCTCAGTTCCAACATGAGAGCGCCGCTCGATAGAACGAGTGCGGCGATTGCCGTCCAATCAGTGACCGTCATCGCGCCAGTTCCTTGAGCGCCGCCTTGACCAGCACGCCGACATCGCTGTCACCGGCGTCTTTCGCAATGCTTGCAACTGCACGGGCGGCATCGCCTTGGGTATAACCCAGATTGACCAGCGCGGAGATCGCCTCGCCGCGCGCACCTGTGGCGGCAGACACTGGCGCGCTCGCCATTCCGGCGGCGCTGGCGGCGTCAAACCGTCCGAACCGGCCCATGGGCGGCGCCTTGCCGGACAGGTCCAGCACGATCCGCTCAGCCAGTTTCTTGCCGACGCCTTTGGCCCGCTCGAAGATTTTCGCATCGCCCAGCGCAATCGCGTCCATCAATTCGGCTGGCGTGAGCGCATCCAGAATGGCCATCGCCGCCTTCCCGGCCACGCCGTGAACATCCTGCAGGCGGACAAACCAGGCGCGCTCTTCATCCGTGCCGAAACCGTAGAGCGTGATGGAATTCTCCGTCACGCGCGTCTCGACATGGACGGTGATCTTCTCCCCCGCATGGACGCGCGACAGCAGCCGCGTGCCGGTCATGCAGACATAGCCAACCCCGTTCACATCCACGAGGACATGGTCGAGCCCCATCCCGGCCACTTCGCCGACAAGCCGTCCGATAATCATGCTGCGCCCCGCTTCCGCTCCGCAGGCAGATGGTGCGCCGCACAGATCGCGCAGGCCAGCGCATCCGCCGCATCCAGCTTCATCTCCCCTGCTTTGGGAAGCAGGCGTTTCACCATGAACATGACCTGGTCCTTGTCCGCTGTGCCGGTGCCGACGACAGCCAGCTTGATCTTGCGCGGGGCAAACTCTGCCACCGGTACGCCGCCCATGGCGAGCGCCGCCATGGCTGCGCCGCGTGCCTGGCCCAGTTTCAGCGCCGAGCGCGGATTGGCGTTCACCAGAGTCTCCTCAACCCCCGCAGCGGTCGGGGCATGATAGCGGGCCAGTTCACCCACGGCCTCGAAGATGCCGCCGAGGCGCTCAGCCATGTCGAGGGCCGGGTTCACCGAGATCACCCCATGGGCAATATGCGACAGGCGCATGCCGGTCAGCTCGATCACGCCCCAGCCGGTATGGCGCAGGCCGGGGTCGATGCCGAGAATTCGAATCGTGGTGCTCATGGGCAGCAATGTATCAGGCCCGCTGGTTAATGGCACCTTGCATTTTCCCGATTTGTTCACATCCCGGCCTGCCAGGAACTGCAGTCATCGCGGATTACCAGTTGCGAATGCTTCTCAGTTCGGGCAAGACGAGCGCCAAGCATTTCCCGGACCCGGAAGGAGCCTCACCAGGCCATGGACATCAAGATCAAACGCTGGACGCATCTCGGCCTCGGCGCCGCCCTCATGACCACGACGGCCCTGGCCAGCTGCGGCGAACCCGCCGCCAAAGAGGCGCCCGCCACCAGCGAACAGCCGGCCGCAGACACGCCCAGCGCCGCAGATGTCGAAGCCAAGCTCGAAGAAGCCAATGCCGCCGCCTCCTCCGGCGAAGGCGAAGGCGGGGTGGCCATCGAGGCCGCGCTGACCGATCCGGTTGTCTTCAACATCGCGCTCACTGTGGCCGAAGCCCACGTCCGCGCTGCCCGCGATGCCTATCGTGACGGCGAGACCCAGGCCGCTGGCGAAATGTTCGCCCACCCGGTGTCCGAGGTCCTGTTCGACATGGAGCCCGTGTTCGAAGCCCGCGACGTGGCTGACTTCACCGGCCTCTTCACAGATGCCTCGGTAGCGGTCTTTGGCGGCGAAAGCGTCGACGAAATCAGCACCCGCACAGACGGCATCATCGCCGCCCTGCGCGCGGCCTCGACAAAAGCGCCGGACAATGGCGACAGCGCCGCGACGATCACGATGGGCGTCGTTGCCGACATGATCGACCGCTCCACCAAGATGTACCGCCTCGCCACTGAGGCCGATTATTACGAGCCCTATCTGGACGGCTACGGCTTCTACAGCGCCGCGAAAGGCCAGTTCGAAGATTCCGCTGAAGCCATCGAAGCAGAGAACCCAGACGCCGCCGCTGCCATTCGCGGCGCCCTCACCCTGCTCGGCCAGGCCTATCCAAGCGCCAAACGCCCGGAAACGCTGGACGCAGACGTTTCCGCGCTGACAGTCGCGGCTTCGGAAGTGTTCCTGGCAACGGGGCAATAGGCCTCAGAAAATCGGGCGGGTGACCATTAGCCAGAGGATGGCCAGAACGGCGAAGAAGGCCGGGAAGCCGCAAGCAAACCAGATGCGGTAGAGTTTGAAATAGCGTTCCGGCAGCGGCGCGCCGCTTTGAGCTGCCTCGCGGGCGAGGTTTCGTAACTGGTGCTGGATCCAGACGACCGGTAGCCAGAAGATCCCTGTGACGACATAAAGTGCGAGCGACGCAAGGATCCAGCCTTCGCTGAGGCGCCAGCCCATTTCCATGGCCAGCAGCGCGCCGGTAATCGGCTGCGCGATCACGGCGGAGGCTGTGAACAGCCAGTCGGCAATCACGACGACAGACGCAGTGTGCGCGATCAGTTTCGCATCGCGCGTCCGGTGGGCCATCACCATGAAGAAGGCGATCCCTGCCCCGGTGCCGAACAGGACGGTTGCCCCGATAATGTGCGCCCAGCGCAGGAAATGCATCCAGTCCATCAGCGCGACTCCGTCAGCCCCCAGACCGTGAGCGCGAGCCCGATGGCGGGAAAGACTTTTACCATCGGCCCCAGCGGATCGGTCCAGAGATGCGGCGCAAAGATCGCGCTGCCGACAAGATAGGCAAGGCTGACGAGGATCGCGGCAAGCGCGGCGGGCCGCGTGAGCGGCCGGAACAGGAGCGCTGCGCCGATGGCGACATCCACAGCCGCACCGCCAAGCACAAAGGCTTTGGCCGCAGGCACCGGAACGCCCGCATCGAACACGGCCATCGCCGCGCCCTGCTGCAGCCAGCCGATGACGCCCGAAGCGATCCAGAACCCGGACAGGATCAGCAGCAGGAAAGGATAGAGCAGCGCGGCCCGAGCATAGGTCCGCTCCTGCACGGTGGAGGGAAGGTCCTGCAAGGTCTGGGAGAGACTGCGCACGGGCCAGCGGCTCGCATCTCCGTGGACACCCTTTGCCAGCACGCGCAGCGATGTGGTCCGCAGCGCCGGGCGCCAGCCGAGCCAGCCGGCAAGGTCGCCCAGCCGGGCTGTCAGCCGGCCGAGGAAAAGCGGCGCACGGATTGTCGAAGCGGGAGCGCGAAAGCCGAGCCACGCGCGAATACTGAGGATCAGGTCTTCAAGCCGCGTCGCCTCCGCCGAGACGAGATCCGCGTCGATGCCGGTGAGCCGATCTTCCACCGCACGCACGACGGCACTGGCCACATCATCCACATGCACGGTCTGGATCGTGGCGTCGGCCAGCATGACCGGCTGGACCAGCGGCACAGCGGCGAGCTGGCGCAGCAGGCTGGTGCCGCCATAGGCCTGCGGCGAAAGGACGAGGCCGGGGCGGAAGATCACCCAGTTCACACCGCTTGCCTTTATGGCCGCGTCGCCTTCAGCCTTGGAACGATAAAACACCGTGTCCGAACTTTCCGAGACGCCCGGCGCAGAGATCTGGATGATCTGGCTGACGCCTGCCGCTTTACAAGCCACCGCAAGCGCGCGCACGGAATCGCGCTGCACAGCGGAGACGTGATCGTTCATCCCATCCTGCAAAAGGCCAGCCGCATTCACGACCACATCCATGCCGGTCAGGACATGAGCCCAGTCTTCCGGCGTCGTCATATGGGAGAGGTCCCGCCCGATCCAGGTCACGTCCGGCGCGGCGGCTTCGCCCTTGCGAACCGACCGGCCAAGCCCGGACACATCATGCCCGGCCCGCACCAGCGCTTTCGTGATCGCAAGGCCAATCAGGCCATAACCGCCAAGGACAAGAATTTTCAAATTTTGCTCCGTCGTAGGCGACTATCAACCAGCAACGCACGTTCCAGAATAGATGGTCCCATCATCGTCGAAGTAAAATGGCCATCCATCGACGAACGTTTCGATCACCAAAAACCTATGAACATAGGAAGCTGGTCCTCTATACGCCTGAATCGCATTCATTGAATTAGATTGGCTTCCGACCTGCATCACATCAAACTGATCTGTGTGATCATTGCCTTTCCAACGAAACTCACCGGATGCTTGATTGAACAGTAGATTGCCGAAATTTTCCTTCAGCAGCTTGGTCCAGTTATTGGGACCCAATTTTCCGTTAGCATTTACTTGTACGACGCTGACGACACGGCACTCATAATAGTCTGGAAGCGGATCAGATATCGCCTGAACGAGAGGCGCAGAGCCAACCAGTATAAGCAAAACCAGCGGCTTAAACATAACGTTCAGCTCATCCAGCGCAGGGTACGCGGTTCGATCGGGTTCACAAAGTCTCGCTGTTCGGCGCGGGCCTCGGTCCATTCGCGCTTGAGGCGCTGATACCATTTGGCCTGCACATCGATATCGTCGATCCAGAGCATGGCCTTCTGGTGCGCCATGCCTTCGTTCTGGAGGTTCACCATCGTGCCGTCCTGATCGAGGAACATCTTGCCCGCAGGCTTGGCAATCGGAATGGCGAGGTTCAGAAGCGGCGCGCCGGTCCACCAGGTGAACTGGGTGATGCGCGTCTTCTTCGGCCCCTCGGGCGTGAGGCAGGTCAGCGTCAGCAGGCGCGCGGTGTCATTGGAGACAATCTCCCAGCGATAGCCCGGCAGCTGGAAACGGATCTCGGTCTGCACATCGCCGCCAAAGACCCAGCGGTAGAGTTTCGAGTTCGAGCTTGGCGAATGCCGGTCAATGGCCCAGCCACGCTCTGTCGGAATGAACGGCTTCTCTTTCAGCTTCAGCCCGGCAGAGGGCGGACGCCACCACCACTGATTGTGGACGAAGGGCACATGCGCCGGGTCCATCAGGCCGACAACGGCATCGTCCATATGGGCGTTGAACACGTCATGGATGATGAATTTCGGCTTGGCGGGCAACGGCCCGAAATCCGGCGGCGGCACGACGGGCTCAGCCTCAAGACGCGGATTGTGGGCGACGTAGAGATAGACCGCGCCATTCGCCTCATGCACCGGATACCGGCGCACTTTGACCTTGGAGGAATCATAGGGCGAATCCGGCGTCAGGCTCGGCATCAGCTTGCAGCCGCCATCGGTGCCAAAGCGCCAGCCATGATACGGGCATTGCAGCGCCCACTCGCCATCGGTCTCCAGCTGCTGGCCCGCAGACAGCGGGACAAGACGGTGCGGACAGATATCGCGCAGGGCGAACGGCTCACCCGCCGGAGTGCGGCCCACGACGACTGGCTCGCCCAGAACCATGATGCGCTGCTGCTTGCCGGGCTTCAGCTCCGCCGACGGCGCGGCGAGATACCAGCAATCGGTCAGATAGCCGTCATCGGTGATCCCAGCTTTCGCCGGGGCGGAGATGCCGGTCTTGCCGGGCTCGGGATGCTGCGTATCGGCCATGCAGATCCCTTACACTGGCTGATGAACACCGGAAACCCGGTGAGACACGTACCTATCAGGTTACCTTGAACACCTACTCGGTCACCGTCACCGACAGTTGGAACACGTCTTCAGGCGGCTCGCCGGCATCCAGCTCCCACGGGCGGCCCTCAACAAGGGTCAACATGCCAGTGCCCACGGCCGTCGCGCGGAAATCGCTGGCGAGGTAATGATTGCCGCCGGTAAACAGCGGATCATCCTGGGTCTGCGGGTCAGTCGGGCGCGAATGCTCGGCCTCAAGGTCCAGAAAATCCGGTTTGTCCTTGATATTCCAGAGATACCCGGCGGTCGGGATGGATTCGAGTTCCACCCGCAGCAGTCCGCCGACCGGCAGCGTCACCGCCTGGCCGTTCATGTCAGCCCCGGCATAAACCATGCCTTCTTCCACGGCGGGCGCCTCCTGTAGCGAGTCCAGCAGTTCCGATACTTCAGGCGAGATCTCCAGCGTGTCCTGGGCAGGCTGCTCACACCCTGCCAGCATCAGCGCCGCCAGAACTGTGGCCACCCCTGCTCCCCGTACGCGTCCCTGCATGTCACTCTCCCTCGATCAACCGGCACGCTAGCGCGCAATTGTATCCCGCACCAACGCTGAAACACGGCGAGACAAGGATTCGGCGGCATTTCTGGCCACATCAGCGTCAAATGGCTGCCGATGATGGCGCTCGGCCTCTAACCATCGCGCTCGCAATCCGCGGCCCTCCGTCAAAGGCCCCTTCCCGCCCCGCACAGGCGCCGCTATATCGCGCAGATGACCCCACGCGACAAAATCCGTAATTTCTCGATCATTGCCCACATCGACCATGGCAAGTCGACGCTGGCCGACCGCCTGATTCAATCCTGCGGTGGCCTGACCGAACGCGAGATGAAAGAACAAGTGCTCGACTCGATGGACATCGAGAAAGAGCGCGGCATCACGATCAAGGCGCAGACCGTGCGCCTGCAATACACCGCGCAGGACGGCGAAACCTATACGCTGAACCTGATGGACACGCCCGGCCATGTCGACTTTGCCTATGAAGTGAGCCGGTGCCTCGCCGCATGCGAAGGCTCCCTGCTGGTCGTGGATGCCAGCCAGGGCGTTGAGGCGCAGACACTGGCCAACGTCTACCAGGCCATCGACCAGAACCACGAAATCGTGCCGGTCCTGAACAAGGTCGACCTGCCCGCCGCAGACGTCGCCCGCGTAAAAGAGCAGATCGAGGACATTATCGGCCTTGATGCCTCGGATGCGATCGAGACCTCGGCCAAGACCGGTCTTGGCATTGCGGAAGTTCTGGAGGCTATCGTGCACCGCCTGCCAGCGCCAAAGTCCGGCGACGTCGATGCCCCGCTCAAGGCCGCGCTGGTCGATGCCTATTACGACCCCTATCTCGGCGTCGTTGTCATCGTGCGCATCCATGATGGCGTCCTGCGCAAGAAGCAGTCGATCCGCATGATGCGCACCGGCGGCGTCTACGAGATCGACAAGGTGGGCACGTTCAATCCGAAACTCACGGAAACCGACGCGCTGGGCCCGGGCGAGGTCGGCTATTTCGTCGCCTCGATCAAGGAAGTCGGCGAGACGGCGGTCGGTGATACGATCACCGAAGACAAACGCCCCTGCGCCAAGGCCCTGCCGGGCTATAAGGAAGTCCAACCGGTTGTGTTCTGCGGCCTGTTCCCGATGGACGCTGGCGACTTTGACGACCTGCGCGCTGCCATGGGCAAGCTGCGCCTGAACGATGCGAGCTTCACGTGGGAGATGGAAACCTCTGCCGCCCTCGGCATGGGGTTCCGCTGCGGCTTCCTCGGCCTCTTGCATCTTGAGATCATCCAGGAGCGCCTCAGCCGCGAGTTCGACCTCGACCTGATCGCAACCGCGCCAAGCGTTGTGTACGAACTGACCATGACCGATGGCACCGAGACCCAGCTGCACAACCCGGCAGACATGCCGGATGTCGTGCGCATCGCGGAAATCCGCGAGCCGTGGATCAACGCGACCATCTATACGCCGGACGAATATCTCGGCGGTATCCTGAAACTCTGCCAGGACCGTCGCGGCATCCAGACCGAACTGTCCTATGTTGGCGGACGGGCCATGGTGAAATACGAACTGCCGCTGAACGAAGTCGTGTTCGATTTCTATGATCGCCTGAAATCCATCAGCCGTGGCTATGCCAGCTTCGACTATGAGATCATCGGCCACCGAGCCGAAAATCTCGTGAAGCTGCAGATCCTCGTCAATGATGAGCCGGTCGATGCCCTCGCCATGCTGGTGCACCGTGATCGCGCCGAAAGCCGGGGTCGGCAGATGTGTGAGCGCCTGAAGGACCTGATCCCGCGCCAGATGTTCAAGATCCCGATCCAGGCAGCCATTGGCGGCAAGGTCATCGCGCGCGAAACGCTCAGCGCCCTGAGGAAAGACGTGACGGCGAAATGCTATGGCGGCGACGCAACACGCAAGCGCAAGCTGCTCGACAAGCAAGCCGCTGGTAAAAAGCGGATGCGCCAGTTCGGCAAGGTCGAAATCCCGCAGGAAGCCTTCGTGGCCGCCCTCAGGATGGATGGGGACTAACCTCCCCGTCTGCTATTTGCGGCCGTTTCCCGGACGCCCCGTTGTGGTGCTGTCCGGCATAGTCAGCATTCCGGACGTAGCGGCACGCAGAATGCGGCGGAAGCTCGGGCATTCCATATGGCTGGAGGCCTTGCAGTCAGCGGCGTGGCGCAACCCGTCCCGCATGACTTTCAGCTGACCTATCGTCACATCCAGCTCATCCGCCTTTTCGACCAAGCGGGCGCGGTCAATGCGTGGCCCGTCAGGCGACATCATCGCCCCGATCTCATCAAGAGAGAAACCAGCTGCGCGGCCAATGGCAATCAGGCCCAGGCGCTCAAAAATACCGGGATCGAACGTCCGCTTCAGGCCCCGGCGGCCATTTGAGGCAATCAGTCCCTTTTCCTCATAGTAGCGCAGGGTTGATGCCGGCACGCCGGAGCGCCGGGCCACATCTGCAATATCCGGATCACTCATCACTTGACCTCAAGTCGGCTTTAAGTGGCAGAGTGTGCGGACCAATAGAATTTGACAAGAGCACGAGGAAAACATGAGCGAGACACCCCCGGCAAATGCAGAACAGGCAGAGCAGTGGAATGGCCCCGGTGCCCGCAGCTGGATCCAGGCTCAGACACTGCTGGACCAGACGTTCCTGAACTTCGAGAAAATGCTCGTGGAAGCTGTGAAAGCTGCAGGTGCAAGTACGGTTCTCGATATTGGTTGCGGGACGGGCGCAACGACCCGCGCCATCGCCCGTCAGCTCGGCCCGGACGGACGGGCGCTCGGCCTCGATATATCTGCACCCATGATCGCCCGCGCCACCGAGCTCGCCAAAACGGAGGGCTCAGCAGCGCTGTTTGCCGCCGGGGATGCACAGACCCAGGCTTTTGAACCGGGCAGTTTCGACATGATCACCTCCCGCTTCGGGGTCATGTTCTTTTCTGATCCTGTCGCGGCTTTCTCGAACTTGCGAGGCGCCCTGAGGCCAGATGGTCAGCTGGCAATGGTGTCCTGGCGCAGCGCGGCAGAGAACCCGTTCATGACGGTCGCAGAGCGCGCCGCCGCACCTCTTCTTCCGGATTTGCCGCCCCGGCGATCAGGCAGTACGGGTCAATTCGCCTTTGCAGACCAGACCCGAATTCAGGGCATTCTGGATGACAGCGGCTGGAGGGGTGGGCGCAACGAGGCCATCGATGTGACCTGCACATTCCCCGCCGACGCGCTCGATACTTATCTCAGTCTGATGGGCCCTGTGGGACAGATGCTGGCCCAGCAGGACGATGACCTGAAGCGCCGCGTCGTCGACGCCATCCGAACGTCTTTTGAGACCTATCTCGTGGGATCGAACATTGCGTTCACCGCCGCCTGCTGGATGACTCGGGCAACGGCCTGAGGCCTGAGGCGTGAAGCTCAGGCGCCGAACGGCAGGCCCACCGTGTGGAAGGATTGCGACAGAGCGATCATTGGCAGGCCGAGTGCGATCAGCAGAACAAGGCCGTACACGCCCAGTGGGCGGCTCTGCTCTGGCCCAACGCCCCGGAAGCCCGCCCCCGGAAAAGGAATGATCTGTGCTGTCTGGGTCATGCGAACCTCCGGTCTGGAAACCATACTGTCAGAAACTACCTGAAGTCCGGTTTCGGAGATGCATGAAATTTCACACGGCCCGGCATGACGCGCGACACACTTGCCGCCTGAAGCCTGCAGGATTATCGCAAGAGATATGACCGCTCCTGATATTCAGATCCTGCCACTTTCCCGGACTGACCTGCCGCGCGTCTCCGCAATTGCTCGGGTTGTCTGGCCCGTGGCATTTGATGGTCTGATCCCGGCAGATGAGATTCCGAAGATTGTCGACCGGATCTATTCGCTGGCCCAGCTTGGACAGGACATGGATGATGGCCATGCCTTCTGGATCGCCAAGGTCGGCGGCAAGGACGCTGCGTTCTGTGCCTCCTACAAGGAAGGCGGGACGATCTGGCTGAAGAAACTTTACGTGCTGCCAGAGGCGCAGGGGCATGGCCTCGGCACGAAGCTAACCGACACGGCCATCGCCCATTTCTCCCCAGCGCGGGAAATGGCCTTGTTCGTCAAGAACGACAACGCGAAGGCCATTGGCTTCTACCAGCGCGCCGGTTTCTCCATCGCCAGAGAAGCGCCCGTCGTGATGGGCCACATGCACTTCACTGACTATGTGATGACCCGCCCGCTCCGGGACGACTGATCACTCGCCCCGGCGCGCCGCGTCGAGCGCTGTAATCTCCGTATCCAGCTGTTTCACAGCGCGGGCATTCAGCCAGGCGACGCCAGCGAACAGACCGCAGATGATCGCCGTTGACGAACCGAACTGGAAGAAACGCGCCATCAGCGACATGCCGGTATCTGCCACGAAGGACACGCCCCCGACAAAGACCAGCATGCCCGGCACGAAGGGCGCTAGATACCAGCGCGGCACCGTTGCGAGCGCTTCGCGCTGGCGCAGCAATTCCCTGCGATGGAAATCCGCACACGGCTGCGCGCCATCCGGCAGAGCTGCCCCTGCCCCGCCCTTGCGGTGGAGCATATAGGCAACATAGGCCGCACCCAGCGCCGTCAGCGCGGCGCCGATCTTCACGACCAGAACCGGGATCAGGAACGCCATCCAGCCGAACATACCGATCACCAGCGCAGCGGCGGCGTACTCGGTGAGATTCCTTGTACGGATGCGTGACTGGAAGCGTCCGGCGCGCGAATGGATATCAGTCATGGACATGGTGAAAGGCTCCTGTGCTTGTTGCGCCCAGAGGGCTTGAAAGGGGTCGCGGTCAGGCATGGGTCTGCTCCTGGAAGTCCTTGGCGAGCTGCGCCTTGAGGCGTGAAATGCGGGTGGCGACGGCGCCGGGCGACAGGCCTGTAATGTCGGCAATCTCGGCGGCAGGAAGATCTTCGAGATAAAGCGTGAGGACTTGCCGGTCCGGTATCTTGAGGCGCCGGATCCAGGTGCTGAGGCGATCCAGCCCGTCGCTCTCCTCCAGAGCCGCCGCAACACTGCGCCTGTCCGGAAGATGGCTGATGTCTTCCAGCGAGAGCTGGGCCTTGTTGTGACGGCTTTCCCTGCCGATATGGCGGGCGGCCGTATTGTGCGCGACGCGGTAGACCCAGGTACTGAGCTGGCAGCGCCCGTCAAACAGGGCAAAACTCCGCCACAATGCAACATGCATGTCCTGCAAGAGGTCCCGGCGGCGGTCCGGGTTTGCCTCGCTGGCACGGGCGAGCCGCTGCAGGGCCGGGCCGAACCTTTCGGCCGCCTCCTTGTAGCGTGCATCCTGATCCACTTGGTGTGTCATGACGTGTTTAGTGCGCCCCCCGGCACATTTCTTACAAGTCTTGAGCAGAAAAGCGCACGACGCCACCGACATACTTGCTTGGGAGGCTCAGGATACGGCGCTATATGCCCGGCATGACACGCCCACTGACCCTGCTAGGTATCGAGACGAGCTGCGACGAGACCGCCGCAGCCGTAATCCGTCTGCTGCCTGAGGGCGGCGTGGAGATCCTGGCTGAAAAGGTCCACACCCAGTTGGAAGAGCATGCGCCCTATCTGGGCGTCGTGCCGGAAATCGCCGCGCGGGCCCATGCAGAGCTGGTCGACAAGACAGTCGCCGCTGCCATGGCTGACGCAGGCATCACCTATTCTGACCTCGACGCCGTCGCCGCCACATCCGGCCCCGGCCTGATCGGCGGCGTACTGGTCGGCATGATGACCGGCAAGGCCGTCGCACAAGCTGCGGGCAAACCGTTCATTGCGGTGAACCATCTTGAAGGCCACGCGCTGAGCCCCCGCCTGACGCATGACTGCCCCTTCCCCTACCTGCTTCTGCTGGTGTCGGGCGGGCATTGCCAGTTTCTGGAAGTGCGCGGCCTTGGCGACTATCACCGGCTCGGCTCCACGATCGACGATGCGGCGGGCGAAGCCTTCGACAAGACGGCGAAGCTGCTGGGCCTCGGCTTTCCGGGCGGCCCTGCCGTGGAGCGTATCGGGGCGAGCGGCGATCCGAAAGCGATAGATTTCCCGCGCCCGCTGCTGAACCGACCGGGTCTCGAGATGAGCTTTGCGGGCCTGAAGACGGCTGTGTCACGTGCTGCAGCGGCCGAGCCGCTGACAGACACACGCATGGCCAATGTCTGCGCCAGCTTCCAGGCCGCCATCGTGGATGTGTTGTCGGAAAAGGCCCGCCGGGCGCTTGCAGGCTTCGAGCCGGGCGACGGTCAGGCCAAACGATTTGTCGTTGCCGGCGGCGTTGCCTCAAACAAGGCGATCCGGACCGGGTTGGAATCGGTTGCAAAAGGTGCGGGGGCCGTTCTGATCGCGCCACCTTTGCGGCACTGTACCGACAATGCCGCGATGATTGCCCTGGCAGGCGCGGAGCGGCTTGCGGGCGGCCTCGAAAGCGAGGCGGGGGACCTTGGCGCCGGGGCGAGACCGCGCTGGCCGCTGGATGAAGCGGCGGCGAAGTCCGATCCGGCTTATGCGACAGGGCGCCGGGGCGCCAAGGCCTGAGTCAGGGTCACGCCTAAACCACAAATTCGGTCAGCGAGAACATGGCAGCGATGAGAGTCGCGGTCAGTGGAAGGGCTGCAACGAAGGCAAACAGAGCCTGGCGGGATTCGGTTTTGGAAAGGGTCATTGGTTTCGTTCCTTGGTTCGAACGGTCTCTATGCCGTTCTTGAGCTTCATATAGCGAAGCCATGAACAAAAAACAATGAATGATTTTAAATTTATTCAGCGCTCACTTCCAAACTCCACTCAGGGAACGGTTGCCCCTTTCGAAAGGCCCGCAAGCAGAAGGTCCAAAACCCCCGTCAGCTCGCGCTTCAGCTTGGGCAGGGTGAGAACGGAGAAGAGCTGCGGAAAGCGGAATTTCATCAGCGCGGACTGCAGGAATTCCGCTGTTTCATCCAGGCGATCGATCGGACGGAACACACCTTCCCGGATGCCATCCTCCAGCACCTGCACCAGATAGACCCGCTCCTGGGCGAGCTGTTCATTGAAGTAGAGTGGACGCTCCTCGCTCAGGACTTCGGCTAATTCAAGGATCTTCGCCTTGGCCTCAATAGCCTCATAGGTGCTGGTCATTCCGTATTCGAAAAAGGTCCGCAGCCGTTCAGCCGCCGGCTTTTTTTCGCGGGCGATAGAAGCGTAGGCCTGATACATCTCGGCATTGAATTTGCGCGCCATCGCCTCTGCGATGTCCAGCTTGGACGCAAAGAAACGATAGATATTGCCCGCAGACATGCCGCAATCCTTGGCAATCTCGGACATCGTTGTCTTGGCGTAGCCATAGTGCAGAATGCGCTCCATGGCGGCATTCAGGATTTGCTGGCGGGTATCAAGCGTGTCGTTCATAAGAGAGGACAATAAAGGCAAATACTGAAGGATCAATGATTCATTCAGCCGGCACAGAAACTGTCGCACCCACCATAGGCAGACCCGCGCGGCTGTGCGATAGCCAGCTCCAAATTCTACAAAGCCCCGGACGGAGGACTCTCATGCCCCTTTTCTGCCTGCACTGCCTGGACAAAACGGAAGGCGGCGTTGAAGCCCGCGCGATTGCCCGCCCGGCCCATCTGGCCTGGGCCGCCGGGCTAAGCAGTATCATCCGCATGGCTGGCCCTCTGCTGGACGAGGCGGGCAATATGCGCGGCTCCGTCTTCCTGATCGAAGCAGAAGATCTAGAGGCCGCAAAAGCGATCCACCAACAAGACCCCTATGTCACCGGCGGCGTCTTCGGACATGTCCACATCCACGAGACCCGCTGGGCGATCGGAGAAGGCAAACCAGAATGAACCGGCTCATCCTCGGCAATCTGAACTATTCCAGCTGGTCGATCCGTCCACTCATGGTGGCCTGCAAGGTCGGCCTGCCGGTCGAGGAAGTGATCGTGCCGCTGGATTTTCCGGAAACCACAGCGCGTTTGCGGGAGATCAGCCCCACTGCCAAGGTCCCGCTCCTGATCTGGGGTGACCAGACCGTGTGGGAAAGCCTCGCCATCACCGAATGGATCGCCGAATGGGCCCCGACCGGCGAGGTCTGGCCGGAGGATCCGCACGCGCGCGCCATCGCCCGCGCTGCAGCCAGCGAGATGCACGCCGGTTTCCCGGAACTGCGCAGTAAATGCGCCATGGATATCCGCGCCCGGCATCCGACGCCGGACATGACGCCTGCGCTTGCCGCTGACATTGCCCGTATCCAGGACCTGTGGAGCAGTCTGCGCGCCAAATTTGGCCACGGCGGCCCGTTCCTATTCGGCAAATGGAGTGCGGCAGATGCCTTTTACCTGCCGGTCGTCACCCGCTTCCGCACCTATAGCCTGCCCCTGACCGGCGCAGCCGCCGACTATGCTGAGGCTGTTCTGGCAGACCCTGACTTCCTCGCACTGGAAGCGCAGGCGAAGACCGAGCCCTGGTGGATCAACTACGGCCCGGACGGCCGGTCCAGCGGCTATCTCAATCCGGAAGATTGAGCAGGTCGTAGCCCAGGTCGTGACGGAACAACTCGCCGATCTTGCGCTGGTAGATCTCGAGCGCTTCGCCTGAGAACAGGTCAGTCAGGCTCGTCTTGCGGTTTTGCAGCACGTTTGGCTCTGCTGCGGGGTCGACCTTCTGCGCCATCGCCTCCTTGGTGCCCGCCTCCAGAGCGGCATCAATTGCAGCCGGACTAAGGTTCATGCTCCAGTGCCGATCGACCGCTTCGATCACTTTGCGCGGATCCTTCAGCGTGTCCTCATAGTGGACCACAAGGACAGACCCGGCATGCCGCGCCAGCACCTCGCCCCATCGGTTCCAGAACCGGGCAAGCCAATACAGATCGCAGCGATAGCGGGAGCCCGCCGGATCACCTTCCAGATAGGTCAGCCAGTCGACCTTGATGTCGTATTCCCATTTCGCGTGATGGCTGGCGAGGATCGACATCGGATGACGTACCGCCAGTACGTAAGGCGGCAGGCCCGCCATGCCACGGGCCCAGTCCCAGTCGGCGAGGCGATGCGGAATCGTGTGACTGAAGGCGAGGCGCGGGAGGCCCGGAAAGACCGGCGCATCTTTCGGCCAGCCTATATAGGGGCGGACCGCATTCTCGGAAAAGTATTCCGGCCGCGGAATGCCATGCGTTTCCGCGAGCGCCACGGCGAGCATGTATTTCAGCCAATGCGTGCCCGAATTCTTCGATGTCACCAGAACGCCGTCAAAGGCGCCATGACGCAGGACCGAGAAATTGGTCCAGGTCTCATTGCGGACTTTGGCCCGAAAAGCGGAAGGCAGCGGCGATGACATTCCTATTGCTAGGCCCAGAAAACGGCCGACGCAACTAGCTTAAGAGGCCCGCGTTGTCCCTGTAAACCTGCAGTAATTTCAACTGATCCCGTGTAGGTAGACCCTCAGCTTCAGAGATCGTGACCAGCATGTCATCGAGGTCGATGATCTCCTTCGGTCCCAGCACGGAAGACGCGACAATCAGCTGGCTGAGCTTGCGCATGGTCTCGCCCGGCGTGGGCGCTGAATTCGTCACCCAGGCCGCATGGGCAGTCAGCTCGTCTGCTTCTTCCTGCGTGAATTCGAAGTGCTGCATGATCTCGCGATCCATGATCGCCGTCTGATTCTCGGTCAGCGGACCGCCACGGGCGCGCGCCACTTCCATCATCATGATCGCCGCCGCCTCGCGGGGATCCTGGATGAGTGACAGCCCGCCCTTCCCCGCCTTGTACCGGAAGGCCAGCTTGCGGGGCATATTGAGGGCCGTCTGAGCGAGCTTGGCCGCCTCCTGCGCGCCCTCCCGCGCCATACGAATTCGCCACGACCAGATCCCGATCGCTGCCAGGATGCTTACGAGGAAGAGAACGATCTGCATGGCTTCAGTCTATCCGCACTCAGGTTTTTGAGCCACCGCCAAATTGGCGGCGCAACCATCCGCCAATACCGCCGAACAGGGCTATCACGATGATCCAACCCTTTTTCAGAAACAGGAGCGCAACGCCGAGGAGGCCGATTTTCTTTGCCGCCGCCACAGCGACGCCGCCGGTGATCAGTGCCGCAACACCATATCCCGCCGTCTTGTCGCCTTTCTGGTAATCCGTGTATCGGCTGCCTTCGTTGAATTCCGGAATCGCCAACACTTGCGGAGCCACCGCTCGAATCGCGTCCAGCGCGTCAGCGGCCCCCACGAAGTTGACGGACAACACGCCGCCTCTGCCGAGCATTCGCATGTCATAGTTCAGCGTATGCACGCCGTCGGACGATGAGAAGAGCAAGTCTTTCGCCCAGTTCAGGCGATGGTTGGCCGCGTCATAATTCGGCGTTTCGGCCCAGCCTGTCAGGACGACGGTTGCGTAGCCCTGACGGGAGAGTTCAGCATTGTTCCGGCGGGTCGACTCCTGCATGTCGGACAGGAGGGCGTCATAGTCGGTGCTTTCCGCATCATCGTCGCTGACATATCCGCTGTCTTCATAGGTGATCACAGCGCCCCAATCGGCAACGGTTGGCGAAATGCCTGCCGGGAACAACATGCCCAGAACCGTATCATCCGGGGGGTTGCCCCAAAGTTCTTCCAGAATGGTCTGACTTTCCTTCCCGTCAAAATAATCGACGGAAGAAGGCACATGCAGGGTTACCGGCGCGCCCTTCAGCGCAATGTCCCCGTGTTCGGCGTCGATATCCTTGAGAAGGTCTGCGGCATATGCCTCATAAGCCGCCTGCCGTTCTTCGGGCGTCATTTCCTCGGCCGCGTTGTTTTCCTGCGCTTGCCCAAACGCAAGCGGCGCAGCCGCAATGACAGCTGCTGCCAATATTGCCCGAACCATGTTCGCCTCCCCGTGGATCCCGCCGGCAACCTAAACCAGGAGCCGGCGGGTCAGCAAGAAGAGATAAAGCCTACTGGCCGGCACTTTCCGATGCCGCCGCCTGGGCCTGCGCCAGGACGTAGGCACGGATCGACTCAACATCATTTTCGCTGAGATATTCCTCGAACGAAACCATACCGTTCACGGCGAAGTGGCCACCCAGCACAACGCCTTTCCAGGCTTCGGGATCAGCCGTGATGGCCGACCAGCGCAGATCTGGCAGGACACCGGAGCTGACACCCAGTGCACCGTGGCAAACGGCGCAGTTGCGTGAGAAGTCGACGACGCCTTCAGCGATCTGGGCTTCGGTGCCGAAGGACGCAGCTTTCGGTGTCTTCTCGATCAGCGGAAGGTCTGCATCCGGAATCTCACCGGTGGCGCCCAGCTTGAAGGTCACAACCTTGCCGACTGTGGACTGCACGGAATTGTCGTAGGCATAGCCTGCAACGAGAGCGAATGCGCTGCCCCAACCCGTGGCGATCGTCACATACTGCTCGCCATCGATCATGTAGGTGCCAGGCCCCGCCCCAGCGCCAGACTTGACGTTCTGACTCCAGAGCTTGTCGCCGGTCGCCGCATCATAAGCCACAAAATCGCCATTCAGCTTGCCCTGAAAGACCAGGCCGCCGGCCGTCGACAGGACGCCACCGTTCCAGGCATTGTCATGCTCCACGGACCAGCGCGGCGCTTGCGCGACCGGATCCCAGGCTATGAGACGGCCCTTCAGGGTCGAACGCAGAAACTTCGCGATTTCCGGCGTCGCCACCGGCGGAACGCCCGCAGCGAAATCTGCGCCGGTGTTCCATGCGGTCGCCTTGGTCTGGAAGCGCGGGTCTTCCGCATAGGCCTGCGGGATTTCCTGCGCCGGAATATAGGCCAGCGCGAGGTCCGGATCGTAAGCCATCGGATGCCAGTTGTGGGCACCGAGCGGGCCCGGAAGCTGGCTGACCGGCACCTTGCCGTACCGCGCTGCGGCCACTTCAATCGGACGACCGTTTTCATCGAGACCTGTCGCCCAGGTCATCGGGCCATATGCGTCGCCGGAGATGAACTCACCGGTCGCTGCATCGAGCACATAGAAGAAGCCGTTCTTCGGCGCCTGCATGGCAACGCGGCGCGAGGCCCCGTTCTCTCCGAGCGGCAGATCCGCCAGAATGATCGTCTGTGTCGCCGTGTAATCCCAGTTGTCGCCGGGCGTGGTCTGGAAGTGCCACTTGTATTCGCCGGTATTCACATCGACCGCGACAATGGAGGACAGGAAGAGGTTGTCCCCGCCGGACGGGTCACGGAAGGTCCGGTTCCAGGGCGAGCCATTGCCGACGCCGAAGATGATCTGGTCGTTCACTTCATCATAGACGATGGAATCCCAGACCGTGCCGCCGCCACCATCGGTGACCCACGCGCCTTCGTCACCCCAAGTCACATTGCCGATCTTTTCGAAGGCCGCATCGGAGGCTTCGCCGTCCGGCTGTTTTGCCGGGTTCGGTACTGTGTAGAAACGCCAGACCTTGTCGCCGGTTTCGGCGTCATAGGCCGTGAGGTAGCCGCGCACGCCGAGCTCTGCCCCGCCATTGCCGATCAGCACCTTGCCGTTCACCACGCGCGGCGCGCCAGTGATCGTGTAGGGCTTGGACTGGTCAACCGTGACCGTCTCCCAGACGAGATCACCTGTCTTGGCGTCCAGCGCCTGCAGGCGTCCATCGATCACGCCGACATAGATCTTTCCGTCATAGACCGCGACACCCCGGTTCACGACATCGCAGCAGGCATTGACACCGACCGCGCGGTCAACGTCAGGATCGTGTTCCCAGAGTTCTGCCCCGGTCTTCGCGTCGAGCGCGTAGACGACCGACCAGGCCGAGGTGACATACATTACACCGTCGACGACGATGGGCGTAACTTCGACACCGCGATTGGTTGCGAGGTCGAACGTCCAGGCGACACCGAGCTGATCCACATTGTCCTTGTTGATCGCGGTGAGCGAGGAGTGCCGCTGCTCGTCATAGGTGCCGCCATAGGTCAACCATTCGGCGCCTGCGGATGCGGTTTCGATCCGTTTTGTGTCGACGGCCGCAAAGCCTTTCTCTTCCGGCGGAGGGGCCTCCTTCTTCGGGCCGCACGCGGCCAGCAGCGCAAGCGCCGAGCCTGCCAAAACGATACTACGCCATGCAACCATGTCGGTGTTCCTCCCTGAACATTTCCTCTGGCGGTTTCATGACCGCCTGTTTGGGCAGGATGCTAGACTTTCGGTGGTAATTGTCGAGGCTTGACCCAAGGACAGAGGCCAAGCGGAGATCAGACCGCGACGACGGACGCGCTGCCAGCGTGTTTCGAAAGGTCCGCCTGGGCTTCCTCAATGGCCGCCTCAACGATGGCGGCCCATTCAGTCCGGGTTGTGGCGGCGTCTGCCCCATCCGGGAATGTGACCGAGCGCGACGCATTCACCACGCCGCCTTCAAGGCGGTTGCCCGCGCGCCTGAACCCGGCCAGCGCATCCGCTGCCCCGCCGCCTTGCGCGCCGTAGCCGGGCACCAGGAACAAGGCATCCGGAGCGAGCTGGCGTAGGTGACGCGCCTCATCCGGCCCCGTCGCGCCGGCGACCAGCATCAGGCTGGACCAGCCCTCAGCGCCCTTCAGCCGTTCGATGGCCGGCGCCAGCGCCTCAACCACGCGGGCATAGAGCGGCGCGCCTTCAAGGTCGCGGGTCTGGAAATCTGCCGAACCGGGATTGGACGTGCGGGCCAGCACGACCACGCCTTTCCCGTTCGCCTCAGCCAGTTCGAGGAACGGCTCCAGCGTATCAAGGCCCATATAGGGGTTCACCGTGACGGCATCGGACGGGAATGGTGCAGCCTCGGAGAGGTAAGCCAGCGCATAGCCCTTCGCCGTTGTACCGATATCGCCGCGCTTGGCGTCAGCAATCACCAGAAGGCCTGCTTCCTTGGAGGCCTGACAGACGCGCTGCAGCGCCCGCATGCCGTCCGGCCCATGACGCTCGAACAAGCCGACCTGGGGCTTCACCACACTCGCCCGGCCAGCCGCCGCAGCAACCACAGCCTCGCCCCATGCCGCAAGACCGTCCGGCGTATCGCCGCCGAAAAGGTCCGGGATCTTTCCAGGATGCGGATCGATCCCGACGCACAAGGGGCCAAGCCGGCGGGCACCGGCGATCAGACGGGTTGCAAAATCACTCATGATGCTACTGTGCAGGCGACTTTCACCACTTGCAACAGACGCCGGGCATTGTCGGAGCGTGGTCCGTAGGTCTCGGAATCGAAGGCCTCTGCCGGGCCATCTTCGGGGCTGACATTGAGGCTGGTCAGGAAGGTCTCGATGGATGATGGCGCCGCGGTGTAGATGCGTCCGCGCCGCGGGCTTTCCGCCACGATCACACCGCGCACCTTGCCTGCTGCATCGAAGACCGGACCGCCGGAAATCCCGCCCAAAGTGCCCTCAAGCCCCCGCGTCCGGCCGAATTCGGCCCAGGCAAGAATCGGCTCGGAACTGTCGCGGCGTCCGCGCGTGATGAGCTTTGAGCGGGACATCAGCCGTGTCGCTACTTCGCCCGGCCGGCCTTGGGGATATCCGACGTGAAACCCCTCGGTGCCGATCCGCAACGGAGTGACCAGGTCGAGCTGGACGGGGTTGGGGCTACGCCCGGTCGAGATCAGAGCGAGGTCATGATCGGGGTCCAATGTGATCGATTCGACCGGCACATACTGGCCTGGCGCCACGAGCAGGCTGACGGAGTCACAGCCATCGACGACATGCCTGGCCGTGATCCACTGGCCATTCCGGTTCAGGGCGAAGGCTGTCCCGATCCCATCCTTGGGCGCGTCGACCTGTATAAGGATCTGCTCATCCAGCGGTGAGGGCGGCGGCAGGGTCGGCCCGTCAGTCTCCAACACGGTTGGCGGGGCCTCGGGAGCATCGGCGTGGTCGCCCTGCGCAAACAGAACGAACACGATCAGCCCCAGAGCCGACACATAGAGAAGCCAGTCGAATCTCCGCACGGCTGTGAAACGCTCCTTCGATCAGAATCTCTGAAGCGCAGGATCCCACAATCCTGCGGCAAGAATGAGAGCAGATGACAGTTTCGCCGCAACCAGCACAATGGCCGCGCCGCTTTCATCCTGTGCGATCCGGGCCGGTATCCCGCCCAGCAGCAGGTCTACAAGACGATACACGATCAGCTGCAGCAGCAGGGCAACCACGCCCCAGATGACCAGGTCGATCAGTGAAACACTGGATGCCAGCGTCGAGGCAATCGGGATGGCCAGGCCCGCAATTGCCCCGCCCAGCGCAAGGCCTGCAGCTGAATTGCCGCGCTTGATCTCCGCGAACTCTTTCCACGGCGTCAGAAGCACATAAATTGTGCTCGCGACGATCAGGAGCACACCAGCGCTCGCCGACCAGATCAGGAAGCGCGGAAACGCCTCGACAAATGCTCCGATTTCTCCGCCCATGATTCCTGATAATCCTGTGTGATTATTGTGGTGACCCGGCGGGGCCCGATCCTTATCTCTAGCATAGCGCATCCGCCTCTCAAGGAGACCATCATGTTGAAAGGTAAAACTGCTCTTATCACCGGCTCGACCAGCGGGATCGGAAAGGCAGTCGCCACGCGCCTTGCCAGGGAAGGATGCAACATCGTTCTGAACGGCTTCGGAGACGCGGGCGAAATCGACGCGCTGAAGCGGGCGATCGCGGCCGAATACTCGGTCATGGTGGGCTATTCCAGCGCGGACCTGACCCGGGTCCCGGCCATCGAGAACATGATGACCTATGTCGATACCGAGTTCGGCGGTGCGGACATCATCGTCAACAATGCCGGCATCCAGCACGTTGCGCCGATCGAGGACTTCCCGGTCGACAAGTGGAACCTGATCATTGCGCTGAACCTGTCAGCTGCGTTCCACACGACGCGCCTCGCCATTCCGGGCATGAAAAAGAAGGGCTGGGGCCGCATCATCCAGACTGCATCGGCCCACGCCCTGGTCGCCTCACCCTACAAATCGGCCTATGTCGCAGCCAAGCACGGCATTGCCGGCCTGACCAAGACGGTCGCCCTTGAAGGCGCGACCCATGGTATCCGCTGCAACGCCATCTGCCCCGGCTATGTCCACACGCCTCTGGTGGATGCCCAGATTGCAGACACGGCCAAGGCGCGCAGGATCAGCGAAGAAGAAGTGATCCGGGACGTCATTCTGGACGCCCAGCCGACCAAGGAATTCGTCACCGTCGAGCAGATCGGCGAGATGGCGGCCTTCCTCTGCTCCCCGGCGGCGGACCAGATCAACGGCGCGCTTCTACCCATTGATGGTGGCTGGACGGCCCACTAGGCCGGCCAGACCGCAAGCAGCAGGCCTTAGTTCAGCTGTTCCGCAAGGCAGGCGGCGATGGTCTCGTCTGTATCCTCGTGCGTGAAGAAGGTCTTCAGCTTCCAGTCCTCATCCATGAGGTAGAGGAGCGAAGTGTGATCCATCGAGTAATCGCTTTGGCTGTCAGGCTGCTCGATGCGTGAGTAATCAGCCAGGAAAGCATCTGCCGCCGCCCGAACCTGTTCCGGCGTGCCGCTGAGCCCCTGGAGATTGGCCGGAAAGGCTTTGGTCGAGACATATTGCGCCAGCTGTTCCGGCGTGTCGCGTTCCGGATCGATGGAAATCAGCAGCGTTTGCGGCGGCTCTACGCCCTCAGGCAAACGGTCATAGGCGCGCTTTAGCGTGACCAGCGTCATCGGGCAGACATCCGGACAATAGGTGAAGCCGAAATAGATCAGCGTCGGGTGGCCTTTATAGGTCTCCTCCGTCACCGGCTCTCCATTCTGGTTCACCAGCGAGATCGGCCCGCCAATATTCGGATAGGCGCGGGACATGCACCCTGCCACCGTACCACCCGCCGTAGGCTTGTCCGGGCTGGCCGGGCTGCAGGCGGTGGCGAAAAGTGCAGCCAGCAGGGCTGCCGTCAGTCGATATCTGGTCATAACCTTCCTCTAGGATAGCTGAGACCCGCTTGGCGAGGGCGTCACGCTGCCGCATAAGGCGGGCATGAACGACCTTTCCCGCACTGACCGGCTTGGCTTTGACGATGCCATCTTTACCCTTGCCCCGGAAGGGCTCGGCTCAGCGCAGTCCGCCCTTGGCCGGACGCGCCTTCGCACGTTCATCGCCCTGCGCTGGCTGGCCGTGGCCGGTCAGACCGCTGCGGTTCTGTTTGTGGCCTTCATTCTCCGGTTCGACGTGCCGCTGGCCGCCTGTCTTGCGATCATCGCCGCATCGGCCTGGCTCAACGTGTTCCTGGCCTTCGCGTTCCAGAGCCAGCGCCTGACGCGCGGCTGGGAAGCCTCCCTTCAACTCGCCTTCGACACGGTCCAGCTGGCTGCACTTGTGGGTGTTACCGGTGGCCTGTCGAACCCGTTCCTGTTGCTGCTGGTCGCGCCGGTGACCGTGGCCGCGCTGAGTCTGTCGCCCCGCCGCGCCGTGATGATCGCCCTTCTGGCCATGGGGCTTGCGGCAGTGATGCCGCTCGTGTCCCTGCCCCTGCCCTGGATCAATGGCGCCATGGTCGACCTGCCGCCGCTGTTCCATCTCGGCCAGTATGCTGCTCTCGCTGTGGGGGTTGTCTTCTTCGCTGTCTCGGCGAGCCGGGTCAGCCAGGACGAGGCGAAGCTTGTACGGGCACTCGATGCCGCCAGCATCGTCATGGCGCGCGAGCAGAAGA
This sequence comes from Hyphomonadaceae bacterium BRH_c29, assembly GCA_000961695.1. Taxonomy (GTDB): domain Bacteria; phylum Pseudomonadota; class Alphaproteobacteria; order Caulobacterales; family Hyphomonadaceae; genus Hyphomonas. The sequence goes on from LADW01000089.1 coordinate 27,500, forward strand.
TTTCGGCCATCGGCGCCATGTCGGCCATGACCACGCATGAGCTGGGCACGCCGCTCGCCACCATCCACCTTGTCGCCAAGGAATTGCTGGCCGAGATGCCGGCAGACGATCCGCGGCTGGAAGATGTGACCCTGCTGGCCGAGCAGGCCGATCGCTGCCGGGCCATTCTCGCTACCATTCGCGAGGCACGCGAAGCCACAGATATCGTTCATGCCCGCATGCCTCTGGACGCGCTGGTCGCCGAAGCCGCAGCGCCCTTCAAGGGCCTTGGCGTTGATGTCGAGCTGGTGAGCCGGCCCGGCGAGAACGGTGAATCCCGCCCCCCGATCCTGAACCGCAGCCCCGAAATCCTTCACGCCATCAGCGCCTTTGTCGAAAATGCCGTAAGTTTTGCCGAGTCACACGTCACAGCGCAGGCGAGCTGGACAGCCGACCAGATCATGATCTCGATCAGCGATGACGGGCCCGGCTTTGCGCCGGAAGTACTGCCCAAACTGGGCGAGCCCTATGTGTCGGAGCGCGGCGAAGCCCATCTTGGCGGCGGCGACATGGGACTTGGCTTTTTTATTGCAAAAACGCTCATCGAGCGCACGGGCGGGCGGATCGCCACGCGAAACCGCACACCGCCCCGCACCGGCGCCATCGTCCAGGCCCTTTGGCCACGTGCAGCTCTTGAAGCATCCACGTTGGATTAATTGATTTGGAAGTCCTATAAAAGAATCAGGAAGCTAGGGATCTGGACATGGAACGGTCGGTAAGCATCAATCTTCACGACAGCCTGGAGGGCGTGGAAGATCGCTCCTGTCTCGTCATGGATGATGACGGCCCGTTCGTGCAGCGCCTGGCGCGCGCGCTGGCGCAACGCGGATTCATCGTATCTGCAGTCACCACGGTCGCTGAAGGCAAGGACATTGCCCGCCTTAATCCGCCGGCCTTTGCTGTTCTGGACCTGCGCCTGGAAGATGGCAGCGGCTTGGATGTGGTCGAAGTGCTGCAGAAATACCGGGCCGATGCCCGCGCCGTGATCCTGACCGGCTATGGCGCCATCGCCACAGCTGTTGCCGCTGTGAAAGCGGGCGCTGTGGATTATCTGTCCAAGCCGGCCGACGTCGAAGACATCATCCGCGCCCTCACCGCCACCACGGACGAAAAGCCTGCGCCGCCCGAGAACCCGATGTCAGCAGACCGGGTCCGCTGGGAACACATCCAGCGCGTCTATGAGCTGTGCAACCACAATGTCTCCGAGACGGCCCGGCGCCTGAATATGCACCGGCGCACGCTTCAGCGGATCCTCGCCAAGCGCGCGCCGCGCTAGGCGTCAGTCTTCCGGCTGCAACAAGGCCATCGCCCCAAGTACCATTGCCTCTGTGCCAAGTTCCACAGCTGGTTCCGGCGTGATCTTGAAGAAGGGCGAATGGTGTGAGGCGGCGTCCTTCACCTCGTCTGCCGGCGTGCCCCCGACATTGAAATAGACCCCCTTCACGCCCGTTTCGCGGGCAACGAAATAGGCGAAGTCTTCGGCGCCCATGCCGTCGCGCGGCGGATTGACCAGAACGCCTTCCGGCAGGTTGGCGGTGAAAGCATCGCGGACGCGCTGGGCGGTGGCCGGATCGTTGATCGTCGGCGGGGTGGTTTCGGTTGCCGACCGGATGACTTCCGGCATCAGGTCTTCCGGCACATTCATCGAAATGGCGACGCCCTTCGCAACCCGGTCGATCCCGTCCAGCAGTTCCAGGCGCACGTCCGGATCATCGGCTCGTACGGTGATTTGCATCTCGACCTTGTCCCCGATGATGTTGTGCTTGAAGCCACCATGGATGGCGCCCACGGTGATCACACCGGGCTGCAATGGGGCGATCGAACGAGATACGATGGTCTGCAGCGAGACGACGATCTGCGCGGCCACCAGAACCGGGTCGATGCCCATGTGCGGATAGGCGCCATGCGTGCCGACACCGTGGACGATGATGTCAACGCTGTCGGAACTGGAGGCCACCTGTTCCAGCGGCACCTGGATCTTGCCGATGGGCAGGTCAGCCGCAACGTGAAAAGCGAGTGCATATTCCGGTTTCGGGAAGCGGGTGTAGAGCCCGTCCTCAATCATTGCGCGGGCGCCGCCGATCCGCTCCTCTGCCGGTTGGCCAACCAGGATCAGCGTACCGGACCAGTCATCCTTGCGGGCTGCCAGCTGGCGCGCGGCGCCGACCAGCGCGGTGATATGCACATCATGGCCGCAGGCATGCGTGACCGGCTTCTCGATGCCGTCAATGTCCACCTGCGTGACGGTTGAGGCATAAGACAGCCCACTCGCCTCTTTGACCGGCAGGCCGTCCATGTCGGCGCGCAACAACACGGTTGGCCCCTCGCCATTCTTCATCACCGCAACAACACCGGTTCCGCCGACGCCTTCAGTGACCTCATAGCCGAGCGCACCGAGTTCAGAGGCAAGCCGTTTGGCGGTTTCCGTTTCGCGGAAGGAAAGTTCCGGATGCTGGTGGAAATAAAGGAAAAGCGGGCCGAGATTTTCCTGATAGTCCTGCGCGATCGCGGCGCTGAGGTCGTCTTCTGCGGCGGCAAAGCCGGCTGCGCCGAGGGCGATCAGAGAGGCGGCAAGCGCCCGTGTTTTCCAGTTCATGTCATATCTCCCGCTTTTGGACTGCACGCTAAGCGCCGCGCCGGGCGGTGTAAATCGCCAGACAGGCGAACCCTCAACCGTGGGTCGTATAGGGCCATAAAATGTGCAGAGTCACTTTAGCAGGCAGGGGCGCGCGCGCCGTTGAAGCGGCGTCTCGAACCCTGTTATGCGCAGCCTTCCCAATGAAGGCCCCTGCCCATGTCCCTTGCTTTTCTCCTCGCCGCCGCCGCGCCCCTGATCGCTGAACCGGACGATGCACAGGTGCGTTTCGACCCCGTCGTGACCACGGCAACGGCTGGTGATACGGCGCTGAGTGAGATCCCCATGTCAGTGACCGTGATCACAGGTGACCAACTTGGCCTCGCCTCAGCCTATCTCGGGGCCGAGGACGTGACTGACCTGCTGACCGGGGTTGAGGCCGCCGTCGCCAACGGGACGCAGGTCACCTTCCAGATCCGCGGCATCGGCGCGGTCGACCATCAGGCGCTGACGCCGGGCGCAGCCTCGGTCTATTCCGACGGCGTGTTGCTGGCGACGAATGTGCAGACCGGCCTCATGCTCTACGATCTGGCCAGCATCGAAGTGCTGAAGGGTCCGCAGGGCACCCTGTTCGGGCGCAATGCGTCCAGCGGCGCGATCAACTTCCTGACCGAACGCCCCGGTGAGGGACAATCGCGATACATCCGCGCCGGCTATGGCAATCTGGACCGGACGGATGTCGAGGGCGCCTATGGGCAGAGTCTTGCCGGCGGTTTCAGCTATCGCCTCGCCGGGCGCTATCTGTCGCGCGGGCCTGCGCTGGACAATACCGGCGGCCCGAAGTCCGCTGGCGGCGAACGAGACGAGTTCGGCCTGCGCCTTGGCCTCAACTGGGACGAAGCCCTTGGCGGCTCGCTTCTGGTGCGCACGCATTATGAGGAAGACAATGGCGTCAACGCCGCCCCGCGCAATGACACGCTGGGGCTCAGCGATCACAAGATCTCTGTCGGCAGCGACGGCGTGCGGGACACCGACAATGCGTTCTATGGCGTCTCGGCAGACTATGAACGCGATCTCGGCGCCTGGACGTTGTCCTCGCTGACGGCGTTTGAAGGCTTCCAGCAGGACTATGGGTTCGACTTTGACGGCGCGGTCGCCCTTTATGGCAACCCGTTGTTCAACGCGAACCTCTCCTACCTGCGCAATTTCCGCCAGTATTCGCAGGAGTTCCGCCTTAAGACCGAACGGGAGCACAGCTCCACCCTGTTTGGCCTCTACGCCGCAAAGGAAGACTTCAGCCAGACCTACACGATCTGGTGCGGCGAGCTGAACCCGGACACGCTGCTGGGCACCTGCCCCTATGTCGGCGCCGCCAGCCGGGCCGGGCCGACCCCCGTCTCCGCCGGAGCGGCCACAACGCTCGTCACCGACATTCGCCAGGACCGCTCCGTCCTTGCCGCATTCACCTATAATGAATTCGACCTGACAGACCGCCTGACCGCGACGCTTGGCGCGCGCGTGACGCAGGAGAAGATCGAGGGCATTGGCGCTGGCCGCCACATCTTCGATGATGGCACGGTGGGCTACAATAATGTTGGCGGGCTGGGCCTTGCAGCCGGGTCGAACGAGATCGACGACACGCGCCTGACCGGTAACCTCGCGCTCTCCTATGAGACCGCGCTCGGCACCGCCTATGCCTCGATCGCCAACAGCTACAAGTCCGGCGGCTTCAATGGCGAGGTGCAGAACAATGCGACCCATTTTGCCGATGAAGGCCTGTTCGATGCCGAGACGGTGACGGCCTACGAGATCGGTTTCAAGGCACGGCCCACAGCCAGCCTCGTCTGGAATTTGGCGGCCTTCTTTCAGGACTATGACCAGCCGCAGGCGCGTATTTTCGTGAACTTCGAGCTGCCGGACGGGTCCAGCATCACGTCAAACTCCCTGTCGAACCTGGATGCGGCGACGGTCTATGGTCTTGATGCGGATATCCGCTGGCAGGCGACTGACGCGCTCTCGTTCGACGCGGGCGCAACCCTGCTCAGCACAGAGATTGACCAGACCTCCGACATTGGCGGCAATGCCGCAAAGTTTGACGGCAATCCCCTGCCCTTCGCGCCGGACACGTCGGTGACGCTGGGCGGACGCTATGCCTTCACCGTCAGGTCCGGTGTTGATGGCCATGTCTCGCTGCATGCCAAGTATCGCAGCAAGTACTATCTGGACCCGGAAGGGCTGAGCACCCGGATGCAGAAGGGGTTCACGACCCTGCAGGCAGAGGCCGGTTTCCGCTTTGTCGAGCAGGGCATCGATCTGACAGTCTGGGGCCGCAACCTGACAGACGAGGACTATGCCCTCTCCGGCTACGGCTTTATCGGCTATGATACGTTCCGCTCCGACCCACGCACTTATGGCGTGCGGGTTGGATACAGCTTCTAGCGGCAGTCGCCCCGGTCGAACCGGATCGCGACGAAGGTCACCGGATCGCCATTGGAATAGTTGAGCGCGTAATAGGGCTCGGACTGGGTCACGCAGAGGCCCATGCCGTCGGCCTGATCCATCAGGTGGGCGACCTCTTCCGCCACAGGCGGCTCGGCTTTGCGGTCTTCATAGTTGACCAGATAGACCACCGGATAGGCGCTCTCTGTAGCTGGCAGATCAAGCGGGGTTTCGGGCGGGTGGAGGTTCTGTGTGCCGAGCGTCAGCACGTAAGACGGCTCGGCATAGCCAAGCGCCAGAATGCGCGCGGGCGGCGTCATGCGGCAGTCTTCACCCGGTACACCGCACACATCTTCCAGCGCGAGGCGCGCGGTCTGTGTCGGCTGCACCCAGATCTGGCTTGGCAACATGAAGAAGCGGATGTGCCAGCCGATCACAAAGGCGCCTGCAATCGCCAGCGCGATGGAGACGACCATCCGGGCCCGACTGAACTCCACCGCCGCCACGCCGATCAGGGCAAAGGCGGCCCACCAGAGCCAGAGCGGAAACTCGCGATAGGCCTTCCAGGTGTTCAGCACTTCGGTCGAGGATGCGGTGGTGAAGTCCCCGGCGGACTCGGCCATGAAATATTGCGTCACGCCCGGATAGGACGCGGCCAGCAACAGCGCTGCGCCCAGGCCGAACAGCGCGAGTGACAGCCAGCGCGACACCGGCATCGTCTTGCCTTCCATGATCCGCACCGCCGCATGGCCGCACAACAGCGCCATGGCGGGATAGGCGGGCAGGATATAGTGGCTGAGCAGGGTCGGCATCAGCTCGAAGAAGGCCCAGGTCAGAAGCGTCCAGGAAAGGAGGAAGCGGAGGCCTTCGACCTCTGCCGGGGCCTCTGGCGAGACCGGCGCGCGGGCGAACCATGTAGGCCGCGTCGACAGCGCTCCGAAGACCAGCAACAACACAGCCGGATAGGCTACCTTGATCCCATTGGCAGCGCTGGTCGGCAAAACCAGCGCCAGCAGCAAACTCGCCCCCAGTAGCACGCCGCCGATCAGAAGCGCCGGGTGCCCCTTGCGCGCGACGGTCGCCTTGCGCACGTCCTGCCAGCCCGCGACGAGACCCGGCACGATCAGCAGGATCGCCGGGAAGAACCAGATCGGCAGGTGCGTCAGATGATAAAGCGGCCAGCCGCCATGGCCTTCAGAGGCGCCGGTGAACTTGTCTTTCAAGTCCTTGCCGACAGCGCCCTGGAGGAATTCGCCATGCGTCGCGGCCTGAACCCAGGTGAACCAGGGCAGGACCAGTGCCACGAACAGGGCGGGTCCGGCCCACCAGAGCAGTGGCTTCCACCAGTCGCCGCCCTTGCCGTTCTCCGCCCTGCCCCAGACCCAGGCGCCGAACCCGGCATAGGCCGCGACCATCGGAGTCACCGGGCCTTTGATCAGAAAGCCGAGCCCCATGGCGAGCCAGAACAGGAGCGCCATCTTCTTCGACTGGTCCTTGCGGATATAAAGCCGGGCCAGCGCACCGATTCCCAGCGTCGTCAGGCAGACGAGCACCGCGTCCGTCTTGGAAATATGCGCTTCAGAGGTCAGCAGCAGGGTGGATCCGAACAGGGCCGCCCCGAGAAATGCCCCGCGTCGCCCGATCAGGGGAATGCCGCACCAGAAGCAGGCAAGGGCCGCAAGGCTCGCCCCGATCCAGCTGGGGAAGCGATAGGTCCATATCTGCTTGGCTTCCGGCCCGGTGAACAAGGCAGTTGAGCCCGCCTGAAGCCAGTGGATGCCGGCCGGCTTCTTGTTGCGCAGCTCGTCCTGATACTGGATCCGGATATAGTCGTGATCTTCCAGCATCTGCTTGGACGCCTGGGCGAAACGGCTCTCATCCCGATCCAGCGCCGGCAGCAGGAACACGCCCGGCGCAGCGGCACTGAAAGTGATGAGGAACAGGGCGACCCAGGCTTTCCAGCCGGTCGAAAGACGATCGAGCAAAATCATGGCCCTTCCTCTAGCGGTTTCAGGCCGTCTCGTCTCTCGCTTTTGGACGTTTCAGGATGCTTTTGGCCGTGCATCCCCTGTCAGCTGAAGATGAACCACAGGGCTCGCCATGCGCGAACAGGGTCTGTATGAGGCGAAGACTTTTTCAGAGCGTCCTACAGGGGGGGCGCATCAAAGGAAGGCATGTCGATTTGGACCAGGCCCTAGAATTTTCCGTCGTCGTTCCGGTTCATAATGAATCCGGCAACGTTGCGACCCTGATCGGCGAAATCGCCAAGGCCCTCGACGGACGCGCCTTTGAGATGGTGTTCGTGGACGATGCCTCCAGTGACGACACGCGCGCCGCGCTGGTGGAGCTGAAAAGCCAGTATCCGATGCTGCGCGTGATCGGCCACCGCAAGAATTCCGGCCAGAGCCGGGCGATTCGCTCCGGTATCCTCGCTGCGAAGGCCCCCGTGATCGGCACGCTGGACGGCGACGGCCAGAATGACCCGGCCGACCTGCCGGACCTCTACCGCCGTCTGACCCGTCAGGACGCGCCGGAAAACCTGAAAATGGTCATGGGCCGACGCGCCAAGCGCAAGGATACGGCCTGGAAACGCTTCGGTTCGCGCTTTGCCAACAATATCCGCAAGCGCATGCTGAAGGATGATTGCGACGATTCCGGCTGCGGCATCAAAGTGATGAAGCGCGCGGCCTATATCCAGCTCCCCTATTTTGACCATATGCACCGCTATATGCCGGCCCTGATGCGGGCAGAGGGCTTTGACGTCGAATACCGGGACGTGAACCACCGTGAGCGGGGCACCGGCCGGTCGAACTATACCAATTTCGGCCGCCTCAACGATGCCTTCTCAGACCTGCGCGGCGTGACCTGGCTGATCCGGCGCCGGCGCAATCCGGGCGGCGCGGACGAAATCTGATCCTGTTTGATTGCTTTGAGGGGCCGCCTGCAAATCGCCCGATTTGCGGGAATACTGGTGGTTAAGGCGGTTCGGGATTTTCCCTCGCCTCGCCGGGGACAATCCGGTAAACCTCGTTTTAACACGCACCGGGCGACGGGTAGACCGAATGAAAAAGGATACGCAGGCCGCCGTTATCGGAGCGTTCGTCGCCAGAAAGGAACGGCGTGCGGGCCGCAAGGGAACTGGGTCCAGCACCGAGAAGGGGTATTTTATGCGCGCAATCTTCGGAATCTTTCCGCTACTGATCATACCGGTGGCCCTCTACAATCTGCTGGCAATGATCGCCGGCGGGCCTGCCGTGACGACCAATGAACTGGGCGAAGTCGTCGCCACCAATACAGCCCCGCTGCAAGCCGTGCTGAACCAGACCTTCTTCTCCCTGCCGATGATTTCCGGGGTCCGGTGGGAACTCACCCAGGGCGACGCCATTCTTCTGGCCGCGATTGTCTTCTTGTTCCTGGAGATCCTCAAATCGACCAGCACGGGCACGTCGACCATCATCAATCATGCGATCTCGATGATGCTGTTCATTCTCTGCCTGATCGAGTTCCTTCTGGCGCAGAACTTTGCGACCTCGACCTTCTTCATCCTGATGTCGATGACCTTGCTGGATGTGCTGGCGGGTGTTGTGGTGACCATCGTGTCGGCCCGGCGTGACTTTGGTGTCGATCACGGCTGAGGCAACATTCGGCCCAAAACAAAAGGCCCGCTCCGGAGAGCGGGCCTTTTTTTGTCGCGCGGCAAAGACAGGTCAGTCCTTGCGGTAAAGCTCTGCCAGCTGTTCCTGGATCGCGGCCATCTGGGACTGCATGTTGGCGAGCGCTTCGGCCTGCATTTCGATCATGGAGTTGGCCGGTGAGGCGGGCTTTTCCGGCTTGGCCGCGCCATAAAGCGTCGGCATGAACATCTTCATGGCCTGTTCGAACATGGCCATGTTCCGGCGGGCCTGTTTCTCGAACAGGGTGACCGGATTGGAGGCCTTCTGCCACTCTTTCTGCGCTTCCGCGTAGGAGTTCATCGACACATCCAGAAAGGCTGGCAGGAAAGTCTGCGCACCGCCACCATAGAATCCGATCAGCTGGCGCAGGAAGTTCAGAGGCAGGGCGCCTTCGCCCTTGGTCTCCTGCTCGAAGATGATCTGGGTCAGAACCTGACGTGTCAGATCCTCGCCCGTCTTGGCATCGCGCACTTCGAAATCGCGGCCTTCACGGACGAGTTCCGAGAGGTGGTCCAGCGTCACGTAAGACGAAGTCGACGTGTCGTAGAGCCTGCGGTTTGCGTATTTCTTGATGATGATAAGCCCTGTCGAGCCTGTCCCTTTGGCCATGGTGTTCCCTCTGCTTTCCCTCGGGAGAAGCAATTTTTGTGCTATGCGGCACAATCTCGCATAAAATCTGCATGCGACCAATGCGCTATTGAAGTTTCTATTACAGCGCCTGTAAGTGTGCAGGTGCAAAAGATTTCAGGGAGGAAAGTACATGTCGAAAACGGTTCTGGTCACAGGCGGAACGCGCGGGATTGGCCGTGCGATCAGCGAGACCATGGTTAAAAAGGGTTACAAGGTCGCCGCGAATTATGCGGGCAATGATGCCGCCGCAAAGGAATGCGCTGAAGCGCTCGGCATCAATGTCTATAAATTCGACGTGGCAGACTATGACGCCGTTGGCGCCGGACTGGCCCAAATCGAGAAAGATCTCGGCCCGGTCGACGTGGTGATCAACAATGCCGGCGTGACCCGCGACGCCCCGTTCCACAAAATGTCGCTGGATCAGTGGCAGCAAGTGATCGACATCGACCTTACCTCCGCCTTCAACGTGACCCGCCAGGTCTGGGACGGGATGCGTGAGCGCAATTGGGGCCGCGTCATCAACATCTCCTCCATCAACGGTCAGAAAGGCCAGTTCGGCCAGGCGAACTACTCCGCCGCCAAAGCCGGCCTGATCGGCATGTCCAAAGCGCTCGCCCAGGAAGGCGCCAAGAAGGGCATCACCGTCAACACGGTCTGCCCCGGCTATATCGACACGGAAATGGTTCAGGCCGTTCCGGAAAAAGTTCTGGAAGGCATCATCGCCTCCATCCCGGTTGGCCGCCTCGGCAAAGCTGAAGAGATCGCCTCCATGTGCGCCTATCTCGCCAGCGACGAAGCTGCGTTCATCACCGGCGCAACCATGACGGTGAACGGCGCTCAGTATATCACTGGCTAGGCGCAGGCCCGTTTCGGACACAAGAAGCCCCCCTCTTCCGAGGGGGGCTTTTTTTATTGCGCCTGGGGCGCCTGTGAGAGCCCGATGGGGTGGACAGAGCCGCGAGTCCGCAGGACCCCCACCTGTCCTCCCCCTTTTAGGGGGAGGAACCCCACCATCAGCTGAGTCCCCAGTAAGCTGTCGGCGTTCTCCCCCTTAAAAGGGGGGAGACAGAGGGGTTCCCGCGGACGTGCGGCACGCGAAGGCTCGCCTCAGATCGTCAGGACGATCTTGCCGAAATGCTTCTGGCTGGCCTGGTGCGCGAAGGCCGCGGCAATCTGATCCAGCGGGAAGGTCGAATCGATCACCGGTTTGATGCCGTTTGCTTCGATGGCATCGATCATGTCTTCCTGCATGCGGCGTGAGCCGACCGTGATGCCAGAAAGGGTAATGTTGCGCGAGAACAGCGCCGCCGTCGGCACTTCGCCTGACACGCCCGTCAGCACACCGATGAGGGAGATATGCCCGCCCGGACGGCACGCCGCGATGGATTGGGCCATCGTGCCCGGCCCGCCGATCTCGACCACTTCGTCCACACCGCGACCGCCGGTCAGCTTGAAGGCGGCAGCGCCCCAGTCCGGCGTTTCCTTGTAATTGATCACATGATCTGCGCCGAGCTTTTTCAGGTGCTCCATCTTCTCCGGTGAGGAGGACGTGGAGATGACACGGCAACCCGCAGCCTTGGCGAACTGGAGCGCGAAGATCGACACTCCGCCCGTGCCCTGCGTCAGAACCCAGTCACCCGGTTTGATGCGTGCTTCGTTGACCAGCCCGCGCCAGGCCGTCAGGGCAGCACACGGAAGGGTCGCCGCCTCTTCGAAGGTCCAGCCTTCCGGCATACGCGTGAAGGCGGTTTCCGGCGCGGCCACCAGTTCGGCGCCAAAGCCATCCGCCCCGTCGCCCGGCACGCTCTGGAAGCCAGCCGCTTCTATCTGGCCGGACTGCCAGCCTGGGAAGAACAGTGACAGGACCTTGTCCCCCACCTTCCACCTGGTCACGCCTTCGCCGAGCGCCACGACTTCGCAGGCGCCGTCTGACATCGGGATACGCCCGTCCGGGGTCGGAATGCCGCCCAGAACAACGACGAAATCGTGATAGTTCAGGCTGGACGCACGAACGCGGACCAGAACCTGACCCGGACCGGGGGTCGGATCGGGGCGCTCTTCTATGACCAGCTTGTCCAGTCCACCTGGCTTCTTAACGGCAGCAACTTTCATGGGCGACATCCTCCTGTTGTTTTGCAGGAGAGGAGCTAGGTCGCCCAAGGGAAAGTCAAGCTTGCCGCGAGGCCAACCAGATCAGGCATTGGCCTTTGCTGCAGCGATCCGTTCTTCGCGCAGCATCTTGCGGCGCACCTTGCCGGCATCGTCGCGCACAGGCTCTGAAATGTACTCGAAGGATTTCGGGATCTTGTAACGCACGAGGTGTTCGGCGAGGTGCGCCTTCATCTCGGCCTCGTCCACCGCGCCTTCGGGACGGCAGATCACGGCATGGAGCGTGGCGCCCATGTCTTCATCTGGCAGACCGATGACGGCGGAAGACTGCACACCCGGATAAGCTTCGATCGCAGCCTCCACTTCCGCCGGATAGATGTTGGCCCCGCCCGACAGGATCATGTCGGACAGCCGGTCTGTCAGATAGAGATAGCCCTCGGCGTCCATCCATCCGAGATCGCCAAGGCTTTCCCAGCCGCCTTCAATCGATTTCGCTTCAGCGCCGATATAGTGATAGGTCGTGCCCGCCCCATCGAGGGGACGCAGGAAAACCTCGCCCACCTCACCAGGCGGCAAGGTCTGGCCATCCTCGCCGACGACTTTCATCTCGCAGGTCTCCACCGGACGCCCGACAGAGCCGCGATGGGTCAGCCATTCCGTACCCTGAATGGTGGTCGACCCCTGCCCTTCAGTGCCGCCATAAAGTTCCCAGATGACCTCGGCGCCGAGCCAGTCGATGAAACATTCCTTCAGCCAGGCAGGGCATGGCGCGGCCAGATGCCAGAGCGCCTTGAGACTGGAGAGATCATACTTATTGCGCACGTCTTCCGGCAGGCTCCAGATGCGGCGCATCATGGTGGGCACCATATAGACGACATCGATCTTCAGCCGCTCGATTACCGCCAGCGTGGCCTCCGCATCGAAGCGCGTGGTCACGCCCACGGTGCAGCCTTTGAAGAGCGCGATCATGGCCCAGAGGAAGGGGCCGTTGTGGTAGAGCGGACCGGGGATCAGCATCGCGCCCTGCTGCGGGATCTCCAGATACGGCATGTCCGGGTCCCAGACCGCCGGGATCTTCGAGACGATGAGCTTCGGGCGGCCGGTGGAGCCGCCGCTGGTCATCGCCTTGATGGAACTTGCCATCCGCTCCGGCAGCTCCGTATCCGGAAGGGCCGCATCGGGCACGAAATTGACCGGCACGCAGGGCGTCGGATCATAGGCGCCGGGCTCGACGCCGACGACGAGCGTCGGGGCGCCAAGTTCGACGATCTGGTCGCGCTCGATCTTTGGCAGGCGCGCGGAGATCGGCTGCGGCGTGGCCCCCGCCTTCCAGGTGGCGATACAGGCTTCGATGAACTCGATCCCGTTCGGCAGGGCGATGGTGACGAAGTCATCCTGCTTCACGCCGAGCGCTTCATAGGCCCGGGCGAGGCGGTTGGTGCGGGCGTCCAGTTCGGCCCAGGTGACCTGCTGGCCTTCATGGTCGATCGCGACACGGTCCGGCTGGACACTGGCCCAATGCGCAACGATGCGCGAAAGCGAAATCAACGCCACTGTGTTTCTCCCTTTGTTTCTCTTCTTATATTTCCGCACGTTTCAGGAGGCGTTGAAAGCCCTCCCAGAACTCCGCGCGCTTGTCGTCGGTTTCCATCAGGATCTCGTGCATCGCGCCCTCGACCCGGACATGTTCGCAGTCCGGCAGGCGTTTGCAGATCAGGTCATGCGCGGAATTGTCGACCAGCTGCTCTTCCGAGGCGGAGGCGACAAAGACCGGAATGGTGACATTCTTCAGCGTCTTCGGTTTCGAGAAGGTCGCCAGAATATTCAGCGAAGCGCCGAGCCAGCCCCAGGTGACAGGGCCGAGGTCCAGTGCCGGCCGCGCATCGACCAGCGCGCGCTGCATCTGCCAGCGTTTCTTGTCATGCGTGACAATATTGGTCTCGAACGTCTCCGCCGGGCCGGGCTGAATGGCATAGTCGCCCGAGCGGCCCGTCGCGCGCATGGCCCAGACGAGGTAGCGCATGCCGAGGAATTTCGATTTCAGGCCCCACATCGGAGCGCAGAAGGCGGCGGCGTCCACTTTCACCAGGCCGTCCGCGATGGCAGCGAGCGCGATGGCCCCGCCCATCGAGTGGGCAAGCGACACATAGGGGCGCGGCAGGCGATCATCGAGCGCTTCAAGACCATTCGCAAGTGCGCCCATGAAAGTCTCGAACCGGTCGATATGGCCCTTCTTGGTGTCGTCAAGCAGCCGGTCTGACAGGCCCTGCCCCGGCCAGTCGATGATGACCACAGCAAAGCCCATGGCCTGCAGCTCCCGGCCAACCTCGAAATATTTCTCGATGAATTCTGTCCGGCCCGGGCAGACAATCACGGTGCCGCGCGGCCGGTCCGGTGCCAGCGCCGGGGCGATACAGGCCCGCAAGGCTCGCCCGCCTGATCCCTTGAACCAGACAATCTCCGCCCCGTCCGGCGGCGGATTGCCGGGAACCAGGACAAATTCGGTGTCGGCGGAAGGGGATGTATCCATGGAATATGTCCGGAACGAAAAGGCCGCCCTCAGGGTGTCCCGGGGCGGCCTGATCTGTCAAACCCGAATGGGCAGCACGCGGCTTAGGCGAGCTTCTTCATGAGGCTCTGAAGCTGCATGGCAACCGACATGTCGCCTTCCACTTTCAGCTTGCCCTGCATGAAGGCCATCGTGGCATCCATTGCGCCGGTCGAGATCTTCACGAAATCGTCCCAATCAACTTTGATCGTGGCGTCGGCGGCGTCGTCAGCGTTGCTGGCGGTGCCAGCCATGCCGTCGATCAGCAGCTTGCCGACAGAGCCAAAGTCAAACTTCACTTTTTTCTTGAAGTCGCCGCCTGCGGTGACGGCTTCGTTTGCTTTAGCTGTGAGTTCTGCGAGATCCATGAAATTTCCTCCTTGGGATGGATTTGGACCGATAAAGCAGACCAAGGCAGGGAAACGCAAGGAAAAGCTGTGTGACATACCGTAACGGAACTGGCGTCAGAGCTCGTAGATCGGTTCGAAACCGCCAAATATCATTCGCTTTCCGTCGAACAGGCCCATGCCCGTTATGCCGGCCTCCTCGAAATCCTGCATCGCCGCCATGTGCCCGGCTTCGAAGACCTCGCGGGATCGCCAGACCATCCAGGAGAAGACGACCGTTTCGTCGGGCTTCAGCTTTACCGCCATCGGGAAGCTGGTGACCTCGCCCTCCGGCACATCCGTTCCCCAGGTTTCGACAATGCTGATCACGCCATGCTTCCGGAAGATCTCGCCCGCCTTTTCCGCCAGATCCCGGTACGCTTCTTTCTTTGCCGTGGGCACGGGGATCAGGAATCCTTGCACGTATTTCATCACGATGGCTCCTTTGCAGCTTCAAACGCCGCCTCAAGCGCGACGACATCGAACTTGATCATCTGTGTCATGGCCTCGAAGACGGCTTGCGCCTGAGCCGGGGTGCCAGCCTTGCGAAGATCCTCCATCTGAATGGGGGTGATCTGCCAACAGATCCCGTACCGGTCCGTCAGCCAACCGCAGGCGAGCGGCTTTCCGCCCTCCAGAAGCGCATCCCAGAGCCGGTCGACCTCGGCCTGCCCATCGACGCGCACGGCGATGGAGAAGGATTCATTCAGGCGGTGCTCGGTGGGATGCTGCATCATCACATAGGGATGGCCCGCCAGTTCAAAGGAGACGACGAGCGTGACGCCGCCGAAATCCTCAACACTGATAATGCGCGAGTCCGGCAGGAGGGAGACATAGAACTCTGCCGCCTCCAGTGCCTTGTCGGAAACCCAGAGGAACGGTGTGACATTGGGGGAACGGATCATGAGGAGGCTCCTTCCAGCGGCTTGATCTGATCGGGGTGTTCGGCGAGGCCCATGAAGGGGTCACGCCAGGCTTCGATTTCCATTAGCTGGTCGTGCCAGCGGGAAACTTCCGGATAATCCGATACCGGAAGGCCGGCGCCCTTTGCGAAGGGGAAGAGACAGGCCGCGCGGAAGTCCGCATAGGTCGGGGCCTTGCCCACCAGCCAGTCGCGTCCGGAGAGATACTCGTTGAGGATGCCCGCCCCTTCACGGAACTGGCGCATCTCGCTGTCCATGAACTCCGCAGATGGCTCCTGGTCGGAGAATTGCGGGCGCACGAGCCGGTGGAAGTAGAAACTGCTGCCCGGACGGTTCAGGTGAAGCGCGCTCCAGCTGACCCACATTGTGACATGGGCCGCATCCGGATGGCCCGGCCAGAAATCCGGCCGGGTCAGTTGGGCGAGGCGGAAGGCGATGGCGTCCGCCTCCCAGAGGGAGACGCCGTCCTCCACAAGAACCGGCACGAGGCAGTTCGGGTTGATCGGCCGGAAAGCTTCCGTATGCGCCGGATGACGCGGGCTTGCCGGAATATAGTCCACCGGGGCGTTCAGGTATTTCGCGGCGGCCACCGCGACCCGCGGATTGAGGTTGCGCGAGAAATAGAGCTTCAGGTCCGTCATGTCGTTTCCTCCCCTTACCCGATCAGCTCGCCGGGCCGCCGGCCATCATGGCTTCCTGCAAGGCCTCGCTGGTGCGCGGTGCATTCTCGCCCGGCGTCGCGATGGACCATTTGTGCCCGAACGGATCTTCCACCATGCCATAGAGATCGCCCCAGAACTGGCGCTCCACCGGCATGATGAGTTTTGCGCCGGCTTTCACGGCACGGTCCACCACGCCTTTTGCGTCCGTGACGGACAGGTGGATTGTCACCGGCGTGCCGCCCAGCGTCTCCGGGCTCTGAACAACCATGTCCGGAAACTCGTCCACCAGCATGACCATGTTGGAATTGATCAGAACCGAGGCATGGACGAGCCGGCCGTCCGGACCCGGAAGGCGGATCATCTCCTCAGCATCAAAAGCGGCCTTGTAAAAGTCGATGGCTTTTGCGGCATCCTTGCAGACGAGGTGAGGTACGACGCCGTGCCCTTCGCCGGGCATGGCCGGACGCATGCGAACCGGTTCAGGCGGCAGGCTTTTCGCGAGGTCTTCCAGCTGGTCGGCGGCTTTGCCCCATCCCTCGTGGAAGCCCATCTGTTCGTGCATCGTCTTGTCTTCGGCGGACCAGTGGCGGGCAACGGCGCGATAGCGGGTCGTTCCGTCGCCAAGGTCCTTGAAGGTGACGATGGACGTGAGGAAGGGTTTTGCGGAAGGGACCCAGTCGCCGACATAGGCATCTGTTGTAACAATCCGCCTGCCCGGCACAATTTCGACGACCTGTCCGTAGAGGTCCTGGCGTTCGCCCGCCGGGCCTTGCATCAGGTGATAGGTCGCCCCGCCGGGCCGCAGATCCATCCGCGCCTCTGTCACGTTCCAGGGCTTCGGGCAAAACCACTGGCAGATGAGGTCCGGTTCCGTATAGCAGCGATACAAAATCTCAGCCGGGGCGGCAATTGTCCGCTCAAGGATGAGGTCCAGTTCGTGCGGCGTTTCGAGATTGGTCGGGTCAGCCATGATTTCCTCCTTATGGCCTTGTTGCGGGCAATCTGAACAGCATCCGCACATAGCGGATCAGGTGGTCGGCTGAGTCGCGCGCGGCGGCGGCGCCATTGGTGGCCTTGGCCAGGATGAACGCGCCTTGCAGGACGGCCTGCGTGTGCAGCGCAAGACTCTCGGAGGTCCAGTCGCCGTCCACGCCATGCTTGTCTCGCGCGGCTTCGATGTCTGGCACCAGCGTCAGCGCGTGGCCCCAGATTGAGTCCTGGCAAGCCTCGCGAAGGGTGGGCAGCGTCTCATAGGATTCCTGCACCATCGTGCCCGCAAGGCAGGTGAATTCGGGGACCGGGCCATCCAGCATGTTCCGCCGGAACTCGAGATAGCCGAGGAAACGGTCGAGCGGATCTTCGCAGGCCATGTAGGGCGCGTGGCCGAACAGGTCATTGGCGTGAAGCTTCCAAGCCTCCGCCGCAGCCACGCCGAGATCGGTCTTTGACGGAAAGTGGTGGAAGAAGGCGCCTTTGGTGACGCCCGCCTCGCGGCAAAGCTCATCCACAGACGTGGCGTTGAAGCCTTTCTCACGAACCACCTTCACTGCCGCACCGATGAGCTTTTCACGCGCACTCGGCGGCTTTGCATTCGCTTCGGAAGTGGAGACTGTTGTCATACGATAAACATACCGACCAGTTGGTATGTGTCAAATTAAATCTTTTCTCTCACGAACGAGGCGCACGCTTGACCTTGCGCTGGGGAAGCGTGGAACCTCGCTCGCATGAGCTGGGAAAAGTCGATCGAGGAACTCCGCCGCCGTGAACGGCTGGCCGAGAAAATGGGCGGGGATGAACCCGTCGAGCGCCAGCGTGGGCGCGGCAAGCTGACGGTGCGCGAGCGCGTCGCCTTTCTGGCGGACCCTGGCAGCTTTCACGAGATCGGCAAGATCGCCGGGCGCGCCACTTATGGCCCGGACGACGAGATGGACTCGTTCCTTCCCGCAAGTTCGGTCACCGGGCGGGCCACGCTCGATGGGCGTCCCACGGTGATCCTGGCGGACGACTTCACCGTGCGTGGCGGGGCCTCAGATGCCTCGATCTGGCAGAAGATGGTCCAGATGATCAAGATGGCCGCCGAATACCGGATGCCGCTGGTCCAGATGATCGACGGCACGGGCGGCGGCGGCTCGGTCAAGTCGCTGGAGAAAGACCCGCGCACCTATATTCCCGAAACGCCCGGCTGGAACGAGATCGTGCACGGCATGACGCAAGTGCCATTCGTGTCGCTGGCGCTCGGCCCCTGCGCCGGCATGGGCGCGGGCCGTGTGGCGGCCAGCCATTTCTCGGTCATGGTGAAAGAGCTCAGCCAGGTGTTCGTGGCCGGTCCGCCGGTGGCGATTGCGCTGGGAGAGAATGTCACCAAGGAAGAACTCGGCGGCTGGAAGATCCAGGCGCAGAACGGCACGGTCGACAATGCGGTCGACACCGAAGCCGACGCCTTCATCGCGGCGCGGCGGTTCCTGTCCTACCTGCCCCCTTCCGTTCACGACCTGCCCGAGCGGGTGCAGCCGGGCGACGACCCGAAGCGCCGGGAGGAGAGCCTCATCTCCATCGTGCCGGCAGACGGCAAAACCCCTTACAAGCCGCGCAAGATTGTCGAAGCCACGGTTGACCGCGGCAGTTTCTTCGAGATCGGCAAGGAATGGGGACGCGGCATCGTCTGCGGCCTGGCCCGGATCGACGGCTATCCGGTCGGCATTCTGGCGGGCGACCCATTCTTTCTGGATGGGACGTGGACGGCGGATGTCTGCGAGAAGGTCTCCCGCCACATGGACCTCTGCTCCATGTTTCACCTGCCTGTGGTCCACTTTGTCGACTGCCCCGGCTTTGCCGTGGGCGTGAAAGCCGAGACTGCCGGCGTTACCCGCGCAGGCGTGCGCGCCATGACGGCCGTCTATCAGGCCGATGTGCCGGTTTGCTCCGTGGTTATCCGCAAGGCTTATGGCCTGGCCGGGTCTGCCATGATGAACCAGTCAAAGACCAAATGGCGCTATTGCTGGCCGAGCGGTGACTGGGGCAGCCTGCCCATGGCGGGCGGCATCGAGGCCGCCTTCCGCAAGGAACTGGCCGAAGCCGAAGACCCCGAAGCCCTGAAGGAACAGCTCTACCGCAAGTTCGAAGCGATCCGCTCGCCTTTCCGGACGGCGGAAAGTTTCCTCGCGGAGGAAATCATCGACCCGCGCGATACGCGTCCCCTTCTGGTGGATTTCGTCCAACATGCCTGGCGCGTGCTGACACCGGGCGAGCGCAAGATCGGCTACCGGCCCTGATTGCTCAGGACCGGGCCGTGCAATGGCTTAGATAGAGGTCAGGATTTCTTTCGCGGCGGCGTGGCACTTTTCGATCTCGTGATCGAGGCCGACGCAGATGCGCGTCCAGTTCGGCTTCTCGCTCCAGCGTTCGCCGACGACTTTCACACCGCGATCCATCATCTGTGCCGCGAAATCCTTCGCTGGCATGCCGACATCCATATAGATGAAGCTGCCCTGAGGGTCCGGCGCAATCGGACGGCCAAGGTCTGCCGCCATCGCGATCAGCTTGGCCCGGCCACGGATCATCTTTGCGCGCATGTCTTCGAAGTGCGCCGTGTCATCCAGGCTGGCCATGCCGGCCACGAGGCCGAGATGGTTCACGTTGGACAGGCGGCCCGTATTGCGCATGTCCATCGCCATGTCGGCTGGCATCAGGCCATAGCCGAGCCGCTGGCCCGCCATGCCGTAGATTTTCGAGAAGGTGCGCGCGACGATGACCGGTTTCCCGGCCGTCACGAATTCACTCATCACGCCAGCCGGGTAGTCATCCGCCATGTCGAGATAGGCCTCGTCGATGAAGACCGGCACCTTGGCGCTGACGTCTTCGATAAAGGCTTTCAGCTGGGCCGGCGGGATCGTCTTGCCGGTCGGGTTGTTCGGGTTGCAGATATAGACCGCGCCGGTGTCGGCGCTAACGCGGGTGGCGATCGCTTCCATGTCATAGCCCATGTCCGCCGTCAGCGGCATGTAGACGACTTCGGTGCCCGCCTGTTCGGCCACGCGCGGCACGCCTTCATAGGTGATGGCGGAGGTGATGATCTTGCCGCCCTTGACGTTCACCCAGTCGGAAAAGGCCGCGAGGATCGGGGTCGATCCGTTGGTGACCAGAACCTGTTCCGGCGCAACGCCTTCTTTGGCCGCGATCATTTCGGCGAACTTCATCACCGTCGGATAGGTGTAGCGGTAGAGATTGCCCGCTTCGGCCCGGATCGCCTCGACCGCCTTGGGCGACGGCCCGTAGGGGTTTTCGTTGGACGAGAGGATCGCGATCGCGTCCGGGTCGATCGCGTCATTTGCGGCCGGGGTCACGGCGCTCGCCGATTCCGAACAGGCCGACAGGGCGGTCGCGGCACCCACCGCGCCAGCGCCGGCCAGCAGCATCATGCTGCGGCGGGAGGGTGAAAACAGGGTATCTTCGGAAGGTCTGGTCATGGCATCGCCCCTTGAGTGTCTCGGAATCCGGCGCGCCTTCGATGCACCGGACAGGTCGAAGCCTGCAGCGCGCCCTGCACGCGGGACAACATAAAGTGCGTCCGGACGGGAAAATCCTTCCGGGAATGCATGCCCGATGACCAGAATCGCTCGCCACAGAGGCGAAAGTCCGGCCCAGCTGGCATGGCTCGTCCCGTTCCTGACAGCCGGGAGCCGCCGTAATTTTCCCGAATTCCAGCTACATCTCGCCCATTTCCGGGTATCAAGTCGAAACCTTGTCCAGTGGAGGGACGACCTATGACAACACGCACAACACTTCTGGCGGCCCTGTCCGTGCTGATGCTGGCGGCCTGTGGCGGGCCTGGCAGCAGCTATGACGCAGCCAATGAATCCCGTTCCATGGCTGCGCCGGCACCGATGGCCGAGGCAAAGCTTCAGGCGCTCATGCCGATGGACGGCAATCTCGATGAGGCCGGGGGCGCGGGCGGCGAAGCCCCGGCCGCCCAGCAATATATTGCCTATTCCCATTCGCTCGGCATGCGCCTGCCGGTGGCCGCGATCGAGCCGACGCTGCAGGGCCATGTCGATGCCTGCAACAAGGCCGGCCCGTCGGTCTGCATGGTGACCAATTCCTGGATGAATTCCTATTCGGAGGACGAGGCCTCCGCCTCGCTCTACCTGCGGGCAACGCCGGCCTGGATCGAACAGTTCCTGTCGGGCGCCGAAGCCGAGGCGAAGGCCGCCAAGGGCGAGATCACGAACCGCCAGACAACCGCCGAAGACCTCACCGTCTCGATCATCGACAGCGATGCCCGCCTCAAGGCCCAGCAGACCCTGCAGGCCCGGCTGGAACAGCTGCTGGCGGACCGGCCCGGCAAGCTGGGCGAATTGCTGGAAACGGAACGCGAGCTTGCCCGCGTCAATGGCGAGATCGACTCGCTGAAATCAACGCTCGCG
The DNA here is from genome assembly GCA_000961695.1 of Hyphomonadaceae bacterium BRH_c29. Taxonomy (GTDB): domain Bacteria; phylum Pseudomonadota; class Alphaproteobacteria; order Caulobacterales; family Hyphomonadaceae; genus Hyphomonas. The sequence continues at coordinate 48,908 of LADW01000089.1, forward strand.
GCCCTGCGCCTGCGCGTCGACATGAGCCAGCTGTCGGTGAGCTACGAGACCAAACGCAATCCTGTCTCGCAAGGCGCCCTGCAGCCGCTTGGCGATGCGTTCGGCAGCTTCTTCTACAATCTTGCCGGCGCGCTGGCCGCCGTGATCACGGCTTTTGCCATCGGACTGCCCTGGCTGATCCTGCTCGGCGGGTTCCTCTGGATCTGGCTGAAACTGATCTGGCCGCGTATCCGCCGCAAGAAAAGCTGAGGCTCCCCCGGAAAAACAAAGCCCCGCGGATCACTCCGCGGGGCTTTTCTTTGATCAGGCCTTCTCGGCGATCCGCTTTTTCGCCTTGGGCTTGGTGCGGCCGAGGAGAAGCCCTGCAATCTCCTTCGGTACGATCATCAGCATGTCGTGCACTGCGCGGTCCCAGTCATCGAGGATTTCCTTGGCGCGGACAGAGCCCGTGCGCCTTGCATGTTCCTCGATCAGCGCCTTGGCCTCGCCGATATGCTCGGTCGGCATTTCCGGCAGCGGATACCAGTCGATGGAGTCCGGGTTGGCAACGCGCTCGAACCGGTTGGTCGGATCCCAGATGAAGGCCGAGCCTCCGGTCATGCCGGCGCCGAAATTGTCGCCGACCGGGCCAAGGATAACAGCACGTCCATTGGTCATGTACTCACAGCCATTGGCGCCGCAGCCTTCGACCACCGTCTTCGCGCCGGAGTTGCGGACCGCAAAGCGCACACCCGCCGTGCCGGACGCAAACAACTTACCGCTGGTTGCGCCATAGAGACACGTATTACCGATGATCGCATCACCGGAGGCAGAGCGCCGGTCCTTCGGACGCGGCGCCACAACAATGGTCGCCCCGGAGAGGCCCTTGCCGACATAGTCATTGGCATCGCCGATGACTTCCAGCAGCAGGCCCTGTACCGCAAAGGCACCGAGTGACTGCCCGGCTGAGCCTTCCAGCCGGATGTGCAAACGGCCTTCCGGCAGCGCGTGCATGCCGAACTTGCGCGTGATGGCAGAACTGGACCGCGTGCCAATGGCGCGCATCGTGTTCTGCACATCATATTCGAGCTGCATCTTCTCGCTGCGCTCAAAGAAGGGCTCAGCATCGCGCAGGATCTGGGCGTCCAGCGTGTCAGGCACTTCCTCGCGATGGGTCGGCTGGTAGATGACAGGCTTGTCGGTATCGACCTGAACCAGAAGCGGATTGAGATCGAGGTCATCAAGATGCGTCGCGCCGCGGCTGACCTGTGCAAGCAGATCGGTGCGGCCAATGGCTTCGTCGAGGGATTTCAGGCCCAGTGAGGCCAGGATCTCGCGGACATCCTCGGCGATGAAGCTCATCAGGTTGACGACCTTCTCCGGCGTGCCGGTGAAGTGCGCACGCAGGGCTTCGTCCTGCACGCAGACGCCGACCGGGCACGTATTGGAATGGCACTGGCGCACCATGATACAGCCCATAGCGACCAGCGAGGCCGTACCGATGCCGTATTCCTCGGCCCCCAGCATCGCCGCGATGACAATGTCGCGGCCCGTGCGCAAGCCGCCATCGGTGCGCAGCGTGACCTTGTCGCGCAGATTATTGAGCGACAGGATCTGGTGCGCTTCCGCAAGCCCCATCTCCCAAGGCAGACCGGCATATTTGATCGAGGTCTGCGGGCTGGCGCCCGTGCCGCCGACGCCGGCGGCGATCAGGATGATGTCGGCTTTCGCCTTCGCAACGCCAGCAGCCACCGTGCCGACGCCCGACTGGGCAACCAGCTTCACGCAGACGCGGGCGTCCGGATTGATCTGCTTCAGATCGTAGATCAGCTGGGCCAGGTCTTCGATGGAATAGATGTCATGGTGCGGCGGCGGCGAGATCAGCGTCACACCGGGCGTTGCATGGCGCAGGCGCGCGATGAACTCGGTCACCTTGAAGCCGGGCAGCTGGCCGCCCTCGCCGGGCTTGGCGCCCTGGGCAATCTTGATCTCGATCTCGCGGCACTGGTTCAGATATTCCGCCGTCACGCCGAAGCGGCCCGACGCGATCTGTTTGACCGATGAGTTCATATTGTCGCCATTCGGCAGCGGCCGGTAGCGGGCGCGGTCTTCGCCGCCCTCGCCTGAGACCGACTTTGCGCCGATCCGGTTCATGGCAATGTTCAGCGTACCGTGCGCTTCAGGGCTGAGGGCGCCGAGCGACATGCCGGGCGTCACGAAGCGCTTGCGGATCTCGTTGATCGACTGAACCTGGTTCAGCGGCACCGGGGCTTTCAGGTGCTTGAAGTCCAGCAGATCCCGCAGCTGGATCGGGTCGCGATCACCAAGGGCGTCAGCGAATTTCCGGTACACGGAATAATCGCCCGTGTTGCAAGCCGTCTGGAGCGTGTGGATCAGCGTACCGTCGAGGGCGTGCGGCTCGTCATTCGCGCGCAGGCGATAGAAGCCGCCCACAGGCAGCGCAATGATGTCTTCATCGAACGCCATTTCATGACGCACCAGCGCATTCTCTTCGAGGCCTGCAAGGCCAAGACCGGAGATACGGCTGTTCATGCCGGGGAAATAGTCCGCCACCAGCGCGCGCGAGAGGCCAAGCGCCTCAAAGTTATAGCCGCCGCGATAGGAAGAGATCACCGAGATTCCCATCTTGGACATGATCTTCAGAAGGCCGGCTTCGACTGCCGCCTTGAAGTTCAGGACGCACTCGCCGAGCGGCATGTCACCATACAGCCCGCGCGCATGCCGGTCCGTGATCGCGTCCTGAGCGAGATAGGCATTGACGCAGGTCGCGCCGACACCGACCAGAACGGCAAAATAATGCGTGTCGAGACATTCAGACGAGCGCACCGTGATCGAGCAGAACGTTCGCAGCCCCTGCCCCACAAGGTGGGAGTGGACAGCACCCGTTGCCAGAATCATCGGGATCGCCGTCCGGGAAGATGACTGATACTGGTCTGTCAGGACGATATGCTCGCGGCCTTCACGCACCGCATCTTCGGCTTCCTGACGAATACGCGACAAAGCCTCTTTTAGAGCCGTGCCGTCGTTTTTCACGTCTTCTGCCGGGAAGGTGCAATCGATCTCCGTATAGGAGACGCCGAGACGGGTCAGCAGCCGGTCATACATGCCATTGGTCAGCACAGGGCTTTCCAGCACGAAGACTTCCTGTTGCGACTTGTCAGTGTCGAGCACGTTGCCGAGGTTCTTGAACCGCGTCTTGAGGCTCATCACGCGCTCTTCGCGCAACGGGTCAACCGGCGGGTTGGTCACCTGACTGAAATTCTGGCGGAAGAAGTGGCTCATTGGCCGGTAGTTGAACGACAGAACCGCCGGGGCCGTGTCATCGCCCATAGAGCCCAGCGCTTCCTTGCCAGCCTCCACCATGGGCGACAGGATAAGTTCCAGCGTTTCCAGCGTGTAGCCTGCCGCCGTCTGACGGCGGAGCAATTCTTCCTTGGCGAACATAGCCGGTTCGTCGCCGGGGCCGATCTCCGGCTCAAGCTCGGTCACCGCCGAAAGCCATTCCTCGTAAGGGGCCTGCGCGGCGAGGTAATCGACAATTTCCTTATGATCGTAGAACTTGCCGGTCTTCAGGTCTGCCGCGATCATGCCACCAGCCGGAATGGAGCCACGCTTTGCGACTTCATGATCGCCCAGCGGGCACATGCCGGTTTCAGAGCCGACCGCGAGGATACCGTCCGTGGTCAGTGCGTAGCGCAGCGGACGAAGACCATTGCGGTCAAGCCCGGCGATGGCCCAGCGGCCATCATACGCAGCAATACCGGCCGGGCCGTCCCACGGCTCCATGACCGAATTGCAGTAGTCATAAAGGGCGCGATGCGCGAGCGGCATCACTGAATCCCGTTTCGACCAGGCCTCGGGGATCAACATGGCCTTGGCCATCGGTGCCGGGCGGCCGGATTTGCAGAGCAGTTCCCACACGGCATCGAGCGCGCCGGAATCCGACGTGCCATCCGGAATGACCGGCTTCACGTCATCGACATGCTCGCCATAGGCTTCGGACACCATGCGGATCTCATGGCTCTTCATCCAGTTACGGTTGCCGCGCAGCGTGTTGATCTCGCCATTGTGCGCGATCATGCGGAACGGCTGTGCTAACGCCCATTGCGGGAACGTGTTGGTCGAATAGCGCTGGTGATAGATCGCAAAGGCAGAAACGAACTGCTCGTCCTGAAGGTCGATATAGAACCGGTCGATATCCTGCGCGAGGAACATGCCTTTATAGATCAACGAGGCATTGCTCAGCGAACAGATATAGAAGCTCGGGATCGCTGCTTCGCGGGCCCGGCGCTCAATGCGGCGGCGGCAGATGTAAAGCGCGCGCTCAAGCTCTTCAGATGAACGGCCGCGCGCGTCACGGAACATGATCTGCTCAATGGCGGGCCGTGTGTCCTTGGCCTTCTGGCCGATGAAGGACACGTCGATGGGCGGCTGGCGCCAGCCATAGATATAGAAGCCGAAATGCAGCACTTCGGTTTCGACCAGTGTGCGGGCAGCTTCCTGCGCAGCAAAGTCCGTACGCGGCAGGAAGATCTGGCCGACGCAGATCGGATCATCTGTGGGGTTATGGCCTGTGCGGGTAACGTGCTCACGGAAGAAGGCTTGCGGAACCTCAACGCGGATACCGGCGCCATCGCCGGTCTTGCCGTCCGCATCGACAGCGCCGCGATGCCACACGTTTTTCAAGGCCATGATGCCCATTTCCACGATCTCGCGGCGCGGCTTGCCATCGAGCGAGACGACGAGGCCGACGCCGCAGGCATCATGCTCGTCCGCCGGATCGTAGGCATGGCCGTCGATCAGCTTCTGGCGGTTGGCTTCGTATTGTTTTACATAATCTGACATCTGATTACTCCGCTGCCACTTTTGCAGCTCGTGTGTCTTGTTTCATGGCCTGGTGCATGGCTTCGGCGGCGTCACGTCCATCCTTGATGGCCCAGACGACGAGCGAGGCGCCACGTACGATATCGCCGGCGGCGTAAACGCCCGGCAGGCTGGTTTCCATGGTCGCATAGTCAACCTTCACCGCGCCCCAGCGGTTCACGGACAGAGCAGGTTCGTCGAATAGTGCTGGCAGGTCTTCCGGGTCAAAGCCCAGCGCCTTGATCACCATGTCTGCCTTCACATTGAAGGTCTCGCCGGTCTTCACCGGGCTCTGACGGCCGGAGGCATCCGGCTCACCCAGTTTCATGCGACCCGCGCGGACGCCCTTCGCCTTGCCTTTGGTGTCGAGCACAGCTTCCGGATTGGCGAGCCATTCGAAAACGACGTCTTCTTCCTCGGCGTTCTGCACTTCGCGCTGGCTGCCCGGCATGTTGGCCCGGTCACGGCGATAGAGACAGGTGACAGATTTCGCGCCCTGGCGGATCGCCGTGCGCACACAGTCCATCGCCGTATCACCGCCGCCGATGACCACGACGCGCTTGTCATTGGCGTCCAGTGTGCCAGCATCGAATTCCGGCACCGCGTCGCCAAAGCTCTTGCGGTTGGAGGCCGTCAGATAGTCCAGCGCCGCATGCACACCGTCTGAGCCGACGCCCGGACATTTCAGGTCCTTGGCGGCATAGACGCCGGTCGCGATCAGTACCGTGTCGTGGCTGTCGCGCAGCTTCTGCAGCGTCACTTTCTTGCCGACACGGGTGTTGAACTTGAACTTGATGCCGGAGTCTTCAAGCCGCTTGATGCGCCGCTCGACAATATCCTTCTCCAGCTTGAAGCCAGGAATGCCATAGACCAGCAGTCCGCCGCCCCGGTCATAGGCGTCATAGATGGTCACCTGATAGCCCTTGCGGCGCAGCTGTTCCGCTGCCGCAAGGCCAGCCGGGCCGGCCCCGATAATGCCAGCCGACTGCTTGCGCTCACGCACCGGCTTGATGGGGACAACCCAGCCTTCGTTCCACGCATTATCTGTGATGTATTTCTCGATCGACCCGATCGTCACCGTGCCGTGGCCGGATTGCTCGATCGTGCAGATGCCCTCGCACAGGCGATCCTGCGGACAGATGCGGCCGCAGATCTCAGGCATATTGTTGGTGGAGGAAGAAATCCGCCACGCCTCTTCGAGGCGGCCTTCGGCGGCAAGTTTCAGCCAGTCCGGGATATTGTTCTGCAATGGGCAGCCCTGCTGACAGAACGGTACGCCGCATTGCGAACAGCGCGACGCCTGCGCCTGGGCGGCACCGGTGCTGAACGGATCATAGATTTCCGAGAAATCCGCAGCCCGCTGTTTGGCAGCGCGCTTGTCCGGCATACTGCGCGGCACATGTGTGAATTTCAGCATCTTCTCCGCCATACCGGCCTCCTCACTACAGGTAAGGGGAATAGGACCACGTTCCGGTCACCGCAAGACGAATCTGCATTTTCGCATATCGATACGATACACGGTGGTAAAATATACCCCATCTTTGGCGGAGACGGAAAACTTTATTTCACCACTACATATCGAAATGATATTTTCAAAAATGCGTGCCTCCGCCGCCAAACCAAATTAGACCTCCCGTCAAAGCACTGAAAGGCCCGCCCGTTGTCACTGCTACAGCTTGCCATTATCGCGATCCTCCAGGGCATCACCGAATGGCTGCCAATCTCTTCGTCCGCCCATGTCCTGCTCGCGTCCGACACGTTTGGCGTGACCGGGCGCGATGAGTTGCTCATCAACGCCGTCTCCAATCTCGGCACACTGGCGGCGATGCTGATCTATTTCCGCAAGGATGTTGGTATGGCGATTGTCGGCGGCTTTGAGCTGATCGGCGCTCCGGTGACGAAGAAGCCTCTGTCGCAGGGCGCTCGCCTCGCTGCCTGCGTGATCGTCGCGACGCCCATCGCCCTCATTGCCGCCCTGCTCTACGAGGCAGTGCTGCCGCAGGAGATGCAGGACAGCCTGCGCAGCGTCTACACAGTTGCCGGCGCAACCATCGTCTTCGGCGCCCTCCTCTGGTGGGCTGATGTGGCCGGTCCGCGCGTGCGCAAGGAAGAGGACATGACGCTCGCTCACGCGGCCCTGATCGGCGCGACGCAGGCCATCGCCGCCATCATTCCCGGCACCAGCCGGTCCGGCATCACGATGACGGCGGCCCGCGCGCTCGGCTATGAGCGGACCGAAGCAGCCCGGATATCCATGCTGATCGGCGCGCCCATCCTGGCTGCCGCCGGTCTCTATGGGGCGTATGGTCTGTTCTCGGGCGACAGTGATGGCAGCGGCGTGCTGACGCTTCAGGACGGGATGGTGGTTGCCGCCATTGCCTTCATCACAGGCCTCGCCTCGATCTGGGGCCTGATGGCCCTGCTGCGCAGGATGAGCTTTCTGCCCTTCGTGTTGTACCGGTTCCTGCTGGGCGCCGTTCTGCTGCTCGGCTCGCCCCTGATCGGCCTGATCTAGGCTTCAGAGGCCTTGTGGAACTCGCCATAGGGGCGGAAGCGCCACAGATAGGTCGGCACGATCGACTCGATGGATTCCTGCGCCGTGATGCCAAGGTCCTTCAGCGTCAGGGCTTCATCGGCCACGACATTGTCGCTCTTCAGCATCTCGACCTGATCGCCGGTCACCGGAGGCTCACCCAGGAAGCCCCAGCAAAACGGCGGAATGTAACGCCAGACCGCCCCGGTCAGGAAACCGATAGGCTTGGCCATAAAGAATGGCAGACCGATCTTGAAGCGCGACCGGTCCGTCGTGCGGAAGATGAAGTCGTAGATCTCGTTCATCGTGTAGATGCCGGGGCCGCCAAGCTCATACGTCTTGCCGGCCGCCTCGCCATTATCGACCGCAACCGCAATCGCCTCAGCAACGTCGCCCGCATAGACCGGCTGCATCTTTGTCTTGCCGCCACCAATGGCCGGCATCAGCGGCGCGAAGCGCGCCATGTTGGCGAATTTGTTGAAAAAGCCGTCTTCAGGTCCGAACACGACCGATGGCCGCAGAATCGTGGCCGTCGGGATGGAGGCGCGCACAGCCGCCTCGGCTTCCGCCTTGGACCTGGCATAGGCAGACTTGGATTCCGCATCTGCGCCGATGGCCGACACTTGGACGAAACGGGTAATTCCCATCTTAGCGGCCACTTCAGCGACCAGAGCCGCGCCTTCAGCCTGCGTCGAATGGAAAGTCTGCCTGCCCTTCTCAACCAGCACGCCAACCAGGTTGACCACGGCGTCGGCGCCTTCCAGCGCGCGCTCGATCGAGGCCCGGTCGCGGATATTGGCCTGGGCGATGTCGACCCAGCCCGGCGCGCCAGCCAGACGCACATCGCCAGCCAGGTTCACACGCCGGCAGGCCACGCGCACGCGCCAGCCCTTTTTCACGAGTTCGCGGGCCGCATAGCGTCCGATAAACCCCGAACCGCCGAAAATGGTCACCAAGCCTTTGGTCATTTGGTCAAACCCTGCCTGAACAGTTGATTTGTCGCCTTTCACCACACGCCGGGGGGCGTGTCCATGGCCCCCGTGCGGGGCGCATCAGCGTATTCGCACCTGCACGCAAACACAGCAGATGCGGCTTCCCGCATCTCGCCGATTGACACCGGCGCGCCGTTGGCTTTATGACGCGCCTTCCCTGCTCCTCGGAGCAGTGTTCCATCGCCCAGATGGCGGAATTGGTAGACGCGCTACGTTCAGGTCGTAGTTCTCGCAAGGGAGTGGAGGTTCGAGTCCTCTTCTGCACCAAACCCTGCTTCGGCAGGGTTTTTTATTGTCCAAATTTGTGGTTCGGGGTGCGCTGTCGGGTGGCGAACCAGTCAGTGAAGGCGCCCTGTTCTTCCTGGGTCATGTGCAGATAGAGTTTTGAGCGGCGGCGGAGCACATCTTCGGCGGTGCCGGCGAATTCCTGTTCGATCAGCCAGGTGACTTCACGTTCTGTGAGGCCGCCGCCGAATTCCCGCCCGAGGTCTGACATGCTCGCCGCATCGCCCAGCAAAGCGCGGGCGCGTGTGCCGTAGGCGCGGGCAAGCCGCGTCAGGAGTTCGATGGGCAGGTGCGGATAAGCGATCACAATGCCGGAGAGGAACGCGTCGAAATTGGCCGCCGCAATATCGCCGCCCGGCAGGCTGGCCTGTTTCGTCCAGGCGTGCGGCAAGCCTTCGAACACGGGGGCAAGTTCCGCCACCGCTTCCTCCGCAAGTTCGCGATACGTGGTGATCTTGCCGCCAAAGACAGACAGGATCGGTGCGCCGTCATCGCTGTCATAGTGCAGCACATAATCCCGCGTGACCTTTGAGGCAGATGCCGCGTGGTCATCATAGAGCGGGCGCACGCCGGAATAGGTGGCGACGACATCGGCCGGCGTGATGGCGCGCTGATAGTATTCGCTGGCGCCAGCGCAGAGATACTCGATCTCTTCCTGACTGATCTCCACCTTGTCCTTGTCGGCGGTGTACGGAATATCGGTCGTCCCGATCAGGGTGAACTCGCCGCGCTCATACGGAATCGCGAACATGATCCGCCCGTCGCCGTTCTGGAAGAAATAGGCGTGCTCGCCGTCATGCCATTTGGGCACGATGATGTGGCTGCCCTTGACGAGGCGGAGATGGGTGGCATTGGCGCCGGGCTGAGCCAGGCCGAGGATCGCATCGACCCAGCCGCCTGCGGCGTTGACCACCGCCTTGAAGCTGCGTGTCTCGATGCCCCGCTCCGAGGAAAGTTCGGCTTCCCAATAATCTTCGTGGCGCACCAGTTTCGTGCAGGCTGTGCGGGTCAGCACGTCTGCGCCGCGTTCTTTCGCATCGACGGCGTTCAGCACCACGAGACGCGAATCCTCGACCCAGCAGTCTGAATATTCGAAGGCGAGGCGGAACTCGTCTTTCAGCGGGTCCAGCTTGTCGGTCTTGCCGCGACGCAGAACCTTTGTCGGCGGCAGCATCTTCCGGCCACCCAGATGGTCGTAGAGGAACAGGCCGAGCCGGATCAGCCAGGCCGGGCGCTGGTCCTTGTCATGTGGCAGCACGAACCGCATTGGCCAGATGATGTGCGGCGCCGCGCGCAGCAGGATTTCCCGCTCGATCAACGCTTTGCGCACCAGCGCGAAATCGTACATTTCCAGATAGCGCAATCCGCCATGGATCAGTTTGGTGCTGGCAGAGGACGTGTGCTGGGCGAGATCGTCTTTCTCCACCAGCACGACATCGAGCCCGCGCCCCGCTGCATCGCGTGCGATGCCCGTGCCGTTGATGCCCCCGCCGATGACCAGCAGATCGTGCACGCGGCCCCTCAGCCTTTCATCAGGCCGGAAGCCTTGAGCAGCTTTCCGGCGCGCAGCACGCGCTGCAGCTTGTCTTCGGACGAACGGTCGCCCTGATTGGAGTCCGGGTGGAAGCGGCGGACATATTCGGCATAGCGCGCCCGGATTTCAGTTGAGGTCGCCTCGACTTCGAGGTCCAGTTCTCGCAGCGCCCGCACCTGCAGGCTGGAGCGCCGGGAAGAGGCCGCATTGCCGGTCGCCTCGGCGATGTCGTCCACATCAAAGAAGCGGCGGCCAGCCCAGCGGCGCGGATCGAACTGATCGGCAGCTTTCTTGCCCCCCATCGGGCCAGAGCCGAATCGCCAGGTGCGCTTGTGGCCAAACCGCTCGGCTCGGGCAAAGGCGGCGGCTTCGGCCTGCGACATGCCTTCAAAGAAATTGAAGCTGCGATTGTACTCGGCGGCATGGCGGACACAGAAATGGTGCCGCCCCTTCCCGCCCCGCTTGGGCGCCGGATGCGTGCCTTCGAGGTCACAGCCCTTGTGGTCGCAGACCTTTGTCTTGCGCGCACGGGCCCTCGAGACCTCTTCGGCCGGAGGGTTCACCCTTATGTCGGTGAACTTTACGCGGTAGGAGAATGGGTCGCCGTCTGACATGGGACGGCATAATAGGGAGCCCGCGTTAAAGATGCCACAACCGACTGACAGACAGACGCGAATTCATGACCTGCTGACGGAGGCTTTTGAGCCTTTGGAGCTGGAAATCACCGATGACAGCGCCAAACATGCCGGTCATGCGGGCGCCGCACCCGGCGGCGAGACACATTACTCGGTGCGAATCACTTCGGCTGCGTTCGAAGGCCTGTCCCGGGTTCAGGTCCAGCGCACGGTGATGATGGTTCTGCAGAGCGAGTTCGACACCGGGCTGCACGCCCTCTCGCTTAAGGCGAACGCGCCGTAAACCTTGAATCTTTCTGACTCCACGGAACGCTCCGGCGAGCTGCACGTATTCTCCTCAACACCGTCGAGGAGAACGGGTGATGGTTGGCAGAACATATCTCGCGGCTCTGGCCGCATACGCCTTCGTATGCACGGCGTCCGCACAAGAGGCGGGCCAAATGACCGGCAGAGGGCTTGATCTGGGCATGTTGCACTGGATTCGCGACACCGTGTGCACACCGGGCGAGGAAATCCTCTTCATCCCGGTCTCGAATGACGTTCCGACGCGCGAGCGGACCTATGCGGTCGTGCCCGCCGCACATCTCGACACGATCACCGCCCATATTGTGACCAAGAAACAGCGCACTTGGCTGACCCGTAATGGCTGCAGCACGGATCCAGTGGCACCCCAGCAGGTGACGGCACAGCTAACGTCAGACGCGCCAGGCCAGAGTGAGTTCTAGGCCGTCTCAGCTTCGGAAATGTTCAGCCCGGTCACCTGGTTGCGCTGACGGCGCAGAACATTGAACCGGTAGCCATGGAAGACGAAGCTCTGCCCCGCTTCCGGAATGGTCTGCGCTTCGTGGATGACAAGGCCCGCCACGGTAACGGCTTCCTCATCTGGCAAATTCCAGTTCATGGCGCGGTTCACATCGCGGATCGGCACCCAGCCATCGACATTGACCGAGCCATCTTCCTGCGGGCGGACACCCTGAACGGCAATGTCGTGCTCGTCATTGATCGACCCGACGATCTCTTCGAGAATGTCTTCCAGCGTGATCAGGCCCTGCAACTCACCATATTCATCGATCACGAGCGCGAAATGGCTGCGTTCTTTCAGGAACGCGTCGAGCTGGTCCTGCACGGGGGTCGTTTCCGGTACAAACCAGGGTTTGCGCATGATCGCATCAAGGTCGAGATCCGCCAGATTGCCGCCCAGCGGGATGATCGCGCGCAGCAGGTCCTTTGCGTGCAGGATGCCGACAATCTCTTCTTTTTCACCCAGATAAAGCGGGATACGGGTGTGTGGGCTGGCCAGCGCCTTCATCACCAGCTGGCGCGGATCAAGCTCGGCGCTCAGCATCTTGATGTTTTTGCGGTGGATCATGACGTCTTCAACCGTCAGGTCCTTCAGGTCGAGCGCGCCGACCAGGCGTTGGCGGTCAGCCGCATCAACACCGCCTTCAGAGGCATGAAGGTCGATCGCGCCGCGGATTTCCTCATCTGCTGTCATCGTTTCGGCCGGAGCGCCGAGGCCGAGCAGCTTCAGTGTGAAGGAAACGATCATCTGAATCAGTTTCACGATCCAGGAGGCGACCGCGACCAGAACGGAAATAATCCCCGCCACCTTCATCGCCGTCGCATCGGGTCGGCTGATCGCATAGGTTTTCGGCATGACCTCGGCAAAGACGAGGACAAGGATCGTCATCACGCCCGTCGCCATGGCCAGCGCCATACCGCCTGGTCCGAACAATTGCGTAAACAGCGACGTCGCCAGCACCGAGGCCAGAATGTTGACCACGTTGTTGCCAAGCAGGATCGAGCCGATCAGGCCTTCCCGGTTGGAGATCAGCCGGTTCACGGCCTCAGCCCGCTTGTCGCCATCCTTTTCGAGGGCGTGCATGCGCGCACGTGAGGCCGCCGTCAGGGCCGTCTCGGACCCCGAGAAAAAGCCTGACAGCGCGAGCAACACGGCGATGGCGATGATGTAACCGGCAATCATGTGCCCGTTTTACTCCTGTTATACTTCAAGCGTCTCACTGCGGAGGAATGTCTCAACCGCCCCGAGATCGGCATCGGGATGGATATAGGCCCTCCCTATTCCCTTCGCGAGAATGAGCGGGACTTTGCCACCACTCGCCTTCTTGTCCTGTTGCATCAGCATGACCAGCTGTTTCGCCGTATAGGCCCCGCCCTGACGGCCAGGGATAGCCGCCTGAAGGCCGGAGGCTTCCAGAACGCGGCGCACCCGCGCCGCATCTTCAGGCGGCGTGATGCCAGCCGCCGCGCCATACCGGAAGGCGAGCGCCATGCCGATCGAGACGGCTTCGCCGTGCAAAAGATCAGGCCGGTAATCATTCGCCGCTTCCAGCGCATGACCGAATGTGTGGCCAAGGTTCAGCAGTGCGCGCACACCCTTTTCGGTCTCGTCCTCTGCGACGATGGCCGCTTTTGCCCGGCAGCTGACGGCGACCGCGTAAGTGATCGCATCGGCCTCAAGCGCCAGCACACGCGGGCCGTTCGCTTCCAGCCAGTCAAAGAAGGCCGGGTCATTGATCAGGCCGTATTTGACGATCTCGGCATAGCCTGCCCGCAATTCGCGCGCTGGCAGTGTCTCAAGCAGTTCGGTGTCAGCGATGACCAGACGCGGCTGATAAAATGCCCCGATCAGGTTCTTGCCGCGCGGACTGTTCACCGCCGTCTTGCCGCCAACAGAAGAATCAACCTGCGCCAGCAGCGTCGTCGGCACCTGCACAAAGCCCATGCCGCGCTTCATCAGGCTGGCCGACAGGCCGGCAATATCCCCGATCACGCCGCCGCCAAGGGCGACCAGTATGTCAGACCGGTCGGCCCCGCCTTCCAGAAGCCAGTCCAGAATGGCTTCGAGATTGGTGAAGCTCTTGGTCTTCTCGCCGGGCGTGAGGGCGAGCCAGCTGGACGAGACGCCGGAGGCTGTCAGCGCCGCTTCGACACGCGCACGGTGGGCGGCCTGAACATTTTCATCGGTCAGCACGAAGACGCGCTTCTGCTTCAGCATCGCCGCGAGGCGCGGGCCAAGTTCTGCGAGGGCGCCGTGGCCGACAAGAATATCGTAAGACCGCGTACCAAGATCGACGGGCACGGTTTCCAGTTCGGGAGACGTCAGGCTCATTTTGGGGTCCAGGTGTTCAGGGCCTTGAGGATGGCATTCACCGTGTTCGAGTGCGGACCATCCTTGGAATGCACGACAAGATCGGCCTGCGAATAGATCGGCTCACGCTCGGCCAGAAGGTTGGTCAGCACGCTTTTGGCGTCGCCGCGCTTCAACAGGGGCCGCGTATCGCGCTTCTGCACCCGCTTCCACAGGGTTTCGAGATCAGCATTCAGCCAGACCGTCACCGCATGTTCCCGCATCAGTTCGCGCGTCTCTGCATTGAGATAGGCCCCGCCCCCCGTCGCCAGCACGTGTGGCGGCATGGCCAGCAGGCGTTTCAGCACCTGTTGCTCCCCGCGCCGGAAGTCTTCTTCCCCGTGCAGGGCAAAAATGTCCGAGATCGACAGGTTGGCCGCCTTCTCGATCTCCGAATCGCTGTCATAAAAGACCCGGCCCAGCTTTTCAGCCAGCCGCCGGCCAACCGTGGACTTGCCCGCGCCCATCAGGCCGACAAGCGCAATTGTCCGCGACTCAAAGGGAAGAGCCGCAGATTGTTCCTCCGCTGGACTGTCGGTGTCAGAAGGCATTCTGGACTTTCATGGCCGGTTCAGTTCATTTCCTATAGAGACGGTGAGGCCTTCGCAATTGGTGAAGGTGGACCGAAAAGCAACCTACACAACCCAAAGGTGTGATCCCATGCGCAAATTCCTTATTCTGCTTGGCATCGTGGCGGTGGTTGGGCTGGCCGGCCTGTGGTGGCTGGGGACCAAAGCCGAACAGGGCAAGCCGGGCCCCGGCGAAATCCGGATCGAGGTCCAAGATGTGGTCTAAACAGGCCCTTGCTGGCGCAGCATTTGCGGCGCTGCTGACATTTCCGGCACACGCACAGATCGAAGACAGCTGGCTCGAACAGGTCGATCCCTGGGGAATAAGCTATCTTGCCGAGAGTGAACCGGCCCTGCCCACGGGCATGTGGCGCGGCGCGCGGGGCGAAGACCTGCTGGCCCTGATGCAGACTGCCCGCACCAGAGGGCTGACCCCGGCAGAACAAATGCTCATGCGGCGGCTGGTCCTTTCTGCAGGGCGCGCCCCAGCAGGCGAAGACCGCGACGCCCTCCTGGCCGAACGCGCCCGCATCGCCTTTGAGCTGGGTGAAGCCGCCGCCGCTGCCGGGCAACTCTCCCGGCTGGATATGCCCCCCTCCGGCATGGACCCGGCTGCCATGGCTGCCGATCTCAATCTCGCACTCGGCAACGAGGCGACCGCCTGCGAGTCTCTGACCGCGCCGGACCTGGCAGGCGATTACTGGGCGAAGCTGCGCGCCGTCTGTGCTGCGCTGTCGGGAAATACGTCAGGCGCCGAACTCGCCATGGAAATGGCCCAGACCCAGGGCGTGAAAGACAGTTGGCTCGCCAGCGCCATCTTCGCCATGTCCGGCGTTACCCCCAATCCGCCCAAAGCCAAGTTCGACACCGGGCTGGACTTTGCCATGTCCACCCGCGCCGTCCTGGAAGTCACCCCCGAAGCCGTGCCCGAAGACCGGCCGGACATCGCCGCTGCCATGGCCCGGCGCAAACTGATGCCGCCCGCCGTGCGCGTGAAAGCGGCCCAGCTTGCCGCAGAAGCAGGCCTGATCAGTGCGGATGAGTTCCGCATCGCGTATAATTCTGCCCTGTCCGCAGACGGGTTTGAACCCGCGACCCTTCTGGGCCATGCCGTGTTCATCTCCGCAGACGGCATGACGAGCGAAGCTGAAAAGTCCGACGCCATTGCCGCCGCCCTGGAGGAAGCCTCCGACAGTCCGGCACGCTTTGTTGCCGCATCCGGCCTGCTCAAAGGCGCCATGGCACGCCTGTCGCGCGATGATGCGAGCGAAGAGACCGCCTTCCTCTTCGCCCGGGCGAACATCGCCGCCGGTGAACTCGCCGAAGCTATCCGCTGGATGACCCCGCCCACCCCGGAGCCTGTGCCAGAACCCGCACCCGAAATTGCCCCAACCGACGATGCCGTCGATCTTGCGGCAGATGAGACCGCCGACACTCCGGAAACGGATGTCGCAGAAGATATTGTCGAGGCGGAGGCTGACACGCCGGTCGCAGACGCCACTGAAGACCTTGCAGATCCGGCAACAGAAAACCTGTTCTCCGAACCGGAACCTGCGCCTGAGCCCGAACCCATCCCGCCCACATTCGAAATGGCATGGATCAGCGCGCTGGCCGTCTTGTCCGATTCAAAAGCTGACAAGGACACGATCAACGACACCGCGCAGATGCTGATGGATGCGGCCCGGACTGAAGAGGAAATGCAGGAAGCCGCCCGCATGTTTGCGCTGTGGACGGCGGCCGGCACCGCGCCGCCATCTGACGCACGCGCATTCCTTTCCTCCGAAAGCCCTACGGATGACAGCTCATCCGCGCCCGGCGACGCAATCGCTGTCTGGGCAGCGGAGCGATCCGGCACCGCTGCCGAAGTCGTGCTGCGTGCGCTGACTCTGACGAATGGTGACCCGTCGGAACTGGGTCTAACCGACCTCACCCTCGTGCTCGGCGCCCTGCAGGACATTGGCGCAAAGGACGCCGCCCGTCTCCTCGCGCTGGAAGCAACAGGCTACTGGAAATCCGGGCGCTGACCTTGCGTCCATCTTGATCTCTTCCGCAAAAGGCAGATGCTGGCGGGCAGGAGTTCAAGTGACCCGTCCAAGAGGTCCGAGGGAGGAAACCATGAGATATCTGGCACAGGCCAGCCTGGCCGCGCTATTGCTGGCGGGGGCCTGCAAGGCACCGCAGGATACGGTCACCGCACCTGACACAATAGACACCACCGCCAGTCTGGTGGAAACCGGCGGGGATCTTCCGCTCGCAGCTGCCCCCTCAGACCGCGTCGCCCTGTTCGGCGACCTCCACGTGCATACCGGCCAATCCTTCGACGCGTTCATCTCAAATGTCCGCGCAACGCCGGAAGACGCGTATCGCTTCGCAAAGGGTGAGAAGCTTCGCATCGACGCCGGATACGAGATCCAGCTCACCAGCCCGCTCGACTTTCTGGCCGTCACCGATCATGGCGAATACATGGGCATCATGCCGTCCATGGCGACGCCCGGCTCCGCCCTGTCGCAAACAGCCTTCGCAAAGACCGTGTTCGGACCTGAGGCAGAGAACCCGGCCCAGTCCTTCCAGAATGTCGGTCTCACCATCGTCTCTGGCGAAGAAATTGAAGAGATCTACGATCGCGACGTGATCGACTCTGCCTGGCACCGGGCGATCGAAGCCGCCGAGCGCAACTACGAGCCCGGCAAGTTCACGACCTTCTCAGGCTATGAATTCACCGCCATGACGCAGGTGATGGACTCGAAAATCCCCGCCGCCGCCAACCTGCACCGCAATGTCATCTTTCGCGGCGCCGCGCCGGACCGGCTGTTCTCCACGCTCGACTCGACCAATCCGGAAGACCTCTGGGCCTGGATGGATGCCCAGCGCATTGATGGCCTGGATGTCATGTCCATCCCGCACAATTCCAATGCCTCGAACGGAGAGATGTTCGCCGCCGAGACCTATGAGGGCGGCGCTCTGACGGCGGACTATGCCGTCACCCGGATGCGCAACGAGCCTGTGATGGAGATCACCCAGATCAAGGGCACATCAGAGACCCACCCATCCCTTTCGCCGAATGACGAATGGTCGAATTTCGAACTCTACGACACGTTCATCGGCAGCGCGGCGAAGTCCTCTCCGCATATCGGAGACTATGCCCGCACGGCGCTCGCCCGCGGCCTGGGCCTCGCCGACACGGAAGGGTTCAACCCCTACAAATTCGGCTTCATCGGCTCCAGCGATACGCATATCGGCGCCGGCCCGTTCATCGAGGAAAAATTCTGGGGCAAGTTCCCGGCAGACGGCGCAAACCCTGAGGCACGCCATTCCATTCCGCCGGATGGTGCGAAGACCTGGGACGCCACTGAGGCAGAAGCTTCCATTCCGGCTGACGGTGTCATGCAACCAAACATGCGCCGCCTGCTGGCGGCCAGCCAGTACAGCGCGTCCGGTCTTGCCGGTGTGTGGGCGGATGAAAACACGCGCGAAGCCATCTTCGATGCCATCCGCCGCAAGGAAACGTTCGGGACGTCCGGCCCGCGCCTGAAGGCCCGCATGTTTGCGAGCTTTGACTTTGACGAAACCATCCTGAGTGATCCAAACCTTGTCGCCACGGCCTATGCGACCGGCGTGCCGCAAGGCGGCGAGCTTTCCGGAACGGGCGCTGCGCCCTCGATCCTCGCCTGGGCAATGCGCGATCCGGATTCCTATCCGCTGCAGCGCCTGCAAGTGGTGAAAGTCTGGACCGATGCCGACGGCACCGCGCATGAGGCGCTCTATGATGCGGCCTGTTCAGGCGGCGCCCTGCCCGACCCGGAAACCCACCTGTGCGCGGACAATGGCGCCAGCGTCGACATCTCCGACTGCTCCACGAATGACGGAACCGGCGTGGGAGAGATCAAGGCCCTGTGGACCGATCCGGATTTCGATCCGGCCCGGCGCTCGGCCTATTATGTCCGCGTGCTGGAGAACCCGTCCTGCCGCTGGTCAACCTGGGATGCTGCCCGCAATGGCACGCCGCCCAATCCGGACATGCCGGTCCTGATCCAGGAACGCGCCTGGACCAGTCCCGTCTGGTACAATCCGCAGGACTGACACAATTTCGCCAGACCGGCGGGACATGAGACCGGTCCTGCGTCAGGCAGGTCCGGTTTTCCGTCCGCATTTCAGGTGTTCCATGCCAGAGTTTTCCATCACCGGCGATATCGCCCACGTCATCCAGATCGCCATCGCGCCGGTTTTCCTGTTGGCCGGCATTGGCGCACTGCTGAACGTGATGACCAACAGGCTGGGCCGCGTCGTCGATCGCTGGCGCGCGCTGGAAGAGGCTCTGCCAAGCAGTGACGAGGACATCCGGCGCCTCCTGTTCGCGGAACTCAAATTGCTCGACCGCCGCATGGCGCACAGCAACCGGGCCATCGCGCTATGCGTGTTGGCCGCCCTGCTCGTCTGCGTCGTGATCATGTTCCTGTTCACCGGGTTGCTGCTGCACTTCCCGGTCACGCAGGCCGTCGCAATCCTGTTCGTGGCGACCATGGGCCTGCTGGTAGCCGGATTGTTATCCTTTCTTCTGGAGATCCGCATTTCCAGCAAAACACTGCGCGTGGCCCGTGAGGTTCTGAAGCGCGAGCTGTAAGACAGCTCCGCGCCGTCATTCACATCCTTTCAACCCGCTTGTGTCAGTCTGGTGAAATGTCAGATCGCGCGCGTATTGAAGCCTTCCTTGAAATGATGTCCGCCGAGCGGGGCGCAGCCGTCAACACGCTCGACGCCTATGGCCGTGACCTGTTGGACGCATCCGAGTTCTGCGCGGGCGGGCTGGAAACCGCTTCGGCGCGAGACCTTGCCGGCTGGCTGGCAGACCTGTCCGCGCGCGGCATGGCGCCGTCTTCTCAGGCAAGGAAACTGTCCGCCGCCCGGCGCTTCTTCCGCTTCCTGTTCGAGGAAGGCGACCGCAAGGACGACCCGACCGCAAAGCTGGACGGGCCAAAGCCCGGCCGTGACGTTCCGGATGTGCTCTCCCGCGAAGAAATGAAGCGTCTGATCGATGCCTGCGGCGAAGACCTCCGCCTGAAGGCCCTCGTGGAACTGCTCTACGGCGCGGGCCTGCGCGTAACGGAACTCGTCTCCCTGACGCTCGGCTCCCTGCCCCGCCGCAAGGGCGAGCGCTGGGTCACCCGCGACGTGATCATCCGGGGCAAAGGCGGCAAGGAACGGCTCTGCCCTCTCGGCGGTCCGGCGCTGGATGCCCTTTCAGACTGGCTGGCCGTACGCGAACAACACTTGCCCAAAGGTAGCCTCGCCCGGACCCGCGCAGAGAAGTTCGTCTTCCCCTCGCGTGGCAAGGAAGGTCACCTGACCCGCCGCCGCCTTGGCCAGCTTCTGGAAGAGCTCGCCATGATGGCCGGTATCCGGACAGACCGGGTCCACCCGCACGCCCTGCGCCATGCCTATGCCACGCATCTCCTCATGGGCGGTGCGGACCTGCGCAGTGTACAGACCCTGCTTGGCCACGCCGACATCGCCACAACCCAGATCTACACCCACGTCATCACAGACGAACTGGCCGAGCTCCTCGAAACCGCCCACCCGCTGGCCCGCAGCTAAAGGCGCTTGCGATCAGGCGTCGCTGGGACAATATAGCTCGCATCAGACTTGGAGTGTCCCCATGGGTCCCACGATCAAAGCGCTCATCCCGGCCGTTCTCCTGACCGAAATTGCAGCCATTGTGTTCTTTACCGCCACCTGGGCAATCCTGGCGGAAATGCATTTTGGCAAGTCGGTCATTCTCGGCGGCGAAGCTGTGACCGCGATTGGCGTTGCCGCCATCGCCGTGGCCGTGTTCCGCCGCGCCATCCGCTCCGAAAAGCAGATGGCCACCGTCAATATCACCGACAACTAAGCCTTTTCCCGGCCCTTCAGATCAGATGTCCAGACCACCCGATCCGCGGGTCTGGATCCAGAAGGCGTGGATGACACCCGGCAGCCAGCCAATCAGCGTCAGCAGGATGTTCAGCAGAAGCTGAAGCCCGATTCCCTCCTTGAGGGCGACTGGGAGAGGCGGCAACAGAATGGTGAGCAGGATCATCAAAATCGACATGGCGCGTCATTTCCTTTGAGCTTCTTAAGGGACTGAACGTGCCGTTACGGCACTTGTTCCCTCTACGGTGTCGCGGCCAATTGGCGGTTTGACGCGTTGCAACATTGGCCGTAGGCCTTGGCCCGCAAGTCAGGGGTAGTAAACATGTCGCAGAAAACACCGCGCAACTTCTTCAAATCGCTCGCCATCGGCGCACCCGAACCAATGCGGGAGCTGCCGGTCAAGCTGGAGCGGATGATCCATTTCGTGCCGCCGCACCTCGACAAGGTACGCGCCAAGGTGCCGGACATGGCCCCCGGCGTCGACGTGATCCTCGCCAACCTGGAAGACGCGATCCCGGCCGATGCCAAGGATGCCGCTCGCGCTGGCGCCATCGAAATGGCCAACATGTATGACTGGCAGGGCAAAGGCACCGGCTTCTGGAGCCGCGTGAACTGCCTGAACTCCCCCTGGTTCCAGGAAGACGTTTCGCAGCTTGTCCTGAACGCCGGTCACCAGCTGGACGTGATCATGCTGCCCAAGGTCGAAGGCCCGTGGGACATCCACTTCGCTGACCAGTATGTCGCCCAGCTTGAAGCAAAAGCGGGCCTCACCCGCCCGATCCTGTTCCACGCCATTCTCGAAACCGCCGAAGGCATGGCCCGCGTCGAAGAGATCGCCCTCGCCTCCCCGCGCATGCAGGGCATCTCGCTTGGCCCGGCAGACCTGGCTGCGAACCGCAAGATGAAGACGACCCGCGTCGGCGGCGGCCACCCTTTCTACCGCGTGATCGATGACCCGACCGAAGATGGCAGCCCTCGCGCCAGCGCCCAGCAGGATCCATGGCACTACACGATCGCCCGCATGGTCGACGCTTGCCGCATGGCTGGCATCAACGCCTTCTACGGCCCGTTCGGCGACATTGCCGACCTCGACGCCTGCGAACAGCAGTTCCGCAATGCCTTCCTGCTCGGCTGCGCCGGCACGTGGAGCCTGCACCCGAGCCAGATTGCCATCGCCAAGCGCGTGTTCAGCCCGGATCCCGGCGAAGTGAAGTTCGCCCGCAAGATTCTCGCCGCCATGCCGGACGGCACAGGCGTCGCCATGATTGACGGCAAGATGCAGGACGATGCGACCTGGAAACAGGCCAAGGTGATTTCCGACCTCGCCGATCTCGTCGCCTCGAAGGACCCTGACCTTGCGGCTGCCTACGAGGCATAATCAGGCCCTTTTCCTGCCCTCACCGCGTGCTAGGCTGTCAGAAATGAAAGCCGGAGCAGACTCTTGAGCGCCAGAACCACACTATTTGCCGCCGCCCTGTTTTTCGCAGCAGGGTGTGCAGCACCTGCTCCGGGCGTATCCGACAATGCAGGAGAGCCATCCATGGCGTCGCAGTTCGACAAGTCCGCCTCGTCCGAAGCGGTAGAGAAGGCAGCTTCCAATGCGACCCGCACCGGCCAGAACACGTATGGTGAAGGCTGCGCGGCGCTGCGAAAGCAACTGGATGCAACGCCGCTGCCCGATGACATGCTGGCGCGCGTGAATGAAAGCGATGTCGCCAAGCTGGATGGCCTGGCGCACCCGCCGATCCTCTCCGCCGAATCGATCCCGCTGCCGTCAGACCTCAAGGCCCTGCGCAAGAGCGCCGTGTGCGATCTTGTCTTCGACATCGACGAAACCGGTATGGCGCGCACACCGCAAGCCCGTTGTTCCGACCCCGCCTTCGAAGCCCACGCCCTGGCCACGCTCGCCGGGATTCGTTTTGACCCCTACATTTGGAACGGTCGGGCACTGCCCGTGTCCGGCGTCCTGATGCCCATGGAGTTTTGTACCGTTGCATAAGCACCTGATCCCGATGACCGGACACTCACCCAACCTGCAACGCTGGTTTGACTGGATGGACCGCGACCACTCGCCGGGCGGCCTGTCGCCCCTGCTCGCCGATGAGGTCGTGTTCAAAAGCCCCGTCGTGCACACGCCGCAGGAAGGCAAGATGATCACCATGGGCTATCTGCTGGCTGCGGGTGAGACGCTCGGAAATGACAGCTTTCGCTATACCCGCGTGTTCGATTGCGGCGACAAGGCCGTGCTGGAATTCGAAACCGAGATGGACGGCATCCTCGTCAACGGCGTCGACATGATCGAATGGAACGATGACGGTCAGATCACGGACTTCAAGGTCATGGTGCGCCCCCTGAAAGCAATCCAGACAGTTCATGCCGCCATGGGCGCCATGCTTGCAAAGATGAAGGCCGGCGCGTGAGCCCACAGACATTGATGACCGACCGCCTGATCCTCCGCCCGTTCGAGGAAGGTGACTTTCCGCACGCAGCTGCCATGTGGGGCGATGAAGACGTTGTCCGCTTTATCGGCGGCGTCATCCGCAGCCCGCAGGACGTCTGGTTCGCGTCCGTCCGCGGGCGGGGCATGTGGGAGGTCAAGGGCTTTGGCTACTGGACCGTGATCGACCGCAAAACCGGCATTTTCCTGGGCGAGGCCGGCTTTGCCGATTTCAAGCGCGGGATAGACCCTGACCTGTCGCAATGGCCGGAAGCAGGCTGGGCCTTCGGGCGTGCCTCGTGGGGCCGCGGCATTGCCAGCGAAGCCGTGGGCGCCATGCATACCTGGCTGGACGACGCAATGCCGGGGCAAAGCGTTTGCATCATAGACAATGACAATCGCGCGTCAGGACGAGTTGCCGAAAAGTCCGGGTACGAATTCTGGACACATGCCGACATGCGCGGCAAGCCAGTCAACGTCTACCGGCGCGGCGCCTAGCTGGCCTTGCGGGAGGCGTCCACCCGGGCATCCCACCCGCGCAGCAGCTCCAGAAAGCCCTCCTGCGGCAGACCCGGCGAATACAGGAAGCCCTGCGCCATGGTACAGCCACGGCGGAGCAGGAAGTCGGCCTGGCGTTCGGTCTCGATGCCCTCGGCCACAGTCTTCAGACCGAGCGTTTCAGCCATCGCCAGGATCATCTCGACAATGGCCGGGGCCTGACGATCTGCGTCCAGCGCCGAGACAAACTGGCGGTCGATCTTGAACACATCGAATGGTAGCTGCGTCAGCATGGACAGGTTCGAGTGGCCGGTTCCGAAATCGTCGAGCGCGAGCTTCACGCCGAGGGCGCGCAGCGGCCGCATCACACGATCCACCTTCGCCGGATCGGACACGGCCATGCTCTCGGTGATCTCAAGCTCAAGACGGGCCGGCGGCAGGCCCGTGCGCTTGAGAACTTCGAGAACCAGATTGGTCAGATCCACCGTCATGAACTGACGCGGCGAGACGTTCACAGCGACCGACACGTCGAATCCCTGATCCATCCAGACCTTCGCGCATTCGCAGGAGGATTCGAGGATCTGTTCACCGATCTGGTTGACCAGGCCCGTTTCCTCCGCCAGCGGAATGAAAGCTGCCGGGGAAATGATCTTGCCATTCGCGCGCTGCCAGCGGGCGAGGGCCTCGGCGCCAACGATCTTGCCGGTGGCGAAGTCCACTTTCGGCTGGAACACGGCCTTGAATTCCCGCGCGGCGACGGCTTCGCGCAATTCGGCTTCCAGCATGTACTTGCCGCGCGCCACACGGTTGAGGCGCGGCGAGAAGTAACGGAAGCCCGAGGCCGATTCCTGACGCACCTGCTGAAGCGCAAGATCGGCGTGGCGGAAAAGTTTCTGTGCAGAATCGGCGTCTTCCGGCGCCATCACGATCCCACCCGACATGCCGATCCCGACAGCCTGCCCGTTGATCTCGAACGGCTGCGCAAACGCCACACGAATAGCGCGCGCGATGTTCGAAACGTATTCCCGCGTGATCGCCTGTGGCAGGAAGATCGCGAACTGATCATTGTGCAGGGCCGCAATCATGGCCCCGTCGAGACTGGTGGACACCGGCGCGTCGAGACGGTCGAGGCAGTTCTTGAGGCGGTCCCCTGCTGCGGTCAGCAGCGCATTGGTGGCGAGACTGCCGAGGCGTTCGGCCGCGCGGCCGAACTGATCAAGGTCGAGCAGGAAAAAGGCCGCCGGCGATTCAAACGACGCGAAGGGCAGTTTTCTGTCGATCACAGCTTCCAGCGCAATCATGTTCGGCAGGCCGGTCCGCTGATCGACATAGGCGATCTTCTGCAGGCGTTCGTTTTCACGGCGCAGCCGGCTGACACGGCGGGTGACAGCAACGCGCAGGCGCCGCAATTCCTTGAACATCACCGAGTCAACGCTGCCCAGACTGACCGAGGTCGTATCGTCGAGATAGGCGAGAAACTTCTGCAGCACACGCTGGAACGAGCGGGCCAGCAGGAAGGAAGCCGCTGCGGCGCTTGCAGCCGCCAGAAACACAAGCCCGAACATCACTCCAATCGGGGCGGTCAGATCAGCCCAGTGAAGCCCTTCGAAAAGAACGCGATAGGCCTGCTCGAGGATCGTAACGATGAAATACACGACAATAGCCGCAATCGCGCCCACACAGGCGGCAAACGCCGGAAGCGTCATCGTGCCGAACAAACGGCGGATTTGCGACGGCTTGCGCAAAGTAATCCTCGCCTCGGCGCACCAGCAAGGCGCGCTTTCCCAACTGCACATTCCTCCAATATGTTTAGAAATCAGTGAACAAGATGCGCTAGCTGTCGCGGCAACTACACACTATATCGGCACCCATGACCCAGAACCGCACCGCAACCATCAGCCGCAAGACGAAGGAAACGGACATCACCGTGACCGTCGACCTCGACGGCACCGGCAAATCCGACATCCAGACCGGAATCGGCTTCTTCGACCACATGCTGGAAAGCTTTTCCAAGCATTCGGCCATCGACCTGACCCTGCGCTGCGAGGGCGACCTGCACATCGACATGCACCACAGCGTGGAAGATACCGGGATTGTTATCGGCCAGGCCGTCCTGAAGGCGTTGGGCGATTTCGCCGGGATCACCCGGTTCGGACACGCCTATATCCCGATGGACGAGACGCTGAGCCGGGCAACGCTCGATCTCTGCAATCGGCCCTATCTGGTGTGGCATGTACAGTTCACGCGCGACAAGATCGGCGAGATGGATACCGAACTCTTCAAGGAGTTCTTCCATGCCCTCGCCGGCAATGGCGGCATGTGCCTGCACGTGGGGAACCTCTACGGTGAGAATTGCCACCATATCGCGGAGAGCTGCTTCAAGGCCACCGCCCGCGCCCTCCGCGTAGCCATCACGGTCGACCCCAAGCTCGGCGGCAAGCCTGCCAGCACCAAGGGCAGCCTCTAGGCCTCACCCGTAACAAGCCATGTATTCGTCCGGCTGGAACAATGGCCGGATGTAAATTCTGCATTCGTGCTTATATGTCAGGAACGGAATACTTCTTCGGCACGACCGAAAGAACCGGTTGCGGCGCTTCATTGCCGCTCGATTCCTGCCACCATTCCGGCGCGGGACACTCTCAACAATGAGGACCGGTGATGCACAATCGTGTTTCAAAGCATCTCGTGACGTTCAGAAGCGCCTTCTATCTCGACAGTCTTGAAGACGAATGGCCCGCAGGCGACTACACAATCGAAACCGAGGAAGAGCTGATTGATGGCAGCACGTTCCAGGCCTTTCGGAATGTCCACACCACGATGATCATCTATCCGAAGCCCGGCAGGCGCAACGGCACGAAATTCATCAGCATAGACCCGGCAGAGCTGGCCGCCGCCCTCGCCCGCGATCAGATCCCCCTGACCCGGGCTGAAAACGAGGGCATGTCCGCGCCCTGAGCCCTGCGCGCTTTCGGGCCCTATTTCCGGTAATCGAGCGGCGGATCACGGTCGCCGAGCAGCGACTTGTATTCATAGTCCGCCCCGCGCGCCGCCTCGAACTCTTCGCGTGCAGCCTTGCGCAGCTTTTCATTCGTGAACAATTCAATCGCCGCCAATGTCAGCGTCTTGGCTGCCACCTGCGTGCCCTTGTGGCCGATCGAGGTGCCGGATGCCGCCACGGCCTGCCACGAGTGCGCGGGTGTCCCCGGCACCCAGGTTGCCGTGCTGAGGCCCACGGTGGGCACCGCGTAAGACACATCGCCCACATCCGTTGAGCCATAGCCGAGGGACACCTTGAACGGCTGAACGTCAGATTCCGAACCAAGCGGCAGTTCCGGCGTCGTCAGCGTCGCGTAGATTTTCTCCGCGAAGTCTTCCTCTTCCGCATTGTAGGTAATCCCGCCGACTTCGCGCAGCTTGGAATCCATCATCTTCGCCAGTGTCTCGTTGACCAGAAGCGGGTTGTTGCCGTGGATGATTTCCCAATCGACCGTTGTGCCCGTGCCGAGCGCGGCGCCGCGGGCCGCATCTTCCAGCCGGGTCCAGATCGCCTCAACCCCGCCAGCGGAGGGATGGCGGACATAATAGAAGACTTCCGCAAAGTCCGGCACCACGTTCGGCGCAGAGCCCCCAGACGTGATGACGTAATGGATGCGCGCATCCTGTGGCACGTGCTCGCGCATCATGTTGACCATCATGTCAAACGCTTCGACGCCATCGAGAGCCGAGCGCCCCTTCTCCGGCGCGCCTGCGGCATGCGCAGACAGGCCATGAAAGCGGAACTTGGCCGACCGGTTGGCCAGCGAGGTCTCTGCGGCAGCCGAATTCGAGTCGCCCGGATGCCAGTGCAGCGCGATGTCGACATCCTCGAACAAGCCGGCGCGCACCATATAGACCTTGCCGCTGCCGCCCTCTTCTGCGGGCGTGCCATACAGCCGAATCGTGCCCGGCGTGCCGGTCTCTTCCAGCCAGTTCCTGATCGCGATGGCGGCCTCGGTTGAGCCTGCGCCGAACAGGTTGTGCCCGCAGGCATGGCCCGCGCCTTTGCCGTCCCGCTCTTCCCGGTCAGCGGTGGCGGCCTGGTTGATGCCCGGCAGGGCGTCGAACTCGGCGAGGATGGCGATCACTGGCCCGCCGGTGCCATATTCCGCAACGAAAGCCGTCGGGATGCCGGCCACGCCCGCCGTGACGTCAAAGCCTTCGACTTTCAGCGTCTGCTGCAGCAGGGCGGAGGACTTCTCCTCCTGATAGCCGACCTCAGCCCAGTCCCAGATCTGATCAGACAGGTTCGCCGCCTGCTCTGCCCGCTCGTCCACTTGCTTGATCAGCTTCGCATCGCGGCTTTCCGGCCAGGCCGGGCCGGTGATGCAGGCGGCCAGAAGGCAGGTGGAGAGCAAAGGCATAATGGGACGCATGGGGGGCTCCGTCAGCAAGGTCGATCTGCTGAAGATACTGGGGCGCCAGGCCCTGCGCGTCAAACGGAGCCTTCGCGCTCGATCACCAATACCCGCGCTTCGCCCACCGGATGGGCGACATGCGAGTCCCCCTCTTCCGCAATGAACAGGTCGCCCGGTTTCAGCTGCACGATCTTCTCCTGCCCGCGCTCGCGATAGTGCATGTCGACCAGGCCCTGCAGCACGACGAACACTTCTGTCCCGTCATTGACGTGCCATTTGTAGGGCGCATCGGTCCAGTGCAGGCGGACGCTGGCCCCGTTGATGAGGGCGAGATCGCGCGCGCCCCAGGCTTTTTCGGCGCGGAAAGTCTGCGCATCCTGAATGATTACGGGCATCACGCACCCCTCCGGCTGAACCTGTAGACCCTATTTCAGGTGACGTCACCGAACCAAGCCCCCCGCAGCCAAAACCCGCCCGTGACATGAAATCTCTTTTCCTGTTGCACCGGCCCGGCTAACACGGCGCGCATGACACAGGTCGCTCTGATCGATTACGGCTCCGGCAATCTCCACTCCGCCGCGCGGGCGCTGCGGGAGGCGGCGAGCCTTGCGGGCACCGGGCACGAAATCCTCGTGACCGACACGCCGGAGGACATTCTCGCAGCCGACCGCATCGTGCTGCCGGGCGTTGGCCACTTTGCCGAGTGTGCACGGGGCCTGCGCGCCCGCCACGGGGTGGAGGACGCCCTCAACGAGGCGGTGCTGAAGCATCAGAAGCCCTTCTTCGGCATCTGCGTCGGCATGCAGCTGATGGCGACAGCGGGCATGGAAGACGGCCAGACACCGGGCCTCGCCTGGATCAAGGGCCTCGTCGACCGGATCGAGCCCGGCGAGGGCTATCGCATCCCGCACATGGGCTGGAACGGGCTGGACATTCTCCGCCCCCACCCGGTGCTGGCAGACCTGGGCGACGACCCGCACGTCTATTTCACCCATTCCTACGCCATGTCGCCGGACAATCCGGCCGACATTGCCGCCACGGCGGACTATGGCCGCCCGCTGGTGGCTGCGGTCGCCCGGCGCAACATGTTCGGCACCCAGTTCCACCCGGAAAAGAGCCAGCGCGTCGGCCTGCAGATTCTCTCGAACTTCCTGAAATGGGCCCCATGACCTTCACCCTCTACCCCGCCATCGACCTGAAAGACGGCCAGTGCGTGCGTCTCCTGCGCGGCGAGATGGACCAGGCGACCGTCTTTTCAGACAGCCCGGCAGACCAGGCCCGCGCCTTCCGCGAGGCCGGCTTCACCCATCTCCACGTGGTGGACCTGAACGGCGCCTTCGAGGGCAAGGCGGTGAACCGCGCGGCGGTTGAGGCGATCCTGAAAGCCACCGATGCGCCGGTCCAGCTCGGCGGGGGCATCCGCACGCGGGCACAGATCGACGCCTGGCTGGAAGCGGGCATTTTCCGCGTCATCCTCGGCACCGTGGCCCTGCGTGATCCGGACCTTGTCAAAGCCGCCGCCCGCGCCCTGCCCGGCCGCGTGGTCGTCGGCATCGACGCGAAAGACGGCAGGGTGGCCGTCGAAGGCTGGGCCGAGACCAGCGACATGAAAGCGACGGAACTCGCCAAGGCTTTTGAAGGCTGCGGCGTCGCCGCCATCGTCGCGACAGACATCGGCCGCGACGGCCTGAAGACCGGGGTCAACGTTCCGTTCACGGCAGAGCTCGCCAACACCGTCTCCATCCCCATCATCGCCAGCGGCGGCGTCGCCAGCGTCGACGACATCCGTGCCCTGATCGCAGCGAACGCCCCGATTGCCGGCAGCATTCTGGGGCGCGCACTTTACGATGGGGACATTGTGGCGGCAGAGGCGCTACTTGTAGCGGACTGAGCCGTCACGACGTGTGACAAGAATAGGCGCAATAGTAACAACCGTTGGACTGAGAATAGTATTTCTTAGCCTCGCGGACCGCAGGTCCACACGAGTCGAAATCTCCCAAATAGATTCGATTTTCTTCTTTGGGCATGTAGCTGCATCCGTACTTATGCACCTCATGATCGCCATTGCTCTGCGAATTTTTGTTAACGTAGTACTTGCTCATCTCTTACCCTTTCGGTGGATACGGATCCGATCCGTACGAATTGCGTTCACGGATCTGTCCATTGCGACCATGGATCAGCATCTCTGACTTGTGTTCTATCGCCGACTGGCGCGCCGCACGGACAGCTTCAGCTTGGGTGGCATGCACTGACGCAGCCTTTGTTGCCCCGGCTGATTTTACGGCCCATCCATTGGAGTGCGGGACCACATGCTGGTTCTTCTTTGGCATGATTGAGTTGCCTTTCGTTCTACAATTGAATTAGATTGCGAATCTGCAATCGCCCCCTCATCGCACCGATCCAACGTAATTGCAAGAGTGAAACGGAGACTCACTTGTCGAACAGTCGATTCAATGTCGAGAAGTTCTTTGCCGCGCTAGACGAAATCAGAAAGGCGAAAAAACTTTCGTGGAAACAAGTCGCTGCCCAGGCGGGGGTGTCTGCTTCGACACTCACCAGAATAGGGCAAGGAAAACGTCCTGACGTCGATGGAATGGCCGCTCTATTTGCGTGGGCAAATCTAGACGCCAACGGATTCATCGTTAAATTGACTGACGCCCCCTTGAAGAGGGAAACAATATCAGAGATTGGCGCACTGTTGCGAGCCGATCCGAAGCTAAAGGGAAGAGACGCAGAGATGCTTGAAGCGATGTTGCGATCAGCATACCAATCGATGAGGGCAGATGATGGTGAAGTTCCGTCATAGGCACGGATTCGTCAAAGAAGCAGAAGACTACGCCGCAGAATTTAGGCTGGAACTTGGAATCTCCGCAGTCGGCCCAATTTGCCCTTTCGGCCTTTGTGAGCACTTAGACGTAGTTGTTCGACCACTTTCTTCAGATCCCGGAATTTCAGAGGAGGTAAAGCACCACTTCCGAAATGAAGGTCGAAATCGGTTTTCTGCGACCACACTTTTTAATGGTCCGTACGCTGAAATCGTTTACAATGATTGGCACCCTCAGGTGCGAGTCCACTCTAGCGTCATGCACGAGCTCGCGCACGTCCTGTTGATGCACCCACCGCGTCCACCATTGCTTGAAACCGGTTGCCGCCACTTCGATGCAAGAATGGAAAAAGAAGCCAATGACCTAGGGTGGATCATATTAGTGCCGAAGCCTGCCGCTCTACATGCTCTTGAAAATTTCGCTGACATACCAAAAGCAGCAGAGTTCTATGGGGTCAGTACGCAGCTTCTCGAATACAGAGTTCGCAAAAGCGATGCACGCAGGTGGAAGGCTAATCGCGAAGCGAAAGGTCTTGGTCCGTCTCCGCGGATTATTTAACTACCCCAGCGACAACCGCTCACAAATCCGTCCGGCGGCCGCCTGCTTCAGTCGAACTCCACGCCTTTTGCCTTGAGGGCCTGTTCCAGCGCGTCCATTTCGGCGCGGGCGCTCGCTTCGGCGCTGTCAAAGTCTTCCGGGGCGAGGCCGCTGCGGCGGATGAGCAGGGCGTAGCAGGTCTCGTTGGCGGTGCCGATTCCCCAGGCCGTCATGCTGATCCAGGCAGAGAGCACACCCTTGTCGCGGTCTGCTGACAGCTGGCGCTGCGTCTTGCCCACATCGAACACGTCGTAACGCATCAGTTTCGAGTAATGGCCGCCGAACGTCTTCACATTATTGTTCACCCGAACCCTGTCAGGAAGGAACTCGCACTTCTCGCGCGTGGAAAAGATGCGCTTGAACGGCCCATCATCGTCGGCATCGTAAGTGGCCGCTGCCAACACGTCATCGGGCATCAGCTGTCTGGGGGGCGCTTGCGGGGCCGCGGCGGCCTGTGCCGCGCACATCGCCTC
Source organism: Hyphomonadaceae bacterium BRH_c29 (assembly GCA_000961695.1). GTDB lineage: Bacteria > Pseudomonadota > Alphaproteobacteria > Caulobacterales > Hyphomonadaceae > Hyphomonas. The sequence goes on from LADW01000089.1 coordinate 80,601, forward strand.
CACCTCTGCCTTGTCATAGCCGGCCTTGGCCAGTTCGATCCGCTGGTCCACCGTGCACGGCTCTGCCGATGCAGCCAACGCCCCCACCATCAGGGCTGCGCCCAGGAACAGAACCTGTCTCATCTTTCCCCCCTCATCTCATGGCCTGCCAGCTAATAATGCGCCGCGGCATGCCGCAACCCACTTTTTGATGCCGGTCGAAAAACCGGCCCTCAGGCGACCGAGACAATCCGCACCACGTCGCCCCTGGCCTTCACCGCGCGGTTCTTGCCGGCATATTTGGCTTCGTAGAGGGCGTGGTCGGCGCGGCTGAGCTGGGTGGAGAGGTTTTCCCCGCTCTGGCCGACGCACCAGCCGAGGCTGATCGTGACGTCGAGACTGGCCGGGCGGCGGCGCGCCGTCTCGCGCACCAGCGCTTCGAACCAGATGCGCGCAGCCGTTTCGCTGGCGAACAGGCCGGCCAGCGCAAACTCTTCCCCGCCAAGGCGCGCGACGGTCACGCCTTCGGGCGCAAAGTCCTGCAGCGCGCTCGACAGGCTTTTCAGGACCAGATCGCCTGTCTCATGGCCCAGCGTGTCGTTGATACGCTTGAAATTGTCGATGTCGGCAATTGCGCAGACAAATACATCGGTGCTGCAGCGCGGCCTGGCCAGCAACTCCCCGGCGCGGGCGAAGAAGGCGCGCCGGTTGGGCAGGCCCGTCAGCTCGTCATGATTTGCCAGATATTCGTTCCGGTCAGCCAGGCGCCGTACTTTCAGGTGCGCACGCTGAATGCCGATGCTGCACGCGGGCGAGATCAGCAAAGGCAGGCCGATGGCGCTGATATAGATATCCCGAACGGTGATGACCGGATCGACTTGCAACCAGATCCAGACCGGCAGAAATGCCAGCACGGTTGCGGCAAGGGTCACCGTCGACGTCGTCCGGACGGCCTTCCAGGCATGTTTGGATAGTTGCAATTTGATATTCCCCATCTCCGCCCCGTATGCCGGATCGTCCTTAAATCGAGACGCACGCAATCGGTGAAATTTGATCGATCCGGGGAATTGGGCCGATTTATACGGTGCTTACACGGTGTTTATATGGTGTTTTATACGGTGCGCGGGGCCGGGTGCGGGCGCTGGAGCGGCGGCTGCTTCCCCTCTCCCGCTTTCCCCGCTAAAGCCAGTCCCATGACCCTCAAGACCCGCATCATCCCCTGCCTCGACGTGAAAGACGGACGCACCGTGAAAGGTGTGAACTTCGTCGACCTGAAAGACGCAGGCGACCCCGTCGCGCTCGCAAAAGCCTATGACTTACAAGGCGCTGACGAGCTCTGCTTCCTCGACATCACCGCCAGCCATGAAGGCCGGGGCACCCTGCTGGACATCGTCTCGGCCACCGCAGAACAATGCTTCATGCCCCTCACCGTCGGCGGCGGCGTGCGCAGCGCAGACGATCTCGTCGCCCTCCTCCGGGCCGGCGCCGACAAGGTCGCGATCAATTCCGCCGCGGTCGCAGACCCCTCAGTCATTGCGAATTGCGCCGCAAAAGCGGGCCGTCAGGCGGTTGTCGTTGCGATAGACGCGCGCCGCGTGGGCGACCACTGGGAGATCTTCACCCATGGCGGCCGCCAGGAAACCGGCATCAACGCGGTCGCCTTCGCGAAAGAAGCCGAGGCCCGCGGCGCCGGGGAAATCCTGCTGACCAGCATGGACCGGGACGGCACAAAATCCGGCTACGACATTAAATTACTCAAGGCTGTCACCTCAGCAGTGAACATCCCCGTCGTCGCCAGCGGCGGCGCAGGCAGCGTGAACGATATGCCCGCCGCCGTTCTGGAAGGCGGCGCGACAGCCGTGCTGGCCGCCTCCATCTTCCATTTCGGCGAAGCCACCGTCGCCGACGCGCGCAAGGCCCTGGCAGACGCCGGCGCGCCCGTCCGTCCGTTCTAAACCCCTCTCCCTCTGGGAGAGGAGGGACCCGCGCCCATAGGGCGTGGGAGGTGAGGGCCTACTCCGCAAACACCGGCTTGCGCTTCTGCATCGAGGCCATCACCGCTTCCATCTGGTTCGGTGTGCGGATGACTTTCAGCTGTTCGGTGCTTTCCAACATCAACAGGTCTGTGTCGTTGAGGTCCGCCATCGCATTGCAGAGGCGCTTGGACCCGCGCACCGCCGCCGGATGCTTGTCGGCGATGATCCGCGCCAGCGCCAGCGCATCCGCATGCGGCGTGTCGGAAAGGTGTGTCGCAAAGCCCATCGCGTGGGCCTCACGGCCGTTGAACTCCCGGTTCGTATAGGTCAGCTCCCGGATCACATCGTCACGCGCATTGCCGCGCCACAGCGGGAAGCCGGCCATGTCCGGCACCAGTCCCCATTTCATCTCCATGATCGCACAGCGCGTGTCCGGGTGGATGAAGCGTACGTCCGCGCCGGAGAGAATCTGGAAACCGCCGCCAAACGCCACGCCGTGGGCTGCAGCAATCACGGGCACTTCCAGCTTGCGCCAGCCCCAGGCGACGTATTGGGCGAGGTTCGCTTCCCCGTGGGTTCGCGTGCCCAGATCCCCGGTCACGCCGCCCTTCTTTTCCCCGTCTCCAGCCGCAGCATTGGCCGCCATGGCGGTCAGGTCCAGCCCCGCACAGAAGGCCCGGCCCTCGCCGGACAACACGACGACGCGCAGGCCTTTCGTGGCGCCCAGTTCCTCGATCGTGTCGGCAAGCGCCTTGAACATGGCATTGTCCAGCGCGTTCATCTTGTCGGTCCGCACCATGCGCACATCGGCGATACCGTCTTCGAGATGCGTAATCGTCACCCGGTCGTTCATCAGGAATCCTCCTCGTTTGAGGTAAAAGTGACGCGCCCCGCGCCCGCGTCAAGCTGGCAGGCTTCCTCCCCTCGCGGAAGGAGGCTATGGAGGCGGCATGTCTATTCTAGGATCTGCCGACCGCCTCGCCGAAGCCCTCGCCCATCTGGGCATGACCATTGATACGCGCGCCGAAACGGGCGATGCGAGCTCGTCCTGGACGGCGAAACTGCTCTCCAAAGGCGTCGATGCCTGCGCCGACAAGGCAGAAGAAGAGGCCGGCGAGTTCATCCAGGCCCTGCGCGAAGAAAGCAATGACCGCGTCGCCAGCGAAGCCGCAGACATGCTCTACCATGCCCTCGTGGCCCTCCGCGTGCGCGGCGTCAGCCTCGACGATGTGGCCATGGCACTGGAGAAGCGGCAAGGCACGAGCGGGATTGCCGAGAAAGCCAGCCGGAAGAGCTGAGCCCTACAGCGCCCGCTCCAGATAGATCACTTCCTTCTCGCCCGGCACAAAAGCCCGGCTACCGACCTCAACAAAGCCGAGCCGCTTGTGAAAGCGCAGCGAGCCCGGATTGGGCGGTAGGCGGTTCACTTCGCAGCCTATGGAGGCATAGCGCCCGGCGCAGGCCGCGAAGGCGGCTTCGTAAAGCGCCTCGCCCACGCGCTGCCCGCGCGCCCGGTCACATACGGCGATCCGGTCGACATAGTTGAGGTTGCCGCCCCTCGCCTCGAACCAGCGCAGGTTCCCACTCGGATAGGCCGCTGTACCGGGCGGAACGAGCGTCAGGAAGCCAACCGGCTGGCTGTCTTCATCCGCGGCCACGAAACATTGCGAGAGGCTGATCCAGCGCTCCAGCGACTCTATCGTTTCCGTGCTGACGCCCGGCACGCCCTGCTGGTTGATCGCGTGAAGCCACATCAGGTCATCGCGCGCATAGGCACGAATGGAAATCACGAGACCTCTTTCGGCGGCTGCAGCCGGCGCTTGGTCTGATGGCTTTCGGCCTTGTCGCCTGTCGGCTTCTCGCCGCGCATATAGTGGCGCTGCCAGCGTTCCTTCATGGCGCTCTCTTCTCCGCCCGCGAGGCGTTTGTTGAAGTCAGCCCGGCTCTCGGTCCAGGCATTGTATTCCTTCACCAGCGCCTCGTTGGAACGCAGCAATTTGCGCTCCGGCTGGATCTCTTCCAGCTTCTTGTGCTCCATCAAAGTGATGAAGGCGAAGGGTTCCCCCTTCTCGAAGACCACGCTGCCCTTGCGGGTCATCTGCCAGTTCATCGTGAACGGGAATGGCAGCCAGTCTGTCTCGACAAGGCCCGTCAGCGGATAGATGCCATCCTTCGGCCAATTCGGCGGCCCGGTGACCCAGACGCCCCAGCCGGGCGGGGTGCGAAACAGGTGGCCGGTATGGAAGGTGACGATACCGCGCGCGAAATGCGCCCCGGCAAAGCTTTCAATGGCCTTCGGATCCCCGCGGGTGAGCAGGCGGATGTCCTCGTTGCGGGGGCCACCATTCCACTCGATCTTGATGTCCATCGGGGCCAGCAATTCCCACCCCGTGGAATTGGCCATGGTCAGCGGGAGGCAGCGATAGGGATGCCGGTCTGTGAAGGCATCCATCCAGTCGCGGTTTGAGCGCGCCGGCACCAGATCGGGCGCGACATCATAGATCTTGTAACAATCAAGGAACATGGAAGGCTCGCGGCTTGACGAAGAGCTCAAGTCTTGGCCCAAAGGGGCCCATGACGGCAACCCCCGACGATCTGTTCGCTTATCTTGATGCGCTGGGCATTGCCTACCAGACCCGCTGGCATGAGGCCGTCTTCACGGTTGACCAGGGCACAGAGCTGAAGGCCGCAATGCCCGGCGGGCATACCAAGAATTTATTCCTGAGGGACAAGGACGACACGATCATTCTGATCGCTGCCGAGGCCCATTCCCGGCTTAGGCTGAACCATCTGCACCGCCTGATAGATACCAAGCGCCTGTCATTCGGATCGCCAGACCTGATGGAAGAGATTCTCGGCGTGACGCCCGGCTCGGTGACGGCATTCGCCCTGATGAATGACACACAGGGGCGCGTCCGTTTTCTGGTCGATGCAGCACTGATGGAACACAACCCCGTCAACTTCCATCCGCTGACCAATACCGGCACGACCGCGATATCCCGCGCAGATTTCGAGGCTTTCGTCCGCGCCACGGGGCATGGGTTCGAAGTCATCGACTTCACGCAACTGCTGACCGAATGAAAAAGGGCCACCCCGAAGAGCGGCCCTTCCCTGTTCTGTCGCGCTCTAACCCCTATTCAAAGGCATAGGTGAAGCGCACACCAGTCGTGCGCGGCGCGCCGACATAGGTGTAGTAGGTGCGCTCATAGACCGGGCCGCCATCATCATCGGTGAGGACCTGGTTGAACAGCGACGTGCCGACAACGCCGGTCTCGTAGTATTCGTCGAACAGGTTGTTGACGTAGAGCGTCGCCTGCCACTTGCCCGCATCATAGACTGCCGACGCATTGGCCACGCCGTAAGAGTCCAGTGTCAGCCCGTCGCCGCGGCCACCCGTGCGGGACAGGACATCCCCCTGCCAGGCATAGCCGCCATTGAAGGTCAGCTCATTGCCATTTGCGAGGCCCATGACATAGGTGCCGAAGATCGAGAACTGGTCTTCCGGCGAACCCGGCAAGCGGTCGCCATCCTGACCGTCCAGAAGGACGCTGCCAAAGCCCGGCGGCGAAATCGTGCCGACAAGACCCGGCGCCAGCGCCGTCAGCGAGGCCTCGGAATGGCTGTAGCTGCCGCGCACCGAGAAGGCATCGTTCACCAGCCAGTTGCCGTTGATTTCGATCCCTTTGGACTCGGCGCCGTCCGCATTCACCCTGATCGGGAGAGACGCGTTGATGGTGGCCGAAGAGAGCTGCGGATCCGTCCACTCGATATAGTAGATCGCCGCATTCAGCGTAATCCGGCCATCGTTCAGCGTCGATTTGAAACCAAGCTCGTAGTTCTTGGTCTTGTCCGGCAGGTATTGGGTTTCATCCCGCGTTGAGATGTCACCCGCATTAGGTCCGTACTGCTGACCGGGCACAAGGGCACAAGCGCCCTGTTGATTGTCGGCCGGATCATAGGCCGGACACACGCCAATGCCGTTTGAGTTACCGATCCGGTAGCCCTCAGACACCGTGAAATAGGTCAGAAGATCGTCGGAGACCTTGTAGGATGTATTGAACTTGAACAGCGTACCATTGTCGGACTGCGATGTGCGTTCAGTGCCATTCGGGCTGCCGGCGGCAAAGTCCGATTTCAGGCTGTCTTCCATCGCACTGATGCCAACCGTCTGGAGATAGTCCGGGAAGGCATCAAACAGCGGGAAGTCGACATCGCTAAAGGATTCAAGATCGTACTTGTAGTAGCGCCCACCGACCGTGACGCTCCACTTGTCGGTGATATCGTAGCCGATCTCACCATAGAGGGCCGATTCCTTCAGCTTGGAATAGAACTGGGAATAGTATTCCAGATCATCCGGTCGGTCGAAACCGACATAGGCGGCATAGCCCGGCGTGTATTCCGCTGAAGAGGATGTCACGTCCTGGTCATTGTAGAATGCACCAACGATCCAGTTGAGCGGACCCTCTGTCTGCGACACCAGCCGCAGTTCTTCATTGAACGTGTTCGCCCGGGTTTTCTCGTGCGTATAGGCCGTGAAAGTCGGGAAGGCCTCATAGCTGTATTCCAGCGAAATCAGCAGATCCGTCTGGTCACGCTGACCATTGTCGTCGAACCGGGAATAGCCGGTCGCAGACGTCAGTTCCGCAAAGCCGAGGTCTGCCGTCAGCTCCAACGCGAGCAGCTGGTTCGTGATCTCGTTCGGCTCTTCGACCCGCTTGGCCAGCTCATAGTCTCCGGCTGGCACGGTGGACCGCCGGCTGGAGCCCTGACGGCCCCCGATCTTGGCCTTCTGATAATAATACGTCGCCGTACCATCGAGCCAGGACATCGGCTCCCAACGTGCGGCCAGGCGGCCCGACGTAGTTTTCTCACTGTTGGCGTCGGAGATGCGGTGAACGTTCGCTTTCACATCCGCCGGATCCGAAAAGTCCGGATCTGCGTCCGTCACACCGATTTCATTGACGACATAGGGATAGTCGATGAAGCCGGAATCATCGTCCAGATCGAGCGACCCGCGGATCGCCAGATTGGACAGGATGGTCTTGTTGAAGGTGAAACCGCCCTTGTAGCTGAGGCTGTCGGCCTCCGAATACTGATAGGCCTCCGCGCGCACATCGAGCGTGTCCCCATCGAATTTGGGTTTCGCGGGGATGTAGCGGATCGCGCCGCCCAGCGTGCCGGCACCGTAAAGCGTGCCCTGCGGCCCGAGCAGGACCTCAACACGCTCAAGGTCGTTCAGCTTCAGGTCCACATAAAGCGGAATCTCGCCAACGTAGGTGGCAACCGTGCCACCCCCATCATTGTTGCCATCGCCCGAGCCGAGCCCGTCGGCATTGAGGCCGCGCACGATGATCGGGTTGCCCTGACGGCCGCCGCGATCGACGACGTTGATGCCCGGCACATAGGCCAGCACGTCGGAAAGCTCGTCAAAGCCCTGCTCCTCGATCTGGGAGCCGCCGACGGCAGCAATGTTCAAAGGAATGTCCTGAACACTTTCGGCCCGGCGCGTGGCGGTCACGGTGATGGTTTGTGCACGCAGCTCATCGCTGGCTGGCGTGGTGGTATCGGAATCCTGCGCGGCAGCGGCAAAGGCAAGGCTGCCTGCCAGCGCAACCAGGCTCACATGTTTCTTGAGTGAATTTTTCATTATATGACTCCAGTTGTCCCACCTGAAGCGTTCAATAGGCTGGAACGCTCCGCCTGCTGCAAGAGGTGTGATGCAACCGCTATTATTTTGAGCAAAGGCGGGGCAAAATGGTCACAGCAGTGCCTAATTAGCAGGCAGGCCGTGCTTCTTATTCAGGCAGGACTCCAATCGCTTTGATCAACGAACCAGACCTCATCGCAGACGCGTCGAGCAAGCTTGCAGCAGGCGACTATCGCGGTGCGCATGCCATCTGCCTGGAGGTCCTGCGCGCCAATCCGTCCTCGGCGGATGCATACGATTTACTGGGAATACTGACTGCCGACCATGGCAATCACCGCAAGGCGGTGGACCTGTTCGACCGCGCCATCGCAGCGGATGGCAGGCATGCCGGCGCGCTTGCACACAAAGCCCGCAGCCTGATTGCTCTGCTCGAACGCGACAGGGCGGTTGAAGCCGCCGAGGCCGCGGCAGCGCTGAAACCACAGGACGCGCACAGTCTCGATACGCTCGGAGTGGTGTTCAGCCGGGCGGGGCTTCATGCGCGCGCGGCATCCTTCTACGAAGCCGCCATTCAGGCGGATCCCGGACCGGCAAATTACCAGTACAATCTGGGGGCCGCCCTTCAGTTCATTGGCCGGATGGAGGAGGCTTGCGCAGCATACGAAGCATGCCTTGAGCGGTCCCCGAACGATACCCGCGCACTTTCGGCCATTGTACAGATAACCAAGCAGAGTGAATCGACGAACGATCTGCCCAGGCTGGAGGCGGCCTTTTCCGCAACCGCTTCAGTTCCCGATGATGCCTTGCGGATGGGCCATGCCCTGGCAAAGGCCCACGAAGATATGGGGCATGCAAAAGAAGCCCTCGCATGGCTGGGCCGAGCGAAAGCCGCTAAGTGGGCCACTATATCTTATGACCCGAAAGTCGACGCCTCTCTCTTCGATGCCGCCATTTCGTTGGCCCGCGAGCTTGATAGCCGTCCCAGCTGCGAAGACGGGCAGCCAATTTTCATTGTCGGAATGCCGCGCACTGGGACAACTCTTATCGACCGGATATTATCCGGACACAGCCTTGTCACGTCTGCGGGCGAGCTTGCCGATTTCGGCCTGGCGCTGAAACGCCGCGTGCGCACACCTTCGAGTTTCGTGCTCGATGCCGAAACACTCGCCGCAGCGTCCCGCACCGATCCCGCCACTCTTGGAAAGACTTATCTTGAGAGCGTCCGCGCGACGCTCGGTTTGACCGGGCGGTTCATCGACAAGCTTCCACTCAACGCCGTTTATGCCCCAGCTATTCTTGCCGCCCTGCCAAATGCCCGTGTCATCTGTCTTCGACGCCATCCCGCCGACACGGTGCTGAGCAACTACCGGCAGCTGTTTGCGACTCAGTTCCCCTACTACAACTATGCCTACGATCTGGCGGCCTGCGCCCAGTATTATGTCGGGTTCGACCGAATGATCCGGCATTTCCGCGAGACCCTGCCGGCAGACCGGTTCCGCGAAGTCCACTATGAGGATGTCGTCGCCAACATCGAAGGCGAAACGCGCAGCCTCCTCGACTTCTGTGGCCTCGATTTCGAGCCCGCCTGCATCGCATTCCACGAGAACAAAGCGCCGGTCGCCACGGCAAGCTCCGCTCAGGTACGCGAGCCGCTCTACACCCGCTCGATGGGGCGGTGGAAGCGATACGAGGCCGGGCTCGGCCCCGCGCTCGATGTCCTGGAAGCTGCCGGCTGCATCGATCCTTCTGAGCGCGCCCCGAAATAGTTCGGCTTGCCGTCTGGTATTGACGCGGCGGGCCGTTAGTCTCCCGCTCAACGAGACAAGGGAGACTCGACATGCAACATCGCCGCCTCGGCCGAAGCGCCATTTATGTGTCAGACATCTGCATGGGGACCATGACGTTCGGGTCCCAGACCGACGAAGCCGAATCGTTTCGTATCCTCGACGCGAGCCTTGACGCCGGCATCAATTTCTTCGACACGGCCGAAAATTACCCTGTGCCACCCGACACCAAATGGGCCGGGCGGACAGAGGAAATCGTCGGCAAATGGCTGAAGACCAAGGACCGGGATTCCATCATCCTTGCCACCAAAGTCTGCGGTCCCTCGCATGGCTGGATCAAGGGCAGCCAGCGCGCCGGCATGACCGCGCTTGACCGGCACAATATCACCCGCGCCATTGAGGCCAGCCTCACGCGTCTTGGTACGGATTATGTCGACCTCTACCAAACTCACTGGCCAGACCACGGCATCGCCTATGACGAGACGATGGAAGTGCTGGACGATCTGGTGCGCGAAGGCAAAGTGCGCATCGCGGGCTGTTCCAATGAAGACGCCTGGGGTCTGATGAAAAGCCTCGAAACCTCCAGCCGTCTTGGTACGGTGCGCTACGAGACGATCCAGAACAATTTCAGCCTGAACAATCGCCGCTTCGAGGACGCCCTGTCAAAAGTCTGCCGTCAGGAAAATGTCAGCCTGATCCCCTACTCCCCCATCGGAGGCGGAGTTCTCTCCGGCAAGTATCAGGACGGCGCCCGGCCAGACGGTGCGCGTTTCTCCAGATATCTTGAAATCGGCGGTCGTCAGGCCGCGATGGCCCAGCGTTTTGTCAACGACAAGTCACTGGCCTCGACGGCCCGTTTCATGGAGATCGCGAAAGAAGCCGGCATCAGCCCGGTCACGATGGCGACCGCCTGGTCGAAACAGCACGATTTCGTTGCATCCACGATTGTCGGCGTGTCGAAGTTCGATCAGCTGGCTGACATCTTCGCCGCCGCAGACCTCACCCTCTCCGATGAGGTGATGAAGGCCTGCAATGCCGTGACGAAGGATATCCAATACCCGATGGGCTAAGGCCTGAAATGTAGAACCCCCGTTCGCTTTTCACGGCGAACGGGGGTTGCCCCTACTGCCCCACTTAGCTCGCGGGTATTATTCCGGTGACGGACGGCCGTTTGCGAGAACCTCACGTTTGCCGGCATGGTTCGGCGCGGAAATGATGCCTTCTTCTTCCAGCCGGTCGATCACGCCTGCCGCCTTGTTGTAACCGATCTTCAGACGCCGCTGGAGATAGGAGGTCGAGGCGCGCTGGTCGCGCACGACGATGGCGATGGCCTGCGAGAAAAGATCGTCGTCTTCGTCGCCAGTGGACGTCCCGAGCATGGCATCCATCACGGCCGAGCCGGTGGAGCCGTCATCCGGCGCTTCCAGAATATCCATCACATAGTCCGGCTCGCCCTGATCGCGCAGCCAGTCTGTGACGGCGCCGACATCCTCATCCGACACGAACGGGCCGTGCAGGCGCTGCGATTTCTGGCCAGGTGCCTGATAAAGCAGGTCGCCCATGCCGAGCAGTTGTTCGGCGCCCTGCTCATTCAGGATGGTGCGTGAGTCAATCTTCGTGGTGACCATGTAGGAAATACGGGTCGGGAAGTTCGCCTTGATTGTGCCGGTGATGACGTCCACGGACGGACGCTGTGTGGCGGTGATCAGGTGAATACCGGCCGCACGTGCCATCTGGGCGAGGCGCTGGACGCAACCTTCCACTTCCTTGCCGGCCACCAGCATCAGGTCTGCCATCTCGTCGATCACGACCACGATGTTCGGGATGTGCTCGACCGGCAGGATTTCCGTCTCGTAGACCGGCTTGCCGCGATCATCGAACCCGGTCTGCACCTTGCGGACAAGGTTTTCACCGGAATTGCGGTACTTCGCGGCCTTGTCATTGAAGCCGGCCAGGTTACGCACGCCCGCCTTGGACATCAGCTCGTAGCGGCCTTCCATTTCGCGCACGGTCCACTGAAGGGCGTTCACGGCCTTTTTCGGGTCGGTCACAACCGGCGCCAGCAGGTGCGGGATGCCCTCATAGATCGAGAGTTCCAGCATTTTCGGGTCGATCATGATGAAGCGGCACTGTTCCGGCGTGTGGCGGTAGAGCAGCGACAGGATCATCGCGTTCACACCGACAGACTTACCGGAGCCCGTGGTGCCGGCGATCAGGAGGTGAGGCATCTTCGCGAGGTCGACCACGGTCGGCACGCCGCCAATATCTTCGCCCAGCGCCATGGGCAGGCTGGCGCGCGTGCCGGAATAGGCATCCGACTGAAGCAGCGTGCGCAGATAGACCGTGTCCCGATTGTCGTTCGGCAGCTCGATGCCGATGGCGTTCTTGCCCGGCACGACCGCGACACGTGCCGACTTGGCGCTCATCGAACGGGCAATGTCGTCAGCCAGCGAGATCACGCGGGAAGATTTGACGCCCGGTGCCGGCTCCATTTCGAACAGGGTGATCACAGGACCCGGGCGCACTTCCTTGACGCGGCCGCGAACGCCGAATTCCTTCAGGACGTCTGACAGCTTGGCTGCCTTGGCGAGCAAGGCTTCCTCGTCAATGGAATCTGCGCGCTCGACGGTCTGCTCAAGGAGTTCGATCGACGGCAGGCGGCCAGCCTTGCGACGGCGTTCGGCGGGCTTGGCGACACGGGGCTCAGGTGCCTTCGGCGAAGGCTTGGGCGTTGGCAGGCTGAAGATGGGCTTGCGCGCCGGCGCCTCATCGTCGTCCTCTTCATCCGCATCATAGTCGTCGTCTTCATAGTCTTCGTATTCGTCGTCAGCGTCGTCGAGGTATTCTTCTTCCTCATCGTCATAGTCGTCGTCTTCGACTTCGATGACCGTCTTGCCGCGCTTGCGCAGGAAGCCCGGCGTATCATCGTCATCCGTCAGAACCACGCGGGCGCGGTCTTCGCGTTCGGCGACCAGCTCATCTGCAACGGCCCGCTTCGGCGTCAGGGCGCGAACGATGCCAAGCAGGAAGCCGCCAACCCCACTCGCCTGCCGGGCGGCGCGGACACCCGATGTCGTCGCAGCCTGCTTGAGAAGGTGCGCATCACTGCGGCGGAAGCCCAGCGCAGACAGCCCGGCCCAGAGGGCGAGCATGCCGAGCAGAAAGCCAGCCCAGCTTTCCGGAGCAGGCAGCATCAACGCGCGGAAGGGCATCGCAGCGAAGTGGAACATGCCGTCACCGACCACACCGCCCAACCCGGCGCTCAGCGGCCAGGACTGCGGAACCGGCCAGGCCGCGAAAAAGGCTGCGGAGAGAGGCACGAACAGGAAACCCTGGACCCAGCGGCGCACGCGCGGCGCGCCGATCAGGACGGTGCGCATGGCGCCACCGATCATCAGGGCGAGGCCTGCCGTCCAGGCTGACCAGCCAAGCGACTGGCGGGCAAGATCTGCGAACACGGCGCCGGACCGGCCAAACAGGTTCTGGACGTCCGAATCAGTCGCGGCATTCCAGGACGGGTCGGTCGCCACATAGGACCCGACGCTCCCGCAGATGAAGACGCCCAACGCGAACGCGGCAGCACCCGTCAGGATGCGCCAGACTGGATCGCTCACGCTGAAATGGGGTGCGTCGTCATCATAGGCATAGTCGGTCATGAAGGGTGCCGGCTCCGTCTTTGTCGGTGGAGAGGCCAATCTGACCCATCAACCTTAACTCTGGGCAAATGAGCTGAAGACTTTTTCAGTGCCGGATTAACGGATTCAGCGCGGTCGATTTCGCGCCGGATGGCCTGTTTTCAAAACCTTCCCTCCGCGAGCGCCGACCCGTCCGGAGAGGGTTCGAACGGCCACTATTCCCCGTAATGCTTGAGCTTTCGAGCCCTCTCAGGACGGTTCCAACAGGCACAGACACGCGGGGAAAAGGCCATTCAGAAGCGGCGTAAGAACCGCTCCGGCGACCCTTGCGTCGTTAACTTTTATGTCAGCGACTGCACAAGAAATGAATGAAGATGCCTCTGCAGTTAACGCCCCCGTGAAACTAATTTTCCGAACGGCGTGCGGCCCTGAATCACGGGTCGGCCGCTGCATCGAAACAGAAATACCCCCTCCCCTTCGGAACAGAAAAAACCCCGGCAGTTGCCTGCCGGGGTTTTCGTATTGGAGCGCCGGAACCTTAGGCGTTGGTGAAGTCCGGATAGGCTTCGAGACCAACTTCCGAGATGTCCATGCCGGCCATTTCCTCTTCCACGCTGGCGCGGACGCCAATCGTGAACTTGAGGGCAAACCAGACAGCCAGCGATGCGACCGAGACAAACACGGCGGTCAGCAGCACACCGACCAGCTGGCCGACATAGCTCACGTCACCATCGGGGGTCGGCATGATGTGGTTGCCGTAGGACGCGGCCACGATGATCGTGCCCCAGATACCGCAGACAAGGTGCACCGGGATGGCGCCGACCACGTCGTCGATCTTGAGCTTGTCGAGCAGCGGAACCGTCAGCACGGCGAGAACACCGCCAACGCCGCCGATCAGGACAGCTGCACCCATCGAAGGCGCAAGCGGCTCAGCCGTGATCGAAACGAGGCCACCCAGAGCGCCGTTGAAGACCATGGTTGCGTCGACTTTGCCTTTGTAGAGGATCGCCGTGGCGACCATGGCGAACAGTGTGCCGCCGACAGCGCCCATGTTCGTGTTGGCGAAGATCTGAGCCACCGAGTTGATGTCGGTAATGGTGCCGGCAGCAAGCTGCGAAGCGCCGTTGAAGCCGAACCAGCCGAACCACAGGATGAACGTACCAAGACCGGCCAGCGGGATGTTGGAACCCGGCATCGGGTTCACCTGCTTGCCGAAATACTTGCCGGTACGCGGACCGATGACCAGAGCGCCCATAAGAGCTGCCCAGCCGCCAACCGAGTGAACCAGCGTCGAACCGGCGAAGTCGGAGAAGGCCCACTTGCTGTCGAGGTAGCCGCCGCCCCACTCCCAGGACACGACAACCGGATAGATCACTGACGTCAGGATCGCCGTGAAGATCAGGAATGGCCAAAGCTTGACGCGCTCAGCGACCGTACCGGAAACGATGGAAGCTGCCGTGGCAACGAACACCATCTGGAAGTACCAGTCAGAGGACGGCGCATAGCCAGCTTCGTTTGCGACATCGAGGCTACCACCCGACCAGAAGAAGGCGGATGCTGCAGGCATGCCGAACAGTTTCAGACCTTCATCGCCGCCCATCCAGGCGCCCGGATAGGCCACGTTGTAACCGATGATCCAGAACATCAGACCAGAGACGGCGTAGAGCACGACGTTCTTCATGGACTGCATGGCAGCGTTCTTCGAGCGCACCAGACCCACTTCAAGGCACATGAAGCCGGCTGCCATGAACATCACGATCAGGCCGCCGATGAGGAACAGGTAGGAGTTGTCGACGTACGAGCTTGCGCTGCCGTTAACCGATTCCTCCAGCGCCGAGAGGCGCGCTTCCAGATCTGCGTCCTGTGCGTATGCGAGCGCCCCCGTGAACGCGAGGGCTGGCAGCAAGGCCACCCCGCGCGTCAATTTTTTGAATATCTGGCCCATTCGGCCCCTCCATGTCGCAGGTTTCGGAGCTCGGGACCCCCCGGCGCTCTCCCACTCCCGATATGATTTGGGGTGCCCAAGAAAGTCGCTTGGCGGACTTATTCAGAGGCCCATTCTTCGGACTCGTGGTTAAATGGTGGGCAGCGTTGCGGCTAATCGCCCAAAACGGCGCCACCGCTAGACGAGGGAGAGGCCCAGCGCTACCTAGTCATCATGTCGAAACCAAACTCCGCTCCTAACGAAATCGTCGACCTCGTGATCATCGGAGCCGGTCCTGTCGGTACGTCGCTGGCAGTCCTGGCGGTGCAGCGTGGTTTCTCAACAATCCTTGTAGATGCACGCGATCCGTCTGCTGTTCCTGCAACGGATACACGCACTTTCGCGATCGTCCGTGGCAGCTGGAGATTGCTCGGCGCCACCGGCGTGCACCCGCTTCTGGAAGGGGTGACCGAGCCTCTCAACGGCCTCGAAGCGGTGGATGGCGGAACGCACGCGTTCGGCGCACCGGGTATAATCTTCGGAAATGACGACCTTCCGGCCGATGATGACGGCCAACCTCTGGGACAAATGGTCCCTTCTGCGGACCTCCAGGTCGCCCTGGACAAGGTCACTGGTCAGATAACAGGCACTGAAGGCGGTCTGACCTGGCTGAAAAACACACGCTTCGAAGCGCTGGAAGACGGCGCCGCGGCGACCACTGTCGTGCTCTCAGACGGCTCCCGCATCCGCACGCGGCTGGTTGCGGCCTGTGACGGCGTGAACTCTTCCGTCCGGTCGGCGCTCGGCATCAACACGGATGACCATGATTATGGTAAATCGGTTTTCGCTGCGAATGTGAAACTGGAACGCCCCCATGGCGGCATCGCGCGCCAGCTGTTCATGCCGGAAGGTCCGTTCGCGACCCTTCCCATGCCGGACAATCGGGCCAACCTCGCCTGGTACATGAAGCGCGGCGCCGCCGAGACGCTGGCCCAGATGCCGGTCGAAGACATCGAAGCCGAGCTGAACGCCAGATTCGAGCATTTTGCCGGCCCGATGAAGATTGACGGGCCGGTCATCTCCTATCCGCTCAAGATGCGGCTTGCGCAGAAGATCATCGGCCCGCGTGTCGTCCTGCTTGGCGATGCCGCCCACCGGATCAACCCGCTGGCCGGACAAGGCCTGAACCTCGGCTTCAAGGATCTCGCCGCGCTGATCGACATCATGGTGGAGGCCCGCGAAGTGGGTCTGGACCATGGCGCGGCCGCCGCGACGGAGCGCTACCAGCAAGCGCGCCGCTTCGACATGACGACCGTGGCGCTGTTCATGGATGCGATCGACCGGGCGTTCTCGAACGACAATGCGATCCTGAAACCGCTGCGGGGCCTCGCCATGACGGCGGCCAACAAGATTGGTCCGCTGCGCCGGGCCATGGCCCGTCAGGCCAGCGCAGATCAGGCTCATCTGCCGAGCCTGATGCGCTAGAGGCTAATCGCCAACCGTCAGCTTGCGGATCTGGTCCCAGTTATAAAGACCGCTGTCGTGGCCATCGGAGAACACGATCCGCAAGGCGTAGCGCCCAACCGGATCTGCCCGCAGCACACTGATATCTTCCGGAACAGGCGCTTGCGGGGGTGGCGGGCCGCCGCCATGTCCCCGCACAGCAGCCGACGGTGAGTTCTCGCGCAGGCGCTTGTAGGCGACCGAGCCGGACTTTCCGTCATCGAATTCGGCAAACAACTCCCCTGCCGTTCTCCGGAAGGACAATTTCACCGGCCAGGCCATGACAGCGCTCATACGGCAGGCCCCTGCTCGTCCAGATCGCGCGCTTCTTCCGGCAACATGATCGGAATGCCGCCCCGGATCGGATAGGCCAGCCGCGCTTTTGCCGAGATCAGCTCGCCTGCGGCGGCATCATAGCTCAGCGGCTGACGCGTCTGCGGACAGATCAGGATTTCGAGAAGACGCGGATCGACGCCGGAATGGGCGGGGCGCGGGCTGGAAGTGTCGTCAGTCATGGGCCGTCCTATTGCAGCGTTCCGCCTTCGGGGCCAGCGGAATCCATTTTCAGAAGCGTGATCAGCATGTCCGCGCGATCCTTCAGAGTCGCCGCTTCGAGGAGAGCCTGTTTCTCCATGACCGAAAAAGGACTGCCCGCCGCGAGCGCATGAATGAGCGCATGAAAAGGCGCGACTTCAACAGCGCTCCAGTCGGCGTCCATGTCCTGTCCTGCCGCATATTCGCGAAGCGTCGCGATCAGCAAAGCGCGCGCGGGAAGTCCCTCATCCATCTCGGGCCGCAGGTCATCGGCATAAGCCGACCAGTCCGGGCGCACCTGCCGGTAGGGTGTGGTCACGTCCAGTTCCTGAACGATCCGGAACCGGGCGATGCCGGCCAGCGTAATCAGGTAACGCCCGTCATCGGTCTCCGAATAAGACGTGATACGCCCCGCACAGCCAATTCCGGCAAGGTCCGGCTTCTGCGGGTTCCCTCCGGTGCTCTGCACCATGCCGATCAGCCGGTTTCCCGCCATCGCATCGTCCACCATGTTCAGGTAGCGCGGCTCAAAGATGTTCAGCGGCAGCTGGTAGTGCGGAAACAAGACAACACCCGGCAGCGGGAACACGGTGAGCGTTCCCGGCAGCTGGTCCAATGAATGATAGGCTTGTGCGCTCATACGGCTCTCCGGGCTGATGGGACTATGCCGGAGGGAGCCGCCTCAGGCAAACATCAGGGAGGCAAGCCGCCGGCGGCCTTCCACCGTTGCGGCATCCGTCGGACCCGCCGCTTCGAAGACCTGCAGCAGTTTCTCCTTCGCCTTGCCCTCTTCCCAGTCCATCTTGGCGCCGAGAATGATCAGAAGGTGGTCGACTGCATCGCCATAGCGCTGCGCGGCGGCGTATGCCTCAGCAAGCTCGAAGCGCTTGGCATGATCGTCCGGCGCCGCCATGACCGCATCCAGAAGCGCGTCGAATTCGTCAGCGGCCGGGGCGTCGTCCATCATCTCGATGGCCATGCGCACGCCTTTGACGGCCGTGTCATGCTTCTGGCTTTCCGGCACCATGTCGAGTGTCGCGCTTGCGCGTTCCTTGTCGCCATTGGCGAGGTAGCAGCGGGCAAGACCGGCAATCGCGGTGACATTCTCCGGGTCATGCTGGATCACAGCCGCATAGATCTGCGCGGCGGTGGCAATATCACCGGCCTGGCTGGCAGCTTCCGCCTGGACCAGCGCATCGGCGATCTCCTTGGCGGAATCGGTTCCGGAGACGAGCTTCTCGATAAAGCTGCGCACCTGGCCTTCCGGCAGGGCGCCCATGAAGGCATCGACCGGGCGGCCCTTGTCGAACGCGTAGATCGCCGGGATGGAGCGCACGCCCAGCTGTCCGGCATATGCCGGGTTCTCGTCAATATTGATCTTTACCAGCCTCACAGCGCCCTTGTGGCTGTCGACCACCTTCTCGATCACCGGGCCAAGCTGGCGGCACGGGCCGCACCATGGCGCCCAGAAGTCGACAATCACGGGCTGGTCATTCGACGCCTCGACGACGTCTGCGATGAAGTCCTGGTCGGTGCTGTCTTTGGTGTACAGCGCGGCGGCATCAGCCATG
This sequence comes from Hyphomonadaceae bacterium BRH_c29, assembly GCA_000961695.1. Lineage (GTDB taxonomy): Bacteria > Pseudomonadota > Alphaproteobacteria > Caulobacterales > Hyphomonadaceae > Hyphomonas. The sequence goes on from LADW01000089.1 coordinate 99,154, forward strand.
GCAATAATCCTTTAAAAGCTGGCCGAAAGATGGGCGTTCACGGGCTGCTTCGCAAGCGGAACCGCAGCATCACGTGCCTGTTCATATGCCAAGCGGCTTTCGGCGCATTTCCGCCCCAAGCTGAACGGAGGCCAACGAAAAGCGGCCAAAATACCTTGATCCCGCCCTGTTTAGCCGGGGTTCAGGCGTCTAGATGTAAGCCTAAGGTCACAACAAGGAGACCCGTTCGATGAAGACCAAACTCGCTGCCCTGGTTGCTGCTGTCGCCCTCGCCGGCGCGCCCCTTGCGCTGGCACGTCAGGGTTCACCCGAAGCGGCCCCGATGAAGATCACCGCGGCCCCGGCAACCCTGACGGCGGCCCAGCGCACCACCCTGCTGAAAGAAGTCGCCGCCTCCATGGAGAAGGTGAAGACAGCCTCAGGCCGGTTCGACCAGCTTTCGCCCGACTTCACGGCGACCACCGGCACGTTCGCCATTTCCCGGCCCGGCAAGGTTCGCTTCGACTATGACGACCCCACGCCGCTGCTGATCGTGTCCAATGGCACGACCGTCGCGATGCAGGATTCCGAACTGGAAACCACCGACCGCGTCCCGCTCAGCTCGACACCGCTCTCGCTATTGCTGGACGACAATCTCGATTTCGCCTCCGAAGCCGAAATCCTCGATGTCAGCAATGAGGGCGACAATGTCTCCATCACGCTCAGCGACCCGGACGGTGAAATGGACGGAACGCTGACCCTGCTGTTCGCAGGCGCCGACCACGACCTCACCGGCTGGCGCACGACAGACAGTGCCGGCAATGTCACCGACGTCAAACTGCACGATGTCGTCACCGGCAAGAAACTCAATCCGCGCCTCTTCATCGTGAAGGACTTCGACGACGAATAGGCCGCGTCACTACAGATCACCCTTTGTACCGCCCCGGTGGAATTCCCCTCCGGGGCGAGTACTGCGCCGACACAGCCAAGCAGATAACACATAATTTACTTGAAAATTTTCCCCGTAGTGACATCTTTGCAACTGTAGACACACGGCCTACCCCGCGCAGCACCCCGACCCCCCCGCTGTGAAACACCGTGATGTCACCGCCGGAGCCTTCCCCTACCGGCGAGACGTTGGAAACCGCGTCAGGCGCGTCCGAACCCCCCGCGTTCGGGCGCGTTGACGTTTTCGGGAACGGTGCTAGGCAGCGCGGATGTCAAAATCCCTCAAGATCGTCAGCTGGAACATCAACTCGGTCCGCCTGCGCGCGCCGAACGTTGAAGCCTTCGTCACCGCGGAAAAGCCGGACGTGGTCTGCCTGCAGGAGACCAAGTGCCAGGACGGGGAGTTCCCCGAGAAGATCTTCCGCGAGATGGGCCTGAAGCACCTTGTGCTGAACGGGCAGAAGGGCGGCCATCACGGCGTCGCCATCGCCTCGCGCCTTCCGCTGGAGCGGATTGAGGCACCGGAGCTTTGCCGCGAAGGCCATTCCCGCGCCATTGCCGCGCGGGTTGCCGGGATCGAAGTGCACAATATCTACCTGCCCGCAGGCGGCGATGAGCCGGACCCGGTCAAGAACGAGAAGTTCGCCCACAAGCTCGATTTCCTTGAGCGCCTCGGCCCGGCCTACAAGAAGCAGACGTCAACGCCGCGCGTCCTGGTGGGTGACCTCAACGTCGCCCCGCACGAGAACGATGTCTGGTCGCACAAGCAGCTACTGAAGATCGTCTCGCACACGCCGGAAGAGGTCGAGCTTCTGGAAGCGTCCCGCAAGCAGGCCAAGTTCGCTGACATTGCCCGCCTCGCCGTGCCGGACGAGCAGAAGCTCTATTCCTGGTGGAGCTACCGGGCGAAAGACTGGGCCGCCTCCAACAAGGGACGGCGCCTCGATCATATCTGGATGAACCCGGCAGCCCTGGCAGAGACAAAAGTGGACTCCTACCAGGTCCACCTCGCCTGGCGCGGCGGCTGGAAACCTTCCGACCACGCCCCGATCAGCGTAAAGATCAAAGCCGGCTAAACCGCTGGTCGCCAGGCATAGTGACACTTTGCGCGCCGGTGATACGCATCCGGCTCAATGCTTGTCAGCACAAAGCCCTCGCGCTCATAAAACGCCCGCGCCCGCTGATTGGTTTCATGCGTGGTCAGGACGATACCCTCCGGCATCAGACCTTTCGCATGGTTCAGAAGCGCCAGACCGGCACCCGCGCCTTTGGAAGCCGGGTCCACGAAGAGCTGGTCAATCCGGGACTCTTCCGGAACCAGTGCCAGGAAGCCCGCAGGTTTGCTGTCGCGCTCCGCAACATACAGCGCCCAGCGTGATGCTGCCTCCTGATGGAAGCGCGCCCGGACACCCTCGCGGGAAAGATCTGTTTCGTTCGAAATGCCGATCGACTGCCAGCTGTCATACCAGAGATCGGCCAATGCCGGATAATCCGCAGGCGTCGCAGGCCGGATGATCACGGCTGCAGGCGATAGCCACCCGCATCGGTCAGCAACAGGCGGGCATGCGCCGGGTCCGGCTCGACCTTCTGGCGCAGGCGATAGATGTGCGTTTCCAGCGTGTGCGTCGTAACGGCGGCGTTATAGCCCCAGACCTCTGCCAGCAACTCATCCCGCGCAACCGGCTTGCCGCCGGCGCGGTAGAGGTATTTCAGGATGTTGGTTTCTTTCTCGGTCAGCCGGATTTTCTTCTCGTCCTCTGTGACGAGCAGTTTCATCGCGGGACGGAATTCATACGGCCCGATCTTGAAGGTCGCGTCTTCCGATTGTTCGAAACTGCGCAGATGCGCGCGAACACGCGCCAGAAGAACCGAGAACTTGAACGGCTTGGTCACATAGTCATTGGCGCCGGATTCGAGGCCGAGGATCGTGTCGGCGTCGCCATCCTGACCGGTCAGCATGATGACCGGCGCGCGTACGCCCTTCTGCCGCATGATCTTGCAGGCCTCCCGGCCATCCATGTCCGGCATGTCCACGTCGAGCAGGATCAGGTCGATCCGCTGGCTGGTCGCCATTGCGATGCCTTCATTGGCATTCACGGCCTGCAGGGTTTCGAAACTGTCGTGCAGCTCGAACTGTTCGGCGAGTGCTTCGCGCAGGTCTTCATCATCGTCGACCAGCAGGATCGTTTTCTTGGCAGCCATGCGACTCTCCGGTTCAAAGTGAGTGCTGCTTCTATCCTTATCGGATTGCGATGCCATAAGAATGTAACGCACGTGAGTTCACAAGAGCGGGAGGATTCCGTGAGCGCAGATTTTGTGGCCCATGCCGATGGGCGTTTCCTTCTGGCCGGACGCACAACGCGGTGTTCGGTCGGGCGCAGCGGTGTGATTGCCGCAGACGAGAAGCGGGAAGGCGACGGCGCCTCGCCGATTGGAACCTGGCCGATGCGGCGCGTCTTCTACCGGCCAGACCGGACCCGGCCGCCGAAAACGCTGCTGCCGCTGGTGGCGCTGGTCCCGGAAGACGGCTGGTGCGATGCGCCGGAAGATCCGCTCTACAATCGCTGGGTCAAACTGCCTTACGCCGCCAGCCATGAGAATCTCTGGCGGGAAGACCATGTCTACGACGTGATCGTGGAGCTGGGTTACAATGACGATCCGCCCGCGCCCTTCCATGGCAGCGCCATCTTCCTGCACCTTGCCCAGCCGGACTGGGGGCCGACCGCTGGGTGCGTGGCGGTGACGATGGAGGATATGCTTGAGATACTCAGACTATCCGCGCGCGGGTCTGAGATCGAAATCCAAACCTAGATACGCGCCCCGAACAGGGCAGAGCCGACCCGGACATGCGTCGAGCCAAAACGCGCCGCCGTCACATAGTCCGAACTCATACCCATGGAGAGCACGCTCAGGCCGAGGGATTTGGCGAGATCAGCGAGCAGGGCAAAGTGCGGACCCGCAGGTTCGTCCACCGGCGGGATGCACATCAGGCCCTGAACCTCGAGGCCCCTGCTCCGTGCATACTGTAGCAGCTCCTGCACATCGGACGGCACGACCCCGGCCTTTTGCGGCTCCTCACCCGTGTTCACCTGGATCAGGACGGGCAGGGCGCGGCCCACTTTCGCCATCGCCTTGACCAGCGCATCGACGAGCTTTGGCCGGTCCACTGTCTCGATCACGTCGAACAGACGGACGGCATCTTCCGCCTTGTTGGTCTGCAAGGGGCCGATCAGATGCAATTCAAGATCCGGGTAAGCGCCCCGGCAGCCAGCCCACCGGGCTTCTGCCTCCTGCACCCGGTTTTCGCCGAACACACGCTGCCCGGTGGCGAGGATGTCCGCGATCGCCGCTTCAGGCTGTGTCTTGGTCACCGCCACCAGCACAGGTGGCGGCGTGGCTGCGTCAGAAAGTTCGGCCAGAACGGCCTCGCGGCGCTTGGCAATGGAGAGCGTGTCGGTATCAGTCATGATGATGACGCAGGAAGACCGAAACCGCGCCGAACGCAAGCTCCGCGCAGCCGGGCGGATCGCCGCGCGGCATTTGCCAGCTGGTCTGCCGCCGGTCCTCTACCTGACAGATGTTGACCGCACACCCGACCCGGTGACCACGGCGAGCCGCCTGCCAGCCGGTTGGGGCGTCGTTTACCGGCACTACGATCACGGTAACCGACACATCACGGCCTTACGGCTCGCCCATGTCTGCAGGAAGCGGCACCTTAAACTCCTCATCGCGGGCGATCCGGTCACGGCAATTGCGGTCGGGGCAGACGGCGTGCACTGGCCCTTCGCAATGCGCCGCCAGGCCCGGCGCTGGCACGGCCGGTTCGCCATCATGACGGCCAGCGCCCACACGCCGGATCAGCTGCGGCAGCTACAGGATACGGGTTTTGATGCAGCGCTTCTATCGACCGCTTTCCCGTCCGCCAGCCCCAGCGCGCGCACGCCCCTCGGGGCCGCGCGTCTGCGCACACTGGCACGCGCCTCCAACCTCCCGGTCTACGCGCTCGGCGGCCTGAATGCAGATACGGCCCAATTGGCTACATCTGTTGCAGGCATTGCAGGAATCGAAGGAATTGAGGCCGTGTTCGGGCCTAGAACTTGAAGGCCGACTTCAGGCGAATGCCGGTCTCGATCGCACGATCTTCCCACTGGGACACCGCATTCAGGTCATCCGCGCCAACGCTGACTTCACCACCGACCGAGAAGCGCGGCGTGATCTTGAACGTGGCACCAGCCTGCATTTCCTCGCGCGGCAGCGGCGAGATCGCAGCCGACGGGCGGGACAGTTTGTCGATGTTGAATTCCCAACGGTCAGAGCCGCTGAACTGCATCGAAATGTCTTCGGAAGGCGCCGCCTGCCAGACAGGGCGCGTGTCGGCGGGCTTGGTCACCGCGAACTGGCGATACCAGTCCACCTTGCCGGACTGGGTTTCGGACAGCTGAGGCGCTTCCATCGGCACGGTAGCGATGCGCGAATCTTCCTGCGCGGCAGCTGGCATAGCCAACACCGTCACCGTAATCGCACAAGAGAGCAAAAGCCCAAGCCGCATAGTCCGCACCTTTCCCTGACACACATTAGGGGCCGGACTCTGTAAACAGAAGATTAATATTCCGACATGGGTGCAATTCTAACGCGATAGTGTGATTTCTAACACAATCCCGCGGCCCCCAAGTGCTCTGGGCGTCGCAATAGTTCCCGAATTCAGGCTATCATAGCGATACCCGAGCGCGAGGCGTGCATTTTCATTAACCTTCCTGGCGATACCGGTGCGCCACGATTCGCCTTTAACTCCCGCCGAATCGTCGGTCGCTTCGCCATATTCCGCGCCCCAGTCGAGCCCGAACGCCGTGTGCGTTACGCCCGCAGTCCAGGCCGAATAGTCGCCCGGCCGGCCATCCAGACCATTGTCACTGTTAAGCCAGCTCGCCCCAAACACTGTGTCCTTCCATTCGGCATTGGCCCCGGCAGACCATGTCTGCACCGTGCCAAAGGCCACGGGGGACGTCGGCGCCGCATCAACATCGGCCCGGCTATAGGCCGTGGCAGCCCGAACACGCACGCCGCTTTCCCGGAAGCGATGATTGAAGCTGACACTCGCTTCAGCCGCATTGCTCAGGCTGAATGCCGGCGTTCCCGGCAGGATCCTCACCGGATCACGGTCAAGTCCGCGCACATCCGCCTCAGGCGCGAAGGAAATCCCGCCTTTGAGGCCAATGATGCGCGGCGTGGTGAAAGACACCTTGGCGGCCGGTCCGGTCAGGTCGTGATCGGTTCGCACGATCGCGCCGCCATCCGGGTCGAGCCTCGGCGCATGCAGCGACAGAGTGGAGAACAGCGACGGCGCACCTTCGGAAAAGCGCTTCGCCACGCCCTCATCCCGGCCGATGCGGACCTCGCCATAGCCGCCCTCTGCATAGACATAGGCCGTTTGCAGCACACCGCGCGCACCATCGTCTTCCAGGCCGTCCGCCTGTGCGAGCCCGCTGAACGCCCCAGAGAGAACCGGAGAGCCGCTCGCAGGGTCGGCCACGATGCCCGAGAAGCCGGACCGCGCACCGTTATCCAGCTCTGCGTCCAGTTTCATCACGAGGCCCAGCTCCAGCCCGTTGTCGAGCACGCGATTGGTATCGAACCCGAGGCCCAGCCGGTAGAGTGCCATCTCTTCAGCACCCGGCGCCAGAACAGCTGTCGCGTCTCCGGTCCACTTGGTTTCCCAGACATCCCAGGCCTCCTGCGACAGCGCCGGCAGACACACACCGGCAGACAGGAAAGCCAGAAGGGTCAGACGTTGCATTTCGTACTCCTGCGGGTCCCAGCACACATCAGTACTGGCGAGCCCAGACTCGTGTTGTTATACAAACGCCGGTCAACAAGATATTGCGCTCGGGAACTGTCCTCATGAACAAATATGTCTTCTCCGCGGCAGCCGCTGCCCTGTTTGCGCTGGCCGGGTGCCAGTCCGGTGGCAAGCACGTCAACACAGACGCCCAGGTCGCCGCGAAGAATGTCGGCACGGTGAACCCGTTCCTCTGGCGCGCTTCCCTCGACACTTTCGCCAACATGCCGGTTCAGAGCACCGATCCGATCGGCGGCCTGATCGTGTATGACTGGCAAAGTTTCCCGGGCTCCGCAAACGAGCGGATCAAGGTGACCGTCTACATCCTCGACACACGCCTTCGCGCCGACGGCATCAAGGTCTCCGTGTTCCGGCAGGTGAACGAGGACGGCACCTGGGTCGACGCAACTGTCGATCCGGAAACCGCGACCCAGCTTGAAAATGCGATCCTTGACCGCGCGCGGACCCTCAAGAATTCGCAACTCGGCTAGAAGCCGGTCTAATCAGACGACAATCAGGGGAGAGGCCAATGGCCACCCGGTACGATCCGCAAACCGCGGAACAAAAATGGCGTGACGCCTGGGATCAGGCAGAGCTGTTCAAGGCCAAGTCCCCCAAAGAGGCCGGCGATGCGCCGAAGGCCTACGTGCTGGAGATGTTCCCGTACCCGTCCGGACGCCTGCACATGGGCCATGTCCGCAACTATGCGATGGGCGATGTCGTGGCCCGTCACCGCCGCGCCAATGGCTACAACGTGCTGCACCCGATGGGTTGGGACGCGTTCGGCATGCCGGCCGAGAATGCTGCGATGGAAAAGAAGGTCCATCCCGGCAAGTGGACCTATCAGAACATCGCCGCAATGAAGGCCCAGTTCGCCAAGCTCGGCCTGTCGCTGGACTGGAGCCGGGAATTTGCGACCTGCGACCCGGAATATTACGGCGCCCAGCAGGCCCTGTTCCTGAAGATGCTCGCCAAGGGCCTTGTCTATCGCAAGGCCTCCAAGGTGAACTGGGACCCGGTGGACAACACGGTCCTGGCCAATGAGCAGGTGATCGACGGGCGCGGCTGGCGCTCTGGTGCATTGGTGGAACAGCGCGAGCTGACCCAGTGGTTCTTCAGGATCACGCAATATGCCGAAGACTTGCTGGAAGAAGTCCAAAAGCTGGAACGCTGGCCTGAAAAGGTCCGCACCATGCAGGCGAACTGGATCGGCCGGTCAGAAGGCCTGCAGATGCGCTTCGAATGGGACAGCGCTGCCCCTGCCGGCTTCGATGACGGCATCGAGATCTTCACCACTCGGCCCGACACGCTGTTCGGCGCGAGCTTCATCGCCCTGTCCCCCGACCACCCGCTGACGATCCAGCTGGCCAGGGACTCCAACCATCTGCAGCTGTTCCGTGCGAAATGCGCGCAGGTCGGCACCAGCGAAGAAGCCATCGAGAAAGCCGAGAAGCTGGGCTTCGACACCGGCCTGACCGTGAAGCACCCGTTTGTGGACGGAAAAACCCTGCCGGTCTGGGTCGCGAACTTCGTGCTGATGGGATACGGCACCGGCGCCATTTTCGGCTGCCCGGCGCATGACCAGCGCGACATCGACTTTGCTCGCAAGTTCGATCTGGACGTCACGCCCGTCGTGCTGCCGCCAGACGGCGACGCCACCAGCTTTACTGTAAAAAACGAGGCCTATACCGGGCCGGGATCGATCTTCAATTCTGACTTCCTGAATGGTCTCAGCATCGTGGATGCCAAGCGCACCGCCATCGAGCGGATCGAAGCTATGGGCCTCGGTGCAGGCACGGTGAATTATCGCCTGCGCGACTGGGGCGTTTCCCGTCAGCGCTATTGGGGCTGCCCGATCCCGGTGATCCATTGCGACAGCTGCGGCGTCGTGCCAGTGCCGCTGGACCAGCTGCCTGTGCGCCTGCCGGAGGACGTGACCTTCGACCAGCCGGGCAACCCGCTGGACCGTCACCCGACCTGGAAACATGTCGATTGCCCGGCCTGCGGCAAGCCCGCCCGGCGCGAGACCGACACGCTGGATACGTTCGCGGACTCGTCCTGGTATTATGCCCGCTTTGCCAGCGCGACGGATATGGAAGAGCGCGCCTATTGGCTGCCGGTTGACCAGTATGTCGGCGGCGTCGAGCATGCTGTTCTGCACCTGCTCTATGCCCGCTTCTTCGCTCGTGCGATGCGCGATGTCGGTGAGCTGGACCTGCCGAGCGGCGAACCTTTCGCAGGCCTCTTCACGCAAGGCATGGTGACCCACGAGACCTATAAATCTGCGTCAGGACAATGGCTGGAACCCTCAGCTGTTACACAAGACGGCGACACCTGGATCGAAACGGCGACCGGCGGCATCGTCACGCCCGGCCCGATCGAGAAGATGTCGAAGTCCAAGAAGAACACGGTCGATCCGGATGCGATCATCGCCCAGTTCGGCGCCGATGTTGCCCGCTGGTTCGTCCTGTCGGACTCCCCGCCAGAGCGGGATGTTGAGTGGACGCAGTCCGGCGTCGAAGGCGCGGCCCGCTTTGCCCAGCGCCTGTGGAGCGTGTTCGACGCCCTCGCTGACACTGCGAAGGCTGAGCCCGGCACGGATGCCGACTCACTCGCCGTGCGCAAGGCGAGCCACAAGGCCGTTGCCGGCATCGACAAGGCCATCGAGGAATTCCGCTTCAATTCCGCCGTTGCCAGCATCCATGAATGGGTGACCGCGCTGAAGAAAGCTGAAGCCGCTGGCGAAGCCGTCACCGGCGCCCGCCTCGAAGGCGCCTCCATGCTGGCGCGCTGCCTGACGCCGTTCATGCCGCACCTGGCCGAGACCTGCTGGGAACGGATCGGCGGCGAAGGCTTCGTGTCTGCTGCGCCCTGGCCTGTCGTGGACAAAGCGCTGACCGAAGACGATTCCGTCACCATGGCGGTGCAGATCAATGGCAAGCGCCGCGGTGAAATCACCGTGCCCAAAGGCGAAGCCAATGACATCGTAGAGGCTGCAGCCCACGCCCTGCCGGAGGTGATCTCTTTCATCGAAGGCAAGAGCGTGAAGAAAACGATTGTTGTGCCCGGCCGCATTGTGAATATCGTGGTCGCATGAAACGCTTCCTGATCGCGCTCGCTCTCGTCCTGCCCGCCTGCGGCTTCCAGCCCGTCTACGCGCCGGGCGGCAGCGCGACCTTTGCCTCTGGCAATATCACAATTGAGCAGATTCCCGGCCGGTCGGGCTATAAGCTGCGCCGCGCGCTTCAGCAGGAGCTGGCCGCCGGTTTGCCGAACCTGAACGAGACAGCCCGGCTGGAAGTGAAGCTGAAGGAGAATCTGATCCGCCTGGCGATCAAGCCGGACGGAGCCGCTGCGCGCTCATCCGTCTCGGCAGAGGCCGTCTATGTCCTCTCGACCGAGTCGAAATCGTTTCGGGGTAATTCTGATACAGAGATCAGCTTCTCTGTTCCGGATGCGCCCTATGGCGACATCTCCGCCCAGACCAGCGCATCCGACCGGGCCATGCGCCAGCTCGCCAGCCGCATTGTAGACGATTTGCGGCTGCAACTCTCCACAGCGGACTGATGCTGCTTCAGGGCAAACAAGCTGCCGCCTTTGCCCGCAAGCCGGACCCCAAGGTCTGGGCCGTCCTCGCCTTCAGCGATGATGAAGGTCTGGCCAGCGACAACGGCCAGCAGATCATCGCCGCCTGGACCGGCAAGAACGCCCATGCCGATGTCACCCTGCTGGATGACGATGCCATCCGGAAAGATCCGGCCCTCCTGTTCGATGCACTGGAAGCGGCTTCCCTGCTCGGAGATCCTCGCTTTGTGCGGGTGCGCACCGGGGGCGACAAGATTGCCGGCCTGCTGATCGAAGCCATCACCGCAGGCGACAAGACCGAAGACCGCTACAGCGCCCGCTTGCTGATCGAGGCCGGCAGCCTCGCCAAGAAGTCCAAACTGCGCAGCGCCGCAGAAGCCGCGAGCCGGACCGCCTGCCTTCAATTCTTCGCCGATGAGGGCGTCGATATCGAGCACAAGGTGAAACAGGCACTCAAGGAATTCAGCATCGAGATCGATCCGGAAGCCCTGCGCGTGTTCGTCGGTGATCTGCCAGGCCACCGGCTGGCCGCTAATTCCGAAATTGAGAAACTCGCGCTCTACGCCCGCGGCCTCGGGCGACCCGTCTCTGTCAGTGACATCCGCGCGCTGTGCGCCACCGAATTCGAACAGACCCTGTCGACCGCAATCTCCGCCACCCTCGACGGCCATCCGGGCGCAGCCAATGCCGCATTCGAGAAGCTGGCCATGGCGGGCACTGCCGGGATCAGCGTGTTGCGCTCCCTTCAGTTCGAAGTCCGCCGCATGCTGGATGCACATGTCCGGATCGAGGAAGGACAGCCCGGCGCAAACATGAAACTGCGCCCGCCCGTCTGGCAAAGCGAATGGCCAGCCTATCGGGCGCGTCTCAACAAATGGCCGGTGAAGCGCCTGACGCGCGTGCTGGAACGGATCTACGATGCTGAGGCGCAAGCCAAGCGCGCTGGCGGAAGCACCGACGCTGTTGTGCGTGTACTGATGAATGATCTCGCCCGGGCAGCCGAAGCGGCCCGCTGATCGTCAGCCTTTGCGGCGCGTCAGCCGGCTGCAAACATCATCCAGCTGTTCCAGGTCGCGATACTTGATGCGCAGCTCGCCGCCATTCTTGCCGTGCCGGATATCCACCTGCAGGCCAAGCCGGCGGGTCAGGTCCGCTTCCAGCGCTTCAGTGTCGACATCTTTCTCGACCGGCGGGGCTTTGCCGGATTTGACTTCCAGATCGCCGCCATCGCGAGCGCCCTTGGCCAGAGCCTCAACCTCACGAACGCTGAGGCCTTTCTCAGCCGCCAGTTCGATCAGAGCTTCCGGGTCCGGTGCGCCAAGCGCGGCGCGGGCATGCCCGGCGCTCACCTTGCCGGCACGAACAAAGTCTCGCGCCGCTTCCGGCAGCTGCAGCAGACGAAGCGTGTTGGTGATGTGGACCCGGCTCTTGCCGACGCTGGTCGCGAGGCTGTCCTGCGTCCGGCCGAACCGCTTCATCAGCGCCTCATAGGCCTCCGCCTCTTCAATCGGGTTGAGGTCAGCCCGCTGGACGTTCTCGATAATGCCGACTTCCAGCAGCTCAAGCTCATCGACATTGCGGACAACCGCCGGGATCGCCGTCAGGCCGGCGAGCTTGGCGGCACGCCAGCGGCGCTCCCCGGCGATCACCTGATACTTGCCAGCTTCCTTCGGATCGGGCCGGACCAGGATGGCCTGCAGCACGCCCTTGGTGCGGATCGACTCGGCGAGTTCGCGCAGTGCGGCCTCGTCAAAGGTGCGGCGCGGCTGGGCCGGGTTGCGGCGGATATGGTCGATCGGGATCTCGTTCACGCCGGTCGCGACGGGCGCGTCCTTCTCCGGCTTGGACGGAGTGGAGGCTTCGACCTCACCCATCAGGGCCGAAAGACCCCGGCCGAGACGCTTCTGCTTGTGCTTGGAATCGTCGGCCATTCTGATCAGGCCGCCCGTGCCTTCTCGCGCTGAAGGACTTCCGACGCGAGCCGGATATAGGCTTCACTGCCCGGACAGCGATAATCATACAGCAGGGCCGGCTTGCCGAATGACGGCGCTTCCGACAGGCGCACATTGCGCGGGATCACCGTGTTGTAGACCTTATTGCCGAAGAACGAGCGCACCTCGTCCGCCACCTGGTCGGAGAGATTGTTGCGGCGGTCATACATGGTCAGCACGACGCCCTGGATTTCCAGGTTCGGGTTCAGGCCCTGCCGCACGACATCCACGGTGCGCAACAGCTGGCTGAGACCCTCGAGCGCGAGGAACTCGCACTGGAGCGGAACCAGAAGCGCATCCGCTGCTGTCATGGCGTTGAGTGTCAGAGACGACAGCGAAGGCGGGCAGTCGATCAGGATATAATCGTAGCGCGGCAGGCCTTCGGCCTCGGCGCGATCGATATAATTGTGCAGCGACTCGCGCAGCCGGTAGGACCGGTGCGGGTCGGCCGCGAGTTCAGTTTCCACGCCGGACAGGTTCTCGTCGCCCGGAATGATGTCGAGCCGGGGCACGATGGTCGAAAGAACGGCCTGTTCCAGCGGCGTCCGGTCCACGACGAGATCATATGAGGTCGTCACGCGATCGGTGCGCTCGATGCCGAGACCGGTGGAAGCGTTACCCTGCGCGTCGAAGTCGACGATCAGAACGCGGCGCCCAACGGCGGCGAGGGCTGTGCCGAGATTGATAGACGTCGTTGTTTTGCCAACGCCGCCCTTCTGGTTCACCACAGCAAAGATTCTGGGCCTAAGACCTGTCACCACGTAGCTCCCTGATAATCAGAATTGTTCCTGACCCACCAACCCGGCTTGGAATCGCCTCATGAGCGAAATTCCACGTTTGGCTGGCGTCCGTCAATTCTTCTTTCCAGCGTTCGCCCTTGAAGAATAGCCCTGATGCGCCGCGTTTGAGCCATGGCGCGGCATAGTCGAGCAATTTCGGAAGCGGCGCAAAGGCCCGCGCCGTGACGAAATCGGCAGGCATTGGCTCCACCGATTCCACCCGTTCCTGTCTCACCGTGGCATTCAGACCCGCCGCTTCAATGGCTGCGCGAAGGAAGGCGCACTTCTTTCCCACGCTTTCGATCATGGTGACATGCCCCGCGGGACGCGCCGCCCCGATGATCAGGCCCGGGAAGCCGGCGCCGGACCCGAGATCCACGACCTTCGCGTCTTCCGGAATGAGATCCAGGATCTGGAAACAGTCGGCCACGTGCCGGGTCCAGATCACAGGCCATTCGCGCGGACCGATCAGATTGCTCCGCGTCCGCCAGTCATCGAGCGTGTCGATGACCCGGTCGAGACGGTCCAGTGTTTCACGTGAAACATCGTTCGCGGCCAGAAAGGCCGCGCGATCATCATTTACCATGGTTTATCCCGCTTTCCGGCGGCGTTTGACGTGACCGAGGAGCGCCGTAAGGGCTCCGGGCGTCACGCCTTCGATACGACTGGCCTGTCCGAGGGTGGCTGGCCGGATGGTTTCAAGTTTCTGGCGGACCTCATTCGAGAGACCGCCAATGGCGGAATAGTCGATCTCGTCCGGAATTTGGAGCGCTTCATCCCGGCGAAGGGCTTCCACGTCTCCGGCCTGGCGTTCGATGTATCCGGAATAGAGGGCTTCGATTTCCAATTGGACCGCGATGGCCGGATCGATCTCCGAAAGCTCCGGCCAGACCCCGGCGAGCGTTTCGAGCGTGATGTCCTTGTATCCGAGATACTCCCACGCCGTCCGGATCTTGCCATCCTGATTAACGTTCCACCCCGCCTCACGGGCCTTCGCGGGGGACAAAGACAGGATTTGGAGCGCTTTTCGCGATTCCGAGAGGGCCAAATGTTTCACGTGAAACATCGCCGCCCGGTCCGGACCGACGCATCCGGCCTCGATGCCTCTCTGCGTCAGACGCTGATCGGCATTGTCGGCGCGGAGGGCCAGTCGGTATTCGGCCCGCGATGTGAACATCCGATAGGGCTCGGTCACGCCGCGCGTAATGAGATCGTCGATCAGAACGCCGATATAGGCTTCGGCCCGGTCCATGATGACCGGATCTTTGCCGTCGGTGGCGCGGGCCGCATTGAGACCCGCCATCAGACCCTGGGCGCCAGCTTCTTCATAGCCGGTCGTGCCATTGATCTGTCCGGCCAGATAAAGACCGGGCAGGACTTTCACTTCCAGCGCAGCATTCAGGGCGCGCGGATCGACATAGTCATATTCGATGGCATAGGCGTGCTGGAGGATTTTGACGTTCTCCAGACCGGGGATCGTCCGGACAAACCGCTCCTGAACGTCTTCCGGAAGCGAGGTCGATATGCCGTTCGGATAGACCGTGTGATCGTCGAGACCTTCCGGCTCCAGGAACACCTGATGGCGGTCCCGGTCGGCAAAGCGGTTCACCTTGTCTTCGATCGAGGGACAGTAACGCGGGCCGCGCCCGGCAATCGCGCCCGAATAGACGGCAGACTGTTCGATATTCTCTTCAATGATCGCGTGGGTTTCCCGCGTGGTCCACGTGATGCCGCAAGCGATCTGAGGCACCTCGATCCGGTCGGTCAAGTAGGAGAAGGGCACCGGTTCATCGTCGGCCGGCTGCATTTCCAATTGGTCCCAGGCGATGGTCCGGCCGTCGAGCCGGGCAGGCGTGCCCGTCTTCAGCCGTCCCATCGGCAGGTCCAGACTATAGAGCCGGTCAGACAGGCCAATCGCAGGGGCTTCACCCACGCGGCCAGCCGGAATACGCTTCGCCCCGATATGGATCTCGCCCTTCAGGAAGGTGCCCGTCGTGATCACAACGCAGGACGCGTGATATTTATCGCCCGTCAGGCCAATCACACCCGCAACATGGCCGTCCTCAACAATCAGGTCTTCTGCGCCATCTTCAATGACAGTCAGGTTCTCGTGATTCAGGATCGCGTCCTGCATGGCCTGGCGATAGAGCTTGCGGTCGATCTGCGCGCGTGGGCCCCAGACGGCGGGGCCTTTGGACCGGTTCAGCATGCGGAACTGGATGCCCGCCTTGTCGGCGAGGCGGCCCATCAGACCGTCCAGCGCATCGATCTCGCGCACGAGATGACCTTTGCCGAGGCCGCCAATCGCAGGATTGCAGCTCATCTCGCCAATGGTCGACAACTTGTGCGTGACCAGCGCCGTCCTTGCGCCATAGCGCGCAGCCGCAGACGCGGCTTCGCATCCGGCATGGCCGCCGCCGACTACAATGACATCAAAGCGGGTTTCACCCGGCATGGCTGATACGTCCTGTGGATAGTGAGCGGGCTATATAACGCCGGGTGGGTCTAAACCCTAGGGGTCATTTGCCGATGCAGAACTGGGAAAAGACCGCGCCCAGCACATCTTCGACCCCGACCACGCCAATCACAGCGCCCAGCTGGCGCAGCGCCATGCGCACATCTTCCGCAGCCAGCTCGGCGCCGATATCATCGTCCAGCAACTGACGTGCAGCCGCCAGGCTCGCGAGCCCAGCGCTCAGCTTCTCACGGTGACGCGCGCGCGTGATCACGGGCGCCTCAACAGAAGCCGCGCGCTGGGACACGAAACTCGCAATCCAGCTCTCCAGCTTGTCGACGCCTTCGCCGGTCTCAGCCGAAACGGGCAGGGCGCCATCGGGCGCAAGCGCAGCCGGACGATGATCGGCCTTGTTGAAGACGACAATATCCTGAGGCTCGATCGGACCCTTTGGAGGTTCCGGACGATCACCGTCGATCACATGAACGCGCATATCAGCCTCACGTGCCGCCCGCTCGGCGCGCCTGACACCCTCGGCTTCGACCACATCAGACGTCTCTCGAAGGCCTGCCGTATCCGCCAGCCAGACAACCTGCCCCCCGAGCACAAGGCGCACTTCGACGACATCCCGCGTCGTTCCGGCGATATCTGTCACG
Source organism: Hyphomonadaceae bacterium BRH_c29 (assembly GCA_000961695.1). Classification (GTDB taxonomy): domain Bacteria; phylum Pseudomonadota; class Alphaproteobacteria; order Caulobacterales; family Hyphomonadaceae; genus Hyphomonas. The sequence continues at coordinate 115,383 of LADW01000089.1, forward strand.
ATGGCCGCATCGCGCCGCGCGATCCGGTTCAGCAGGGAAGACTTGCCGGCATTGGGCGGGCCGACGATCGCCACACGGAACCCGTCCCGGATCTTCTCGCCAATACCCCGGTCTCCCAGCGCTTCCTTCAGTTCGTCGATCAACAGGTCCAGCTTGCCGAGGATCGGTCGCAGAGTGTCGTCCGGCGTATCGCCTTCGTCCGGGAAGTCCACCATCACTTCGATCAGCGCCAGTACGCCCGTCAGCTCTGTACGCCAGCGATCATACGTCTCGGTCAGGCCACCGGTCAGCTGCCTCAGGGCCTGGGCCTTTTGGGCCTCGGTCTCGGCTTCGATAATGTCGGCAACACCTTCAGCTTCGGTGAGATCGAGCTTTCCAGCTTCAAACGCGCGGCGGGTGAACTCACCCGGCTCGGCCAGGCGAACGCCCGGCATGCGTACCAATGTATCCAGTGAGTGTTTGATCACAGCGGGACCACCATGGAGATAGAGCTCCAGCGTGTCTTCGCCTGTGTAGGAATGCGGCCCCGGCATAAAGACGACGAGGCCTTCATCGATCAGGTTCCCGTCCTCATCCCTGAACCGGGTGAGGGTGGCGTGACGGGGTTCCGGCAGCCCACATTCCAGCAAGGCTCCCGCAATCTGCCAGACCTTGTCGCCCGACAGGCGGAGAATGCAGATCGCTGCCGGTGGCTGGCCCGAAGCGAGGGCGCAGATCGTGTCGCGCTCGCTCATCCCCAAACGCCTCCGATCAGTTCTTCATCGCTTCGAAGAACTCGTCGTTCGTCTTCGTCTGGCGCAGCTTGTCGATCAGGAAGTCGATCGCATCGTTGGTGCCCATCGGGCCAAGGATGCGGCGAAGAATATAGATCTTCGACAGCTGATCATGCGGCGTGATGAGTTCTTCTTTCCGCGTGCCGGACTTCATGATGTCGATGGCCGGGAAGGTCCGCTTGTCGGCGATCTTGCGATCCAGCACGACTTCGCTGTTACCCGTACCTTTGAATTCCTCGAAGATCACTTCGTCCATCCGGCTGCCGGTATCGATCAGCGCGGTGGCAACGATGGTGAGCGAGCCGCCATTTTCCACGTTCCGCGCCGCACCGAAGAAACGCTTCGGACGTTGCAGAGCGTTGGCGTCAACACCGCCGGTCAGCACCTTGCCGGAAGAGGGGACCGTCGTGTTGTAGGCGCGGCCGAGACGCGTGATGGAGTCGAGCAGGATGACGACATCGCGCTTGTGCTCAACGAGGCGCTTGGCTTTCTCGATCACCATTTCTGCGACCTGGACGTGGCGCGTTGCTGGCTCGTCGAAAGTCGAGGCGACGACTTCGCCTTTCACCGTGCGGCGCATATCGGTCACTTCTTCCGGGCGCTCATCGATCAGAAGAACGATCAGATAGCATTCCGGGTGGTTCTCTTCGATGGCCGCTGCAATGTTCTGAAGCAGCACGGTTTTACCCGTCCGCGGCGGCGCAACGATCAGGGCGCGCTGGCCCTTGCCGATTGGCGCGACGATATCAATGACGCGGCCTGAGCGGTCTTTCTTGGTCGGGTCGCGGCTTTCCATCTTCATCCGCTCTTCGGGATAAAGTGGTGTCAGGTTGTCGAAGTGGACTTTCTTGTTGGCCTTGTCCGGATCCTCGAAGTTGATCCGCGACACGCCGGTCAGCGCGAAGTAGCGCTCGCTGTCTTGCGGCGCAACGATGGCACCTTCGACCGTATCACCTGTACGAATATTGGCCTTCTTCAGCACTTCCGGGCTCACATAGATGTCGTCCGGGCCAGGCAGGTAGTTGGATTCCGGCGAGCGCAGGAAGCCGAAGCCATCGGTCAGAACTTCCAGCACACCCTGGCCGGTAATCTCGACTTCACCGTCGGCAAGCTCCTTCAGGATCGCGAACAGCATGTCCTGCGTCCGCATCGAGGAGGCGTTCTCGACCTCAAGCTCTTCTGCATAGGCGAGCAGTTCTTCCGGCGACTTCGCCTTCAGTTCGCGCAGAGTCACGCTGGTGAGGTTGTCGAGCATCGAAGAGGCCATGCAGATGGATTCCGAATATAAGGGTCTGTGAGAGACTGGTTTTGGGAGGACCGGGCGGCAAAATAGGGGCCGCGAGGCACAAGGACTGTGCGCCGGATTGACGGCATATGGCCGAAAGCCCCCTGATACGTCAAGCTTTTAGCGCAAGTGGCCCCGTTAGAACGGCTTCACGATCACCATGATGACGACCACGATCATCATCAGGAACGGCACTTCGTTCAGCATTCTGAGCGTGCGCCCGGTCACTTTGGATGCGCCCCGGTCAATGCGCTTGCCAACATAGACATAGTAGCCGTGCATTGCAGTGATCAACGTCACGAATAGAAGCTTCACATGCATCCAGTGCTCAGACAGCAGGGCCGGATTCATCCACAGCATCAGTCCGCCGAACACCCAGATCAGGATGATGCTCGGGTTCATCACGATGAGACGCAGCCTGTTGGCGGCACTCTTCATGGTTTCGAACAGGGGCTCTCCCGGCTGGCTCGACAGCTGGTGGATCTTGTAGCGCGGATAGATCATCAGGCTCGCCATTGTCGCGATCACGAAAATCAAATGCCCAGCCTTGATCCAGTTATAGAGCATGTCAGTGCGCCTTAAGGGTCTGTGGGTTGATGGCCTGGCCGGGTTTACGCGCCGTCTGCTTGTGCGGACAGCCGCTCCACTCGTGCGGGCAGAGGCGATCTCCGGCACAAGAGCGCATGGGTGTTTTCATGCGGAGAGCTTCTACGGTTTCACCGGCCAGCATGGAAATAAATTCCGGATGCGTGCCGAGGGCTTCGACCCGCGTATAGCTCGCGGCGCCGTGCTGTTCGGCAACAAGGCGGTACTCCTCGCCCAGCTCGACCAGTGTTTCTATATGCTCGGACACGAAAGCAATCGGCGCGATCAGGATGTTCTTTCCCGCTTTTGCCTTCTCCTCGATAACGTGCTCGGTCGGCGGGCCAATCCATTTCAACGGACCCACACGGGACTGGTAACAGGCGGTCACCTCCCATTCGAGCGGCACCCGCCCAGCGATCATGTCCGCCATGGTTTCGCATTGCCACTGATAGGGGTCGCCATCCTTGACGATCTTTTCCGGCAGGCCATGCGCTGACAGCAACAAAGAGACATTCTCCGGTTTGCCCGCCTTTTCCCAGGCCTGCATGATCCGCCCAACATGAGCTGTGACGAAGGATTCCTCGAACGGATAGCAACAGATCGTGTGGGTCGCGCCTTTGTAAGCCTTGTTCCAGGCGGTCAGCGAGGAGCCGGTCGTCGTGGTTGAGAACTGCGGGTAGAGCGGCAGCAGGATCACTTCATCGGCGCCCCAGGCTTTCACATCCCTGGCGGCCTGCTCTGTAAACGGGTGCCAGTACCGCATGGCGATGAAGCAACGCACTTCATCATCCGGAAGCCGCTTGGCCAGTTCGGCCTGAAGCGCTTCTGACTGCTTCTCGGTTTCCGGCAGAAGGGGAGACCCACCGCCAGCATCCATCATCGCATAGTTCTTGATCACGCTCGGCGCACGGGTCCGGGAGATAAGCCGCGCCAGGAACCAGCGGATCGGCAGCGGCGCCGTGATGATCGCCGGGTCGCGGAACAGGTTCTTCAGGAACGGCCGGACAGAAGCAGGCTTGTCCGGGCCCCCCAGATTGAACAGGACGACAGCGATTTTCCGGCCCATGATCAACCTTCCCGCAGAATCTTCAGAACGCGCTCGACGTTTACGATCGGCGTCTCAGGACGGACGCCATGGCCGAGATTGAAGATATGGGGTCGACCGGAATAGGCTGCCATCAATTCCCGGACGCGGGCATCGAGGCGCTCACCGCCTTCGATCAGCAGCAGGGGATCAAGATGCCCCTGAACCGGCATGTCAGCAGGAAGCGCAGCATTTACGAATGACGGAACAGCAGCCGTATCCAGCCCGACAGCCGTGACACCTGTTTCCTTTGCATAGGGTTCCAGCATCACGCCGGCGCCGCGCGGAAAACCGATGATCGGCACGGTAATGCCTTTCTCGCGCAGGCGTGAAACAAGCTTCGTCGTCGGCGTGATGATGACTTCCCGGAAGATATTGTCCGGCAGGCCCTCAGCCCAGCTATCAAACAGCATCAGCGCATCGGCGCCGGCCTCAACCTGACGAGCGAGATATTCAGCTGTCGCCTCAATCACCTTATCCATGACCGCTGCCAGATCACCCGGCCGTCCATGGGCCCAGCGCCAGGCATCGGACTTGTCCGTCTTGCCGCGTCCCTCGATGGCATAGAGGCTGACCGTCCAGGGCGAGCCCGCAAAGCCGATGAGCGTGGTTTCAGCTGGAAGCGCCGCGCGCACACGCAACACAGTTTCGTAGACCGGGGACAGCCTGTCCGCCGCCTTGATGGCCGGCACACGGTCCAGATCAGCCGGCCCGGAAATCTGCTCGACCAGAGGGCCGACACCTTTTTCGAATTCTACACTGAGGCCCATCGCATCCAGGATCAGCAGGATGTCAGCGAAGAGGATCGCGCCATCCATGCCATAGCGCCGAACTGGCTGCAGTGTCGCTTCAGCTGCCATTGAAGGCGTATAGCAGAAATCGAGAAAGTCTTTTGCCCGGACACGAAGCTCAAGATACTCAGGCAGATGCCGCCCCGCCTGGCGCATCATCCATACCGGTGGCCTTTCAAAGCGCTCTCCGCTGAGAACCCGGAGTAGTTTTTTCGTTCCATCGGTGCCCATGGCGTTTTTCCAAATTCCTAAAACAAAGCCCGTCAGGGCACTTATGACTATTAGACGGTGAGTCCGTGGGAAAAAGGGTGATGCGCGGATTTGTCCAGCGAATTCCACATGAGACTCACAGGCTGACGGACAGGGTTAACACTTCCTTTAAGCCCGGGATTCAATGGTTAACCAAACGTAAACACCCCAATGGGACTCACAGCCCGGAACGGAAGGTGATTCCTCGGAGTCGGATTCTGCTGCCTGTGAGTCCTTTGTGAGTCCCGGCGGACAAATTGCTCCATCCACAGGCGACTCACAGGCCTTGTGAAATCCGGAAACCTCGGCAAGACAGGAATGGTCATGACCCGGCCCCTACGTCCCAGCATCTATTTCAACGTTCACCTCGTCTCGGACTCAACCGGCGAGACCCTGAACGCGATTCAACGTGCCGCCTGTGCCCAGTTCGAAAACGTTCAGGCGCTTGAGCACAATTATTACCTCGTTCGCTCCGAACGCCAGCTCGAACGTGTGATCCGCGAGATCGAAGCGGCGCCGGGCGTCGTCTGGTACACAATCTCGGACGAGGGTCTGCGCGGTCGGCTGGAATCCTTTTGCCGTGAGCGCGGTGTTCCGACCTTGCCCGTGCTGGATGCGTCCATCGCCATGCTTGGCCGACACCTCGGCATCTCGGCGAACCAGAAAGTGGCGGGTCAGCACGCGCTCGACGAAGAGTATTTCGAGCGGATGGAAGCGATCAACTTTACGCTCGCCCATGATGACGGGCAGAATGTCGAAAGCCTGACCGGCGCAGATGTGATCCTTCTGGGCGTCAGCCGCACCTCCAAGACGCCGACCTGTGTGTATCTCGCCAACAGGAAAGTCCGGGCGGGCAATATCCCGCTGGTGCCCGGCGTGCCGCTGCCGCCGCATATCGAGAAAATGGGGGAGAACGGCCCGATGGTCGTCGGCCTGAAGATCAGCGCCGAGCGGCTCGTCCAGATCCGCCGCGCGCGCCTTATTTCTCTCAATGAAGACGAGCACACAATCTATGCTGACGAAGGTGCTGTGCGCGAAGAGGTAACCCAGGCCAACCGGCTGTTCCAGCGCAACAAGTGGAAGACAATCGATGTCTCCCGCCGCTCCGTTGAAGAAACTGCTGCGGCGATCCTGAACCTGCTCAATGAACGCCGGGGGCACCTGTGAGCCTGACTGTGACGCTTGCTTCCGGCAGCGAAAGCCGCCGCCGCTTGCTGACGGCCGCTGGCATCGACGCAGCTTCCGTCAAACCGAATGTCGATGAGGACGCCATGAAGGCGGGCCTCCGCGCTGAAGGCATGTCCGTCCGCGATCAGGCCATGCGTCTGGCCGAGATGAAAGCGGTCAAGATTTCACAGCGCGTGCCCGGCTTGGTCATTGGCGGCGACCAGATGCTGGCGCTGGACAATGAGGCTTTCGACAAGCCGAAGGACCTGTCGGCGGCGGCGGATCACCTGCGCAAACTGTCCGGCAAGGCGCACACTTTGGAGACGGCAATCGTGGTCTGCGAGAATGGCGAGCCTGTCTGGCGTCATCTTGCCCGCCCACGTCTGACCATGCGGCCGCTGACGGAAGAGTTTATTGAAGATTATGTTGAACGCGTGGGGGAGCCACTGCTCTCAACCGTCGGTGCCTATCAGCTGGAAGGTCTCGGCGCGCAACTCTTCAACAAGATCGAAGGCGATTACTTCTCCATCCTCGGCCTGCCTTTGCTGCCGCTGCTCGACTATCTTCGTATACGGGGCGTGATCACAACATGACCTGGCTGCTTGGCGTCATCGGCGATCCAGTATCGCATTCGCTCTCTCCGGTGATCCACAATATGTGGATCCGTGAGCATGATCTTGACGCGTCCTATGAAGCGTTGCGCGTAGAGCGGGGCCATTTGGGTGATGCGCTCGACACTCTGACCAAGCGCGAGGCGCTGGGCTTCAACGTCACGCTGCCCCACAAGGAAGCCGCGCTGGAACTGGCCGCAGATGCGAGTGATGTGGCGCGCCGGATAGGTGCTGCGAATACGCTGATCCGGCGGGAAGAGGGCGGCTGGCGCGCGGAGAACACAGACGCGCCGGGCTTCATGCGCAGTCTGACGGATGCCGGGATCGATGTTGCCGGCAAGCGCGTGACGCTGCTTGGCGCTGGGGGATCGGCCCGTGCGGTGGCGATCACCCTGACAGACCTCCGCGCAGATCTGATCATTGCCAACCGCACGCTTGAACGCGCCGAAACACTGGTCAAGGAAACGGGGATCACGGCGGAGGTTGTTTCGCTGGAACAAGGTCTTGCGGACGCAGGGACGAGCGCGCTGGTTGTGAACACGCTCAGCCTCGGACATTCCGGCGGCACGCTCAATCTTCCGGAAGGACAGGATCAGTTCTTCTACGACATTTCCTATGGCCGGGCCGCAGCAGGTCTTGCTGCAGAGGCGCGGGCGAAAAACTGGCGGCCAATGGATGGCCTCGCCATGTTGGTCTCACAGGCCGCCTATAGTTTCGAGCACTGGTTCGGCATCCTGCCAGAGACTGAAGCGGTTCTGGCGCATTGCCGCAAACTCGTTGAGGCGACGTCATGATCATTCTTGGTCTCACCGGCTCCATCGGTATGGGAAAGTCCGCCACCGCGACCCTGTTCCGGGATGAGGGCGTTCCCGTCTATGACGCCGATGCCGAAGTACATGCGCTGTATCAGGCAGACGGCGCAGCGGTTGATCCGGTGGAGGCGGCGTTTCCGGGCGTGAAGGTCGATGGCGCGATCGACCGTAACCTGCTGCGCGCGCGTGTGCTGAACGATGCCGCCGCGATGAAACAGCTGGAAGGTATCGTCCATCCACTGGCCGGGCAGGCGCAGCAAAAGTTCCGCGAAGCCGCAAAGCAAGCCGGCGCCGCGTTCGTAGTGCTGGACATCCCGCTGCTCTACGAGACGGGCGGCTTTGCCTATTGCGATCATGTTCTTGTTGTCAGTGCACCGGCCGAAGTTCAGCGCGAGCGTGTGCTGTCCCGTCCGGGCATGACCGAAGAAACGTTCAACGCGATCCTCGCCCGTCAGGTGCCGGATGCAGAAAAGCGTGCAAAAGCCGACTTCATCCTGTCGACAGCGCATGGGTTCGAGTTTGCACGCGACCATGTTCGCGCCATAGTGGCCCTGATGAATCGCATGTCAGATGAGGCCGGCGCATGAGCCAGATCCGCGAAATTGCTTTCGATACCGAGACAACGGGCCTGCGCCCGGAAGAGGGCGACCGGATCATCGAGCTGGGCGCCGTCGAGATGATCAATCACATCCCGACGGGACGCACCTTCCGCACGCTGATCCACCCTGGCCGGGAAGTGTCCGCCGATACAGTTCGCATCACCGGCATTACCGATGAGCACCTGAAAGACGCGCCGCCTTTCGAAGCGCCGGAAGTCGTCGATGCCTTCCTGGAGTTTATCGGCGATGCCGTTCTGGTGGCCCACAATGCCGGATTTGACCGCGGCTTCCTGAATATGGAACTGGCGCGCTGCAAGCGGGACCCCATCCCGGACGACCGCTGGATCGATACGGCGGCAATGGCGCGCCGGAAATTTCCTGGTGCCCCGGCCAGTCTCGATGCGCTTTGCAAACGGTTTGAAATCTCCCTTGAAAGCCGGACGTTCCACGGCGCTCTGCTCGACAGTCAGCTACTCGCGTCCGTTTACCTGGAACTGATGGGCGGTCGCGCGCGGGCGTTTTCGTTCGAGACATCTTCGGAAACGGAAATGGTTGGCGAGTCCCAGCCGGCCCGCCAGCGCGCGAAACCGCTGGGAGACCGTATCAGCGCAGACGAAAAAGCCGCCCACGAAGCCTTCGTGAGCGGCCTTGGCGATGAGGCAATCTGGAAGCGCTACGCTTCCTGAGTTGGCGGCTGGCCGTTTGCGGCAGCTTCCTGTGCGCGGCGATACTGTTGTTGGTACAGCTGCACGAAGTCCACCGGATCGATAAGCAGCGGCGGGAAGCCGCCTTCGCGCGTGATTTCTGCCACGATGCGGCGCGCAAACGGGAACAGAAGACGCGGGCACTCGATCAGCAGAAGCGCTTCGAGCTGGTTCTGCGGTACGTTCGAAATCTGGAAAAGGCCAGCATAATCGAGCTCGGTGATGAACAGCACGGTCCCGTCGGCAGCCGCTTTGGCTGAAAGCTTCAGCGAGACTTCGTAGAGGCCGTTACCATCTGCGTGGGGCGTCGCGCCGACATCAATGCCGAGATCGATATTTGGCTGCGTCTGCACCGGCGGATGGCCCGGATTCTCGAAGGACAGGTCCTTCACATACTGGCCGAGAACGCGAAGACCGGCTGGCGTTGAGCCACTCTGGCCATTGTTCGGGGCCTGTGGTGCACTGGTATCTGTCATGTATTCCTCCCAACTCTACCCGGCGGGCGGGTAACATGCGGCCCCTTGAAGCGCAATGTATCACTGGCACTGTAGGCCCGTCGGCCCTATCTTGGGGGCTGATTGAACCGAAACGCAAGGACAAGCCCCACTGATGGACCCCGTGATGGAAGTCATGATCCTCGCAGCTGTTGCGCTGTTTGTCCTGTCGCGCCTCTATCTGGCGCTGGGCAAAGGCGACAATAATCGCCCCGTCAGCCGCACGACTCCGGCGTCTGCAAACGACGATGCGCCCGGACAGGCGAAGCCGCTGGATCTGCCACCCTCCGCCGCAGACCGCCCGATCTTTACCGGTCCGGCCGCTGCGGGCCTGGAAGACATCTATAATGCTGATCAGAGTTTCAGCACGCCTGCCTTCATGAGAGGCGCGCGCGCAGCTTACGAAATCATCGTTTCGGCCTTTGCCCACGGGGATCGCGACAAGCTGCGACCCATGCTGGATGACGATGTCTACGAGGCCTGGGACGCTGCGATTGCGACCCGTGACGCAGACCATGCCCCGTTCGAACTGCTTCGCATCAAGAAAGCAGAAATCGAAAGCGCAGAGCTGGATGGCACAATGGCGCGTGTTGCTGTTCGCTACGAAGCCGAGCTTGGTGATGGCGAGCTGGTGCGCACCGCGAAGGAAATCTGGACCTTTATGCGCAATGTCAGCGGAGGTGATCCGAACTGGATTCTCGATGATGTTGAGGTCGCAAACTAGGCGCACCGTCTGAAATCTTTCGGGTGACACCCGCGCCGGAAGCACGCCATAAAGCGTGAATGTGGTCGCGTTTCCGTTCGTTTGCTGTCCTGCTTGCTCTGGCTGCGTGCCAGACCCAGCCTGCGCCTATCACCATCATCACGCCGGAGCCTCTGCCGGGGCCGGCTCCTGTTGTGCAGCGGCCGCTTCCAGCCTGGGAATCGCCGACCGAATTTGCCGACCTTCCGAACTGGACCAATGTTGGCCTTGAGCCGGCGGTCAGCGCATTCAAACGGTCTTGTGAGAAGTTCGCTGACAAGAGTCTGAACGCGGGCCTGTCGTCTTCCGCGCCCTGGGCCGGGCGGGTGGAAGACTGGGCGGCGCCGTGCGGCTCTCTGGCGGCGGCCCGCAGTGATGATGAGGCCCGCGCCCTGATCGAGCAGGCGTTTGTGCCGATTGAAGTGCTCTCGCCCGATGGGGCCAGCCGGTTCACTGGCTATTTCGAGCCAACGTATGAAGCCCGGCGCACGCCGACGCCGCCTTTCACAGAACCGGTTCCCGCAATTCCCGCAGACCTGATCCCGAATGGCGGCCATCCGTTGCAGCGCCTGCCGAACGGCAAGACCCGCGCCTATCCAGCCCGGGCGCAGATCACGACCTCTGGCGTGCAGGCGATTGCCTACGCCCATCCGGCGGATGTGTTCTTCCTGCAGATCCAGGGATCGGGCCGCCTGAAATTTCCGGACGGCTCCACCATGAGAGCGGTTTACGCCGCGCATAATGGGCACGCGTTCAAGTCCACCGCGAACTGGCTGATCAGCACGGGGCGGATCAAAAGCGGCGAGGCCAGTATGCAGGGCATCCGCGCCTGGATGGACCGGGCAGGGCCGGCGGAAACCCGCACCGCAATGAACCAGAACCCGCGTTTCGTGTTCTTCCGGGCCGAGGCTCAGGGCGATCCGTCGGTTGGGCCGGTGGGGGCAGAGGGTGTTCCGCTGACAGCGCTTGGTTCGATGGCGGTGGATACGAGCCTTCATGCGCTGGGCGTGCCGATGTTTGTTCAGACCTCTGCGCCGGGCCTTGGCGGGGATTGGTCTGGTCTTCTGATTGCGCAGGATACGGGCGGGGCGATCAAAGGCCCGGTGCGCGGCGACATCTATTTCGGCACCGGCCCGGCGGCGGGTGAGCGGGCCGGTACGATGAATGCGCCCGGCCGGCTTTGGGTCTTCCTGCCGCGCGCGGTGGCCGAGCGGATGCGCGCGGAGGGCTATGCCAGCCTCGACTCTGCCCCGCACGCGCCGTAAGGGCCTTGCGATGAGCCACCGGCGACTTTCCCCCGATGAAGCCCGTGCCTGGGCCCGCGTTGCGCGGACGGTGAAACCCATCGGTCCGAAGACGGAAGACATTGAAACTTTCATCGACGCGCTGGAACACGGCGAACCGGTCTTGCGCCGGGCTCTGCCCAAGCCTGCGCCCGCTGCGAAACCTGCGCCAAAGGCTGAGAAACAACCCGCCCCGCCGCAGAACCGGGCGAATGAAAAACGCGTTCGAAGGGGCAAGCTCGAACTGGCTGGCCGGTTTGATCTTCACGGCCACACGCAGCTGAGCGCCGAAGCGGCCTTGCCGGACTTCCTGTTTCGCAAACAGGCAGAAGGCGCGCGCTGTGTGCTGGTCATCACCGGCAAGGGGAAGGACGGGGAAGGGGTGCTGCGCCGCAATTTCCTCCGTTGGCTGGAGATGCCTGCAGCACGCTCACTGGTGACCGGCTATTCCGAAGCGCATCCCCGGCATGGCGGATCAGGGGCGTGGTATGTGTTCCTGAGGGCGCCAGCGGAGACATAGTGTTTCGGCCAGCACGAAAGGCCGGAGCGGCGGTTGCCGTCCGGTGGGTGTTCTTATCCTCCCCCGCTTGCGGGGGAGAATGATCGAGGGGCGGGCCGCGCACGCGTTCGCGGACCATATAAAAGACCGTATAAACACCATATAAGGACCGTATAAGCAGGCCACCGCCTTGCACGGGGAGAGAGTCCGGCAGATCGCTAGCCAGCGCCGGGCGAACCCAGCGCGGCACAAGCGGTGCTTCATGGGTGTAGAGATCATCCGGTTTTGGCGCATCAGCCAGATGCACGATCCGGATGTTCCCGAAACAATCCACTGCCAGCAGCGCCTCGCGCCCCGTCCGCAAATGCCAGAGGGCAAAGCGGACAAGGTTCAGCCAGAGCCACGGCCAGAAGACCGGGATGACATGGTCATAGTAGGGGCGAAGGGCCGGATGCATGCGCGGAGTGTGGCCCGGGTTTGAGTCCGGGAGGACAAGTTGGCTTTTCTTCCCTCACCCCTAGCCCCTTGTTCGGGCGATTGCAGGGCAATCGCTGATCCTCACAAGCCCAAAGGAGAGGGGGATTGGTGCGGTGCTTTCCTCGCCCCCATGAAAAAAGCCGGCCACGAGGGCCGGCTTTCTCAAAACAGTATCCTGGTTCTAGTTGAAGTCGCGGAAGACGTCGTCGGCGGAGACGTCTTTCTTGTGGGCGTCTTCTTCCTCTTCGTGTGCGTCGTAGCCAGCCGCATCGTCCATCGCCGGGGTGAGGCCGGGGCCTTCGGCGCGGAGGGCTTTTTCAGCGTCCATCTTGCGGCGCTTGTCAGCCGATTTCGAAATCACTTCGTCGAGTTCGATCTGGGTGCACAGGCCGAGCGTCACCGGGTCGACCGGACGGATGCTGGCAGAATTCCAGTGGCTCTTGTCGCGCACATTGTTGATCGTCGACTTGGTCGTGCCGATCAGTTTGGAGATCTGGGCGTCCGACACTTCCGGGTGGTTGCGGATGAACCAGGCGACGGCGTCCGGCTTGTCCTGGCGGCGGATGACCGGGGTGTAGCGGCTGCCTTTGCGTTTCGGCTGCGGGATGTGGGCGATTTTCGACTCGGCGACTTTCAGGCGGTAGCTTTCGTCATTCTCGCCGCGCTGGATTTCCTCGCGCGAGAGGATGCCGCCGGCAATCGGGTCAACGCCGCGCATGTTTTCGGCGACGTCGCCATCGGCGATGCCTTTGACTTCGAGATGGTGCAGGCCGCAGAAACCGGCGATCTGCGCGAAGGTGAGGCTGGTATTGTCGAGCAGCCAGACGGCGGTGGCCTTAGGCATGAGAACTTCGGACATTGGGGGGCTCCCTGAAGTGATTTATTTGCCGCCTGAAATGCAGCCGCCCGACACATCGTGCCGGGCGGATGAGGTCAGGCGTGCTGATCCTTGCCCTTCTTATAAGCACTCGCTTGGAAAAAGGGAAGGAGTGCGGCTCACCAAAGCTCTTCTATCCGCATCAGCTTCCCGTCGCTTACGGAAAAGACGATCAGGAGCCGCCGCGCTTCCGATGGCAAACAGGCGCCGTCAGACTGCATTCCGGACGCATATTCCACCGCATAATGGTCGATTCCGGGAATGGCATTGGTGATGGCGAGACAGAAACCGGCCGGTTCGCTGTACTCACCTGCCTGCTGGTTCCGCAGAAAGGCATCGCGCCACGTATCGAGATCGAATTCGGCCTCGTATGCGACATGAACATAGTGGACGTCCTCTGCCATGAGGGCGAGGAATGCAGCCACATCCTCCGGGGAAGACCCGGCCCGGTAAATGGCCGCCAATCTGTCGAAATACTCAGTGACAACCGGCGGAACATTCCTGTTTGAGGGCGGCGGCACGGCTGTGTGCTGGCAGGCAACGGACGAAGCGGCAAGCAGGGCAGCAATAAGCGGCCTCACCATGCGAGGAGGATCTTTCCGCTATGGGTTCCGGACGCCATCAGCTGGTGGGCCTGATCGGCTTCGCTGGCGGGGAATACCTTGTGCAGCACCGGAATGATGGCGCCGCTGGCGACATGCGGCCAAAAATCGGCCTCGACGGCGTCCCGGATACGCTTTTTCTCCGGCACAGGCCGGGCGCGCAGCGTTGTGGCGGCCAGCGTCAGGCGCTTCATCAGGACGGGCGCGAAGTTCACATTGGCGACGAAACCGTTCTGATAGGCGATATTGATGATGCGCCCGTCTGGATTGGCGGCGGAAATGTTCTTCTGGATATAGTCGCCGCCGACCATGTCGAGCGTCACGTCGGCGCCGCCTTCGGCTTTGACGATCTCGGCGAAATCCTCGGTCTTGTAGTTGATCGCACGGGTCGCGCCGAGGCTGGTGGCTAGGAGGCATTTCTCCGGCGTGCCGGCCGTCGCGAAGACTTTGGCAGCGCCGGCGACGCGGGCCATCTGGATCGCCATCACGCCGATGCCGCTGGTGGCGCCATGGCAGAGGAAGTTCTCGCCGGCTTTCAGGCCCACCCGGTCAAAGACATTGGCCCAGACCGTCATCATGGCTTCCGGCAGACAGGCGGCCTGGTCGAGGCTCATACTGTCCGGCACGGGGAAGACGGAGCCTTCGTCCACTGCAACATATTCAGCGTATCCGCCGCCAGCCAGCAGGGCGCAGACCCGGTCGCCGGCTTTCCAGCGCGTGACGGCGCTGCCGACGGCTTCGACTGTGCCGGAAATTTCCAGGCCGAGGATCTTGGAGGCGCCCGGAGGGGCGGGATAGGCGCCTGCGCGCTGGACCAGATCGGCCCGGTTCAGGCCGGAAAAGGCGGTCTTTACGAGGATCTCGCCTGGCCCCGGTTCGGGCCGCGCGGTGTCGGCCAGATAAAGCGGCCCATCCTGTTCGATTTCGACGGCTTTCATCATCTGGCTCATGTGTGCGACTCCCGTGTTGAGGAGTCGCATGTAGTGCGCATTTCTGCTTTGATGAACCCCGAACCGGACATGGAGGCGAAGATGGCGATTTCAGATGAAGAGCCGATCCTCGTGAATAAAGCGCAGACGCTGGATCAGATGTCTGTGGAGGAACTTGAACAGCGGATTGCGGCGCTGAAACTTGCGATTGAGGATTGTGAGATCCAGATCGCGAAGAAACAGGCGCAGAAATCGGCGGCAGACGCCCTGTTCGGTGGCGGCGATTAAGCGAAACTAAACACCGTCAGGGTTAATATGAGCATTGGTGTCCAGAGTATCGGGGACAAGGTATGGCAGTGAAGCAATCTCACGGCGATGACATGAGCGTGTCCGACGGGTTCACCGGCGGGAAGCTGTTCGATACCGTTTTCACGCGCGGCATGGCGCTTGTGGAAGAGACGGCCACCTATCTGGATGGGCCGGGCCGTGAACAGGCCAGAACGCTCGACCGCGAACCGGGGCTGACTTACGCCGCCTGGAGCATGGAGCTGACGACGCGCCTGATGCAGGCCGCGAGCTGGCTGGTCATGCAGAAAGCCGTACGCGATGGCGAGATGAAGCGCGATGACGCGGCCGCCAAGAAATACCGCATACGGAGAGAGGATCCGCCGCTCGACGCCAGCGCCCAGCAGGGGCGAGGCCTGTCGCCGCGCTTCCTGGAACTGGTGGAGCGGTCTGAAGCCCTGTTCGAGCAGATCTGCCGGCTGGATCAGGCGCTTTACGGCACACCGGCGCGGGATGCGTCGACCAATACGGTCTCAGACCAGATCGCCCAGCTTCAGAAAGCCGCCGAAACCGGCGCGTTTGATCCGCTGATGGTCTGGAACCGCGGCCGCTAGGCTTCCGGCATTGCCGAAGTGAGCAGGCTGCCGCGCTGGGCCGTGCGGGAGGGTTTGATCCGCAGCGCCATTGGCCGGACATAGAACAGCTTCAGAGGCGTCTCCATCGCGAGCCGGTGCATACCGAGCGCGATCACGAGTGTGGCGGCGCCGATGGCCAGCGAGGCTGCGCCCGCATCGGCAAAGATCCCGCTCATGTGTACCAGTGTCAGCAGAATCTGCAGGGGCGCGAAGAAGCCGAGATAGATCGCCATGGACCGGCGGCCTGCATCGCCGATGAAATGTGCGGCGGGCAGGGCCGCCAGCAGGACGCCCGCGCCGATCAGGGCGAATGTGCCCGCAAAGCCGAGGATCAGCGAGACGAGCGGCAGGCCGGCAATGCCGAGGGCGACAAAGGCCGTGTGGATCGCGGCCCAGACGGCGAGGCCTGTGATGAGGTCTTTTTTGCGATCGGCAGCGCCAAGGGCGAAGCGGAAGGCCAGCGGTGCGCCGGCATAGCCTGCGAAGAAAAAGACATAGTATTGCGCGAAATGGTCGGCGACGGACCATCCGGTGTTGAAGAGGCCGGCGGCGGAGACGACTTGTAACAGGGCAGCGGCAGCAAGGACGCGCACGGCTCTGGTCCGGCGCACAAGGCGCGTGACGATGTAGAAGATTGCCAGCTCATGGATGAACCAGAGCGGGCTGTCCGGGGCGGCCCAACCGGAGAGGTAGACGCGGGCGAGTTCCGCCGGGCCATGCACAACGGCGCCGGCATGCAGGAACACGGTCTCCACCGCGAGCCAGATCGCGAAGAAATACGCCAGATGCAGGACTTTGCGGTCGAAATAAGCCGGGGCTGAGCCGAAGATTGCGCGGTGGAGGAACAGGCCCGCAATGACGAAGAAAGCGGGCACCGTGAACGGATTTGCCCACGCGGCGAGGCCCTGCATCCAGTTCCCGCCGGTGTCTGCGCCGCCATATCCGAGTGCTGCCGCGCTCAGCACGACAAGAATGATGCCGAGGCCTTTGGAATGATCGATCCAGGCAATGCGTCCGGTAGGCATGGCGAGCTTCCTCCACTCTTTGGGGAAGTGCGCTGCAAGATTCGTGCTGGAAGCGAAGCCGACAAGGCCCCGAAAGGGGTCAGATCGTCGAATAGACGCGCAAAGCGTTGCGGGCCTGCTCGACGCTGAAGCCTTCTTTCACGGGCGCGCGCATCACACAGATGCGGTGCCAGAGGGGGCCAAGCAGCTGTTCGATGACTTCATCGAGGTCGAAATCGCGCCGGATCACGCGTTTTGTCGACAGTTCGGCCAGGACCATGCGCATCGGCTGGCGGATGTCGCGATACATCCAGGCGCGCCAGGCTTCGCCGGCATGTTGGTCATCGGCGGCCGCCATCAGGGCGCCGCGCAGCACGGCATGGCCGCTGCCGGTCCGGGCGGCGGCTTCCAGCGGCACGATGAGGGCGGCGATCCGCTCCTGCGGGTCGCGCCCGCCATCGGGGCTGTCGGGCACCAGTGCCAGCGCCGCATCCACGCACATGGCACCGATCGAGGGCCACCAGCGGTAAATCGTCTGCTTCGAGGCGCTCGCCCGCTTGGCCACGGAATCGACGCTGAACGTGCGCCAGCCATTCTCGGCCAGCTCTGCGCGGGTCGCCTCAAGGATGGCCGCGCGGGATTCCTCGCTGCGGGAAGCGCCCTTGCGGGACGTTTTCGGCTCGCTGGCTTCGGTGGACATTCGCACTATCTCCCTGGCCGGTACTGAAGGCCATGTTTTGAGAGTCTAACGCAAACCAGTAAACAATGTCCGATTCACAATTGCGAGTTCTGCCGTATGCAGTAGTGAAACGGCCTCAGATACGGGATTTTGACCATGAGAACGATTGAGCAGCTGATTGAGGGATACCGGCGCTTTCGGGCCGGCGTTTATGCTGAGCAAGCCGCCCTCTACCGGGACCTTGGCGAAGGGCAGAGCCCGGCCATCATGCTGATCGCCTGCGCCGACAGCCGGGCCGAACCGTCAGACATTTTTGCTGCGGCGCCGGGACAGTTGTTCGTCGTGCGCAACGTGGCCAATCTGGTGCCGCCCTATATGCCGGACGGCAAGCTGCACGGTGTCAGCGCGGCCCTTGAATATGCAGTTAACGTCCTGAAAGTAGAGCATATTGTGGTGATGGGCCATGGTGGCTGCGGCGGGATTCAGGCCTCGCTGGCAGGCGGTGACAATCCGGACATCGGCGAGTTCGTGACGCCCTGGGTGTCACTGCTGGATGAGGCGCGCCAACGGGTGCTTGAGTCCGATCCGATCAATCCCCAATACGCGCTGGAGCTGGAGGGGATCGAATCCTCGCTCGCCAATCTGATGAGCTTCCCTTTCGTGCGCAGATCTGTCGAAGCCGGCACGCTCACCCTGCATGGCGCCTGGTTTGCGATCAAACATGGTGAACTTCACTGGCGGAACGGCAAAACCGGCCGGTTTGAAATTGTTGCGCCCTGATCAGCCTTTGGGCGTGATCGTCGCAATCGAGGCAAACAAGGCTGCCGAGAGCATGGCGAGGGCGGCGCCGCGATTGAACCATTTCGTGAAGGCTGGCGACTCGAAGCGATGGTTCATCGCGTCCGCCAGCCAGGCATAGACGGTCAGGCCGAACATCTCGCACACGGTGATGGTCGCCATCATGACCAGCGCCTGCGGCCAGACGGGATGCGACATGTCGAAATAGGACGGCAGAAGCAGGCCGAAAAAGACCAGCGCGTTCGGGTTCAGCAGTTGAAGGCCTACGCCGCGGGCAAACAGTTTGCCGCGCGGCGGAGCATCTTTGGCGCTGGCATGGGGGCGGGACGGGTCTGCCGTCACCATCGTCCAGGCAAGCCAGGCGATGAAGCAGATGCCGGCTACTTTCAGGCCCATCAGGACCAGCGGGAATTTCGCGGCAAAGGCGGCGATGCCGCCTGCAGCCAATGAGATCCAGACGAGATTGGCGGCGGAAACGCCAAGCGCCGGGATGAGCGCCGTCGGCGCGCGATAGCGCAGCGACGTGCTCATCACCAGCATCACGGCCGGGCCGGGCGTCAGGCCGCCTGCAAAGAACAGGGCGACCAGCGCAATCCAGACGGACAGGTCCATTCAGTGCCCGGTCCTTGAATTATGGAATCAGGCGTTCTTGCCGCGCTCGACGGCTGCCGTGATCAGTTCGCGGGCCTTCTCGATGCCATACCAGCCTTCGATCCGGGTCCACTTGCCCTTTTCGAGATCCTTGTAGTGCTCGAAGAAGTGCGCCGTCTTGTCGATCAGCGTCTGCGGCAGGTCGTGATAGGTCGCGATCTTGTCGTAATAGGAGGTCAGCTTGTTGTGCGGGACGGCGAGGATTTTCTCGTCGGGGCCTTTGTCGTCGGTCATCATCAGGACGCCGACCGGACGGGCGCGCACGACCGAACCCGGCACCAGCGGACGATTGCCAACGACCATCACGTCAATCGGGTCACCATCGAGGCTCAGCGTGTGGGGCACGAAGCCGTAATTACAGGGATAGCGCATCTCGGTGTAGAGATAGCGGTCCACAAACATGGCGCCGGAGGCCTTGTCGATCTCGTATTTGATCGGGTCGCCGCCCAGGGGCACTTCGATCAGCACGTTGATGTCGTCTGGCGGGTTCTGGCCCGTCTCGATTTTTGAAAGGTCCATGTCTGCGCTCGCTTTGGGAGGAGTAAATGTTGGGCGTGGCGATGGCCTGTCAGAGCCCATGCGTCAAGGGCGAGGATGCCACAGACAGACTAATGTCCAGTATCCGGCGTGATGTCTTTTACGTCGAATATACGCATCGGTGCCCCGCCAGCAGACAGGCTGCGCGCTTCCTTGACGAAGTCCCGGCTGTCCCTGAGGGCGAAATGGGCCTGCAGCGCCTCCATGTCGCGCCAGTATTCGACAAAGACCAGCCTTGAAGGATCGTCGAGGTCGGCGTGGACATTGTGGGAGATGCAGCCGTCTTCCCGGCGCGATCGTTCGCAATGGGCGCGACAGAGCGCGATCAGGCGGTCTGCACTGTCTGGCTTTGTCTGCACGCTGCCTGTGACGAGGATCATGTGGGTGTCTCCCTAGTCGCGCAGAAGCGCGTAGTTGAAGCTGATTGAGATGCGCGCGTCTTCGGCCCGGTTCGGCATGACTTCGTGGCGCAGCCAGGATTCCCAGAACAGGGCGTGGCCTTGTTTTGGCGTGAGATAGACGAAGCGGCGCGCCGATTCTGGGGCATCATCTGCTGGCTGAGGGGCGCCCATCATGCCGGTGAGGCGCGGGTCTTCCATCTTCAGGCTGCCGGACCCTTCGGGCAGGGCGACATAGAACGTGCCGGAAATGACGCTGCCTGGATGGATATGGCCGGAATGGCTGCCGCCTTCGCCGAGAATGTTGACCCAGAGCGCGTCGAGCTGAAGGTGAAAGCCCTGCATGTCCCAGTGCAGTTCCTTCGCGAAGGCATCTGCCTGTTCGTCCAAGAGGGTCTTGAGCGCGCCGAATTCCGGGAAACGTTCGGGCAGGTCGTCCAGCGAGGCATAGGACGTGTACCCGTCATAGCCCTGCTCATCGCACCAGTCATTGCCGGCGGTGTCTTCGTCTTCCAGCAGCCAGCAGACGGCTTCGAGTTCGGCGCGCAGGTCTGCGGTGCCGATGGCTTCTTCTTTGACGAAGGTCGGGAAAAGGGTCTTGAGGGTCATGGCGGTCCAAATGGAATGGCCCCGCCGGGACGGCGAGGCCTGATGTCTCTATCCTGAGGCGGACTATTCGGCGGGTTTGACGAATTTCAGCGTCATCCGGTCGCTTTCGCCAATGGCGGCGTAACTTTCCGGGTTCCAGCCTTCCGGCGGCTCTGCGCCGTCTTCCGGTTGTTGGTTCACCGGGGGGAGCGTCCACACACCGAACGGGTGGTCTGCAGTGTCGGCCGGGTTGGCGTTGATTTCAGAGCCGCCGGCGAATTCGAACCCGGCATTGGCGGCGAGCGCTTTGACATAGTCCTCATGGACATAGCCGCTGCTGGCTTTGGGGGCCTGGATCGAGGCCGACGGCAGGCGGTGTTCCACCACGCCCAGCACGCCGCCGGGCTTTAGTGCGGCATAGGCATCGTTGAAGAATTTCTGCTCGTATCCGCCGCTCATCCAGTTGTGGATGTTGCGGAAGGTCAGCACGAAGTCGACGCTGTCAGGGGCAGCCAGCGGACCGGAATTGCCGGAGAAGCCGGTATATTCAATCGTGCCGAAGCGCGGATCGGTATAGCCGGACTTGAAGGCTTCATTGTTCTGTTCGATGCGGGCGACGCGGTCTGGGTCATCAATGCCGGCGGGGTCGAACAGGGCGGCGATCAGCGTGCCGTTGCCGGACGCCAGCCAGGGCGCCAGGATGTTGGTGTACCAACCGCCACCGGGCCAGATCTCGATCACTTTGCTGTCTGGCTGGACGCCGAAATATTCCAGCGTTTCCTTCGGATGGCGCCAGGCATCGCGGGCTTTTTCCTCGGGCGAGCGCAGATCGCTGTTGATGGCGGCCTGAAGCGGATCGACCGTTTCCGGCGCAGCCTGTTCAGCGGCAACATCGGTTTCGGCGATAACTTCGGGACTGTCGATCTTGCCCTGTCCGCAGCCGGCGAGCAGCGCGAGGGCGAGAAGGGAAGCGGAAACGGCAGTTTTCATGATTGTCTCTCTGTCGAAGGAACCTCTTGAACGCCCCTTCTAGGCTCCCACATGTACTGTGTCACGGTGCCGCTACGCGGGCCGAGACCGGGTTTCGTGCCGGCGCCACTGATCGGGCCGGGGAATCGCGACGTCCGAACCCTATGGAGCCCCCCGTTCCGGGCGCTCCCAGTTGCTTTGAGAAAGAGGACTGACACTATGTCGAACATTGATCTGACCCCCCTTTACCGCACCATGGTTGGCTTTGACCGCATGGCCAGCATGATCGACCAGGCATCCCGCCTCGACGGTTCACAGGGCTATCCCCCTTATAATATCGAGCGAGTCGACGAAAACGCCTTCGCCATCGAGATCGCTGTCGCCGGGTTTACCGAGGATGACCTGGACATCGAAACCAAGGAAGGCATGCTCACTGTCGCGGGCAAAAAAGGCGAGCCGGAGAATGATGGGGACAAGACCTATCTTCATCGTGGCATCGCACAGCGCAGCTTCATTCGCCGCTACCAGCTTGCTGATCACATTCTTGTGACCGGGGCGAGCTTGCAGCATGGCGTGCTCCGCATCGACCTCGTCCGTGAGCTGCCAGAAGAGAAAAAGCCCCGCAAGATCGAAATCGGCACGGTCGGATCGACCGGACCGAAGCTGATCGGCAAGAAAAACGCCGACGCAGCCTGATCCGGGGCTTATCCCTGATTAAATGATTGCGGCGCGCTCAGATGATGGGCGCGCCGTTTTCGTGTCAGCGAAAAGTCAGGAGGCGTCTGCGGTCGCTTCGGCGCGCTGGAAGAAGTTGAGGCAGCCTGCCGCGCCCAGAAAGTCTCCCAGGGCGGTGCTGTCTTTCAGCGTGCGGCTGACCTGGCGGCCAACGGCGGCGAAGGCTTCAGCGGCGTGCTTCTGGGCGGATTGCCCGAACGTGCCGTCGTCCAGCGTGACCGAAACCTGGCCGGACGATTTCCGGATCGCTTCGGCATTGGCTTTGGCCCAAGGCAGGTAAGTCTTCGCGACATCTTCGGAGAAGAGGGGGGCAAGCGTGGAACCGAGATCGGCCAGCGCGGCGAAAGGTCCGCCCGCTTTCGGGTCGTCCATATGCTCGCACCAGGCCACGATGAACGGCGCGCGATCCTTCAGCCATTCGGCCGGGGTCGGGTCCAGCAGCATTTGCTGGAACTGGGCGGCAATGCTGAAATCGGCAAAGGTCGGGCGGCCACCGAAGAGGAAGAGATGCTCTTTCAGGTGTGCGTTCAGGTTCAGGGCAAAGCGGCGCCAGGAGGCGTCCAGCACGGGCCAGTTTTCCTGCGCCGCGCCAACCAGCGGCAGGCGGTCTGCCATGCGCTCGGTAATCTGTACCGACGGGGCTTTCCAGGCGCGCGGGCGTTTGCCGCCCGACAGCTGCACCAGCGCGCGAAGGCCAGCCTGGTCACGGTCTGGCGTATTGCCCCAGCGTTGCTGGAACATGCATTTGTTCAGCCACTCATCGCCAAAGTCTTCGAGGATCAGCGACAGGGCGGCGAGCGCGGCATCGTCTGGCGTGGCGGAAGGCTCGGGATGGGACGCTTCCAGCGCGAACAGCATGCGCGTTGATTCCTGGCTGACCGGGCGATCCGGTGAGACAAGAAGCGGCACCGTGGCGAGGCGTGCGAGGGCGCGGAAATCCGTTTCGGTCTCACGCGAGCGGGTCACCCATTCGAAATCGACGCCTTTGTAGCGCAGGAAGGCGCGTACTTTCAGCGAGTAGGGCGAAGTTTCAGCGCCGAAGAGGCGGTATGCTGGCATAGCTTGGAAGCTCCCGGGTCGGCTTGGGGCCTGCTTAGGCATTTCAGCCCCCACTGCCAACCAGTGTTTGCCGCCACGCCTGTAAATGGCTATGCGCGTGACAGGACAATCTGACCTGAGATGAAGGAGAGGCCGATGCGCATCATGCACGTCATGGCCGGTGCTGCCGAAGGCGGCGCGGAAAACATCATGCTGGAATCCGTACTGGCGCTGGCGGAAGCTGGCCTCACCCAACATGTGGTGACGCGGCCCGATAATCAGTTCCGAGTTCAAAAGTTCCGCGAAGCCGGCATCGGTGTCGATGTGGCCGCGTTCAACAATGCCTGGCCTTTTCCGACCCGCCGTGTGCTGGGCGAGGCGATCAAGGCGTTCAAGCCGGATGTCATCGAATACTGGATGGGCCGCGCCGGACAGTTCGCACCGAAGGAATATCGCAATCGCTCGGTTGCCTGGTATGGCGGCTATTACAAGCTCGCCCGCTTCCTGAATTGCGAATGGCATGTCGGCCTGACGATCGACCTGCTGCGCCATATCCGGGAGCAGGGCGTGGCTGATGACCGCTCCGTCATCATCCACACCTATGCCGATTTCGAAGGCGCTGACCCGGCCGACCGGGCGAGCCTCGACACGCCGGCCGATGCGCCGGTTGCGCTGGCGCTGGCCCGCCTGCACGAGAAGAAGGGCCTCGATACGCTACTTGATGCCACCGCGAAAGTGCCGGGCCTTTATGTCTGGATCGCAGGCGAAGGCCCGCTGGAGGCAGAGCTGCGCGCGCATTGCACCCGGCTGAACCTTGACGACCGCGTGCGCTTCCTCGGCTGGCGGAATGATCGCGGCGCGCTGCTGGCGGCCTGCGATGTGGTGGCGTTCCCGTCGCGCTATGAGCCGTTCGGCACGGTGACGGTGGATGCTTGGGCGGCCTCGCGACCGCTGGTGGCCGCCGATGCCGTTGGCCCGGCTGCCTATGTGAAGGACGGCGTCAATGGGTTGCTGATCCCGAAGAATGATGTCGATGCGCTGGCCAATGCGCTGACGCGCGTGATCTCGGACAAGGCCCTCGCCGCGAAACTGGTTGCCGGTGGGCGTGCCTCGTATGAGGCGCAGTTCAACAAGGCGGCGTTCCAGCGCGATTCGCTTGCGTTCTATGAGACGGTGATTGCCAAGGCGGGTCCGTTTCCGGGCTAGGCGATGCTGTTGAAAAACGCGCGGTAGAGGGTTTCAGCCGCGCGCTGCCCCAGCCCAACTTCGACCCGGATGCCAGCGCTGCGAAGGCGCAGGATGCCGCCATTCGCGACAGGGTGGGGGTCCAGCACAGAGCAGACAACGCGGGCGATACCAGCGTCTTCCAGCTTCATCGAACAGGACTTTCCGCCCGCAGAGCGTTCGCGGCAGGGCTCCAGCGTGACATAGGCCGTTCCGCCCTTTGCTGCATTGCCTGCCTCTTCGAGGGCGATTTCCTCGGCATGCGGGCGACCGCCATGACCGGTCACGCCTTCACCGGCAACATGACCGGCCGCATCAAGGATGACGCAGCCTACGGATGGATTGACGCCCGTCAGGCCGTGATTGAGTCGGGCGAGCGCGAGGGCCCGCCCCATCATGCGTCGGTCGCGGCGTTTGCTCACGGCAGGGCCGGCAGCGGCTGGGCGCGATCCGCATCGAGATAGCGCACAGCGACCGGCTTCAGATTGTCATCGAGATCGATCAGCAGCGGGTTACCTGTCGGGATTTCAACGCCTGTGATCTTGTCGTCCGGCACGTCGAACAGGTGCTTCACCAGCGCGCGCAGCGAGTTGCCGTGCGCGGCGATGATGACGTCCTTGCCGGACTTCAGAACAGGCGCGATCTCCGCGTCCCAATAGGGCAGGACGCGTTCCAGCGTCAGCTTCAGGCTTTCCGTGTTCGGAATATCGATGCCCTTGTAGCGCGGATCGGTTGAGAGGTCCCAGGTTGTGCCTTTTTCCAGCGGTGGCGGCGGCACATCATAAGAGCGGCGCCAGACATGGACCTGATCGTCGCCATGTTTGGCGGCGGTCTCGGCCTTGTCGAGGCCGGTCAGGCCGCCATAGTGGCGCTCGTTCAGCTGCCAGGCTTTTTCCACCGGCACCCAGGCGCGGCCCATTTCGGTCAGCGCCATCCACAGCGTGCGGATCGCGCGGGTCTGGTAGCTGGTGAAAGCGGCGCGGAAGTCGGCATCGACAGCCTTCAGAAGCTGGCCGGCCTTGTGGGCTTCAGCTTCGCCCTTTTCCGTCAGGTCTGCGTCCCACCATCCGGTGAAGCGGTTTTCGAGGTTCCAGGCGGATTGTCCGTGACGGACGAGCGCGAGCTTTGGCATCGAATTCAAAAGTCCTTTTGCGTTTCTGGCGGCCTTTTCGGCGGAAAACGTCCCGGTATCAAGCGCCCATGATCCGGATCAGCTCTGCCATGGCGAGTACGACATGATAGCCGGTGGAGGCGGGCATGTCGTGCGAGACCGGTTTGCCCGTGGCGTCATATTGATCGATCCAGCCGCCATCCGGCGTCAGGTATTCGTCCATCAGCACGTCGAAACTGGTACAGGCAGCGCCGGCGAAGATCTCCTCACCCGTTGCCTCGAACATGGCGAGGTGAGCTTTCAGCGCTTCGGTCTGCGGCCAGGTGCGGCGTGATCCATTCGTGATGGCGCCTTCGCGGGAGACTTCCTGAACGGCGCGTCCGCCCTCATCCAGCGTGGAGCAGGCGAAAGTGTACAGCCGGTCAGCAGCCGGATTTACTGGCGTGCCGGTCGCGTGCGCATAGGCATGCAGCAGCCAGACCCACTCGAACTGATGGCCCGGCTCCACGATATTTGCGTCGCGCGCCACGGGCGCGGTCCATCCCCGCGCGAAACGCTCGCCCAGAAGATTGCCGGGACCGGCTGTGAAGAAGCGGTCGAACAGGTCGATGATCTTGGCCGCGCGCTCAAGGTGGCCGCCTTCCGGATCAGCCCGGTGCAGGCTGAGGCAGGCTTCGAGAAGATGCATATGCGGATTCTGGTGGCGCATGTCATCCTGAGGCAGGGTTTCGGCATAACCGCCATCCGGGGTGCTCATTTTCTCATCCGTGGCCCCGAGAATGCTGTGGGCGCCGGCCAGCGCGATCTCTTCGCCGCCGAGGGCAGAGGCGGCTTCAGCCAGCGCAAACAGTGCGAAGGCCGTGTCGTAGAGGTCCGGCGTGTCGTCCACCAGGCCGCTTCCATCTGTGTTCAATGTCCGCCCGATCAAGCCGTCAGCGCGCCGGGCGGGCCCGGTCAGTGTCGCGATGCCGGAGGCGATATGGCCGGCCGCGTCGTCCGGCTTCCAGCCCATCCGCAGCGCCTGCGCAAACACATAAGTCTGGCGAGCCTGTACCCGGACGCGCACGGTGTCGGAGTTTGTGCCTTGGTGGTCAAGGTTCAAGGCTTCGCGGAAAAGGCCATGCGCGCCGATGCCACGCTCTGACCAGAGCGGGAAGCAATCTTCCAGAAGCCAGGTACGGGCTTCACGCGCGCGGCGCTTCAAGGCGGACTTTGACATGTGGCGCAAACCCCGTAGCAGATGCGGCGGCGAATGCCGCTCGCCAGACCCGACGCGCACCTGCTAACAGGAGCAGGCCGGGTTGACCAGCGCCAGCCCCGTATGGCGCATGAGAGAGGCCGCAAAAGAGAGAAAGGCCCCCGATGAAGGACCGGATTTTCTTCCCGCTCGCATGTCTTCTTGCGCTGGGCATGGTGGGGCTCGCCCTATGGCCGGGTGTGGGCCGCCTGCCTTCGGGCGCGGTGACAGGGGATGGCCAGCACTATGAGCAGATCACCATCGCCGACACCTATTTGAACAAGATTGTCGCTGGCGGTGATGCCATTACACGGCTTGAAACCGGACCCGATGGCAAGCGGGTGCTGTACATCGAAGCCGATGCCGGCGTGTTGACCAGTGATCCCGAACTCGGGCCGCACTTCCGCCTCGCAGCCGATATCGAAGTCCAGTTCACGGGTTTCACCGTTCTCTGCACTGTGCGCGCGCGCCCGGCAGACGATCACGGTGCCATGCAGATGCAGGCAAATTACTCGGCGGGCCGGGTCGGGGATTCTGGCTGGCAAGTGTTCGACCTGCAGCCCGGTTTCCAGGATTATTCGTTCGAATACAACGTGCCGTTGATCGAAGGCGATCAGGGCGTCGACTATTTTGCGGTCCGCCCCGTGGTACCTGACAAGTCGCGTGCGCTGATTGTGGAACAGGTCACATTCAAGCGCCTCGCCCGCTGGACGGAATGAGCCGGGTCGCTATCTTGCCCCTCAACACAACAGACTGAAGCACCCGAGGGTGCTGATACCGATCCAAACAGGACTGACATGCGCACAATTCTTGTAACGCTGAGCGCGCTCGCCCTTGCGGCGTGCAGCACGACCGAAATGCCGGAGACCAATGTGGCTGATATTGATGCATCCCAGACGGCTGAAGCCGTGACGGGCGAAGACCCCTATCTCTGGCTTGAGGATGTCGAGGGGGCCGATGCGCTGGCCTGGGTGAAATCACAGAATACGCGGACCCTGGCCGACCTGCAGGCTGATCCGCGCTATGCCGGGTTTGAGGCTGCGGCGCTGGATGCGCTGACCTCCAAGGAGCGGATTGCCTATGGTTCGGTTCGTTCGGGCCTGGTCTACAATTTCTGGCAGGATGATGAACATGTGCGCGGCCTGTGGCGCCGCACGCCGCTGGACTCCTATCGCACAGATGCGCCCGACTGGGAGACGATTGTCGATTTCGACAAGCTCTCCGCCGATGAGGGCCGTAACTGGGTCTACAAGGGCGCCGATTGCTACGCGCCGAAGGGGTCAGACACCTATAAATGCATGGTCGCGCTGTCGGATGGCGGCAAGGATGCCGTGGTCCAGCGTGAGTTTGATCTCGCCACCAAGACGTTTGTTGAGGACGGCTTCGTGACGACCGAGGCCAAACAGTCCGCGAGTTGGGCGGGAACAGACACGCTGCTGATCGCCACGGACTGGGGTGAGGGGACCGTGACGGAGTCCGGCTATCCCATGATCGTGAAGCGCTGGCAGCGGGGCACCCCGCTGGAAAGCGCCGAAGAAGTCTTCCGTGGCAAAGCGAGCGATGTTGGCATCTGGCCGATGACGATTGAACTGGAAGATGGCCGCATCCTGCAGGGCGCCGTCGAGGCCGAAACCTTCTTCACATCGAAATATTACTGGTTCCCGGAAGGGGAGACGGTGCCTGTTCAATGGCCGATTCCGCTGAAAGCCACGCCGAATGGCATCTATCAGGGCCAGTTTCTCGTTTCCTTGCAGGAAGACTGGGCTCCGGATGGTCAGACGGAGAGCTTCAAGTCGGGTGATCTTGTCGCTTTCGACATCGACGCCTTCCTGAAGACCCGCACCCTGCCGCATGTCTCGCTCGTCTTCCGCCCAAGTGAAGCGCAGGCGCTGGAAGGCGTCAGCATTTCGAAAGACGCGCTCTTGCTCAGCATCAGCGACACGGCTGTTGGCAAGGTCTATCGCGCCGATCTCAGCAAGGAATGGCGCATCTGGCCGATCGACCTGCCGGGCGAGGGCCAGGCCAACATCGCCTTTGCCAACGACCGCGAAGACACGGTTTTCATCAACTACGAAGACTTCCTGACCCCGGATTCACTGCTCGAATACGATTCCGCAACCCATGCGGTCACCACGTTGAAAAGCGTACCGGCAAAGTTCGATGCGACCGGCCTGAAAGTGGTTCAGAAATTCGCGACCTCGAAAGACGGAACGAAGGTGCCGTACTTCCTGGTCAGCAAGGCCGATATTCCGCTGGATGGCACAACGCCGACGCTGCTCTACGGCTATGGCGGATTTCAGGTGTCGATGAACCCCGGTTACAGCCCGGTCACTGGCCGGCTCTGGCTGGAGCGGGGCGGGGCCTATGTTCTGGCAAACATTCGTGGCGGCGGCGAGTTTGGCCCGGCCTGGCACCAGGCGGGCCTGAAGCTGAACCGCCAGCGCGTCTATGATGACTTCATCGCTGTGGGTGAGGATCTGGTCGCATCTGGCGTAACCAGTCCGGAACATCTCGGCATCATGGGCGGCTCGAATGGCGGCCTGCTGATGGGCGTGATGCTGAACCAGCGGCCGAACCTCTGGAATGCGGTCGTGGTTCAGGTGCCGCTGCTGGACATGTTGCGTTATCACCTGCTTCTGGCGGGCGCTTCCTGGGTGGACGAGTATGGCTCGCCGGACGTGCCGGAAGAACGCGCCTTCCTGGAGACGATCTCGCCCTACCAGAACTTCGACGCGTCCAAGCCCTATCCGGAGCCCTTCTTCGTGACGTCCACGAAGGATGACCGCGTCCATCCGGGGCATGCGCGCAAGATGGCGAAGAAATTCGAGGCCGCCGGCCTGCCCTTTCTCTATTACGAGAATATCGATGGCGGACATGCGGCGGCGGCCAACCAGACCGAACGCGCCAAGCGCACGGCGCTGGAATTCACCTATCTGAGCCGCAAGCTGATGGCGCCTGCCGAGGCGCAATAAGTACCCTATAAGAACTCATAATCCGCGTTCTGTTTCGGAACGCGGATTTTTCTTTATCTATGCCTTGATAAAGTATCCCAGCGTGAGACTGTCGGGGCATGAAACTCGATGATCCAGGTCTCGAAAATGAGCTCGTCAGGCTGCAGGTCCTGACTGAGGCGGATCGCGATGTTCTGGCTGCCACCACAGCTGTTGAGGACATGTGGCAATGGATGCCGGTGATCGCGACCGGAACCAATTTCCAGTCCTATTTCGATCATACGCTGGAGCTGAAGCAGACCGGCGACTACATTCCGCTCACCATCTGGCGCAAATCCGATGACGCCTTTGCCGGGGTCGTCGCCTATGCGGATATATCGCGCACGCATCGCCGGTTGCGCATGGCCTCCTTCTGGATCGTGCCTGAAATGCGCGGCACGGTGATCGTACCCGCAGCGCAACTCGCCGTGATCGAACGGGCTGTGGACTCGCGCATGCGGCGGCTGGAAATCCTGACCCCAGACACGAATGAACGGTCTGTCCGGTCGATTGAGCGGTTCGGCGCCAAACGCGAAGGCACGCTGCGCAGTTATCTCCGCATCGCCAACGGGTCCTGGGCCGATATGGCCATCATGTCTCTGGTCGGGGAGGAGGCCAATGCCGCGATCTCCCTCCTGCGCGACAGGATCCGGCAGATGCAGTTGGCTTGACGCCGCAGGGTGTGCGTGCTTTACGCGCCCCAAATCCGCGCAAACTCAAGAAGCGCGCCTTGACCGATCCCGTGAGGACAGCGAGGCCCCCCGCCCGGCGAATATTCGCTCAGCGGGGCTCTTGGCCTTTGCGCATGTAACACGGAGCGCCCATGTCAGGCTCATCTGACAGACGGCAAAAGGAGTAACGCGATGTTTGACGCCCTCAGCGAACGGCTCGGCGGCATATTCGACAACCTGACGGGGCGCGGTGCGCTGTCCGAGAAGGATGTGTCCGAAGCGCTGCGCGAAATCCGTGTTGCGCTGCTGGAAGCAGACGTTGCCCTGCCCGTGGTCAAGGACTTCATCGACAAGGTGAAGGCCCGCGCCGTGGGCGAGGAAGTCATCCGCTCGGTGAAGCCTGGCCAGCAAGTGGTCAAGATCGTCTATGACGGCCTGGTCGACATGCTGGGCGGGGAAGACGCTGACACGTCGCTCCGCGTCGACAGCCCGCCAGCCGTCGTGATGATGGCCGGCCTTCAGGGCTCCGGTAAGACGACGACGACGGGCAAGCTTGCCAAGCGCCTCAGCGAGAAGGGGCGCAAGAAAGTCCTCCTCGCCTCGCTCGACGTGCGCCGTCCGGCGGCGATGGAACAGCTCGCCATTCTGGCTGACCAGTGCGGCCCGAATGTCAGCTCCCTGCCGATCATTCAGGGTCAGTCGCCGGCGGACATCGCCCGGCGCGCCATGACGGCTGCGAAGATCGGCGGCTATGACGTCCTCTTCCTCGATACGGCGGGCCGCACGTCGATCGACGAGCAGATGATGATCGAAGCGGCCGAGATCGCCTCTATCGCGCAGCCGCAGGAAACACTTCTGGTCGCCGACGCGCTGACCGGTCAGGACGCGGTGGAAACTGCCCGCCGGTTCCATGAGCGCCTGCCGCTGACCGGCCTTGTCCTGACACGGATGGACGGTGACGGCCGGGGCGGCGCCGCGCTGTCCATGCGCGCTGTCACAGGCCTGCCGATCAAGTTCCTCGGTGTCGGCGAAAAACTCGACGGGCTCGACACGTTCGATGCCAAGCGCGTGGCGGGTCGTATTCTGGGGCAGGGCGACATCGTCTCGCTGGTGGAAAAAGCCGCCGAGCAGATGGACGTCGAAAAAGCCGAGCGCATGGCCGCGAAGCTCAAGAAGGGCGAGTTTGATCTCGATGATCTTGCCGACCAGCTGAAGCAGATGCAGCAGATGGGCGGCCTTGGTGGCCTGATGGGCATGCTGCCCGGCGCCCGCAAGGCCAAGCAGGCGATGGAAGCTGCGAACATGGATGACGGCGTCCTGAAACGTCAGGGCGCGATCATTTCTTCCATGACGAAAGCCGAACGGCGCAAGCCCGCGCTGCTGAACGCTTCGCGCCGCAAGCGTATTGCCGCTGGCTCCGGAACCTCCGTGCAGGAAGTGAACAAGCTTCTGAAGATGCACCAGCAAATGGCCGGCATGATGAAGAAGATGCGCACCAAGGGCGGCATGAAGAACATGATGGGCATGGCGCAAGCCGCCGGCCTCAGCCCCGCAGACCTCGCCAAGATGGGTGGCGCTGCAGGTGGCGGACTTCCGGGCCTCGGTGGCGGCTCGCTGCCGCCAGGCATGGGTGATCTTCTGGGAGGGAAGAAGAAATGACCGATATCGACACGACGCTGGCCCAGTTCCAGCTGAGCCAGTTCCGCGCCAGCATCGACAATATGGATGCGATTCTGATCCACACGCTGGCCGAGCGATTCAAGCTGACCAAGGACGTTGGAAAGCTGAAGGCGCTGCACAAGCTCCCGCCTGCGGACAAAGACCGCGAGGCACAACAAATCGAGCGGCTGCGCGCCCTTGCGCAGCAGTCCGGTCTCGACCCGGCCTTTGCCGAGAAATTCCTCAATTTCATCGTGGCGGAAGTCATTCGCCATCATGAGCATATCCGCGGCCTTGAAGCCGACTGAACATTCCAGAGACGCCAGAACACAGGAGATAACCCATGGCCCTCAAGATCCGACTCGCCCGTGGCGGGTCCAAGAAACGCCCTTACTACTCGATCGTCATCGCCGACGCGCGCGCGCCGCGTGACGGCCGTTTCATCGAGAAAATCGGCACCTATGACCCGCGCCTGCCGAAAGACTCCGGCACCCGCGTCCAGGTCGATGCCGAGAAAGCCGCTGAATGGCTGCGCAAAGGCGCTCAGCCGACGGAACGCGTCGCCCGCTTCCTGTCCAAAGTCGAAGTCGACGGCAAAGCCATCGTCGAGTGGAAACACTCCAACAACCCGAAAAAGGGTGAGCCTGGCAAAAAAGCCCAGGAACGCGCCAAAGAGCGTGAAGAGAAAGCCGCAGCGGCCGCTGCCGCTGCTGCTGAGCCTGCCCCGGCAGAAGAAGCACCCGCTGAGGAAGCTGCTTCCGAGTAGGCCTTCCGCTTCTGGCAACGCCATGGAATGGCCGGCATCCTTCGGGATGCCGGCTTTTTCATTGGGGCAAAGAAAAAGCTGAACAGCGCATAACAGGGAACCCGGACGGGGTTCAGTTCGCGTCTCCTAGGAAGGAGCCGTCCTGAAAGGAGCCCGTTATGAAACCCAAAACCCTCATGCCCGCCATGGCAATCGCTGCGGGCCTTGCCGTAGCTCTCGCTTTGCCTGCCAGCGCTGACCATCGCCGTGGTGGCGGAGACAACTGGCGTGGCGGACCCGGCGGCGCAGTGCTCTATGCCGATGCTGGGTTTTCCGGGGAGGGCATTCAGATCAACGGCGCCGAGCCTGACCTGTCGCGCTATCGCTTCAATGACAGGGCATCTTCCATCGTGGTGCGCGGGGGCGCGTGGGAAGTCTGCGTCGACGCCAACTTCCGGGGCCGCTGCGAGATCATCGATGCCAGCACCGCGCGTCTGGGCGACTATCGCCTGAACGACAATGTCTCCTCGCTTCGCCCGGCTGGCTATGACCGTGGTCATGGGAGGGACGGCTGGCGTGGCGACAGAGGCGGAAACTGGGGCCGTGCGGGCCTCGTCCTCTTCCCCGATTCCAGTCAGCGCGGTCAGGGGATCGAGATTTCCGGGGATGTACCGGACCTTAGCGCCTACAGGTTCAATGATCGGGCAAGCTCATTCCTCGTGACCAGCGGTACATGGATTGCCTGCGAGCATGCGGACTATCGTGGCCGCTGTGAAATCCTGACCGCCGGAGCAGGCGAACTGAAGCCGATCCGGATGAACGACAATATCTCGTCGATCCGGCGTTACAGCCGACATGGCTATTGAGACAGCAGCTGCCGCTTGCTCTGCGCTGCGGCGCCGCTAGACAAGCGGCATGAGCGATAATGCAGACAAGAAACTGATCGTGGTGGGCGTCCTGAAGGGCGCCCATGGCGTTCGCGGTGAGGTTCGGGTGAAGAGCTTCACCGCAGATCCGGCAGACGTGTTCGAATTCGGCCCGCTGCTGGACGAGGCCGGACGGCCTATCGTGACCCCCAAAGGCGCCCGACCCGGGAAGGACCATTTCATCGTCCGCCCGAAAGAGCAGAAACAGAAGGAAGAGTGGGACGCGATGCGCGGCACGCTCCTCTACGTGCCTCGCGCTAGCCTGCCGGAAGCCGACGAGGACGAGTTCTATATCGAGGACCTTGTCGGCCTGGACGTGTTCACGGGTGACAGTGAGCGGGCCGGGCGTATCCGCGCCGTTGAGGATTTCGGGGCAGGGGAACTGCTCGATATTGATCTTGTCAGGGGCGGCTCTGTGATGGTGCCGTTTACGCTGGCGGATGTGCCGGAGGTGGATATTGCGGCGCGGCGCGTGGTGATTCCGGGTCTGGGAGACTGGGGCGGCGAAGACGACGAGGCCCCGAAGGACGCGTGAACGCCCGCCCTTGCGCTATGTTGCGCGGTGTTCAGACAGGCTCTGCCATATTCACGTTCAGACTGAATGAAAGTATGGCCGATGAAGATCTCTCGCCTCCGCCTCGCTGCTGCGCTGGCCGCCCCGATTGCCTTTGCGGGCATCGCGCAGGCCGGCCCTGAGCCAAACAGCTACACGCAAGGCCAGGACGATGCGCCGCCGGCGCTGCTGATGTATAGCGGCGTGGATTTTACCGGAGAGGTCCGGGAGATCTACGATCCGATCTATGCTCTGCCGGACATTCAATTCAACGACCGTGCCCGCTCCATTGCGGTCCTGTCCGGCCAGTGGGAAGTCTGCGAGCATAGCGACTTCACCGGCCGCTGCGTGTTCCTGCGATATGACGTGCCGGACCTTACCTGGTTTGGCCTGTCACGCGAGCTGTCCTCGGCGCGTCCTGTACTGGAATATACAGAAGCCGAGCACGGCCTCATGTTCGAGCGCGATGAGAATGGCTATATCCGCTATGCCGACGATGCGCGCTACGGCTACGACAATTACAGCTATGGCTATGGCGCATCGACCTCGATCCAGGTCTACCATTATGGCTATTCGCCGGACTACCTGCGCTACGGATATTACGACCCGCGCCTCGGCTATGACCCTTACGGGTTCGGCTGGAACCGCGGATATGGCAACAGCTATTACAGTTCCAGCTATCACCGCGAGCGGCCCCCATTGCGGGGCCATTACGGCGCGCGCGATGCGGCAGTGACGCTGTATGTGGACGCGAATGATCGCGGCGCTTCCCTCGGCACAAACCGGGAGATCCGGGATCTCAGCCGGTATCGTTTCAATGACAATGTGTCGTCGATTCAGATCCGGTCCGGGCGCTGGGAAGTGTGCGAGCATGCCAATTTCGGCGGGCGGTGTGAGATCGTCGATGCCTCGGTGGACCGGCTGAACGGCCTGCGCCTGAACGATAATATTTCCTCGATCCGCCCTGTGGATGGCACCGGTCACAGCGACTGGGATGGTCGTGACCGGGGCGGCAGAGGTGATAGAGGTGACCGGGGCGGCCGCGATGGACGCGGGGATACGCCGCGCGATGGCGGACGCCGGGGCGTTCAGGGCGCTGGCCCGCAAGCGGGTCTTCCGCCTGCGCTCAGAGATGCACTTCCTGTAACGCCTGCTACAGTTCCAACCCCGGTGACCCCTGCGGCTGTTGCCCCGCAACCTGGCCGCCGGTCCGGGGATGGTGTGACGGGCCGCCGGAATGAGCCGGGCCTTTCGGGCGGGCCTTC
>LADW01000013.1 GCA_000961695.1 Hyphomonadaceae bacterium BRH_c29
AGCCACAACTGTGATGTATTTCCCATCGGGAGATATCGCTGCATCCGTCCATGACCCATCCAGAACTTCGTCGGCACACAATTTGGGGTGAAGTAACTTATCCGAGTCGTCCCATGTTACGGAACAGAGACGACGCTTGCCGCTGTCGCCAACGACGAAGGGATCCTGGATCAACACAACTGCACCACTTTCTGTCGTGCGAATGTTGGGAATTCTGGAGTAATCGCCGGTACTAAACCGCATTCGATCTACGATCCCACCATCTTCGAGATCATAGACCCGCAATTCGAGCGGTCTGCTCCCACATTGGGACCAAGTCAGATAGTAGCGTCCGGATCCAGAAGCTGTATTGCTGCCCGCGGCGGCAGGAGCTAGGCATTTCATCTCGACACTTGTGACCAACTGAAATGAAATAGGTTCGCGTTCCGTTAGATGTTTCGAAACCCCGCCTGAAGCGCAAGCAAACAGAAAACCTGGACAGAGTAGAAGGGCCAGCACGCGAAAGTTCATCTTTTTCTCCCCGCCTCAGAAACATCCCGCGCCACGGCAAACGCAGATATGCCTCAAGGTAGACCGTAACAGGCGAAGCGCAATCCACCCCGCCCCCACCCCGCCGCAATTGACCTCCAAAGGGCCTTAATGTGAGCAAGCGCTCGCCGAAGTCAGCGCCCTTCATTGCAACTGCACCTAAGGGAGGCTATTTCCATGACGCAAACCATGTTTCACTCCACAGCTCACCGGCCCCATGCAGGGCCGAAACTGGCGGACAAGGACCGGACTATGACAACTCTCGCGCTTGTGGATGATGACGAGAACATCGTCGCCTCTCTCAAAATGTTCTTTGAGGCGGAGGGCTACAATGTCCGCACCTATCATGACGGCGAATCCGCCCTGCCCGCGCTGACGGAAACCCCGCCGGACATCGCCATCCTGGACGTGAAAATGCCCAAGATGGACGGCATGGAACTGCTGCGCCGCCTGCGCCAGACGTCCGAATTGCCGGTCATCTTCCTCACCTCCAAGGATGAAGAGATCGACGAAGTCATCGGCTTCAACATCGGCGCCGACGATTTCGTGCGCAAACCCTGCTCCAACCGCCTCCTGGCCGAGCGTGTGAAGGCCGTTCTGCGCCGCGCGCGCGGTGGCGTCGCCGGACCTGAAGAAGGCGACCACAAGCCGATCGTGCGGGGCAAGCTCACGCTGGACCCGAACCGCCACGCCTGTAACTGGGACGGCCACCCCGTCCGCCTGACGGTGACCGAGTTCCTGATCCTGCAGGCCCTCGCCGCCCGCCCGGGCTATGTCAAAAGCCGCGACCAGCTGATGGACGCTGCCTATGACGACCAGATCTATGTCGACGACCGCACCATCGACAGCCACATCAAGCGGCTTCGCAAGAAGTTCCGCGAAGTGTCTGAAGAGTTCGATGCGATCGAGACGCTCTACGGCGTCGGCTACCGCTACACCGAGTAGCGCCTAGTCCAGCAGGCCGAGCCGCCACGTCCAGTAGGGCAGCGATGCGGTCAGCAGGGCAAAACCGACACCGATCAGGAAGATCAGCGGAGAATAAAAGCGCCGGTTCAGCGACAGAAATGGCTGTTCCGGCGCTGCGCGTTCAAACGCAGGCAAAATGCCGACAATTCCCCGCCCGATGAACACAAAGGCTGCCCCGGCCCCGGCAAAGGCAACCAGCCATTTCGACACCGGCATCGGCACGATCCGCCCCAGCACCAGCGCCAGCAGGGCAAAACCGAACAGGATCACCGCCACGAACAGACAAGCCGCCATGGACGGCATCTTGGTGATCCGCCGCTTGCCCACCACCATACGGGCGAGGCTCTGCTCGTTTGCGGCCGGAAACGTCACCCCAAAGCCCCACAGGGCGTGCAACAGGCCTGCGACGGCCAGAATAACGGCAAGGGTGAGTGAGATCAGATGAGCAAGCATCGCGTCCTCGGGCTTTGGCACATTCCGGGCCCGATTGGCACAATCCTGCCGCCCGGGCTTGCCGCAATGCGCTTCATTCAATAGCCAGTCATTAGATTAACACAAGCAACAGGATATCCCATGGCCGACCCAGAAAACACAATCCTGATGGAAACCTCTAAAGGGAGTGTGACCATCGAGCTTCGCCCGGACCTCGCCCCCGGCCATGTCGCCCGGATCAAAGAGCTTGCCCGCGAAGGCTTTTACGACGGCATCGTCTTCCACCGCGTGATTTCCGGCTTCATGGCTCAGGTTGGCTGCCCCAAGGGCACGGGCATGGGCGGCTCCTCCAAGCCGGACCTGAAAGCAGAGTTCAATGCAGAGCCCCACGTGCGCGGCACCTGCTCCATGGCCCGCACCTCGGCGCCGAACTCGGCCAACAGCCAGTTCTTCATCTGCTTCGACGATGCCAGCTTCCTCAACAAGCAATACACCGTCTGGGGCAAAGTCACCGAAGGCATGGACGTGATCGACCAGCTGACCAAAGGCGAGCCGCCGCGCAATCCAGACAAGATCGTCACCATGCGCGTCGCTGCAGACGCCTGATCTGACAGCATGGCCGGCAAGGGCAAATCTCGGAAAACACCGCGCGCCGCCTTCCGCGGCTCGGTGATTTTCGGCAGCCGCATCGCGCGGCTGATCTTTGCGTCAAACCTTGCCGGCCTCGCCATCCTTATCGTCGGGGCCATGGTCCTGAACGAAATGCGGGCCGGTTTCGTTGTCTCGAAGAAACAGGATCTTGTCGCCCAGGCGCAGATCTTCACCAGCCTGCTCGGCGACGACGCCACCACGCCCCAGCCCGCACTGGACATTGACGCCGCCCGCCAGACCATCGTCCGCCTCAACCTGCCCGAACGGGTGCGCGCCCGCCTCTACCTGCCCGATGGCGAGATGGTGGGCGACAGCTTTTACCTCTCCGAACGCGTCGACGTGGATGCCCTGCCGCCCCTGCGCGAGCCGGGCCGCGTCGCCATGTGGGGGCGCAACCTGTCAGAATGGGCCGGCAGCGTCTTCGGCCCAATCATGCCGCGACGCTCCTCCGATGCTGTCAGGACACAGACTTTCGAGCAGGAATTCGAAACCGCCGTTGAAGGCGGGGAAGCGGCCAGCCAGCGCTTCAACGATCGCGGCCAACGGATCATCTCGGTCTCCATGCCGATCCAGCGCGTCTCGGCTGTGGTCGGCGTGCTGACGCTGGAATCGAGCGATATTGATGAGATCATCCGGGCTGAGCGCGCGGCCCTCCTGCCCTTTATCGGCGTGGCCGTTCTGGTCGCCTTCATCACGTCTGTGCTGCTGACCATCGGCATCGCCCGCCCCTTGCGCCGCCTGTCACTGGCAGCCGACCGTATCCGCGCCGGATCGTCAGAGCGGATGGAAATCCCGTCGCTCTCTTCCCGCAAGGACGAAATCGGCGACCTTGCCGTCTCCATGCAGGGCATGACCGAAGCGCTGATCGAGCGCATTCAGGCCAACGAGCAATTCGCCGCCGACGTCGCCCACGA
The DNA here is from genome assembly GCA_000961695.1 of Hyphomonadaceae bacterium BRH_c29. Classification (GTDB taxonomy): domain Bacteria; phylum Pseudomonadota; class Alphaproteobacteria; order Caulobacterales; family Hyphomonadaceae; genus Hyphomonas. The sequence continues at coordinate 3,492 of LADW01000013.1, forward strand.
ACTCAAGAACCCGCTCACCTCCATCCGCTCCGCCATCGAAACGCTGGACAGCGTGAAGGAAAACCCGGAACTGACCGAACGCCTGCGCGGCGTGATCGCACTGGACGTCAAACGCCTCGACCGCCTGATCACCGACATCTCCAACGCCTCGCGCCTGGAAGCGGAAATGACCCGCGTGCCGAGCGAGCAGATCGACATCGCCCGTTTCGTGCATGATGTGGTCAGCACCTATGAATCCTTCGCGCTGGATGAAGGCGCGGTGACCGTTTCCTTCCACGATGCCACGATGGGCGGGCGCCTTCTTGTGCGCGGCCGCGAAGGCCCGCTCGGCCAGGTGATCCGCAACCTGATCGACAATGCTCGTTCCTTCTCTCCGCCGGGCGCCGTGGTGGAAGTCACGCTGGACCAGACCAATCACGGCCCGCAGACCATCGCCCGCATCAAGGTCGAAGACTGCGGCTCCGGCATCCCGCCCGACAAGCTGGAAACCATCTTCAACCGTTTCTACACGGACCGCCCAAAAGGCACAGCCTTCGGCAACAATTCCGGCCTCGGCCTCTCCATCGTGAAACAGATCATCACCACCCACCGCGGCAAGGTCTGGGCCGAAAACCGCGACGGCGGCGGCGCAAGGTTCTGTGTGGATTTGCCGGCGAACTAAGCCCCAAAACAAAAGGCCCCCGCTTTCGCAGGGGCCTTATATTGGATCGTCCTGAACCTTACCCCTCAGAGCCCCGGTTCTGGCGGTTATCGATCAGATCCTTCACCACTTCAGGTTCGGCCAGCGTGGACGTGTCGCCCAGATTGGCAAACTCGTTCTCGGCGATCTTGCGCAGGATGCGGCGCATGATCTTGCCGGAGCGGGTCTTCGGCAGGCCCGGTGCAAACTGGATCAGGTCCGGCGAGGCAATCGGGCCGATCTCGGCCCGCACGTGCTGGACGAGGTTCTTGCGCAGCGCCTCATCGGCTTCCACGCCCTGCACCAGTGTGACATAGGCATAGATGCCCTGCCCCTTGATGTCGTGCGGATAGCCGACCACGGCGGCCTCTGCCACAGCGTCATGGCTGACCAGCGCGCTTTCGACTTCCGCCGTGCCCATCCGGTGGCCGGAGACATTGATAACGTCATCGACGCGCCCGGTGATCCAGTAGAATCCGTCCTCGTCGCGGCGGCATCCGTCGCCAGTGAAATAGTTGCCCGGATAGGCCGTGAAATAAGTGTCGATGAACCGCTGGTGGTCGCCATAGACCGTGCGCATCTGGCCCGGCCAGCTGTCCGTGATCAACAGATTGCCGTCAGCGGCGCCTTGCAGCTCAGTGCCGTCGGCATCCACCAGAACAGGCTTCACCCCGAAGAAGGGATGGCTGCCCGCGCCCGGCTTCATGTCGGTCGTGCCCGGCAGCGGAACGATCATCGTGGCGCCGGTCTCGGTCTGCCACCAGGTATCGACGATGGGGCAACGCGCTTCGCCGACAGTGTGGAAATACCATTCCCAGGCTTCCGGATTGATCGGCTCGCCCACCGTGCCAAGCAGGCGGATCGACTTGCGCGACGTCTTGTTCACCGGGCCTTCGCCTTCGCGCATCAGCGAGCGGATCGCCGTTGGCGCCGTGTAGAAAATCGTCACGCCGTGATTGTCGCATTCCTGCCAGAAGCGGCTGGCATCCGGATAGGTCGGGATGCCCTCGAACATCACGGTTGTCGTGCCGTTGGCCAAAGGTCCGTACACGATATAGGAATGCCCGGTCACCCAGCCAACATCCGCCGAACACCAGTAGACATCGTCTTCCTTCAGGTCGAACACGTATTCGTGCGTCATCGAGGCCCAGACGAGATAGCCGCCGGTCGTGTGCAGCACGCCCTTCGGCTTGCCGGTAGAGCCTGACGTGTAGAGGATGAAGAGCGGGTCTTCGGCATTCATCGGCTCCGGCGGGCAATCGGAGGAGACATCCGCTGCCGCCTCGTGCAGCCAGTGGTCGCGCCCTTCGACCATGGTGACGTCTCCGCCAGTGCGCTTGACCACAACCATGGTCTTCAGCATGCCCTTCGACAGTTCCGCCGCCTTGTCAGCATTCACCTTCAGGGGCACCTTGCGGCCCCCGCGCAGGCCTTCGTCCGCCGTGATCAGCACGCTGGACTCGCAATCCACGATCCGCCCAGACAGCGCCTCGGGGCTGAAGCCGCCGAACACGACCGAGTGAACCGCCCCGATCCGGGCGCAGGCCAGCATCGCGTAAGCCGCTTCCAGGATCATCGGCATATAGATCGTGACGCGGTCGCCTTTCTTGACGCCCAGCTTCTTCAGCACGTTCGCAAACCGGCAGACCGCCGCGTGCAGTTCCTTGTAGGATACCTTGTGGCTCTCGCCCGGCGCATCGCCGATCCAGAGAAAGGCCGTCTTGTCGCCGCGCGTTGCCAGGTGACGGTCAATACAGTTCGCCGTCACGTTCAGCACGCCGTCGGAATACCAGCGAACATGCAGATCACCGGTCTCCCACGAGACGTCCTTCACCACACTATAGGGCTCGATCCAGTCGAGGCGCTTGCCGTGCTCTCCCCAGAAGGCCTCCGGATCCGCGATCGACGCTGCATACATTTCCCGGTACTTTTCCGGGGTCAGGTTCGCTTTTGCCGCAAACGCTTCCGGAACGGGGTAGGTTTTTGCCTGTTCGCTCATCGTGGTTTCCTCATAGGGCATGAAATTTCGTCCTGACGTCAGAATGCATATTTGGTGGAGAAGGTGAAGCGACTGATCGACCCATCCGCACCTGATTCCACTTCGCGGATGCCGTGCATGAGTTCAAACCCGACCGTCACTTTCGGCGCGACGTCCCACAGGACCGCCCCAAAAGCCGACTGGACCGACTTTGTGGTCGAGGCCGCCGGCAGATAGTCCGGATTGTCCACGAACAGGCCGGAATAGCCGATATTCAGGCGCGCGGTCTCGCCGAACGGGTGGCGCCAGGCGACGAGGCCACCATAGCTGGGGATGGCTTCCAGCTTGCCATTCGGGTCCAGCGCAGCAGAGCGGCTGGCCGCCAGGCCGACATATCGCCCGATGCCTTCGCCGCCGACCAGATTGAACCGGATGTCATCGCTCTCGCCCGCCATCAGCTTGCCCGATACGCTGAGGCCATAGCCGAAGGTCTGCTCCTCAGACGTTCCGAAATCCGCCCTCAGCTGCCGCGCAATCCCTGCCACGGACACATTGCCGTAAGCACCAGAGAAATTGTACCGCGCCACCAAGTCCGGAATGAGGTTCTCGTCCCGCGAGCCGGCATTCAGCGTCGTCGTGTTCGGGTTTTCGAGGGCGAACATCCAGTTCCCCTTGGCGTACCGGATCTGCGGCTGGCGGATGAAGATCATGCCGTCCGACAGGATCAGGAAGCTCGCGCTTTCCGGGATGGCCGACGTGTTCTGGAAAGTCGACCATTCCTGACCGGCCAGCCAGTTGCCATATTTTACATAAGCCCGGCGCAGACGCGGCGAGTAGGAGTTCGACACCAGCTCATTGCCCTGGGCCGATCCGAGAAAGTCCATCTCGATATAGCCTTCCACCGTGCCATCCCCGGCGGGCTTTGATGCCGCCAGGAAGAAGCGGGAGGATTCGGCGGTGAAGTCGGTAAAGTCCGTTCCGTCCCCGCCAATGGGTGTCGCGCCCGGAATGTAGAAGTCGCGGGCGATGGAGTTGGACGCGATGGCGCCATCGCTGAGCGAGGTCGCGTGAACATCGAGATCAATGAGGCCGCCAAACTTCAGCGTCGCGTCACCGACAAGAAACCCGTCTGTCTTCTGCGGCACCGCTGGCGCCGGGGCGGCCTGCGTCGCAACCGTCTCGATCCGGACAATATCTGCGTCGGTCGCGGCCTTCTCAGACGCGAGCTCTGCCTTAAGCTCGGCCACCATCGCTTCCAGCGCGGCGATCCGGTCCTCTACCGTCTGTTCTGCACTTGCCGTCAGTGCCATGGCCACTGCCGAAGCCGTAACGAGTAAACCTCGAATAGTCCGAGACATCAGATTTCCTCCCCTGTGTCTTTTTTGTTGAGGAGAGTATCCCGCGCACAAGCAGGGCCCGCTATTGGCCATTGGTGCTACGACAAAGGTCTAATGCGGGTCGACATCCGACTGGTCCGGAGTATGCTCGCGAAAGGTGCAGACTGTGGAACACGGATTCCATGGCGCCAGGGAGGGCAGACCATGGGAATGGTCCCGGCGGTTCTGATTGTAGACGACCACCCGTTGTTTCGGGATGCGCTCGCTGTGGCGCTGGACTCCGCGTTCCCGGACGGGGCGACGGCGCACCATGCGTCCAGCCTGGCCGAGGCACTCGCACGGGTGAAAGACACCTCCTATCACCTGATCCTTCTGGACCTGACCCTCGGCGACACGCAGGAATTCGACGGTCTCACGCGCCTGATGACGGCGGGGCCGGGCTGCCCGATTGTCGTCGTCTCAGCCACGGAGTCGTCCCACGCCTTCGAAACCGCCAAGGCGCTTGGCGCGGCCGGCTATCTGCCCAAGCGCCTGTCGCTGGAGGATCTCTCAGCCGCCCTCGCCACGGCCCTTGATGGCGGGCGCTGGTTCCCCCCATCTGATCCGGTCGACAATGCCGGGCGCGAGGAACTCCTCGCCCGCGTGGCAGACCTCACCCCCGCCCAGCGCAAGGTTCTCTCTGGCCTCAATGACGGCCTGCTGAACAAGCAGATCGCCTACGAGATGGACATTTCCGTCGCCACGGTGAAGGCGCACATGACGGCAATCTTTCGCAAGCTCGGCGCCAATAACCGCACGCAGGCCCTGCTGATCTTCAAGGATGCCACCTCGCTTCAGGGCTGACGTCTAGACGGCCACGCCCTGCATCAGGCGCTCAAGGAACCGGCGGATATCATCCGGCGCGGCGGGCTTGCGCAGAAGGGCAATCCCAAGGAGGTCCGCCTGCGCCCGTACGTCCTCGTCCACCGATGCCGTCAGTAGCAGGACATTGCCTGACGATGGCAGCTTCTGACGGCTCATGGCAATCAGCTCAAACCCGTCGGCGCTGTCCTGAAGGTGGAGGTCTGCGATCAGCGCGTCGAACAGCCCGTCCTGAAGGCAGGCCTCCGCTTCCACCACAGACTTGGCGCTGCGCACATGACAGCCCCACCCCGTCAGCAGCGCCGTCATCCCGTCCACAATCGCCGTCTCGTCATCCACGACGAGGACACGCAAGCCTGTCAGGCTCACAGGCTGGCGCTGGGCTGGTTTCGCTGCGCCGCGCTTGCGTTTGCCGGAGGAGGCCGCGAGCGGCACCGTCACCGAGAACACGCTGCCCCGTCCGGGCACTGACCGGATCTTGATCTCGGCACCCATCAGGTCCGCAAGCCGCTTGGAAACCGGCAGGCCCAGCCCGGCGCCGCGAATGCCGGCATTGTCGGCATCCTCGAACCGCCGGAACTCCTCGAACACCAGTGGCAGGCTTTCCGGCGCAATGCCGGGGCCGGTGTCCCACACTTCAATCTGCGCCATGTTCCCGCGCCGCCGCGCGCCGACCAGCACGCCGCCCTTGCGCGTATAGCGCCGCGCATTGGAGATGAAATTGCGCAGGATGCTTTTCAGGAAGTCCGGATCTGCCTCCGTCATCAGGCTGGTCGGCGCGATGCGGATGTCGATGCCCACCTGCTCTGCCATCGGCATCGCCTCCTCGACCAGGTCCTCCAGCAAGGGACCAATCGGCAACTGCGCAGGCTTCGGGGCAATATTGCCATGATCGAGCCGGGAGATGTCCAGCAGGCCGCAAATCAGTTCGTCTGCGGACTTGATCGCCTTGTCGGCCCTAGACACCATGCCCTGCCCTTTAGTGTCGGTCTGGATAGAGCCGAGGAACAGACGTGCGGCATTCAGCGGTTGCAGCAAGTCATGGCTCGCCGCCGCCAGGAAACGCGTCTTGGAGGCGTTCGCCCCTTCAGCATCCCGCCGGGCAATATCCAGATCATGCGCCATGGATTCAAGTTCGTGCGTGCGTTCGCGTACCCGAGATTCCAGCGTCTCGTTCGCCTCGATAAGGGCCTGCTCGCGCAGTTTGTCTTCGGTAATGTCGGTAAAGGTCGTGACATAGCCGCCGCCGGGCGTCGGGTTGCCCACAATGCGCAGGAAGCGCCCGTCCGGATTGCGCCGCTCATAGGTGTGCTGGCGCCCCGCTTTCATATGCGCCACGCGGCGGCGCGCCTCTTCTGCCGGGTCGCCATTCAGCCAGCCTGACTTCAGGTTGTGCTCGATCAGCCGCTCCACCGGAACACCGACCGTGATCATGTCATTGGGATAGCTGAACAGTTCCAGATAGGCCGTGTTCCACGCCACCAGTCGCTGGTCGGCATCCACTACGGAAATCCCCTGCGAGATATTCTCCAGCATGGATTGCAGCATGTGCCGGTCAAACCGTTCGGCCTGCGTCTTGTGGTCCAGCATGGACAGCACGTCCCGCAGGGCCACCTTGTTGCCACCAATCGCCGAGGCGAGCACGACACGCGCGGATGAGGCTCCCAGCGCCGAGGCCAGCAGGCGCTCCGTTCGCTGAACAAGCTGCCAGTCCGCCGGACCATCGCCTGAGGCTGCGACACCAGACGTGCGCTGGAAGTCCGTGAAGGCATGCTCCACAGCCTCCGGGTTGAGGAAGCGCGAGGCAAGCGTCATCAGCCCGTTCGGCGTCACCGTCGCCACAGGATCGGTTGAGCCCTCGGTCTGAGCCAGGTGCTCTGCCTCGCCGACAAAGACCGAAGACTGCACCTTGTCGCGCAGCCGTTCCCGCGCCCGAAGCGACACGATGACATAGGCGGCGATGTTCACGCCGAGGCTCCATACGACGCCGTGGATCAGGCTGTCATCGAAGTGCGCGCCGAACAGAGCATATGGGTCCAGCCAGCCCGGCATGGCCGCCGCCATCCGCGCATGCGTCAGGATTGCCGGCAGGAACAGTGTGTAGGTCCACAGGCCCATGCCCAGCAACAGGCCCCACAGAACGCCCGCGCGCCGTCCGCTGCGCCAGTAGACTGCGCCCACCAGAGACGGCGCGAACTGGGCCGCCGCAGCAAAGGACAAGAGGCCGATCTGCGCCAGCGCCTCGCCCGTGCCCGCCAGCCGGTAATAGCCATAGGCGGCGAGCACGATGACGATGATGACGCCGCGCCGGATCATCGTCAGGCGCGCACCGGAATTGCCACCAAGGCTGGCGAAGCGGCCGGTCTGCATCACCGCTGGCACGATCAGGTCATTCGTCACCATGGTCGACAGGGCGACGCTGGAGACGATCACCATGCCGGTGGCTGCCGAGAACCCGCCCAGGAACACGAACAGCGCCATCAGGCCATTGCCCTGAGACAATGGCAGGTCCAGCACGAACAGGTCCGGCGGCACGCTACCACCCAGTGTGGACAGGCCCGCCACCGTGATCGGGATCACCACCGCGCTCGTCAGCACGAGATAGGCCACGAACACGATCCGCGCCGTATTCACCTCCCGCCGCGACCGCCGCTCGATCACGGCGATATGAAACTGGCGCGGCAGGCAGATGATGGCGCACATGGACAGGATCGTGATCGTGATCATGCGCTGCGAAATGCCGCCGCTGGTAAAAGGCGCAGTCGCCGTGTCCGGGATCTGGATGTCCGGCGACGTGATCAGCGACAGCGACAAGACGGCCACCGCCACCAGTGCCGCCAGCTTGAGCGTCGCCTCCAGCGCCAACACCTGCATCAGCCCGGCATTGCGCCGCGTGGCATCTGACTGGCGCGCGCCGAACAGGATTGCGAACATGCCCATGGCCAGCGCCGTGAACAGCACGGTCTGGCTGGCGGGCCGGCTGCCAGCATGCTCCACACCATAGGCCAGCGCCTGAAAGCTCATGCCGACCGATTTCAGCTGCAGCGCGATATAAGGCAGGCTGCCCGCGACCGCCGCGACGGCTGCCAGCGCGCCCACAGCCCGGCTCTTGCCGTAACGGGCGGACAGAAAGTCAGCCAGCGACGAGACGCTCTCACGCTGGGCGACATCCCCGATGCGGCGGATCAGGTCCGGCAGGAACACGAAGACCAGCGCCGGCCCCAGATAGATGGCGACATAGTCCCACCCGCTGGTGGCCGAGGTGCCGACCGCGCCGAAGAAGGTCCAGGAGGTGCAATACACCGCCAGCGCCAGCGCATAGATATACGGGCTGTGGCTGGCCGAAGGGTCACCCGCCCGCCGGTCGCCGCGCCAGGCGATGGCAAACAGGCCGAGCACATAAAGCCCCGTCGCACCTACGATCAGCCATACCGGCATGGATTACGCTCCTCAGGACAATGAGTGTCGCCTGCAAGACGCCCATCTGGCAAGTTCGCCCTTGGTCTGGCACCCGGAAAACCCGCCAGAAAAAGATATGGGCGGCCCGTTTTCACGGACCGCCCAGTTTTGGATAGGTCTGACGGCTACCGATTAGTCGGGCAGCATGTCCGCATCAGCGATACCATGCGTGGTGCGGGTACCTGGCACGCGGATGTCTTCCACAAGGTCCTGGATGTCCTGCGGCGGTGCGGGGGTGAGCAGAGCCACTCCGACACCGACGGCCAGCGACACGAACATGAACAGGAAGCCAATGCCTTCCGGCGACACGCCAAACCACCAGTGTGTCGGGTCCGTATCCACGAACTTGAAGTGGTAGATGTACCAGAACGTGGTGACGAGGCCGGTCAGCATGGACGCGATCGCACCCTCACGGTTCATCCGCTTCCAGAAGATGCCGAGCACGATCACCGGGAACAGCGACGCCGCCGCCAGACCAAAGGCGAAGGCAACCACCTGCGCCACAAAGCCGAGCTTTGCCGTGTTCATCCCCATGATCCCGGCCAGGATCACCGCGCCAGCGGCAGCCCCCCGCGCGGTCAGCAATTCCTGTTTGTCGGTCATGCCCTTGAAGAAGGTCCGCCGGCAAAGGTCATGGCTGACCGATGACGAGATCACCATCAGGAGGCCCGCCGCCGTCGACAGCGCCGCCGCGAGACCACCCGCCACGACCAGGCCGATCACCCAGGCTGGCAGATTGGCAATCGACGGGTTGGCCATCACGAAGATATCGCGGTCGAGCTTGGTGACTTCATTGTCGTCGCCAGCCCGGTACTGCACCACGCCATCGCCGTTCTTGTCGGTGATGCCCAGCAGGCCGGTCTTTTCCCAGTCCTTGAACCATTTCGGGATCGGCTTGCCGCCGTCTGCCACGATGGCCGCCGCTTCTGCTTCATAGTCTGCATCGCTCGCGATATAGGTCGCCTCGTTCACCGTATCGATGAAGTTGAGGCGGGCGAACGAAGCCACAGCCGGTGCGGTCGTATAGAGCAGTGCGATGAACACCAGGGCCCAGCCGGCCGATACGCGGGCAGCGCCAGCGCTCGACACGGTGAAGAAGCGGATGATCACGTGTGGCAGGCCCGCCGTGCCGAACATCAGCGCGCCGGTAATGGCGAACACGTCAAGCATGGACTTGTTGGTCTGCGTATACTCCATGAAGCCGAGATCGGTCACCACGGTGTTGAGCTTCGCCAGCATCGAGACGTCTTCGCCCCGCACATTGGAGATGAAGCCCAGCTGCGGGATCGGATTGCCCGTCACGATCAGCGAGATGAACACCGCCGGCACCGTATAGGCAAAGATCAGCACACAGTATTGTGCCACCTGCGTATAGGTGATGCCCTTCATGCCGCCGAGCACCGCATAGACAAACACGATACCCATGCCGATCATGATGCCGGTATTGAAGTCAACGCCGAGGAAGCCCGAAAAGGCCACGCCCACGCCCTTCATCTGGCCGGCAATATAGGTGAACGACACGAACAGGGCACAGATCACGGCGATCATGCGTGCCGCCGTCGAATAATACCGGTCGCCGACAAAGTCCGGCACGGTAAACTTGCCGAACTCTCGCAGGAACGGCGCCAGCAAAAGCGCCAGCAGTACATAGCCGCCGGTCCAGCCCATCAGGTAGACCGAGCCGCCATAGCCCATGAAGGCAATCAGGCCCGCCATCGACAGGAACGAGGCCGCAGACATCCAGTCCGCCGCCGTCGCCATGCCGTTGATCATCGGGTGTACGTCATGACCGGCGACATAGAAGTCATTGGTCGATCCGGCGCGCGCCCAGATGGCGATGCCGATATAGGTGGCGAATGTCAGCACCACCCAGAAATAGGTCCAGAAGATCTCACCCATCGTCTCAGGCCTCCACGCCGTATTTCTTCTCCAGGCGTGCCATCGCCCGGCAGTAATAGAAGATCAGCGCCACGAAGACGTAGATGGCTCCGTTCTGGGCAAACCAGAATCCGAGTGGCGCGCCGCCAATCGACACCTGGTCGAGGAACCCGCGGAACAGGATGCCTGCCCCGTAAGATGCCAGGAACCAGATCGCGAGAAGGCTGAGGGTCAGGCGGATCACTTCCCGCCAGTACCCTTTCGCATCAATCTCTTTGATATTGTGGGTCATTTCCTTTGTTTCCTCCCTGTTGCCGTTTTCCGGCATTCTTGTTGGCGTGCGGGCCGCCCGCACGTTTGTCTTAGCTTTCCTGTTGCTGGATGCTCCGGGCGTACCGGCGTTCCCGCCAGCCGCTCCACATCAGTGCCCCGGCCAGCCCCAGCCCGCCGAGCAGATAGGCATCCCCCAGTCCGAACCCGTCCGACAGGCTGAACCCCGTCAGCAGGCGCAGGCCGTAGATCAGCATCAACAGCAGCCCGAACGCGATCATGATGTGCGATTTCAGCATGGTTTCCTCCCAGTCTTGTTTTGCCCAGCTTAGCCCACTTCCTCCCCACGCCATCCCCGACCTTGGTCTGAGAGGAAAATCGGGTCTAATGAGTGGGAAAGAAGACGGGGTGCCAGTTGCACGCAAAGCCGGTGGGTATCGCTTCGCTCAACCCACCCTACGGTTGCTGAGGGCTAAAAATGAACGAAGGCAAAGGAAATGGTGTTGAACAGCTAGTGGCAGATATGTTGGCATTCATCGCTCGTGAAAAGAACAGCGATTATTCTGATAGGGCGTTGAACGAACTCTATGATTTGGCCTTGTCGCTTCGCAGAGACATGCAAGCTAGTGAATTTGCAAATGTATTTCCATATGCGCTGTGGAGAGTTCTTGGAAATATAGATTTTGGTGCAATCAAGCGCGAGTATAGAAATTGGATACTCGATGATGCGGAGACTATTCTTAAGCGGATGAAGGATCTACCTCCAGATAAGTGGTCATCCCTTTCAGAGGAGACAGCAAGGTAGGGTGGGGTGAGCTGAGCGATACCCACCACCTAATGCCCGGATTTGCTACACAGCGCGCGGAAAATCGGCGCCTCTATCCTCCCGGATACTTCCTCATGGCAATCTTCGCGCCATGAAAGACAGCACCGATTTCTTCTCTCAGGCTTTTTACACGAT
>LADW01000020.1 GCA_000961695.1 Hyphomonadaceae bacterium BRH_c29
CGCATCATGTGCAGCTCCTTGAGATCACACGCTGTTTTGGAAGGCGCTGCGCGCGTGTCCGGCTCCAGAACGGCACCCATCCGAGCCAGCATCGCCGCGTCGATCCGGTCGGTCTTGGCGCTCTGGCCTGTGGCCTCAGCAAACCGCCGGGCCCGCGCCGGATTGACCTTGCACAGAGCAATCCCGGCTTCCCCCATCGCGCGCTCGAAGGCGCGGTGATAGGCCCCACTTGCCTCAAAGACGAGGCGGGCAACAGGCCGGCTGCCGATCCAGTCGAGAATCAGGCGGAAGCCCGCAGCATCATTTATAAACTGACGGTGTGTGCCGTCAGGGTGAAGGTGAACATCAAGAGTGTCTTTCGAAACATCCACACCGATGGTAATCTCAGTCATCTTTCCTGCCTCTGCTTGTCATGCGGGCCTCAAAGCCCCTGTATCCGTTCAGGCCGATGGGAAAGACGAGGGCGACCTCACTCAGCAACGGCGCCCAGGCGCCTGCGAAGTCACGGTCCTACCCTCGCCGTCGCCGGGAGCGGTAACTCCCGGCGACGGTCCCAGTCTGACCAGATCAGACGCAAATACCATAAGACAAGCGAAGTCGAAGCATGGGCGCGGGCTTGCTGGAAGCCCCAGCACCGGTAACCGGAAACGCTCCCGCGCTCCGGCACTCAAATCAAAAAATCAGAAACCCTCAGCCGCTCCCGTTCCAGGCCACGGCCAGCGCCGAGTTCAGCCGTGCACTGAGGGCCTGGCTGAGACATTCGGTCAGCCGGTCTGCGCGAAAGCCCGGCACGGCTTCGACGCTGACGGGCGTCATGTCGCCCGCCGCTTTCCAGCGCAGCAATGTGCGCGCCATCTGCCGGGCATGCGTCTGCGGATCGACGAGAATCTCGCTGAGGGCAACGACTTTTTCAAGGAACCCGCTGGCCGGCACTTCCTCTGCCTGCGGTTTGCCTTTGATCTGCATCATGGCTGGCAGCGGCGCGTAAGGCGCGGGCACCAGCGCAAAGCGCCACGGGCGCGGGCCGAAATTGGCGGTGACATCCTCCACGCCCTCGGCGGGTTTCCGGCGCGGCTGCCCTGCCCGGCTCTTCACCGGCGGCAGATCCTGCATCATGCCAGCGGCCAGAAGGAAGATCAGCTGGCGGATGTATCGCATCAGAAAGGCCAGCCGCACACGGCACTGGCGCGCCACGCCGCGCGAGAGATAGCCGGGCCGCAAGTGCAGCCCGCCCCGCAGCACGACATCGGACAGCACGCCCTGCGCCGCCTTCACGGCCTCTGAAAAGAAATCACCTGCTTCGTCCATGCGCATGAAGATGAGGGACGCGAAAGCCTGCCGGATTCAGGGGCGCGGATGTGGTGTGGCTACTGGGTTGAGGGGGTGGAGAGCGGAGGATTTGTCCTCCCCCCTTCTCCCTTGGGAGAAGGGCTGGGGATGAGGGGCCGCCTTTCAACAGGGCCGTGTCGTCACTTGCCCGCGTACATCTCGCAGGTCCCTTTGACCACCATCTTTGCGGTCGGGTCACATTGATCCTGCGTGAACTCAAACGCGCCGGTGTGACGATCGATATCGAGCGTGGTTTTCGCCGACGGGTGCCACTCGCACTCAGGCGTTTCAATCTCCTGACGGAGGGTCAGTTTTTGGGACGTCATGTGCACATCACATGTCAGCATGCCCTGCTGGGAACAGACATTGTCTGCCCTGCCTGTCGTGCTTTGAACGAAGAGGAAGTCCCCCTCATGATAAAAGCGAACCTTCCTGCCCAGAAGCGGCAAGGCCTGCTCGGTCGCCTCGCATTTGAAGGAGACAGCGTCCATGCTGTTATCGTCGCAGCCCACGACGAGACAGCAGAGCGCAACGGCTCCCCAGATTTTCATCCTGTGCATGGCCCCGGCCCCGCCCCCATTCTCCAATCGCTGTCATGACTCTACCGGCAAGCCGTGACTGACGGGTTAAACCTGCTCCTGCCCAGGCTGCGCGCATGAGTGCAGGACAAGAAAGCCTGTATGGCGGGAAACGGCCCAATCGAGCCAGCCGTTAGACACACGTTCCGTTACCTGCCGATGCATGAACATGCAGCCGCGATATGAAATGAAACCGCGCCCAGCATTGGAGGGGTTATATCCCGGTTGGCGCGCCAGCTCGCAGCTGTTCGATCTTGTCGCGCGCCCGGGTTTCAACAAGAGTTCGCAGGATCTCCGCCCGCTCGCCCAGCCAGATGAGTTCTTCGGCGGTAATGGCATAATGCTCTGAATAGCGTGCATCCACGTAGGCGCGTTTCAGCAATTCGAACAGGCGCCGGTCATGCTTTGTCTCGCGTGGCCAGACAGCGATCAGCTCCGGGTCAATCTGCTCGGCCAGAGACCGCAGGAATTTTATGCTGTGGGTCGAGGGCGAGTAGTTCGTCTCTACAAGGAGGAGGCAGGCATACAGGCGTTCAACAGCCTGATGGAGCATGAAGGATGCATCATTGTAGAGTGCGCCATTCAGGCAAAATGAAAAAACTTCAAGAGCACTTCTTGCACCCTCCATACGCTGCTCAAAATGCTTTACGGCGGTCGCCAGAGCCTCGTCGGGCGTCTGCGGCCGGGGCGTGATGAAGGGTGTGCTGCCCTTAAGATCGTATAGCGCGACGCCTTCCCTGATGATGTCAGAGAAGAAATACTGCCCCTCTCCCAGCGCGTTGTTCACCTCATCCATCGTGTGGACAATGAAATTGACCGGGGTTTTGATGCCCGCGTCACGCATCAGCCTGTCTTCGGCCCGGTACCAGTAGGTGGCAAAGTCGACGACGCTTTGCTGGTTCACCACGATCAGCAGGTCATAGTCGCTGAGGTATCCTTTGGCAGTATGTGGTTCGTCCACCCAGGTGCCGCGCGCATAGGACCCGAAGAGGACGATCTTGAGGATCCGGCCGTCCTTCTTCTTCGGAGAAGAGGCACTCTTCATCGCGTCGGTGAATTCTTCAAAAAGAATTTCCGTCACGCGCTGGAGTTCGCGCTGTTTGCCGTGGGGGAGATGATCAAGGTCGCTTCGCATGCCGCGCATATTAGGCAGGCTCGCACATTGTGCAAAGCGTCAATACTGTCTTCGGTTGAAGCATCCGATCGTAGTGCGTTGGGCATCGACGAGAGCAGGCGAAGTGGGGGCATACCATCCCGATGACGCAATTGCGGATGTTTCGGTGCACGCGCCTCAGAAATGCGAATCAGCGATGATCCGTCGCTTGTGCGCCCGAGATAGCATTTTGTAGCTCCAAGAAGAGCCGTGGATTGGGGCTCATCGGGATCAATTTGCAAAGATTACGTCCGGCGAGAGTTGCCCGATGCTTGGAGGGCCGGGAGCGACAGCAACGGGCGCAATAGAAGGCACAGGAAATCAGCGTTCATCCGGGCATAGCTGTTTAGGTTTCCAGGACGCCCGCCTTGCACAGCCGGTTGCGCCGCGAGTGATGGCGGGCGTCGTGGAAGGCTCAATGCCTGACGCGCGGACGGTGTGGACTGCTATGGGGATTTAAAGACTGCGCTTGCTTCTGGTCCTCAGAGAGCAAACGCGTCCGATCGTCGGGATCGATGTCGAACAAGGAGGATGTCGCGTGTCTGGCCCTGTTTTGGCGGGCCATGTTGGGCGATGTTGCCAGGATGGGTTCGGCCAGAGCGCAGTTGACCGTCGCCGCCAATGGTGGCGAACGCAAGCTGGCAAAGATGAGCGCGTGAGGCGGCGTTCATGAGGTGTCGATCCTTTCTGGCGGTGGTCGCCGTCGCAGGCGGGACGCCGGAGTGATCAGTTCGATCAGGATCATCCGTCCACCACAACAGACACACTTTGTCGGTTCAGGTGTTTGCGGTGCAGGCTGCGGCGTTGGCTCGCATGCCGCTTCCTCCGGAGGCGGCATGCGATCTGCGAGCAAGCCCCTTATGCGATCAATGGCGTCTCTGCGCTGGGTATTGGCGAGGAACCCGACATGGCGGATGCGATGGAAGCCATCCGGCAGGACGTGTTGCAGGAACCGCCGGGTAAACTCGGTGGCGGCAAGCGTCATGACCCCATATCTCGCCTCGTCCTGCTTGCGATAATCCTTGACCCGGAACGTCACACGCTGACCGTCATAGGCCGTGATCCGGCTGTTCGAGATAGCGATCCTGTGTGTGTAGCGGGCAAGGTAGGAGAGCACTTGGTCTGGTCCGGCGAACGGTCGCTTGGCATAGACGACCCAGTCTCGCCTGCGCTCGCGCTTCAGGAGGCGCGCGAACATCGAAGGTTCTGCCAGCGGTGCCAGATCGCCGTGGAACCCAAGCTCGCCGTTGGCATGGAGACGGGCGAGCCGCTCGCACATCAGCCGACGGAACAGGCGCGACAACACCCGGACGGGCAGGAAGAAGCCCCGGCGGCAATCGATCCAGCGCTTGTCATCCGGCGCGAGCCCCCCGCCGGGCACGACGCCATGGATATGCGGATGATGGGTCATCGCCGAGCCCCATGTGTGCAGGACCAGGGTCGCGCCGAGCTTTGCGCCAAGGTGCTTCGGGTCGGCGCCGATGGTCATCAGGGTCTCGGACACGGCCTTGAACAGCACGTCGTAGACGGGCTTCTTGTTCTGGAAGGCCACTCTTGCCAGCGGCGCGGGCAGCGTGAACACGACATGGTAATAAGGAACTGGCAGGAGATCCCGCCTGCGAGCCTCCAGCCAGTCATGGGACGCCGCCGCCTGGCACCTCGGACAATGCCGGTTGCGGCAGGAGTTGTATGCAACGTCCATCGCCGCGCAGTCTTCACACCGGGTCGCATGGCCGCCCAGCGCGGCGGTGCGGCATGAGAGGATGGCACTCACCGCCCTGTGCTGGTCGCGCGAGAGCCCCTCGCGCAAGGCGGGGCCGAGGCCGCGGAGGATATCCGCAACCTCGATGGCTGGCCGGGGCATCTCCGGTCAGTCCGCCGGGTCGATGGCCGGCAGGCTGTCGAACGGGCTCGCGACGTCCTGGAGCAACTTCGGCGAGACGTGCGTATAGATCGACGTCGTCTCGAGCTTGGCATGGCCCAGCATCACCTGGATGACGCGGATATCGACGCCGGCTTCCAGCAGGTGGGTGGCGAAGGAGTGGCGCAGCGTGTGCAGGGTGATCTTCCCCGGCCTGTCGATCCCGGCGGCCTCCACGGCAGAGCTGAACTGGCGCGAGAGCTGGCGTGTACTGATCGGGCACATCACGCCGCTCCGGCTGGGAAAGAGCCAGACCTGCGGCCGGGCGACTTGCCACCATCTGCGCAGGACATCGATCAGGTGGGGCGACAGCTTGGCCTTGCGATCCTTGCGGCCCTTGCCTTGCTCGATCCGCAGGGTCATCGACTGGTTGTCTATGTCTGAGACCTTGAGGTTGGCTGTCTCCGAAGCGCGCAGGCCGGCGCCATAGGTGACGCTCAGCGCCGTCCTGTACTTGAGACCAGGCGCCACCGCGATGATGCGGGCCACCTCCTCGCGGGTCAGCACGACCGGCAGCCTGCGTTGCTCGCGCAGGACCGGCACACGCTCGACATCGCCGCTGCGGCCGAGCGTGAAGCGCAGGAAGAAACGCAAGGCCGTGGCGTGGGCGTTGATCGTTCCCACGCCGAGCCCCTGCGACTGCAGGGAAAGCAGGAAAGACCGGGCATGATCGGCGGTCAGGTCGCCGGGCCTGACGTTCATGTGAGCGCAACAGGCGCGCACAGCGCGGACATAGGTCTTCTGGCTTGCGGGAGACAGGCCCCGCAAGGTCATGTCCTCGATCATGCGCTGGCGAAGAGGGTGGATCGGTTGAGTGTCGTTGCTCATTGAAGGAGCCTCCGGACGGGCGCTCCCGGCCCATCCGGGCGCTGCCCGAAGGCATCAGACGATCTTGTTCATACCCGATGCAGCAACGCTCAACTCGCGCGCGAGCGCGTTAGTGCTTTGGCCCTTTGCGGTCGGTGATTTCGATCGGTGCGAGCGACTTAAAGCGCGCTGAAATGGTCGCTCCATCCAATCGTCATGCTGCGAGCTGTCGAGCCCGGACAGAACTGTTTGGTGCCTTGCACAGTAGTCACGACCACTTGTATACGCGACCTGAATGATAGCCGGTTGCGGGTGGACAAGATTGTCATGCAAAGATTTTTGACGTTTGGTGTCGCCGCTGCCTGGCTAGTTGGCTGTGCTGCAGGGGTGGACCGCGCCGAGCCGGTTGCAATACCTTTTGCTCCGGGGGCATGCGAAGTTGGTGTTTATCAATCGGCAGACTCTTTCGTGACCATAACACGCCGCGGCGAGGGCATGCGCTACACTTTCAATGATGGCCGAACGGGCAATATTGGCGACGGTGCCCAGGTCGAGTGCGGTGAGGGGGTCGTTCAGGTCGACAAATCTCACATTTGGCAAAAACGAGCGATGCGCGTCACCAATACCGAGTTTGAGTCTCTTGGCGTTAGACTCGCAGGACAATTGATCGAACCAGCAGAGGCCGGGCCCAATACACCGCTTGTTGTATTGGCCCATGGGTCCGAAGAGCTCGGATGGATCGAAGCCGTAAGTTACCCTTATCAGTTTGCGGGACGAGGCGTGTCCGTCTTCGTTTATGATAAGCGGGGCACGGGACGCTCAGAAGGGTCTTATTCTCAAAACTTCCCACAGCTTGCAGACGATTTAGTGGCCGCCTCGTTTGAGGCTAAGCGCCTTGCGGCAGATCGGTTTGGAAGCTTTGGCTTGTTTGGGTTCAGCCAAGGCGGCTGGATCGTGCCGCTTGCCGCTGAAAGGGCAGGCGCGGATTATATCGGCATTGGTTACGGGCTGGTTGTTGATATTCTTGAAGAAGACGCCTCGCAGGTCGAGTTGGAGCTACGAGAGGCTGGCTATGGCGACGATGTGATCGCAAAGGCCAAAGAGATGACGGACGTGACCGCTCGGCTCGCGATTTCTGGTTATTCAGATGGCCTGGAAGACTTGAGCGCCCTTCAAACAAAGTATGGCGACGAGGACTGGTTTTCTTTGGTTCGTGGCGGATTCAGCGGCATCATACTGGGCATGTCTGCCGACGATTTAGGACAGAATGGCATTCCGATGTTCGACAGACTGAACATTGATTGGTCGATCAAACCGATGGACGTCCTGCGCGATGTGAATGTGCCTCAGCTGTGGGTCCTAGCACAAAATGACCGGGAAGCCCCTGTTTCGAAGACGCTCGAGCAGCTGCTGGCGCTAAGAGGCGAGGGCAAGGACCTGAAGATCTTCATGTTCCCGGACACCGATCACGGCATGTGGGAATATCAGCAAGGATCTGATGGAAGCCGTATTCTTACGCGTGTTACAGATCGCTACTACGACCTACTGGCGGATTGGGCGGGCGCGTCGCTCCAACCTCCGTATGCGATGAGTGAAGTCAAATAGTCTAAACGGCATGGCGATGAGCGGCTTAAAACGCGCCAAGTAGGACACTGACCAAATTCAGATCAACGACCGCCATCGGCGATTTCCGGCCGGTGGGGCGGCAACGCAGTACCCCCATCTTCAGAGAGAGGCGCTCTTCCAGCCCATGCCGACAAGCAAAGCCTTCGTCTCATACAGCGGCAGGCCGACGATGGCGGTGTAGCTGCCATTGATGGCGGTGACGAAGGCGCCGGCGGCGCCCTGGATGCCGTAGCCGCCTGCCTTGCCCTTCCAGTCGCCGCTGGCGACATAGGCGGCGATCTCCTGATCGGTCAGGCGCTTGAACTTCACGCGGGCGAGCACGGTGCGGGCGCTGAGGCGGCCGTCGGGGGCTTTCACGGCAATGCCGGTGATGCACTGGTGCGCCCGGCCGGACAGCAGCCGCAGGAAGGCTTCTGCCTCGGCCGCGTCGGCGGCTTTTTCGAGGTTTCGCTGGCCGAGTGCCACAACCGTGTCAGACGCCAGCACATAGCCCGCTTCCGGGCAGGCCAGCGCCTTTTCGCGCGCCAGACGCTCTGCCAGCGCACGCGGGCTCTCGTCCTTGCGGCGGGTCTCGTCAATGTCTGTGGGGCAGATGGCGTCGGGCACAATGCCGATCTGGGCGAGCAGCTCTCGCCGCCGGGGACTTGCGCTGGCAAGGATGAGCCGCGCGGCCCCGGGGGTCGACGCCATGGGAATTACTTGAAGCGGTAGGTGATGCGGCCCTTGGTCAGGTCGTAGGGCGTCATTTCAACCATGACCTTGTCGCCCGTCAGCACGCGGATGCGGTTCTTGCGCATCTTGCCAGCAGTGTGAGCGATGATCTCGTGTTCATTCTCGAGTTTCACGCGGAAGGTCGCGTTCGGCAGCAATTCCACCACCGTACCTTCGAATTCGATCAGTTCTTCCTTCGACATGCAGTCTCCAAATCAGGACGGGCCAATGCGCCGCCACCCGTTCATTTAGGGTGCGCCTTATACTTTTGAAGGGATTCCGGCAAGCTTTGGAAGTCAGCCTGCCGCGCGGGTCTGGCCGGCGTGGAGGGCGCAGATCAGGGTGAAGAGGCGCCGGGCGGTGAGAAAGTCGATGTTCACCTTGCCCTCAAGCCGCTCTGCCAGCAGTTCCGAGCCTTCATTGTGGATGCCGCGCCGGGCCATGTCGATCGCCTCGATCTGGTGCGGGGTCTGGGTGCGGATGGCGTCGTAATAGCTGTCGCAGATCATGAAATAATCGCGGATCACGCCCCGGAACGGCCCCATCGAGAGAATGAACGTATGCACGTCCTTGCGGGCCTCGTCCTTGACGGCGAAGACCAGGCGGCGCTCGACCTGCGAGAGGGTGAGAATGTAGGGGCCGTTGTCATGCTCGGGCAGCGCGAAACTGTTCTGCTCGATCAGGTCAAAGATCGCGACGCGCCGCTCGTGCTCGGCGTCCGGCCCGGAGGCGCCCAGCGTGTGATCGTCGATCTCGACGGCGATGAGGCGGTTCTTATCCGACATCACCTGTCTCTGCGTCTTCGGCCGCTGCGTTCGAGCGGATGGAGATGGAGCGCGCGTGCGCTGGCAGGCGCTCGGCTTCGGCAAGGCGCAGGGCTGCCGGGGCGAGCGCGGCAAATCCGGCGGGGCTCGCGCGTTGCACGCTCATGCGCTTCAGGAAGTCATACAGGCCAAGCCCCGACGAGAAGCGCGCCGCGCGGCTGGTCGGCAGCACGTGGTTCGAGCCGGTAACATAGTCGCCGAGGGCTTCAGGCGTCAGGTGGCCAAGGAAGACCGCGCCCGCATGGCGGATCTTCGGCAGCATCGCGTCCGGGTCTGCAATGGCCAGCTCGACATGCTCTGCCGCGATCCGGTTGGCCAGCATGGCGGCCTCGTCCAGATCGCGGGCGAAGATGATAGCGCCGTGGGACGACCAGGACCGCGCCGCGCGCTCGCCCGTGGCCAGGGTTTTCAACTGCGAATCCACAGACCTATCCACAGCCTTGCCCACAGCCTCATCCACAGTAATCAGGATCGACTGGGAGGACGGGTCATGCTCGGCTTGGCTCAGCAGGTCGGCGGCGACCCAGTCCGGGTTGGCGGTATGGTCAGCGATGACGAGGATTTCCGACGGCCCGGCAATCGTGTCGATGCCGACGCGCCCGAAGACTTGGCGTTTGGCTTCCGCCACGAAGGCATTACCGGGGCCGACAATCTTGTCGACCGGGGCCAGGCGCCCGGCCCCGAAGGCCAGCGCGGCGACGGCCTGCGCGCCGCCGATGGGATAGAACTCGTCC
>LADW01000047.1 GCA_000961695.1 Hyphomonadaceae bacterium BRH_c29
GAAGAAAACGCTCTACAATCGCTTCGTCCGCTGGGCCGAGCGCGGGGTGTGGGAGGACATCTTTGCTGCCCTGGCGGGCGCTGAGGATGTGCCCGACAAGGTGTTCATCGATAGTACCTGCATCAAGGTCCACCGCTGCGCGGGCGGCGGAAAAGGGGGGCTGTGGCGCATGGTATCGGCGTCACCAAAGGCGGCCGCAACACAAAGCTCCACGCTGTCTGCGATGAGAAAGGCCGCCCGCTCGTTCTGATGCTGACGCCCGGAAACGTCCACGATTGCAAGGTTGCAGAGGCGTGCCTGACCGCCCTTCCACCGACCTCCCATCTCGTCGCCGATAAGGGATATGACAGCCAGAAGCTACGCGAGTGGCTGGAAGATCGTGGCACCGCGCCCGTCATTCCGCCCAGGTCAAATCGCAAGGTCCAATACGCCTATGACAAGACCATTTATCGCGAGCGCAACGTCATCGAGCGCATGTTCTGCAGGCTGAAAGATTGGCGGCGCATCGCAACGCGCTTTGAACGCAACATCATCAACTTCATGGCCGCAATAGTCCTTGCAGCCGCTGTCATCTGGTGGCTTTAATGAGTCCGGACCCTAGTTGGTGACGACACCGAGGCGCTTGCGAAGTGTGCGGCCAAGGCTGTTCATCCAGGCCGGACGGGCCGCGACATCGATCTTCCACGACAGCACAGTTCGCGCCGCGCCAGATGGCAGAAGACCGATAAGGATCCACCACGCATTCCGGGGCAGCGCCTTGCTGCCAAAGCGTTCGCGATTGGCCGCGCGCAGCTCGCTGAGCAGGTTTTTGCGCGTGTCGGTTTTCACCGGGTGCTGGTCCGGCTCAAACAGGAGCGAGATGAGGCGTTCCTGCAAATGACCGGTGTCCCGCTCTCCCAGATCATCTGCCGTGGGCAGGCCGAGGCGGGCTGCATGATCACGTATACAGGCAAAGCAGTCCTGCTGGTGCCCGATGCGCCAGCGGGCGCGCTTGGCATAGGCCTTGGCAAATTGGGAATGCTGGGAACCATGCAGCCGATAGGCCGAAATCGACTGGTCGAAGCCCTTCGCGACAGCATGCAGCGGCACCGTGGCGGACAGGTAGCCGTCGCCGCCCTGCCGGAACATTTCCGAATCCATCGGCATGACCTGTTCCAAAGCGGTGCGGGTATAGACGAGGCCGGACGTGATCGTACCGGAATAATGGCCCGCTTCACGCAGCTGCGCTGAGACGTCGCCATCGGCCAGCGGCACTTCCAGCGGCGGGTAAAGCCCGCCCAACGTGCCTTCGGCATCGGCATAGTTCATCCGGTAGAGATACATGCCAATGGCGGGGTCGTAATTGGCGAGGATCGTCTGAACAGCGCCCGGCAGGAGAAAGTCGTCGGCATCGAGAAACATCACCAGATCGCCCGTCGTGCGGGCATATCCGGCATTGAAGCCGCCGCCATGGCCCTGATTCACTGCCTGAAGAACAGGAATGATACGGTCGCCATATGACTGGATGATCTCGCGGGAATTGTCTTTCGAACAGTCATCCACAACGACGAGTTCGATATCCGTATCCTGGGACAGGACACTATCGATCGCCGTGCCGACAAAGTCGGCATAGTTGAAGTTCGTGATCACCACCGAAAGCTTCGGCGCTGCAAGTGTCGTCATAGCAGGCTCCCTGACGCCCCAGACTTACGCAAATTCCGCACCGGATTGCGTGAGTCTGGACGCCAAGGGCAGGCTCTTCTCGCCTATCGCGCGAATTTCTTGAATTTCAGGCGCTTCGGATTGACGGCATCCTCGCCGAGACGACGCTTCTTGTCTTCGAGATAGGACGAGAAATCGCCCTCGAACCATTCCACGTGGCTGTCGCCCTCGAAGGCGAGAATGTGTGTCGCCATACGGTCAAGGAACCAGCGATCGTGCGAGATGATCACGGCGCAGCCGGGGAAATTGTCGAGACCTTCTTCGAGCGCCTGCAGCGTTTCCACGTCGAGGTCGTTGGTCGGCTCATCGAGGAGGAGCAAGTTATGGCTACCGCGCAGCATCTTGGCGAGGTGGACGCGGTTGCGTTCACCTCCGGACAGGATGCCGACCTTCTTCTGCTGGTCCGTGCCTTTGAAGTTGAAGGCGCCGACATAGGCGCGTGACATGACCTGCACACCGCCCAGATCAATCAGATCAGTGCCGTCGGAGATTTCTTCCCAGACGTTCTTGTTCGGATCGAGCTTGTCGCGGCTCTGGTCAACATAGCCGATCTTCACCGTTTCACCGACGCGCAGAGAGCCCGTGTCAGGCTTTTCCTGACCGAGGATCATCTTGAACAGGGTCGACTTACCGGCGCCGTTCGGGCCGATGACGCCGACGATGCCGCCCGGCGGTAGTTTGAAGTCGAGATCTTCGATCAGCACATTATCGCCGAACGCCTTGCTCAGACCTTCTGCTTCCAGCACGACACCGCCAAGACGCGGGCCGGGCGGAATGCGGATCTGTGCGGTCATGACCTGTTCGCGCTCGGCCTTGGCAGCCATTTCCTCGTAGGCATTGATACGCGCCTTGGATTTCGCCTGACGTGCCTTCTGGCCGGAGCGGACCCATTCGAGTTCTTTTGCCAGCGTGCGCTTGCGGCCGGTATCTTCCCGGGCCTCCTGCTCCATCCGCTTGGCTTTCTGTTCGACCCAGCCGGAATAGTTGCCCTGGAAGGGCACGCCGCGGCCACGGTCGAGCTCGAGGATCCAGCTGGTGATGTCATCCAGGAAGTAACGGTCGTGGGTCACGAGGATGACGCAGCCGGGGAAGTTGATCAGGTAATTCTGCAGCCAGGCAACCGTTTCCGCGTCGAGGTGGTTGGTCGGTTCATCCATCAGGATCATGTCGGGCTTGGACAGGAGCAGCTGACAGATGGCGACCCGGCGGATTTCACCGCCCGACAGCGTGGTGACGTCAGCGTCGTTCTCCGGGCAGCGCAGGGCGTTCATCGCCATCTCGATCTTGGAATCAATGTCCCAGGCATCGGCGGCGTCGATCCGCTCCTGCAGATTCGTCATCTCTTCCATCAGCTCATCGGAATAGTCTTCGCCAAGCTTCTCCGAGATCACATTGAACGCATCGAGCATCTGCCGTTCGGGGCACTGGGCCGCGATGTTTTCGAACACGTTCTTGGTCGGGTCCAGCTTCGGTTCTTGCGGCAGGTAACCGACTTTGATGCCTTCGGCGGCCCAGGACTCGCCTGTGAAGTCCGTGTCCTGGCCGGCCATGATGCGCAGCAGCGTCGACTTACCCGAGCCGTTTACGCCGACCACACCGATCTTGGCATCCGGCAGGAAGTTCAGGTGGATATTCTCGAACACTTTCTTGCCGCCGGGATAGACCTTGGTCAGGCCCTGCATGTGGTAAACGAATTGAGGTCCGGCCATGGCGGAAGATTCCTGTTCGGGTGGAGGTTTGACGCCGCCCCAGTTACGCACTCGCCCCATAAAATCAAGCTCAGAGGTGCCTGTCGTTCGTCGGGCGGCGCCATTTCAGGCACCCTCGGCAGCACGTCCCAGCGAAGCCGTCTAGTCCGTGAAGCCCCACTCGATCAGGCCCCTGGAAGACAGTTCATCCAGCCAGACCCGGTCATGGCTCGGAAATACGACGAGGTCCGGCTCCGCCTGCATCAGGTCGCGCAGGGCGCGGATCTGGGTGCGGATCGCCTCGCGGTCCTCATTGGGATCGAATATAATGAACTGCGTGAAGACCGGGCGCATGGTGAGTTCCTCAAGCGAGGTCATTGACCAAACAATGTCTCCGATCATCAGATATTCCTGACCATTCTCCAGCGTGATGAAAAACAACTGGCTTCCGGGTGTATGACCCGGCATCGGCACCGCGACGATTCCGGGCGCGACCTGTTGCGCAGCCCCATCAAGACGCGGGGACAGTCCCTTCAGTGCAGGCGCAAGCTCTCCAAGTGCAAATTGCGGCAGGGCCGAGATTTGCGCTGCGTTCAAGACCAGTCGCGGCGCAAGGGCATCAGGATCCGGATGTCGTGCAATCGCCATGATGTGATCCAAATGCTCGTGCGTCATCAGCACCTGATCAGCTCTCAGCATCGCATCTGTCAGCTCATCATATGCCGCATCGTCGAACTGCCAATCGGCCTGGGACTGGACCATGCCTTCAGAAGTCAAATGATCGAGGGCGCCGCCGATGACCAGCGTCCGGTCCGGATAAACAATCTGAACTGCATTGTAGCTGGTCTGCCATTTGCCGCCGAACGCGCCGGCGCGCGCTGCCAGCATGGGCGCGGAATCCCTGCCAACTTCAAGCACCCGTATCTGGACAGGTTTCGCGCCAGCGTCGGCAGCCGTCATCGCCCGCCAAGCGGCGATATCCACAAGGCCCGGCGCTGCGGCGGGCGCTTTGCTGAGCCCGACAAACAGCCACCAGCCCAGTCCAAGGGCGATGAGCGCGACTGCGCCTGTGATACGGGATATCCATTTTATCATGATTGCGTCCTCCTCCGCTGGGCAGAAGTAGTGGTGGTGTGAATATATTTCAATACATTTATTATTCATTCCGATTGGGGCGCCCTGACCTGCAATCCTCTTGGCGGATCAGGCAAACGCAATCAGGATCAAAGCTACCAGAGCGCCAGGTCCAACGGCATCGAAGGAGTTTTATCGGTGAACACTCCGAAAAAGCCTGCCCCCACAGATGACGACATGACCCGGCTGTCTGGTTGGGATGCGCTGCTGGACGACCTGTTCGGCCTGAACGTCCGCGCAGTGACGACACTGGCAGTCGCCGTGACACGGCCAGCAAGGCTCTTCACAGCAGCCCGTGATCCAGACTGGAACGGCAAGTATACGCCCTCCCTCAGACTGGTCTTCACGATCATCGCGGCAACCGTCGTCCTGCGTTTCCTGTGGGCGGATGACAGCTCCCCCCTGATCGTCAGCATGGTCGACTATCTGAGCACTGTTCCCCCGCAAGACCTGCCCGTCCAGAATGTGACGGAAGCGGCGCGGATGCTGATGAATCAAGTCCTCATCCTGTTCCCGTTCACGTATTTCCTCTGCCACTTCTTCGCTTCGCTGCTGGTTCGGATCTGGGACAAGGGCACGCCGGCGCCGGTTCGCATCAGGCTCTATTTCGTCGCCCTGCTGCCGGCGTTGACATTTGGCCTGCTGCAGACAGTCCCCTATAGTTTCGTCCCGGCTGAGCTGCTCGATGCGGTGACATTCGCCGGGTTTGCGATTGCGATGCTGTTGTACGCCGCAACAATCTATTTCGGCCTGAAACCCGTCTATGCGTCCTGCGGGCGCGCCTGGCGTGCCGGCCTGTTTGCCATCGTAGCGGTGACGACAGATCTGGTGATCGCGATGGTCACCTTCACGCTGGCATTTGTTCTGATGTACGTTTGACTCCGGATCAGCTGGCCCGGCGGTAGGCGCGATCCTGTTCCTCGGCGCTCATGGCGCATTCGAGGCGTTCGATTTCGTTTGCCGCGTCCTGATTTCCGAGACGTTCAGCCTGCCGGAACCAGCGCCATGCTTTGACCAGGTCCTGCGGGCAGCCGTGTCCACCGGCGTGGGCGATGCCGAGATTGAAGGCGCACCGGCTGTTGCCCAGCGCGGCCCCACGGCTCCACCAGCTGCGCGCGGCGGCGGGATCGGCAGGACCGCCCTGGCCCGACATCAGCATCAGGCCGAGATACGTGATCGCATCCACTTCGTCTTGCTGGGCTGCCCTCAGGAACAGATAGCGCGCACGCCGCGCATCCCGGGGCCCGCCAAGGCCACGGAAGCACATGAAACCCATGTTGAACAGCGCAATCGGGTAACCCGCACTGGCCGCCTGATTGTAGTAGGCACGGGCCGCAACGAAATCCTGCCGGACGCCTCGTCCGGCGTGCAGCATGGCCCCGTAATTGTTGGCAGCAGCGATATGTCCAGCATCGGCGGCGCGGCGCATCAGTTCGGCACCACGCAGAAGGGAAAAGCCGCCTCGCCCCGAGGCAACCAGGGAAACCGCTTCTTGAAACAGGCCCACCCCATTCATCATGTGTATCACTTTATTGTGAGGTCATGGCTTGGCTAGTAGCCGATTGCAGTGTGTGCGGAAAAAACCTCAAAACGGCCGGAATGACAGGCAGGAACGGATGACAATTGCGCCGTCGCGTGGCTAGGTCACGCGCATGAATCGCCTTGTCCAATTCCTGTTTGCGGGTCTGGCTATGGTCCTGTTTGTGGCCTGCCAGGCCTTTGCCGAGCCACTCCCAAATGCAACGGAGACCAAAATATTGACCGCATCGCCGGACAGTCTGCCGCTTGAACGCCTCTTCGCCTCCCCCTCCCTTTCCGGACCGGTGGCGCGGATGGTCAAATACTCACCCGACGGAACGCGCGTGACGTTCCTGAAATCACGGCCAGATGACCAGAGCCGGTTTGATCTGTGGCAGTACAACGTTGCCACCGGTCAGCAGAGCATGTTGGTCAACTCCCGGCTGCTTGAGCCCAATCCCGTCGAACTGTCGGAAGAAGAAAAGGCCATGCGCGAGCGCAAGCGCATCGCGGGCTCGTCAGGGATTGTCGACTATAGCTGGGGCACGGCTGACACGATCCTCATACCTTTGGGCGGAGACCTGCACCTCGTCACATTGTCCCCGAAAGGACCTGAGGTCCGGCAACTGACCAAAACGGACGAGTTCGAATACGACGCGCGCGTCTCCCCAAGAGGCACCTATGTCACCTTCGTGCGCGAGGGCGCGCTCTATTCGGTCACCCTCGCGACGGGCAAGGAAACACGCCTGACGCCCAAAGCCGATCCAGCAAAAGCCATTTCCTACGGCGTCGCCGAATTCGTCGCACAGGAAGAGATGCATCGCTACACCGGCTATTGGTGGAGCCCGGACGAGCGCTATGTCGCTTTTACCGAAGTCGATGAGAGCGGCGTGGACATCATCCCCCGGTTCGACATTGAAGCGGACAAGGTGTCCGTCATCGAGCAGCGCTATCCGCGCGCAGGGCGCCCGAATGCCCGAGTGGGCCTTTACGTCATTGACCTGAAGAAGGGTCAAACGGACCGCATCTATCAGGCCGGGCCGGACGATTATCTCGCCCGGGTAAACTGGGCGGGCGATAGCCTGTGGTTCCAGACCGTGAACCGTGACCAGACCGAGATCCGCTACAACCTCGCTGACGGGCCAGAATGGCATATGTCGACCCCCTATACAGAGCATAATGATATCTGGGTGAATCTGTCCAACGACTTCCAGCAACTCCCGGACGGACGCCTTCTTCTGTCAACGGAAGATGGCGACATGCGGCACGCGGCCATCCTGCCGCGCGGAGGCAAAGGCGAAGCTGTCGCTGTCACGCCCACAGACGAAGTGCTGGGCGCCGTTGATGCGGTCTCATCGGACGGCAAGACGCTTTACTATAGCGGCTATGCCGACACGGTTCTGGAACGTCATCTCTATACGATTTCGACAGACCGCCCAGGTCATGAGCGCGCCGAGCGCATCACAGAAGCCGGCAAGTCCTGGGATGTGACGGTCAGCCCTGACGGACAGAGCTTTGTCGGCACATCCTCGTCCCCGTCCCAGCCACCTCAGACCGGCCTCTACCGGATCGACGGCAAGCTGATCGGCTGGATCGAGGAGAATGCCCTCAATGCAGACCATCCCTATGCGCCCTACCTGACGGATCACGTCACACACGAGTTCGGCACGCTGAAAGCGGAAGACGGGCAGGACCTGCATTACTCCATCCTGAAACCACCTGGCTTCGATGCCACGCGCAAATACCCGGTCATAGTGGAAGTCTATGGCGGGCCGCACGTGCAAACCGTCAAGCGCAGCTGGGGCAGCCTGTCGGACCAGTATCTCGCCCGGCATGGCTATCTGATTTTCCGCCTCGACAATCGCGGCAGCGACAATCGCGGTCGCAAATTCGAGAACGTGATCTACCGCCGCACAGGCAGCCCGGAAGTACGCGACCAGCTCGTTGGCGTAGACTGGCTGAAATCCCAGCCTTTCGTGGACGCAGACCACATCGCCATTCAGGGCTGGTCCTATGGTGGTTACATGACGCTGATGACAATCCTGCAAGCGCCGGAGGGGACTTTCGCCGCTGCAGCAGCCGGCGCCCCTGTCACCGACTGGCGCCTCTATGATACGTTCTACACAGAGCGCTATATGGATACGCCGGAAGACAATCCGGACGGATACGAGGCTTCCGGTGTTCTTCCCTATGCCGGAGACCTCAGCACGCCGCTCCTCCTGATGCACGGCATGGCCGATGACAACGTGACCTTCGACAATACGACCCGCCTGATGGAAATGCTGCAGGAGAAGGGAAAGCAATTTGAGCTGATGACCTATCCCGGCCAGCGCCACGGCATTCGCGGGCAAGCCCTTCAAACCCATTTGATGAAAACGCGAATGGATTTCCTTGATCGTCACCTGAAAGGCAGAGAGTAAGCCCGGCCATGCTTGATTTTCTCGACAAGGTGCCGCTGAGCCTCGCTATTCTTGGCTGCCTCACACTGGGGCTCGCCCCTTTCACGCCGGAACCGCATATCTGGGAAAAGCTGAAAATGCTGGCCGCAGGCACTCTGCATAAGCCTGTCGATATGTTCGACCTTCTCCTGCACGCGGCGCCCTGGCTTCTCCTCGCGGCCAAGCTCGCCCGCATGACCACGGTGAAATGACATGAAACCCTGGACGATTCTTTCTTCGAAACAGGTGATGCGTGACAGGTTCATGGGTCTGCGCACAGACCGCTGCGTCCGCGATGACGGCCACGTGGTCGAGGCGTATCACGTCATTGAGCTGACAGACTGGGTGACCGTCATACCGATCACGGATGCCGGCAATCTGGTTCTGGTGGGCGAATACAGACACGCCGCCGATGTGATGACGCTTGGCCTGCCCGGCGGCGTCTCCGATCCGGGCGAACATGACTGGGCGGTCGTTGGCGCGCGGGAGCTCAGCGAAGAAACCGGCTACACCGCCCGCGAGATGCACCATGTCGGCACCTGCTATCCGAACCCGGCAACACAGAACAACAAGCTGCATTATTTTCTCGCTCTCGGCTGCACCCGGACGGCGGAGCAGTCTCTCGATCCGAACGAGCAGATCGAAGTGCTGGAAATGCCGTATGAAGAATTTCTGAACTATGGTGCCCTGCCCGTGCAGCACGCTTTGCATGCGGCTGCGCTGTTCTATGCCGAGCACTTTCTCGCAACCCATCCAGACCTGCGCCCATGAACGGAAGGAATCCCCATGCCCGCATTTCAGCCCACTGCAGACCAGTTCCGCGCCTTTCGCGATGACCCGTTCGATGGACCGATTGCCCAGGTGAACATCCTGAAGTTCCGCGTCAAAGCGGAATACGAGGCCGGCGCCCCGGAACACGGAGCGGATGAACCGGGCAGCATCGCCTACCAGCGCTATGCCGATGCCTTTGGCGAGGCTGCCGCAGAAGTCGGCGGACGCTGCCTGATGATGGGCGCGGTGGAGCGTTACTTCATCGGCAATGGGGATTGGGACGCCGTGATGGTAATGTTCTTCCCGGACAGGAAAGCCTTCATCGCCACCCTGAACCATCCGAATTACAAAGAGATGAGCCGCCACCGGGACGCTGGCCTTCTGTGCCAGGAACTGCTCACGACAAGGCCCTTCCGGGCAGAAGGCCTCCTCAATGAGTAAGCTCCCATCACCTATCTCCCGGCTGCTGCATCACCGCACGCAAGGCCTGAAAAAGGGCGATCCCGTCTCTCTGCCGATCATGGCCTCATCCACATTCGTGCTGGCCGGTGATCCGGACGGCAGCCATTTCTATGGCCGCAATGGCAATCCGACGATCGAGGAAGTGGAAGCCGAGATCGGCATTCTCGAAGGCGGCGAGGCCGTTCTGTTCCCGTCCGGCATGGCAGCGATTGCCTCCGTCTTCTTCGGTTATCTCCGCCCAGGTGACACGGTGCTGGTGCACTCAGACGGC
Source organism: Hyphomonadaceae bacterium BRH_c29 (assembly GCA_000961695.1). Lineage (GTDB taxonomy): Bacteria > Pseudomonadota > Alphaproteobacteria > Caulobacterales > Hyphomonadaceae > Hyphomonas. The sequence goes on from LADW01000047.1 coordinate 9,984, forward strand.
TATTACAATGTCCGTGCACTGCTGGACACGCAATTCGTTCCCATCGGGGTGAAAGTCCGCACCTGCCCGACCGCAGACATGATCACAGCCGACATGACCGGCTGCCGCCTCGTCATGATCGAGACGCCGTCCAATCCGGGCCTCGCTGTCTGTGACATCGCGAAAGTGGCAGAGAGGGCAAAAGCCGCCGGAGCACTGCTCGTCGCCGACAATACGACTGCGACCCCGATTGGCCAGCAACCGCTCGATCTGGGCGCGGACCTGGTGGTCATGGCGGACACCAAAGCCATGGCCGGGCACTCGGATGTGCTGGCTGGTCATGTCGCATCGCGGGATAGCGCCCTGCTCAAACCGGTCCGGACATGGCGCAGATTGGCAGGCGCAATCGTCAGTCCGTTCGATGCCTACTTGCTCCACAGGGGAATGGCGACGCTGGAACTTCGCCTGTCACGCGCAAATGCGAACGCGATGGCCGCAGCGGAGGCACTCCGTGCCCATCCGGCAGTCAGCGCTGTAAACTATCCCGGACTGACGAATGATCCGTCCCATGAAGTCGCGAAAAGGCAGATGCGCGGCTTCGGCCCAATCGTGAGCTTTACGCTCGCCAATCGCAAAACGGCAGAAAAATTTATTGAAAACAATCCTCTGATTGTGGCCGCGACCAGTTTCGGCGGCGTTCACACCAGTGCAGAGTGCCGTATCCGCTGGGGCGACGATGTGCCGGAAGGCTTCATCCGGCTCGCCTGCGGCATCGAACCGACAGATGATCTTGTGTCTTCCTTAACACGGACATTGGATTCTCTTGGTTAAACAAACCGCCGTTCGGTGACACGTCAGGCGCGTCTGGTATACTGGTTGCACGACGCGAGTGTCGGGTGGAGTTCATGAAGCGCGTTAGTATCATTCTGTTTTTTCTGCTGCTCGGAGCAGTCGCGTGGGGGTGGTTTAAGTTTAACGCCCCGGCGAAGCCTCTCGCTTTGGCTGAACCCTTGCGCATTAACCAGGGCGTGATCCTTGGCGGGGTCGATGCCAGCAATGCCGATATCAAAGTGTATAACGGGATTCCGTACGCCACCGCGCGCCGCTGGGCTGCGCCGGGCGCACCACCGCAATGGGGCGCTGTCGCCCGGGATGTGCGCGCCTTCGGACCGGAATGCCTGCAGCCCCGCAAAGACAGCAACAGCTTCGTCGAAGGCATCATTGACGGCTCCGGCCTGCCCTGGTGGAAACGCCTCTTCGCGAAAAAGTATCTTGAGGCCCTGCCCGCATCGGTGGAAGCCGAAGACTGTCTGTTCGTGAATGTCCGCACCTCGAATGTGGGCAGCGAGACACTGCTGCCGGTCATGGTCTGGATCCATGGCGGCTCGCACCAGGCCGGAGCCGGCTCAGAAGACCTCTACCAATCCAATGCACTGGTCGAGAACGGCGTGGTTCTGGTCACGATCAATTACCGCCTCGGCGCCCTCGGCTATCTCGCCCATCCGGCTCTGACCGAAGAAGCCGGCACGTCCGGCAATTACGGCCTGCTGGATCAGGTCGCGGCCCTTCGCTGGGTGCGGGACAATATCCGCTCCTTCGGCGGCGATCCGGACAATGTCACCATCTTCGGTGAAAGCGCCGGCGCGCAGTCTGTCAGTGAACTGATGGCGACACCTCTTGCAGATGGCTTGTACCAGAAAGCCATTATGGAAAGCGGCTCCAGCAGCTACAACTCGATCTACCGCACCGAGGCCCCCATACCTGGCGCCCTCAGCGCCGAAGCGGCCGGCGAGGAATTCCTGAGCACGTTTGCAGGCAAAGCCGCCACAGCAGCAGACCTTCGAGCGATCCCTGCGGCCTCGATCATCACGCGCACCGAACAGCGCCCGGATCTCGTCCGCTACTTTCTGCCGAACGTGGACGGCGTGGTGCTGAAACAGACCATCGGCACTGCGATCCGCACTGGCGACGCGCCGAAGGTCCCCGTGCTTGCCGGTTACAATGCCGACGAAGGCAGCCTGTTCTATCACTCCATCCAGTCTCCCACGGTCCTGAAACGCGAGATCACCGGAACGCTGGACGAGCGGGAGCAGAAGCTGGCGGAAGTCTTCGGGGAGAACCCGGCCAAAGCGCTTCAGGCGCTTTACGGCATGGACTCTCTGAAAGACTGGGATGCTGGCGCGACCGACATGCTGGGCGACGACATGTTCGGCGTCCATATGCGCTTCATTGGCAAGGCCAACGCGACCGCCGGGCATCCGACATGGATGTACTTCTTCACCCGCACCTGGCCGTCCCGTAATCAGACCATCGGCGCCTTCCACGGATCCGAGATCCCGTTCGTCTTCGGCTCCAATACCGCGCTCATGCCGGAAACCGACAAAGACGCAAAGCTGGCCGAGTCGATGCAGGCCTACTGGACCAACTTCGCCCGCACCGGCGATCCAAATGGTCCCGGCCTGCCAGACTGGCCCGCCTATGACCCGAACGACGATGAATGGCTGGTCCTCAACCAGGAAATCCTCACCGTTTCAGGCGTACGCGCCCGCAAGCTGGATATTCTGGAAGAGCACCTGATCGACCGGATCGACGGCGTCGCCCGAGCAACTTCGCCAGAGCTGCCTTATGAGGCCAGCCTCATGGCGACCGTGCCGGCCTCAAGCGACCAGTAGGATCTCGCAGATCGCGGCAAGGCCTTCACGGTCCACTTCATCGAACGCATCGGGCTGGGTCGAGTCGATATCAAGCACGGCGGCCAGATTTCCCGCCTTGTCGAACACCGGCAGGACGATTTCGGAATTGGTTGCGGAGTCACACGCGATGTGGCCGGGGAATGCGTGCACATCCGGCACAATGATCGACTCCAGCGTCGCCGCGACATGGCCGCAGACGCCTCTGCCGAACGGAATGCGCAGACAACCCAAAGTGCCCTGATACGGGCCAACGACCAGTTCGCGGTCCTTCAGCGGATCGACGACATAGAACCCGGTCCAGAAAAAGCGCGGACGAAACGCCTCCGCCATCAGGCAGCTGGCTGTGGCATAGCGCGCCGTCACGGAAGTTTCGCCCGACACCACGCTGGCGATTTCCGCCTTCAAATCCCTGTAGATCTCTGCCTTGTCCATGGTTCGCCTCATCTCTGCCTTGGCTGCGCTATATCGGTTGGCTGTTCAGTCTTCGCAATAGGCCGTTGAAGCCCGGAGCGACCTCTGAAATAGTCGCAACTCAGGGGTTATGAGGTGAGGAGTATCCGGTGCGGTTGAGGGGAAGGACAGCAACTGCCTTTGCACTCGCCTGCCTGCTCGCCGCATCTGCGCTGGCGCAGGGCAGTCCTGGTCAAGATCCATCCCCTCATGCCGTGCCCGTTCAGGTAGAACCACGTGAAGACACCGTCACCGTGTCCAACTGGAACCTCGACGATGTCGGGATAGACGATACGTTTGATGCCCAAGGCGAAGAAGACTGGCGTCCGGCGACGGATCTGGACGCGCTCGACAAGGCCCATGAGGCCTATCTCAAGAACACAGACCTTCAGCTGGAACGCCCGGAATGGGAAGAAGCCGCCCTGCCACCGCCACCTCCGCCGCCGCCCTGGCTTAAATGGCTGGCAGATTTGCTTTCCGCGCTATCGCCCCTCTTCGGGTATCTGTTCATCGCCATCATCATCGCGGTGATCGGCGGGGTTCTTTACTTCATCTTCGGAGAAGCCTTGCGCGTGCGCTTCGGTAAATCCGGCGCCGGAAAAGTGGACGAGGCAGACGACGAGCTAATCGATGTCCGACCGGATGCCGCGATGGCGCGCGGATTGCTCGAAGAGGCCGACGCGCTGGCCAGGGCAGGCAAGTTTGCCGAAGCCGTGCACCTTCTCCTCTTCCGCTCCATCGAGGACATCCAGACCCGGCTTGAAGGCGGCGTTCCGAAATCGCTGACCGCGCGGGAAATTGGTGACCTTCAGCACTTGCCGGAACGCGCGAAACACGGGCTTGGGCCCATCATCGTGATCGTGGAACGCAGCTTCTTCGGCGGGCGCGAGGTCGATGCGGACGGCTGGCAGGAAGCGCGCACCTCCTATCAGGACTTCGCCTTCGGAGAGGCCTGGGCATGAGCGAGAATACGGCATCTTCCGGCTCCCCCTTCGCAGTCCGCACGGTGGCGATCCTGATCGCCGTGGCGGTGATTTCGTTCGGCGCCTTCATGGTGCTGGCTGGCTGGGCACCGGAACTACGCGACCGCGACCAGGCAGGCGATCACCCTTTTTCGACCTCCGCCATCGGCTACAATGGCTTTGTCCAACTGCTGGAAGCGCAGGACTATCCCGTCGAGATTTCGCGCTCTGCCAGCGACCTCGATGGCGGGGTCTACGGCACGATGGTTGTGACGCTGTCACCCTGGGGCATGAAGAAGTCGCTGGAAGACTACACGCCGGTTTCGACCACGCTGATCGTGCTGCCAAAATGGAACGGGCGCACCGACCGCCTCAATCCCACACGGCAGAAAGACACGGACCTCACAAATGAGAGCCTGATCGACGACCTGCTGGAAGCGCTGGACATGGATGCCAGCATTGCCCGGATTGACGTGCCGGATCGTGTCGACACGCCGTTCGGCCCGATGGCGCTGAAGCCGGACCTGAAGATGCAGGTGCTTCACTCTGATGTTCTTGAGCCGGTTGTCGACACGGGCGACGGCTATCTCCTCGCGCGCGTTCCGGGTCAGGATATTTTCATTCTGGCCGATCCGGACATGATCAACACGTTTGGCCTGGCAGAGCGCGAGAATGCCCGCTTCGCCATGCAGCTGATCAATTTCATGCGCTATGACGATGACGAGCCGATTGTCTTCGATGCCACGCTGCACGGCTTCACGCGGTCTGAAAACCTGCTCCAGATGATGTTCGATGCGCCATTCCTTGGCGTGACGCTGATCGCGCTGACATCTGCGCTCCTGCTCGGCTGGGCGGCCAGTATCCGCTTCGGACCGCCGTCACGCGAAGGCCGTGCCATTGCCCTTGGCAAGCAGGCGCTGGCAAACAATTCGGCGGGACTCGTCACCATGGCGCGGCGGGAAACCCGCATGGCGCCGGGCTATCTGACCCTGATCCGCAGGCGCGTGGCCCGTGAGATCGGCGCGCCGCGCACGCTGACTGAAGCGCAGCTTTCGGAACTGTTCGACCGTCTTGGCCCGGAGGAGACCTCGGGCAAGACTTTCTCGCAACTCGAAGCCGGCCTGCGCGCACCCGCCGCCAGCCGGGAAGAACTTATGCACAAGGCCCGCGACCTCTGGCGTTGGCGCCGCGATATTCTCAGGAGATCCATGAATGACCCCAGCTGACATCCGCGAACTCGCTGCGCGCATCCGAGGTCAGGTCCGAAAGGCCGTGATCGGGCAGGATACGACTGTCGACCTGCTCCTGACGGCGCTGTTCTCGAGCGGCCATGTGTTGCTGGAAGGCCCGCCCGGCACGGCGAAGACCTTGCTTGCGCAGTGCTTCGCCCGCTCCATCTCTCTTCAGTTCGGCCGCATCCAGTTCACGCCGGACCTGATGCCCGGCGATGTTCTGGGCACGAACCTGTTCAACTTCCAGACCAATGAGTTCGCCCTCACCAAGGGCCCAATCTTCACAGACCTGCTGCTGGCCGACGAGATCAACCGGACGCCACCGAAAACCCAGGCTGCCCTGCTAGAGGCCATGCAGGAGCGCAAAGTGACGATCGATGGCGACTCCTACGCGTTGAACCCGCGCTTCATGGTGATCGCCACGCAGAACCCGATCGAGCAGCAGGGCACTTATCCGCTGCCAGAGGCCCAACTCGACCGCTTCCTGTTCAAGCACACGCTCGATTATCCCTCCCGCGAGGAAGAGTTCGCTATCGTCGCCCAGCACGGCACCCGGACGGGCATGAAGACGCCGGACGCGTTCGGCGTGGAATCCGTCATCGCTGCCGACGAACTGGACGAGGCTGTGGCTTCGGTTTCGGCGACCACGATCAAGGATGACGTGATCGGCTATGTCGTCGACATCATCCGGGCCACGCGGACGTCGCCAGCGCTCGAGACAGGCGCCAGCCCTCGCGCCGCCGCAGCGCTCGCCATGGCG
>LADW01000046.1 GCA_000961695.1 Hyphomonadaceae bacterium BRH_c29
GGGAGGACATCTTTGCTGCCCTGGCGGGCGCTGAGGATGTGCCCGACAAGGTGTTCATCGATAGTACCTGCATCAAGGTCCACCGCTGCGCGGGCGGCGGAAAAGGGGGGCCGTGGCGCATGGTATCGGCGTCACCAAAGGCGGCCGCAACACAAAGCTCCACGCTGTCTGCGATGAGAAAGGCCGCCCGCTCATTCTGATGCTGACGCCCGGAAACGTCCACGATTGCAAGGTTGCAGAGGCGTGCCTGACCGCCCTTCCACCGACCTCCCATCTCGTCGCCGATAAGGGATATGACAGCCAGAAGCTACGCGAGTGGCTGGAAGATCGTGGCACCGCGCCCGTCATTCCGCCCAGGTCAAATCGCAAGGTCCAATACGCCTATGACAAGACCATTTATCGCGAGCGCAACGTCATCGAGCGCATGTTCTGCAGGCTGAAAGATTGGCGGCGCATCGCAACGCGCTTTGAACGCAACATCATCAACTTCATGGCCGCAATAGTCCTTGCAGCCGCTGTCATCTGGTGGCTTTAATGAGTCCGGACCCTAGTGTGCAGAGCTTGCAGACAGGTCATCAGCAACCCGCTTTGCCGATGCCAACTGGCGCGGAAATTGCTAATTTGCCCGTATATCCCAGTCATGATGGACGTGCCGCGCAGTGGTTGCCAAACTCAAGTACAGGCCTGAACTAGATGGCCTTCGCAGCGTCGCGGTCATACCCGTGATCCTCTACCATGCCGGTTTTCAGGTCTTTTCGGGAGGTTTCGTCGGCGTCGATATATTTTTCGTCATTTCCGGGTATCTGATCACGAACATCATCTATGCGGAGATGTTGGAGAAACGCTTCTCGATCCTGAAATTCTACGAACGCCGCGCCCGCCGGATTCTTCCCGCCCTATTGCTTGTATGCTTGGCATGCCTGCCCTTCGCCGTCAGATGGCTGACCCCTGGAGAATTGGCAGAGTTCGGAAAGAGCCTCATCGCAGTCTGCCTTTTCGCGTCGAATATATTCTTCTGGCTGAAGTCAGACTATTTTGCGACGGCGTCCGAACTGAAACCACTGCTGCATACCTGGAGTCTGGCGATTGAGGAGCAGTTCTATATTTTCTTTCCTGTCCTGTTGCTTCTTCTGCGCAGGTTCCCCGGCAAGATCGTATTCGCAGTCATTGCCGTTTTATCGATCATCAGTTTCGCAACTGCCGAGATAGGATCGGTTCGCTTTCCCGAAGCAAACTTCTACCTGCTTCCGTCGCGGGCCTGGGAACTCGGGGTCGGTGCGCTTGTCGCTCTGGGCTTTGGGGGAAACCGGATTTCAGGTGACGGGCTAGCGCGATCCGCCCTCTATTCCGGTTGGATGATGATACTCGGGTCAATATTCCTGCTGAACAGCACAATGCCGTTTCCCGGAATTCTGGCGCTGCCTTCCGTTCTGGGAACGGCCTTGATTATCATGTCAGCAGGCACACCGGCTGTCGGTACACGAATTCTCAGATGGCAACCCATGGTCTGGGTCGGCCTACTGAGCTACAGCGCCTATCTCTGGCATCAACCCCTCTTTGCTTTTGCCCGGACACGCAGCCTGGAGGAGCTCGGCCCTGTGCACTATGCAGGACTTATTGCCCTGACTTTCCTTCTAGCCTGGCTGACGATGAAATTCGTCGAAACTCCGTTCCGCGACCGCAAAAAGACCAGCGTAAAACGGCTTGCTATGCTGGCATCTCCGATCGCTGCCGGAATATTTGTGGCCGGTTCTGCCATAAGCCTTTCACACGGTCTGCCTGAACGGAAAAATGGTCTGGCAGGCCAGATTGATGCGGACTTGCAGCGGGCTGAAGGATTGAACGAAGACTGTAGTGGGCTGACGGTCATCCGCGAATGTGAAACCGGCCCCTCGGATACCCCAACCCTTCTTGTCTGGGGCGATTCATACGCCATGCAACTCACCGATGGAATTCTGGCCTCAGAGCCAGGTGCTCATGTGGTTCAGCGGACCTTCCACTCCTGCCCTCCTTTATTTGATCTGACGCCGTACCAACCTTTTGGCGAAGCGCGCAAAGGACTGGACTGGACAGAGAAATGTGCCGCTTTCAACGCCAGCGTAAAAGTGTATGTGGAGACGCACAGAGAAGTGAAGTTCGTTGTGGTCGGGTCACTTTTCACTCAATTCGAGGACGCCACATGGTTTATCGACAGCAGTGGGCGCACTGTAGAGTCGGATGTGGAGACCATCATCCCCCGATTTCGCGAGACATTGGACTGGATCAAGGCGCGGGGTATTCGCGTTGTTGTCTTTGATCCGACGCCTTCAGAGACCCTCGATGTGGGCCGGTGCCTTGCCCGTCACGAATGGTTCGATTCTCTTGATGCGGACGACTGCCAGATTGATCTCACGAAGGGCTTTCCCTCCTTGGTCAAGGTGCATGACGCCATTATGAAACTGGCCCAGAATTATAACATTTTCTCCCTGCGCCCTCTGCTTTGCAACGGGACGGTATGCCAGGTCCGGAACGGAAACATCCTGTTCTATCATGACATCGGACACCTGACGAAAGAAGGGTCCCGTTTCATCGGGCGCACCGCTGATTTCTATGAAGTCGCAACCGGTCTTCCCCATACAGGCCCACCGCCGAAATGAGTGAGTTCCTTTGTTGATGTTCAGTGGAGGGGTGAGGAGCCTGATTACACCTGCTTCTGCCCCCCGCGGACGTCACTCCGCAGGATGCTTCAATCCGCCGTGAAGGTCGATCACCGGCATGGGCCTTAGCCAGACGGACCGCGACACTTCTTCAGCAGTTTGCATTTGAGGTTCCAATTGCCTGAGCGACGAGGTTGTTTTCGTCGCAGTAACCTCGTTTCTCATATGTCAGCGCGTAAGTCTCTCAACGACAATAAGATAGGCGTTCCCATCTTCACCTTCCCCGGTGCACCAGAATTTTCAAGGCACCGAGCCAACTCTTCCAATGCGTTTATTTGTGAAGTCGCGACATTGCGACAGACCGATGGCATTCACGCGCTGCAGATCCCCAAGCCAGCGAGTTGGTCATGGCTTGGCCAGAATTACGCTTGCCGCCGCGAAAGAGAGCGAGCCACCCGCAGGCCCATTTCTTCAGGCCCATCCGGTCGACCGTTCATGTGCCAGAGAAAATAATGACAGGTGGCATAAGAAATCGCGCCAAGAGCGGAGAGCACGCCGATCTCCAGCCCTGTCAGCCACGGAGAATGAAGCGGCCCCACAAGGTGTTTGGCCTGCATCACGATGATCGCCATACAAGCCGCCGATATGAGAGACCGCGAGACATTCCTCAATTGCTGCAAGATACTTACATCAACGAACTTACTGAGGAAGCCAAGGTTGATAAAAACAATCACGATGGCTGTCAGGCAATACGCCGCGAGAAATCCGGCAAAGCCGAAAAAGTAGGCCCCGCCCACCATACCGGTGACCCGAACCAGAAATGACACGATATCACGATGCATAAGGTCCTTTGTCCGGTTCAAGGCCATCCCGACCGAACGGATCGGGGCCGCCATGACCGTCAAAGCCATGGTAGGTGCATATACTTGGACAATCAGGATAGCGGGGCTCCATTTGTCTCCCAGCAAGAGTGGAATCAGCAGGTCTGCCATAAGGCCGAGACCGATCCCGACTGGCATCACAATCGCGGATGTTGTCGACTGTGAACGCAGATATGCTGCGCGGAACCGCTCCGCATCATTCACAATACGGCTGAACGCAGAGAAAAGTGATCGCGTTATCGGGATGAGCAGGAACTGGGAAAATTCAGTCGACAGGCGGCTACCAATGTCAAACTGCCCCAGGGATGTTTGACCAAACGCGCTGGCAACAACAAAGCGGCTCGTCTGGGCATTCAGCTGATTGAACATCGCGCCCAGGCCAAGCCAGGCAGAAAAGCCAAACAGTTTTCTGGTTGAACTCAGAGAAAACTTAGGGAACTGCGGATAAGCAACATAAGTGACGACGAGGCCCACGATTGCGGAAATCAGCACCCCCGCAACGAACGCCCAATAAGATTTCCAGATCAAGGCGATCGCCACGCAGGCCATGAACTGAGCCGACTTCGCCAGAAGCTCGCTTGTAATATCCCAAGAGAATTTCAGATCCCGTGCATAGCGCTCGAAATGTGAATTCCGAAGTCCGAAGATGAGAGGTTGGATCGCCAGAACCATGATCACATTGCCAACGTGCGGCATGTGAAAGAACCGGGCGACGGGATGGGCGATAACAAGCAGGAAGATTGAAATCGCGATCGCCCTCAATATGGACAGAGTCCACGCGGTATTGAAATCCTCATCTGTCGGGTCGTCCATCTGGATCAAGGCCAGCGTGACAGGCAGCTCCAGAACTGCGGAAGAGACGCTGACAACCGCCATCGCCAACGCAATGATACCAAAATCGGCTGGCACGAGTATCCGCGCGAGCACGATGGTGCTGATAAATCCGATCCCGTAGGCGACAATTTTCGCCCCTGTCAGCCACACAGCCGCACGAAACACCGATTGCGGGGAAACTATCGCCTCTTCGCTCACCGCTGCTGGCTGGTTCTGATCGACCATATTCATCCCATTGTCCAAGCTTGGTACAGTATTGAGCGTAATTGAAGATCATTCTGAGAAATATATGCCAATGACATGAATGCCCCGGCCTGAGTCTGCATCGCTTCAGTCTTGAGTTGGAAAAGCATGCAAATCGCCTCCCCTCGCCCAAACTGCACAAGGCCATCTGCCCACTGAAGATATTAGTGTATGCGTGTTTCCCAACACAACCAACAAGATAGCCGGTAACTTTTGTCTGACCTGGTCCTGCTTTCCTGCGCAGTTTTCCGGCCCTGCTAAGAGTCTGACTCAAAATACCGGCGCCTCCTCTGCATGCCTTGCGACGCGGCGTGAGAGGCGTCGGATGGAGGCGATGAGGGTCCAGGCTTCGGATGAGGCGATGCTGGTTTCCCAGCCCTTTGCGAGGCGCCGGCACCGTCCGATCCAGGCGAGGGTGGGCTCGACGACCCAGCGCCGCGCGATCACGACGAAGCCTTTTGCCTCGCCCTTGCGCCGAACGATCTCGATGGCTGGCTCGTCTGTCCGGACCATTTCCACGTCCAGCTTGTCGCCCGCATAGCCACCATCTGAGAAGAGGCACAACAGCGTCGGGAAGCTGTCCTTTGCATCGCGCAGCGAACGTCTGTCATGCTGGCGGCGAGTGATTTCAGTCCAAGCCATTGCGTTTCTCCGTAGTCTCGACAACCACAGGGAATCACAAGTCGCTGAAATCACTCACCTTAATTTTCGGTTGGGCTCTTAGATACGCACGAGTATTCGCGTAACGCGTCGTTTTCTTCGGTAATATTTGTCTTTCCCACAAGGTGGTTTAGTATTCGTAGCAATTGAATTTGGATAATATTGGGTTGGGCGCATGAAAAAGGAAGAAGATCGCAGGGTTATGCGACCTTCCGTGTCCGTTTATCTGGATGCGGTAAGGTTTGCAGCGGCCTTCGTTGTCTTTCTCAGTCACGCCGAATTCAGCAATTTCTCTTCCGGCTGGCTGAGCGTCTTCGCGGATTATGGGCCACAAGCTGTGATGGTCTTTTTCGTACTGTCTGGCTTCGTCATCGCCTACGTCACGGATACACGCAAGCCTACCCCGCGCCGCTACGTCACCGACAGAGCAGCCAGGATATATTCAGTCGTCCTGCCTGCGATCTTGGTCACGCTCCTCGCGGATAAGGTGGGCATGAGGTTCAACGCGCAGACCTACTATTGCTGCTACGATTATTCCGAGTCCTTCCTGGACATCATCACTTCGGTCTTCTTGCTGAACGAAGTTTGGTTCAATCACCAAGCCCTGTTTTCCAATGGCCCCTTCTGGTCGATTTCCTATGAAGTCGCATACTATGTCCTGTACGCGCTTCTGGTGTTTACACCGGGTCGCTGGAAAATTCCGGCCGTCATGCTGGCGTCCTTGCTGATCGGGCCGGTAATACTGCTCCTCGCGCCCGTCTGGTTCGCGGGGGTCGGAGCCTATTACGTCTCGAAGCGGCATGCCGGGTCACTTATACTTGGTCTCAGCCTCTTTACAGGCAGCATACTTGCGTTCATCGCCGCCGATCTTGCAGGTATGCCGCAGGGGCTCGATGCCCTGACCAGACGACTGATCGGCGGTAATATGATGGTCCTGCTCGGACAATCGAATTTCGTACTGACCGACTATGTCTTGGGTCTCCTGGTCGCTGTCCATTTCATTGGCGCCGTCATGATCGGACGTCATGTCTCATCCACGCCCGAATGGCTTGCTCGCCCGATCCGGTACAGCGCCGAGTTCACCTTCAGCCTGTATCTTTTCCACATGCCGCTGCTGTTCGCCTATGCAAGCATCTTCGACCATGATCCGAACAACGCAGGGGACCAGGCGCTGCTTTACACGGCCACACTCTTGACGGTCTGGCTGCTCGGAAATGTCACCGAGCGGCGAAAAGGCACCACCAGATTTGTAATCGACAAGATCTGGGATCTCACATTGGCGCTTTGGCGTCGCCTGCGCTCAAGTTAGACAACAGCGCTACCCCAGCAAGAATTCGAGAGTTGAAACGATGCCATCCAGGCGCTGGCGAACACTCTCCCGTGATCAAAATGAGACCTGTGTCCCGAAATCTCCGGGAGTTCGCGTCTGGGGCTAAAACTGGCCTTCAATTTGCTTTAACCTCAACCGTGGATGAAATCGGAACACCATTTCAGATTTCAGCCATCGATAACCGACCGCCACGCTAATCCCAACGGGGACACAAAATGGGTTCTTCCGCACTCGCTTCCAAAGCCCGCATCCGTCTCGGCATCATTGCCAACGAATTTTTCGACCACCGCATCAGCCGCCTGGGCGGATTTGGTATGCTTTCGAAGCAGATCGTTGAAGCCGCGGGTATCTCTCACGATCCAAAAATCGATGTGGATCTCTACTGGTGTGAGCCGGACCGCGAAGCGCTCGCCAAGATTGGCAAACAGCAGGTCTACGGACGCCCGCTTCGCACGCCGAGTTGGAAGTGGCACGGAGACAAATTCGCGATTGTGGCAAAGCGCGCCGTCCCCGACATCTGGCTGACGATCGATTATCGGAAGAACTACGAATACTACCTGTCGATGTTCCCGAACGCGCCCATGATCATGTGGGTTCAGGATCCAAAGACACCGGAAGACTGGGCCCGGATCGCGACCACTTCAGTACCCGGCCATGAAGGCATCGAGCCACAGGGTCTGGGCTATATTGATTGCACCCCCCTGGCCGACCTGGTCAAACAACGGCGTGAAAGCGGGTCCCGCACGATTTTTGCGGCGCCATCTCCATTCCTGGAATCGAAAGTGGAATCGACCTACGGCCTGAAAGCCGATGAGGTCGCATCCCTTTGTTACCCGATGGCGCCCGCACCGGACGGACCGTATATCAAATCGGAAAAGCCTACGGTCATGTTCCTAGGTCGCCTCGATCCGCAAAAACGTCCGTGGATTATTCCCGAAATCGCCAAAAAGATGCCAGACGTGACCTTTCGAGTCTTCGGAAAATCCCACTTCACCGGCCCCGGAGCGTGGGAACCCAAAGACCTCCCAAGCAACATTGAGATGCTCGGCCACATGGAAGGCGAAGACAAACACAAGAACATCGCCTCGGCATGGATACACCTCAATCCAGCCATTCACGAGGGTTTGCCGATTGCATTCGTCGAGGGCCTCCAATGCGAAGTGCCGCTGGTCTCCTGCGTGAATCCTGAAAACGTCACCCAACGCTTCGGGCGCTACATTCCCAAATGTTCCGGCGATGGCCTGGACACCATAGACGATTTCGTCGCGGCGATACGCGAATTGGTGGACAATGAAGAACTCCGGAGACAGCTAGGTCGCGAAGGACGGGAATGGGCGAACGAAACCCATTCAGCACAGAACTTCCTCAAATCGTTCAACAGCCTGCTTGCCCAGGCCGATGCGATGAAGATACAGGAAGTCGCCTGATCTCTTTTTTCTTGTAGCTGCGACAAGTCCGCGTGATATTACACCCTTAAGGGCATAACGAGACAACTTATGAGCGCGGGCGATTTTGATGCCATCGTAGTCGGGTCTGGCGCAGGCGGGGCAACCGCAGCCTTGCGGCTGACGCAGGCTGGCCTGAAGGTGCTGATGCTGGAGGCTGGACGTCCTTATGATCCAGTCACTGAGACACCAATGTTCAACCAGCATATCGATGCTCCGCTGGGCAACATTCCAACAGAAGACCGAAATCCCCGCTTTTACGATGCCATCATTGGCGGCATAGATCTGGCCGATGAGCCATATACGAATGCGGAGGGTAGCCACGTCAAATGGCTCCGCACCCGAATGCTGGGCGGTCGCACAAATGCATGGTGGGCGTATGTACCGCGATACGGCCCTTATGATTTTCAGGGCGCCAGCCGCGATGGACATGGCGTAGACTGGCCGGTGTCCTATGACGACATCGCGCCGTCCTATGATGAAATCGAACGCCTGATGGGCGTATATGGGACAACCGACTCCTATGAGAACGAACCCTCCTCCCCCCCTGGCATTCTCCAGCCTCCCCCGCCTTTGCGAGCATACGAACTGTTTGCCAAAGCGGGGTTTGAGAACCTCGGCATCCCTGTCGCAACCACGCGAGCAGCGGTGCTCACACAACCCAAGGGAGATCGGAATGCGTGCTTTTACGCTTCGCATTGCCGTCGCGGCTGCTCCATTGGCGCAAAGTTTCAGACAACAACATCATTTCTTCCCGAAGCGCTCAAAACCGGCAATCTGACCATCCAGACACATGCGCGCGTAGCCGAAGTCACACTCGGTCCCGACGGCCGCGCAGATGGTGTGCGTTATGTGGACACCCGCACCGGCAGCTTTGGAGTCGCCAAGGCGCGCTCAGTTGTGCTGGCCGCATCCAGCTATGAAACAGCTCGCCTGCTTCTGGCCAGCAAGAGCGATCAGTTCCCGAACGGACTCGCCAATCGATCTGGTCAGGTTGGACGCAATATTGCCAACACGCTTAATTTTCAGATCAGGGCCTATTTCCCGGTGCTCGACGGACGTCCGCAATACAATGAGGATGGCACGTCTCTTCCACACATGGTCGTTCCGTGGTTCGGTCATAAAGATCAGGCCGAAGGTAGGCTCGATTTCCCACGAGGGTACCATATACAGGTCTTCGGCGACCGCGTCGGAGCACCGGGGATCAAGACCGGCCCGAACATCGCCTCGCGTGAATACGGCTATGGCCGCGAACTGAAATCCAGTGCGCGCCGCAGGTATGGTTCGTATATTGATTTTGAGATGTTCGGAGAAATGATCCCGAACGATGACACCTATATGGAACTTGATCCTGTGGTGGTCGACAAATGGGGACTGGCGGTCCCGAGATTCCATTGGCGCATTGGTGATACCGAACGTCACCTGATCCAACATGCCAAACATACCATGCTCGATGTCATTGAACGGCTCGGCGGCGTTTCCGCCCCAATTGAAGAAAAAGACGGTGAACTTGGTGAAGGGGCAACAGGTGTTCATGAAACCGGTGCGGCGCGCATGGGCTTCACTGGGGAAGATTCCGTCGTAAACGCCCACTCTCAGTCTTGGGATGTCGACAACCTTGTTCTGGCGGACGGCAGCGTGTTTGCTTCACATGCTCACAAAAATCCCACCTTGACGATCATGGCGCTGGCTTTGCGCGCAGCTGACGCGCTCGTCGTGCGACTGAAATCCAACCAGATCTGAACCTTGGGAAGAATCGTGACATGAATCCACCATCCCGAAAGATCAGTCGACGGACCGCCTTGACCATTCTGGCCGCCACGGTGCCTGCAATTGGCACCAGCATCTGGGCCACGAATTATGCCAGTGTTTCTCCATACCAGATGAAAAGCTGGCCGAAGCCAACTGGTCCGGGATTCGGCATTGACCCGGACCTGTCCGCCCCAGCCCCCTGGCCCAACATACTCACGGAACAGCAACGCCGGACTCTGGCCGCCCTTGTGGATATCATTATCCCCCCAGATGAGGTTTCTCCCGGTGCCGCTGAAGCCGGTGTCGTTGATTTCATCGACGAATATGTGAGCGCACCTTATGAGAGCCTGCGGTATCACAGCCTCTCCATTCTCAACGGGATCGACTGGATCAATACCGAGAGCCAACGCCGTTACGGGGCCGACTTTGCCGACACCACTGAGCGAAGAAGAGACGCACTCTTCAAGGACATACGTGGCAGCTATGTTCCTGAGGGAGAACCCACGACAAAACGTATTCTGTCGCTTGCAATCCCAAAACCGGAACGCCAGGCCGATACATTTCTCGACAGCGTTCATTATCTTACCATCACAGCCTTCTACATGACAGAAGCCGGCGTGAAGGACATCGACTACCGGGGCGACATCGCACAGGCGGGCCCCTACGAAGGCCCCACCGAGGAAGCGAAGGCACACTTGCGCGACACGCTCGATAAGCTCAACCTGCCATACCCGGATGAACTGAAAACCTGACGGAAACCCTTCACGCAGTCTGCGGAAAATGCAGACCTGATTGGAATGGATTTTGCAAGAGGCGTAACGTCAAGAGGAGGGGGTTTTATGTCAGACAGGCTTCTAGGCCGCTCGCACTGGATCTGGTTCTCCGGCATCCTCGTTGCTGCACTTGTCCTGCGACTATTTCAAATAGGCACCGAACCGCTATGGATCGACGAGCTGCGCACCTGGTGGTTTGCTGACAAGTCGTGGGACACGATCTGGCGGGAATATCCGACACTGGAAGTGCACCCCCCCCTGTATTTCGCCTTGATGAAGATTTGGACGGACCTTTTCGGAGACTCCGAAGCCACGATGCGCCTGCCGGCAATGTTCTTTGATCTTGGCGCCCTCTTTTTTGTCTATCTGACGGCCCGAGAAGTCGCCGAGAAAGAGAAGCCCTGGGCAGCATTGGCCGCTGCGGCTCTCTTCGCTGCCGCGACGCAACAGGTCGCCTATAGCCAGGAAGTACGCTTTTACGCCGCTTTCACTTTCGCGTATTCTCTCGTCGTCTTTGGAACTGTCTGGTTCCTCAAACGCCCCCAGGATATCGAGCGTCCGGTCTGGACGAGTTTTGCTCAACGGCGCGCCATCGGGGCCTATGTGTCGCTCGCAGTCGGCGCCGCCCTTCTGATGTGGTTCCATAATCTTGGCGTCCTGTACAATCTTGCCCTGGCAGTCGTGCTGGTCCTCTGGTGGGCGGTGCGACTGCGCTTCTCGACACCAGCACTGATCAATCTGTTGATTGTCGGCGCCGTCGCCATCCTATTCTACACCCCCAACCTTTCGAACTTCATCACCCAGATGACGAACACCAATTCCGGCGGATACTGGATTGAGGCGCCATCTGCCGAGCGGCTTCTGGAACTTTTCTCCTTTACCTACGGTTTCGAACGTCCCTACTCGAACAAGCTGGACTTCGGACTGACCGCCCTCATGGTCTCTGCTGGCGGTCTCGGACTCTGGTTCATCTGGCAATCCGGTAACCGGTGGCTCGCCGCTGCAGTCGCAATCTTTACGGCCTTTCCTTTTCTGGCCGCGACACTGATCACCTACTCTCTGCAGCCTGTCCTTCTCGACCGAACGTTATTACCGATGTTTGCCCCTTGGTCGGTGCTAGTCGGCGCCGTGCTTCTGAGCCGCATTCGCTGGCGCGCAGGCGTCGTCCTGTTCGGCGTCCTGCTCACCGCCAGCCTGCTCTACACGTTCGACTATTACAGCCGCGACACCAAGGAGCCCTGGCGCCAGGTGGTGCGTTATGTCGAGGCGAACGCAAAGCCGGACGAACCCGTATTCCTGGTCAACAATATCGTTCAGATTGCATTTGACTATTATCTCCGAGATGGGACCAATGAGTTGGACATTCGTCCTCTGCCCGAGGCCTTTCCGGCAAATGCTGACGCCTACGAGTACCCAATTGGTGGACGCTCAGAACCGATGCTGACGGATGCGATGGCATTGGAAGCCTGGAAAAGCGCGACAGCTGCACCCTCAGCATGGCTCGTGGCTCGTGGCTCTTTCCGCTTCGAAGAGACGCCAGACTTCGTCGAAAACTGGTTTGCCACCCATTCAGATTGTAAGATGTATGCCTACCCAGATCACCTGAACATTGCGATCTACAAGTACGATGAACCTTCTGCAGAAACCAAGCACGATGTTCCGCAGTGCGGCTTCGACAAGGATGTGAAATTCCTTACACGCTGATGACCTACGCGCTTCCCCCTTCTGATCCGGCAGTCCTGGCAACAGGGAATAGCCCTATCCGCCCAAGCACGGGAGCTCACAGACCCATGCGCATAGGATTTCGGATAGGACAGTTCCCAAACATTTCGGAAACGTTCGTACTTTCCCAAATCCTGGCACTGATTTCTTCGGGGCACCATGTCGAGATCCTCGCCGATAACCGACCTGTGAAATCAGCAGCTAGCGAGCTGCATCAGGGGCTAGCCAAAGCCACCTATATCCAACCGACCTCCGGCTGGATGAACAGGACTTACTCCCACCTCCCCTGGCGAATGAGACAGCAACGAGTTCGGGCAGCAGAACGAAAGCTTGTGCGATCAATGGACGTGATCATCTGTAATTTCGGATGGTTTGGTGCGCAGGTTGCGCGACACTGTGAAGACATACGCGATGGTGCGCGTATCCTTACCATCTTTCACGGAGACGATATGAGCCGCGTCTTCCGTGATGGTGGCGATGCCATCTATGACCACCTTTTTGAACATGGCGATGTGTTTTTGCCGATCAGCGACCTGTGGCGCAAAAGACTTCTGGACCTAGGCGCAGCAGCGGACCGGATCGCGATCCTGCGAATGGGCATTGACGCGACCTCCATTCCATTCAAACCCCGTTCGCCCTCAAAAGATCAGCCATACAGATTTATATCCGTGTGCAGACTTGTAGAGAAGAAGGGAACCGAGTTCACCTTGCGCGCTCTGGCGCTTCTCCGCAAGAATCGTCCTGATTTGCTATGGCACCTGGACATTATTGGTGATGGCCCGCTCCGAAACTCTCTCGAAACGTTGAGCGGCGAACTGGGCATTGACGAGTCCGTTCGTTTTCACGGGGAACTCCCGAATGAGGTCGTACTGGAAAACCTGCAGGGGGCAGACTGCTTCGTCTTGCCGAGCGTAGTAGCAAAAGATGGCGACATGGAAGGCATACCTGTCGCCTTGATGGAGGCCATGGCCTCAGGGCTTCCGGTCATCTCAAGCACCCATAGCGGCATCCCTGAACTTATCGAACATGAAGTAAATGGCCTTCTGGCGCCCGAACGCGACGAACAGGCCTTATCTCAGCTTCTCGCCAGAATGATCGAGGACGAGGAGGGACGGCAAGCCTGGACGAACGCAGCCCGCAAGACTGTGGAAGCCCGATTTGACCTTGGACAACTGAACACGCGGCTTGAGAAAATTTGCCGTGCAGCAACTGCTGGCAATATAGCGCTGGCTCAGTTTATCGCATCAGAAACCGCATGAGCAATACATCCGCTATTATCCCGACTTACAATCGCGCCGTCCTATTGAAGGAAACAATCGAAAGCGTGCTGGCGCAAAGCCTCGCCCCGGCAGAAATCCTGATTGTGGACGATGGTTCCGATGATAATACAACCGACATAGTCGCCAGCTTTGGCGAGCAAGTCACCTTCATCCAGAAGCCCGAAAACAAGGGCAAGGCAGATTCCCTCAACAAGGCTATAGACCGGGCAACGGGCGAATATGTATGGATCGTCGACGATGACGACCTGGTCGAGCCGGAAGCCCTTGCCAAGCTGACGTCATTACTCGAACAATCTCCGGAAGCCGGATTCTCCTACGGACGCCACGACCGGTTCAGCATTGCGGCTGACGGCACACGCTTGCACTCAGATACCGGGTATTGGCGCAATTGTACGTCAGAAGATTTCCTGACAGCGACCTTGGAAGACTTCTTTGTTCACCAGCCAGGCATGCTCGTACGCCGCTCACTTTATGGCGAAGTCGGCCCTTTTGATACACAACTCATGCGCTCCCAAGATTATGACATGCTGATCCGCCTGGCCAGGGCGGCCCCTTGCGTATCGACGGAGGAAGTGATTTTCCACCAACGCCAGCATGAGGGAGACCGCGGTCAAGGCAGCGCCCGCTTCTCTTCTGCGGAACGCGATGAAAAGTGGATCGCATATGATCAGAAGATCTTCAGCCGACTGCAGGAAAGCCTCACCCTGTCGGAGTACCTTCCCAGAGGGACTGAGGTAACGGATGATGCGACGCGTCGCCTCGCATTGATTCAGCGGGGGACGGTGTTCGGACGCAAGAAGCTGTGGGCACAAGCCATTTCTGACTTTACAGCCGCCGCCGGACTTGGCGGCAGCAATCTCAATACCTCTGAAACAGGTATCTTACGACGGGCGTTCGGATCCAAATATGGGTGTCCGGAAATCATCAGAGACCGCTCTTTGGCCCTCTCCCTGCGAAAAATCGGTCAATGCCGGCCCGCCGGAAAACCGATCCTGAAAGCACTGGCCCGCGGATTACTCTGGCAAATCCGCAGAGCCGTGGAATCAGGTGATCTTCAGACCGCCGCCACACTTGCGCACCGGGCGCTGTATCTCTTGATCTGATGCAGGCTACGTTGCTTTTGCAAAAGCCTCATACGCTGCAATCATCATATCCACGTCTTCACGCATCGGTGACCAGCCCAGGGCGTCCCGCGTGCTTGTCGTGTCGAGCAGGATGTCCATGTCCGCAATGCCGAATTGTTCTGGATAAAGTAGCGTCAGGCCGAGCTTGTCCAGGGTGGCCAGAACCGGCTTCAGCAGAAAGGCGGGCACAGGAATCAGGAAAGACCGTGACCCGGCATGGCGGATGATACCGCGAAGCAATTCCTTTGTGGTCGGAGGCGACTCTGAGCCGAGATTGAATGGCCCCGGCGGGCAGCCCGCCTGCGCGGCCAGTAGAGCCGCGTTCGCACAGTCTTCCACGCCCACCATCTGATAGCGATTACCACCCGAACCGATCATGGGGACCGGCAACCCCAACTTGATGAGGCTAAACAGCTTTCCGAGAATTCCAAGACGTCCAGGACCCGTGATCAGGCGTGGCCTGAATATTGTGGCACTGATCCCGTCTGCACTATGCAGGATTGCCTCGGCTTCCATTTTGCTGCGGCCATAAGGGCCGAGCGGATTCTGAGGATGGTCTGGCGTGACGGGCAGTTTGCTCGGAATTCCGTAAGTCATGTCGGTGGAGAAAAAGACGAGCTTACCGGCCCCGCCCTTTTGCATGGCTTCAACAACCTTGCGCGTACCTTCAACATTCACCGCCCGGAACCAGTCATCTCTGCCACGGGACGGAACGGCGTCCGCAAACTGTCTCGCCGCGAGATGATAGACCACATCATCCTGTCCGAGCATCAACTTGGCCAGATCAGCCGGCTTCGTGACGTCACCTTCGATAAATTCGGCATAGTTCGAGACAGACGGGTCCACGGGCCGGCGCAAATCGAATATGACCACCTTCTCGCCGCGCTCCATGAGCGCGCGGGAAAGAAACAGACCCGTAAAGCCGCTTCCACCAGTTATGACATGCCGCATGTTCAGGCACTCCGGGAAATGAAGATGATACCCAGGCAGACGAACAAAATACCAATGATGCGCATGGTGTTCACATCCTCACCCATGAAGAAATAGCCGATCACGGCAGTGAAGATGTAGCCGATGGACAGCAGTGGATAAGCAAGGCTCACTTCCAATTTTCCGAGGACCAGCATCCAGACACCGATACTCACGGCGTAACAGCTCATGCCAGCGATGAACCAGGGGTTCAACGCAAGTGAGATCCCGAGCGAAGGAAGCCCTGAAATACTTCCCGGTAGAGGGCCGATGGACAGCATGGTTTTACGCAGCGCAATCTGGGCGGAAGCGTTCAGCATGACGCTTCCAACGGCCATGGCCAAAACAATAGGGTTCATTCTTGGTGTCCCGTCGTCGATGTATGGAATTCTACTGTGCGTTTCCTGCAATAGCGGTGCCGCTTGACAGATGCGACACCAATATTTGCCAACTCATATGATTTTCATAGGTCATATCGCTCCCCTCCCCTATTTTCGGCAGATAATGCTGGCCGTGCGCCATCGATCTGGTCATCTTGCGTTTGGTAACGCCCTTGCAATACAGGACAGCCGTAACAAGGGCCGGACCTCGAAGTCACTTCGGGACAGGCAAGCGGCTACTATTTATGATGGCACGGCTCTTGCTGAAACAGCAGGAATCATACGGAAATAGGAAAGTGGCAACTTATGTGCAGCCAAACCTCTGAAACAGTCGTTGCACTCCCTCAGCATGACGGCGGCAAGCAACCACCCCTCATTCTGGATCTGGACGGGACCTTGCTGCGAACCGATTTGCTTGTCGAAGGAATCGTCAATGCCTTTTTCCACAAACCGCTGCAGCTCGTGGCTGCATTACCGCTCGCACTGATCAGCCGCTCCCGCTTCAAACATCGCATCGCGTCGATTACAGAGATCGACATCAACTCCATGCCAGTCAACTCGGAACTCGTTGCCTATGCCGGGGAGCAGAAGAAGCTGGGGCGGGATATTCATCTGTATACGGCTTCATCACAAAGCCTTGCCGACAAGGTCAAGGCAAGGTTTGACTTTCTGGATACCGCCTTGGGCTCATCGGAAAAATCGAATCTGAAAGCCGCGCGCAAATCTGATGCCCTCAAGGAACACTTTCCTGACGGGTTCGTCTATGCGGGGGATACGCGCGCGGATCTCCCAGTCTGGGAAGACGCACAAGCAGCAATCCTTGTCGATGTACCAAAATCGGTCAATCGCGCCGTCGTAAATAGCGGCAAGGAAATCGAAGCAAGATTTCGCAATTCCGGAAGCCCTCTCAAGAGCTGGTTGAAGGCGATGCGCATTCACCAATGGGCAAAGAACGCTCTCATCTTCGTGCCATTGCTGCTCAGTCACCAGTATCTTGATCCTGCGGCGGTGGTCCGCTCCGTTGCCGCGTTTTTCGTACTGTCAATCGCCGCGTCCGGAACCTACATCCTCAATGACCTTGCAGACCTGTCCGCAGATCGCCGTCACCAGGTGAAGCGCAACCGCCCCTTCGCGTCAGGAAAGCTGAACCTGCTCGCAGGGCTTGTACTTGCCATATTCATGGTATCGGGCGGCCTCGTGGCAGGCGCGTTTGTCAGTCCCGGCTTCTTTTTTGCGCTCAGTTCTTATCTGATCCTGACGCTCGCCTACTCCTTCGGCCTGAAGCGCGTCCCTGTCCTTGATGTCGTCATTCTGGCGACTCTCTTCACTCTGAGACTTGCAATGGGGACGGAGGCATCTGCAACAGTCTATTCGGAATGGCTTCTGACATTCTCGATGTTTTTCTTCCTGTCGCTATCCATGGCCAAGCGATACGTCGAAGTGGCGGCTCGTTCTGAGAATTGTGGGGAATTGATCGGCGGCCGCGGCTATCGCGGAGAAGACCGGATGTTTGTGTCGACCATGGGAATAGGCACCGGCGTCGCATCCCTCCTGATTCTGGTCCTGTTCCTCCGCGAAGATGCCTTCAAGGTAAACATTTATCAGACGAAAGGATTCCTGTGGGGCATTCCGGTGGTCATGTCCCTATTCCTGGGGCGGGTCTGGTTGCTCGCGTCCCGACAGGAACTCCATGACGACCCCGTTGCGTTTGCCGTCAAAGACAAGACGTCCTACCTGCTGGGCTTCGCTCTGGTCGTCTGCATGCTCGCAGCGATCCTCGTACCCAGCTGATCATTTCGCAATCGCCTGCTGGGCCAGCCCGATGACTTCCTGCAACGCCCCCCTCGCCGTCGCCAATATGCCTGCAGCATAGACGACAACGCCCAACGGGATGCAGATCATGAGGATCTGCGCTTCGGGCATGTGCTGCAGTTGAAGCACATGCGAAGTCCACCAGACGACAAGCGCCATGCCGATCGCCGAAAGCGCAACCGGCAGGATTCCAGCAAGGAATGTTGCCATCGGTAGTTTCATGAGACGAAACAGGATGAAGTATCCCGGCGGGGCGAGGAACACGTTTGTGATCAAGTAGGCGATTGCCACTCCTTGAACACCCCAGTTCGCACCGATCAGGAAGCCACAGACAATCATGACATTACAGAACAAGGACCAGCGGAACATGATATTCGCGTGCCCAAGTGCCATGAAAATCGAACCATGAGAGCTTGAAAGAGACTGCATCGCGCCAACAGGCGCCAGGATCATCAGCAAGTGTGCTGCAGGACGCATATCTTCGCCGAGCACGGAAACGATTAACGGCTCTGAAATCGCACATGCACCGGCCATGATCGGAAATGTCACCACAGATACAATCTTGAACACACGCATACACGCCGCCCGCAGGCGGTCGGTGTCATTTTTCATCTGGGCCAGTCCTGGCAGCAGGATGGAGGTAAGGCCCCAGCTGAAGACCTGGATCGGCAGCAACATCAAACGGTATGCAATGCTGTAATAGCCCAGCAGCGCGGCCCCGAAGACGCGTCCAATGATGATATTGTCCGCGTTACGCCCGAAGAAATTCGCAAGGTCAGCAAGATTGACGTTCACGCTGAACCCGGTGATCAATTTCAGTTCCGGCCAGTCAAACATCCAGCTTACCGGAGGAGATGATTTCCACCAGAGATAAGATGTCCGCACGATATGCGTGACCAGCTGCTGGAAGACCAGAGACCAGACACCAACGCCTGAAAACGCTGCGATAACCACAACGATAATCCCCATCCCGTTGCCCAGGATGTCCGCAATGGCGAGGTGCTTGAACCGGAATTCCCGCTGCAACCAGGCGCCCGGCACAATGGCGGCGGTCTGCAGAACGAGGGCGAAGGAGAGCGTTATGATGATCGGGATGACTGCGGCCGTGTCGTAGAACATGGCCACCAACGGCGACGTGGCGACCAGAATGATTGTGAAGGCAACCCCGATCCCGACATTCGCCCAGAAAGCACTGGACCAGAGCGCGTCGGAACACTTGTCCGCACGCACCAGCGCCGGGCCTAATCCAGCATTATTGAACACCATAGTAAAAACAATGATGGGCATTGCCATCTGCATAAGGCCGAATTCGCTGGCCGTTAGCAAACGTGTCAGGATGGGCAGCACGACCAGTCCGGCGCCGATCTTTGCGATATTGGCAGCGACGTTCCAGACCCCGCCCCGGGCGAGACGCCGGGCATTTCCTGACATTATGCTATCTCCTGGTCTGGCAGAGGCGGGTAATGCATGGCTTGGTAACTTTCTGGCTCGGTGTCCTGAAGAAACCATTTTTCCGGCGAACGCCCTCATCGCCTGCGGTCATGCCACGTAAACCTTAAAGCAGCGCAAAGTAAGTGCGCACATATTTCTATTCTATGATGCAAAATCTGAGAAACAGCCCGGTCGCAGGGGGGGACTTGCCAGTCAACGGCGCGGCGGTTTTTCGCTGACGGCTGCCCCAATCAGGTCATGACCGGCATCATGTTCCGATTACATCGGTTAACACTTTTCCCTATTTGGAAATGGTCACGGGTGTTTTTGGACGAAGTACCAGTGCGAACGCATGAAGCGAACTCATCTTCGATATTTCGACAGCGTGGAAATGGTGCACCCGGAGCGATTCGAACGCCCGACCCCCAGATTCGTAGTTCGCCCAAACCAACTTTGCAACAACTACGGAAATCGCACAAATTCCCGTTATAGGTTTGTTTTTACTATTTTTTTCGTGTTTTCAAATTTGACTACCATTGATCGAAATGGACTGGCGTTCGCTTGATTTGTGGGCAAATTGTGGGCAAACTGAGTGGCAAGTTGAAGAGTGAAAACGCTAAAGATTGAGCGAAATCCGGACCATGAATCCACACACCAAACCGGCTCGCCTGACTCAGACGTTTATCAACTCAGTTGAAGCAAATGGAGCCAAGCAGCGCTTCTCGGACCACAAAGTCGCTGGGCTATGTCTACGCGTCGCGCCCGGGGGAACCAAGACCTTTGTGATCCGATATCGAAAACCTGACAACGCCTCCGCAGAAATGAACATCGGGCGGGCAGATGTTGTGACGCTTGAAATGGCTCGCGACCGGGCAAAGAAGCATTTGGCCCAGGTACCAGACGGGCATGATCCCATCGAAGCGAGACGCCAGGCAGGCATCGAGGCGCGCAACAAGAAGATGGAAACCCTTGAGGCGCTGGCAGAGGCCTTCAAAGCTTCTCCAGGGTTCCTTTCAAAAAGGATCAGAACGCAAGAATTCTACGAGTCATGTTTGCGGGTCCACATCCTGCCTCGCCTTGGAACACGCTCTGTCAAGGAGATTGGACGAAAGGACATCGCCTCTTTCCTTGACGAAATCTATTCCGAGCACAGCGGTCCAGCGTCCAACTCCGCTCGCCGGACGTTGAGTGTCATGTTTTCATATGCGACCGAACTGGAGCTCATCGACTTCAATCCCGTGTCCGCCGTCAAGCAGCGTCATCGTGGCGGCCAAAGGACACGGCAGTTGAATGACAAAGAGCTGAAACGTCTATGGCAGGCACTCGACAACCTCGAAGGCATTACCAGTGATGTGTCGGACATGATACGGTTGTGTTTGTTCTTACCTGCGCGCGTCAATGAAATTGCCGGGATGGAATGGGCGGAGCTTAATCTCAAAGAGCGGCTTTGGACTGTTCGAGCCGAGCGGATGAAGAATAACAAACCCCACGAGCTACCCTTTGGCGAGTGCTGCCGAAGACTGTTGGAAAAACGACGAAATGCGGGCGCAGGAAACAGCTCATGGGTGTTCCCTGCCAAGTCTGGCATTGAGCCTATGAATGGCAAAGTGGCCAGCCGGGCTTGCAATAGGCTATCCAAAGATTGGGGCTGCACCCCCTTCGGACCACACGCATTGAGGCGAGGGTTTACAACAA
This sequence comes from Hyphomonadaceae bacterium BRH_c29, assembly GCA_000961695.1. Lineage (GTDB taxonomy): Bacteria > Pseudomonadota > Alphaproteobacteria > Caulobacterales > Hyphomonadaceae > Hyphomonas. The sequence goes on from LADW01000046.1 coordinate 20,968, forward strand.
GAATGGCCGAAAAAGGTGTCCGCCTGGAAATCCTAGAGCGCGCCCTGAGCCACGATGTTACGGGCGGGCGGGCGATCGCCCACTATGATCACTATTCCTACCGCGATGAAAAACGCGATTTGATGGAGCACTGGGAAAAAACCCTACTGAGGATCGTCCAAGCGCAAGATTTTGAGTCGGATCAAGACGAGAGTGGCGAATGACATTCGTAATAAAAACAGCGTACTTATAATCCTTCGGGATCACAAACTGACATGCAAAATCGTTCAGTTGCAGAGTTTGCGTGTCAGCTGCGTATCAGTTTGAGCCCGCCCAATACTTGATCGTGCGGTCGGAAGAATCCATCGAATCTATTTGGCGGCTTCGCTCTTGCGCATGGGTCATCCTCTTTCAATCGAGGAATCTGCAAATTCGTGGCCGAAGTTTAGGGCGCTGGGTCACCCTCTGACCACGAATCTGGGGGCGGGCGTTCGAATCGCTCCGGGTGCACCACTCGCCTAACGCGCGAGCTATTAGATCAAAAATCCCCGATGTCAGTCGCCGGATCTTTGCTCCAGGTGGCGTGTTGGTAACTGGCTTTCATGCAGGACAGCGACGACGGCGATAGCCTCGTCCATCTGCATGTAAAAGATAGCGTGGTGCTGAACACAGAAACAGCGATAGCCCGACTTCAGGTGATCGATCGGAAATCCAATGTCGGGATGCCTGCGCAGGGCTTTGAAGCCTTCTTTGAGACGGCCCATGTAGAGCGCCGCTTGACGCGCTCCGAACTCGCGGCGCGTATAGGTTCGGATTTCTGACAGATCGCGCTGGGCATCGTCAGTTATGCGAAGCGTCGTCATTCTGAGTCAGCCATCGGAATCAAAAAGCCGGTCGATCTCTTCATCCGAAGTCAGATCAAGGTATGCGCCGTTGGCCAGCTGTCGCGAGCCGGATTCAAGGCGTGAAACCAGATACGCTTTGCGATCTTCCTCTTCCTGATCGCGGCGCACAAGATCGCGGAAATACTCGCTCTCATTATTGAACTGGCCACGCTCGATCCTAGTTGCGATCCAATCGGCCATCAGATCGGGCATGGATATTGTCTTGCGCGTCATGACAAAAGCTCCTTCACCGCAGAAGATAGCATGTATGAACTATTCATACAATTGCTCAGGAGACGTACGAGCGCGTTTGCAAAAGTCGTTTCGCGCAATCACAATCCGATACGTGTTCCCATCTTCACCCTCTTCGGTGCGCCATTTCCTACAACAGGATGCAGGTTTTTGGGCCCGGATGGCTAAGGTCTGGCGGACCGTTTTTGACCAGAAGTACTTTTTTGTCGTACAGAGCTGAGAGAACAGCCGTGACTCTGGTCAGTGCCGCGCGCGGCAACTACGCCAAAATGGCGCAGCACACTTAGATTCAAACTTCAGTTTGAATTCAAAATCACTAGAATCACCAAAAACGGGATTCCTAGTGCCATAATAAGCAGCACTTTTTTCCAATTGCTTGGTGAGTGATCCAGGAACAAACGATATAGTATGTCTTTCAATTCTCAGACCCTCGCTCACAGGACTTGATCACCATTGAACTGTGAATGGGTCGGCCCTGTTTTCATCTGGCAATTTTGGTAACTCCATCTCACCGCTCATATCTGAGCTGGATTTTGTGATAGCACCACCCAAGCCAGGACCGAAGATGCTTATGCCCACCCCGATGCCTGCAGGGTCTTTCAGCACCCCCTCAGGGATCACCAACTCGCCACCACCAGGTCCAAAGTCGCCTTCCAAAGTATAGGCAGAAGATGCCACATCTTCTATTGAACCAAGATGAATACCAATATCAACATCAGTATCCAGCATGGCACCCAATCCGCTCTGTTTTGTATCGGTACTCAATGTTGCGGTCTTTTCTAATTGTATGGTTGGCGAAAGCGGTCCAAGCACGGGAACCATTCGAGAGCCTGCGGAATTTGGAGGCCCAATTGAGACTTGGACTGCTTGGTGCTTGCCAAGACTGTTCGATGGGGCTCCGCTCAATATCGAACCCGCAGCAGTTTCAGAAACCCCTGATTTTACGGTCACGTTTACTCGGCCATTTTCTAGGATCTTTTCGCCGGTTGGGTCCGTCGCATTCACGGGGTCATTCGCTACATAGATAGCATGTGCTGGGCCCGCCAGCATCAATCCGGCTAGAGAAATCGGCGCTATCCGAAACAAGGTTTTCAACATTGTGCATGGCCCCCTATGCGAATCACAGCCATGGTAATCACAGGTTGCGGGAAATTCTAGGTGGCGGACATGAAGATTTGGCGATGGTGGATAATAGCCCTCTTTGCGCTGGTCGCAGGCCATGCCCAGGCTGAGGTGCGCCGTCCGAAAATTCCCGCAAACGCCGACGCCTCTGAAATCGTTGAAGCGCTGCTGAGCATTCCCGAAGAGGAGATTGACCTCACATGGTCAAAGCTCGTTTTCGATCACGCCGTGGACCCAAGCGTGGACATTGACGCCACGCTGGAGCGGCTTGATGCCCTAGCCACCAAGGCAAAGGAACTGGCAGGGCTGAAAGCGAACGCACCCCGAAAGGTCGCGGCGCTTCGCACGGTGATCTACAAGCCCGGCCCATGGAACGGTAACACACCCTTCGACTATGATTTCGATGACCCGAACGGGATATTGGCCACACACAAGACGCTCGCGTGGTATCTGCAGACCAAGCGCGGCAACTGTGAGAACATGCCTATCCTGTTTCTGGCCGTCAGTGAACGCATGGGCGTCACAATGAACATCACCACCGCGCCGCGTCATGTCTTCCTGCAGTTCGCGAACAGCGACACCGGGAAGATTGAACACCTCGAAGCCACGAGCGGTGCTCAACCGCAGCGCATTGTCTGGCAGCGTCAGGTATTGCCCATGACGGATCGTGCCATTGAATCCGGCATGTATATGAAGCGCCTCAGTAAGCGCCAGCAGGTCGCCGTCATGGCCGAGATTCTGCTGCACCATCTTGGAGAGCTTGACGAACAGGCCGAGCGCATCGAAGTCGCGGAACTCATACTGAAAGAATTCCCTGAGCTCGACGTTGCACTTTTAAATCTGGCGGATGCCTACCGGCTTCAGATTCAGAAGCGCTTTGCATCAGTCTATCCCACCACTGATTCCATGCCGCTCACCGAGCGGGTGGTTTTCGAGCAGTGGGCCTCGGCCCATGACAAGGCGGTTGATCTGCTCGCATACCTTGGATGGCAGCGTGCGCAAGCGACCGAGTTCACCTCCACCCCCGGACAGGGAAAGCCCAGCGGTGTCGGACAATCCACGCAGAATTAATCACTGTTCGTAGGCATATATCCGCTCGCCGTCATCCGATGTCCGTACGCCGTACCCATTCGCCTTATGCGTGAGCCCGATGATGTCACACACGCGCTGGGCGACCTTGCACTCCTTGCTGTGGGCAAGGACCACAGCGACGATCTCGTCGTAGGAGGCGCCCTCGGGGCGGAGCATCAGTGCAATGCACCGGGCGCGCTGCGTTCCCTCCCTCGGCGGCGAGAGAGCGGGGCGGTTCGGCACGCGGGCGAAGGGGCCGGGCTTGGTGGGCAGGCGCGCGAGCACCTCCGCGACGCGGTGCTCGGCGGCGCGTAGCTGCGCGCTCTCGATCTGCGCGAATGTCTCCTCGGCCATCTTGCTCGTGAGGTCTGCCTGCTCCTTTGAGAGGCCCGACAAGTAGGCCGGGGTGGACAGGAGCGCGGCCACGCAGGCCTTGTCCTTGGCGTTGATGGCATCGCGGATGAACGCCATGCGCTTCGTTTCCGTGAGACCCCTCGCGTGGGCGCGGATCTCTGCCGCCACAGGCGTCTTTGAGGACGGGGCGGACAACGAGGTCAGATCCCGGTTGGCGCGCCAGCTTTCAGCTGCTCGATCTTGTCGCGTGACCTGGTTTCAACAAGGGTTCGCAGGATCTCCGCGCGCTCGCCCAGCCAGACGAGTTCTCCGGCGGTAATAGCATAATGCTCTGAATAGCGTGCATCCACATAGGCGCGCTTCAGCAATTCGAACAGGCGCCGATCATGCTTGGTTTCTCGCGGCCAGACAGTGATCAGCTCCGGGGCGAGCTGCTCAGAAAGGGAGCGGAGGAACTTAATGCTATGGGTCGACGGCGAGTAGTTCGTCTCTACAAGGAGGAGGCAGGCGTATAGCCGTTCAACAACCTGATGGAGCATGAAGGACGCATCATTGTAGCGTGCACCGTTCAGACCGAACGTGTAAAATTCGAACGCGCTTTGTACGCCCTCCATACGCTGCTCAAAATGCTTCACGGCGGTCGCCAGAGCCTCGTCGGGCGTCTGCGGCCGGGGCGTGATGAAGGGTGTGCTGCCCTTAAGATCGTATAGCGCGACGCCTTCCCTGATGATGTCAGAGAAGAAATACTGCCCCTCTCCCAGCGCGTTGTTCACCTCATCCATCGTGTGGACAATGAAATTGACCGGGGTTTTGATGCCCGCGTCACGCATCAGCCGGTCCTCGGCACGGTACCAGTAGGTGGCAAAGTCGACGACGCTTTGCTGGTTCACCACGATCAGCAGGTCATAGTCGCTGAGGTACCCTTTGGCGGTATGTGGTTCGTCCACCCAGTTGCCGCGCGCATAGGACCCGAAGAGGACGATCTTGAGGATCCGGCCATCCTTCTTTTTCGGAGAAGAGGTATTCTTCATCGCGTCGGTGAATTCTTCAAAAAGAATTTCCGTCACGCGCTGGAGTTCGCGCTGTTTGCCATGGGGGAGATGATCAAGGTCGCTTCGCATGGGGCTCATATTAGGCAGGCTCGCACATTGTGCAAAGCGCCAATACAGGCTCCGGTTGCAACATTTGATTGTAGTGAGTTGGGCATCGACGAGATCAGGCGAAGCGGGGAATACCATCCCGGTGACGACGCAATGTTCGGTGAACGCCCTTGGCGGCGAACGGCGGCCCCCCCATTGACCGCTTGAGATCACATCCTGTGATTTCAAGTCGTCGAATTGTGCCTTCGTTAGCTGGAAGGCCCATCCCTTGGGAAACCTCTCCCAGTACCTCTTCACGGACTGATTGAGCACACGGGTTTCGACGTCAAAAAACCTGGCGAGGTCCTGATCGAGCACAACCCTTACGCCCGTCACATCGACGATCTGCACGGGCATCCCATGGCGCACGGATACAAGGTCTTGGCTCATGATCTTGGCTTTCAACTTGAGGTCACAGATTGTGATCTCAAGATTCTGCAGGTTCGCCAAGGAGTTGCCAGGTTCGGCGACGATTGATTGCGGGACAAAGCTTCGGTACTTGCCCGGCCATACACTTTGTCTTGAATGACAGGACATTCTTCCCATTCGAGAATGCCGAAAGCGAAAACGTCGTGACAGAAGAGTTGGGTGTTCACACCCCAAGTTCTCGCTCTGAAGCTTACCATCGCCGCGATCATCCTTATCCCGGATGAGAACGAAGAAGCCCACAATCTGATCACGAGCGCGCTGCATGATCTGCAGACTTTGGCATTGTGATAAGCGCGCCTCTGGCATCCAGCCCGATACGGTGAGGCCGACTGGCTGCTTTGCTCAAGGAAGATGTCCATGCTGGCGTAGTCCCTTGAACAAATCTATCTTAAAGTGAATTCCGCTGCCCCGTTTGGCGCAAAATATGCATCCCACACTGGCATGTCGGGCGCATCAGAACAGACCGCATTGACCAAGCTCACGCTCACCGTTCGCGGCAAATCTGCGAATGACCGCCTCCTGTTTGGCCGTGCCTTCCATTCCCGCGGGCTACCCTACCGAGGCGCAATGCATCTCTTCGAACCGGGCCAGGTCTTCGGCTTTGTGCGCTGGCGCGGGGATGGCTTTGGCACGCAAACCTGGCGCGTAGTAGTCGCCGAGGCAGGCCAACCGAGAGAGAAACTGACCCGTATTCCTGGTATCAAACCCGGCGCACATCTGCTTCTCCACGCCTTCGGCAAGACCCGCGCCAAGCGGGCCCTGCGTGCAATTGATGTGTTCTCTGACGCTCACGTTTTGCATGAGATTCACCCTGCCTACTGGCGCCATGTGCATGCGCAGATGGCGAGCAATCTTCCGATCGACGCCTACGATCCGGACGTATTTGCCTCGCTTGACCTCGCAAGGTCTCTGTCATGAGCTTCGCACACGTCTCAATCCTGGACCCGGCGGCAAAGTCAGTGAGGGAAGTAGCGCAAGATAAAAGCATCCGTGTCCAGAGGACACGGGATGGCAATGGGGATCAGGGATTATCGCGAGTCATCGCGGCGGATGGCGTGAGTCGCGGAATTGGCCAGATCGCAGTCACCATGGATGATTACGCGCGAGTCGGATTTGGCACCATTTGTACACACACGGGCCGCCTTCATGCCCGGATCTCCAGTAATCATTGCGATTACGCCTGTGGCAGGCATGGCTCCCTATGAGCAACGGGGATGACGACTTTCGGCCACGGCTCGGGCGGATCGGCAACCGGTCCGGCGGCACCAAAGGCAGCATGCGGGCTTTCCTGAAAGGCGCGCGGGCGAACGGAAATGCCAGGCGAAGAGCTTCGCCTGCGTCCCCGCGCCATTTTGTCGGCGGGCGAAGGGCGATCATCCAGGCGCGATTTGTGAAGCTTGGCGGAGGTGGCATGGGCGCCCAACGCGCCCATCTCGGCTATTTGCAAAGAGAGGGGGCCGGCAAGGGCCAGGAACGCGCCGAATTCTATGACGCAGAGCGCGAGGGCGTAGATGGTCATGGCTGGCTGGAAAGCACGAAGGATGACCGTCATCATTTCCGGTTCATCGTCTCCGCTGAAGACGGGCAGAGCCTTGACGATCTCAAGCCCTTCATCCGGGACCTCATGGGCCAGATGGAAATCGATCTTGAAACCCGTCTCGACTGGATCGCTGTCGACCATTTCAACACCGAGCATCCGCACACGCATATCGTGATGAGCGGACGCCGGGACGACGGACGCGACCTCGTGATTCCAAGAGAGTATTTGTCACACGGCATGCGCGAGCGCGCAGGTGCCATCCTGACCCGCGATCTTGGCCTGCAGACGGCCCAGGAACTGGAGGCAAAACTATCGGCCGGGATCAGCGAGCGACGGGTAACAGGAATCGACCAGGTTCTGGCCCATCAGGCAGGCGAAATTGGCGAGGTGGATCTGGGCCAGGTCCGCCGACACCGGGAACACTATCAGGCACGTCTCCGCTTTCTTCAAAGCCATGGGCTCGCAGAGCCTGCTGGCGGCACGCTCTGGCAGGTGCCGTCCGGGTTGACTGAGAAGCTTGCTGCACTCGAGCGCCGCGACATGGTTGCGGCGCGGATTGAGAAGGCGCTCAGCGTTGCAGGCCTGGAGCGCGTGGCAGCCCTGCCAGACGAGCAGGAGCATAGCCCTCGCGCCGTGACGGGCAAGCTGCTGGTGATCGCCCGCAATGACGAGCTTTCGGACCGCTCGCATGCGATCATCGACGGGCTCGATGGCCGTGTGCATCATTATGAACTCGGATCGCGCCACACAGCCGGACTGGAGCCGGGCGACTTTGTCCAGGCCAAACCCCGCGCACGCGGCGCATCCGAGATGGACCGCATTATCGTGGACGTCGCAAACGCATATGGCGGGACATATTCAGCGCACTATCACCGCGAGCATGACCCCTCGGTCAGTGAGAAGGATCTGGGCCTCATCCGCAACCGACTGGCTGCCTTGTCCCGGCAATCACTGGTCCTGATGGACGATCACGAACGCTTTGACGGTTGCGCGGACCTCGTCCGGCGCGTTGAGGAGGTTGCAGTTCGCACCGCCAAACGCTCGCCGACACTGCTGCTCAGAATGGACACGATGAGCCTGGAGGCACAGGTCAGCGCGCAAGGCCTGACCTGGCTCGATCGTCATCTGGCGGGCGAGACCAGCCAGCAGGTGGGCTATTCCGGACTTGGAGGCGAGGCGCGCGAGCTGGCCCGCCAGCGCCGGGCCGTGCTCTTCGAGCGCGGTATTGCGCAAGCGGGCCGTAGCGGGGCACTGGAACCGCAGGCGATGGAGAAGCTCCAGATCCGGTCGATGCATGACTATGGCCGCGCCTATGCCGGAGAAAGTGGCATGGCCTATGTTCCGTACCAGCCCGGCAGGGAGGTCTCCGGCAGGGTGATGCCAGTCAATGATGGGCATGGTTCAGTATTTGCCCGGATCGAATATGCGAAGCAGTTCACACTTGTGCCGTGGTCGCGCGAACTGGAAGGCATGCGGGCGAGACAGGTGACCCTCTCCTGGTCGCTCTCGCGCGGCATCCAGATTACGCGTGGGCGGGACCTCGGGCTCAGCCGCTAAGGCCGGCTGGAAACAGCCCCTTCCTGCCTTCATGGCCGAATGGCAGACCCTGCCATTTTGGCCATAGCCAGCCTCTTGCCACGTGTCCGGGCCTGTCAAGGTTGGCCCCTGGCCACCGCTTCGCGGCGTGTGGCCTTGACAGGCGCGGACGCGCGGCGCACCGGGAAATTCTCCAGAGAAGACGCATGGCGACGCCAGGCTTCCACCCGATTGATCAGCGCTCTCCCGTCAGGCGACGTGAATTTCGACAAACAGCGGAATTTGGAAGTATACAGATGCAAGCACACGCAAACACTACAGATTCCTACCCGATTCCTCCCAATTTCCACACTTGACGGATAGGCGGACCTTTCAGCAGACTGAGGGCATGTTCGTAGCGTTTTTCCCTCACAGTGTGCGAGGCGGATCATGAAACACCGCCTCATCGCCTATGTCGGAGGAGAGCTTCACTCCAAGGTCGTCGCCGCTGGCTCCAAACCCGGTCAGTCCCAATCGGCCATTATTGAAATGGCGCTGAAAGCGTATTTCTCACTCGCGCTCGACCATGCCCGCGAGTCCGGCATGATCCGGCGCCAGGACGACATCCTGCGTGCGCTTGCACGTATTGAACGCGACCAGCAGGCGCATATGGAAATGACCGACCTCATCGCATGGTATGAACTCCTGTTCTCCCCGCCGATGACCGATGAACAGATTCACGCTGCAATCGCAGATACAAAGAAACGACATGCACAATTCCGCAAGGCGGTGGAGAAGCGGCTCGGTTCTGGGCGCAGACTGCTCGGCGAGGCACTGGCGGATGCGGTGTTCAGCGAGGATGATTTTGTGTCTGTGCAGGACAGGCGGCAGTGAACCGAGGCGGCACCCATCCTGGTCCGGTCGACCCTGACCAGCTCTTCACCCCGGAAGAGGCTGCCGCCCTGCTCAACGTGAAACCTCAGACACTCGCGAAATGGCGGATGGGAGGACGAGGCCTTGGCCCACATTTCGTGAAAGTCGGCAGAGCGATCAGATACCGCCGCGCAACGCTGGTGTCATTCATCGAAGGCAACACGTTCACCAACACTGCCGAAGCCAGATCAGGCCTTCGTGAGCAATAATCTGTGTGGGCACGTCGAAATTCGAAGAGGCAGAACCTCCCCTACCCTCCTATTTCCTTCGGCAGTGCGTGGCGAAGTTTCTTCGAACGAATTCTGTGACGCGCTGGCAAACTTGGAGACAGTCCTCAAATCCATGGGCTACCCCGCCAGAGATCAGCCTAAAGCGGATCGGGAGGTGCCGCCTCATGGATGCCAAAGAATGCGATCTGCGCGACTTTCCCATGGACGAATGGCAACAAGCCAAACGAATTACCCACCATGCGGGCGAGACCGGCAAATTGAGCTCAGTTCCCGACAGGTCAGCCTGGCAGCGCCAGATGCCAGACAGTTTATGATTTTCTCATTTAGCGCAGTCTCACTGCGCAAAATCCGCTTAAAGGTAAACTTGATTGAAGTTTGAATAAATGCTATTTAGCTAAGTATGACTGCGCAAAATGACGGAAAGCTAAACCAGCTCTTTCACGATCTCCCCGAAGGGCTGATCGTCGATGCCGCATGGCTGCGCCAGAAGGGCTATTCCACATCGCTGTGCAGCCAATACGTTGCGGCGGGCTGGCTGGAGAAGCCCGCACGGCGCGTCTACCGCCGCCCAACGAAAACAAAGCTCACCTGGCAGCAGGTCGTTATCTCCCTCCAGGCACCCTTGAATAAGCTCCTCGTGGTCGGCGGCCGAACCGCGCTCGAGTTGCAAGGCATGGGACATTACCTCTCGCGCGAGGTCCGCGAGGTTCACCTCTACGGTCCAGAAGCTCCACCGACCTGGCTCAAGGATTTGGATCTTGGCGTGCGGTTCATCCACCACACCGGCAAGCGGCTCTTCGGAAACGATCCCATCCATGGCAGTATCAGGCAGATTGAATGGGGACATCTGAGCATACCGCTCACCGTCTCCACACCCGAGCGCGCCATTCTCGAGCTGCTGGATGAGCTGCCGAATAACGAAAGTTTTCAACAGGTCGATAAACTGATGGAGGGCCTCTCCAGCCTCAGCCCGCGCCGCCTTAATGAGCTACTCGGCGGTTGCCACAGTGTGAAAGTGAAACGGCTCTTTTTCTTTTTCGCGGAACGCCATCGCCATCGTTGGATGAACCAACTCGACCCAGAGAGCTTCGATCTCGGAACAGGAAATCGCGTTCTGGTGAAAGGCGGCAAACTCAATCGCCGTTATCACATCACCGTGCCGGAGGATCTCGATGGCCTACAGTGATATCTACCGGCAACAAGTCACGCTCCTCATCCGTACGCTTCCCTATGTGGCCGAGGAGACTGCCTTCGCACTCAAGGGTGGGACCGCCATTAATCTCTTCGTGCGCGACATGCCGCGCCTCTCCGTGGATATTGACCTGACTTACCTTCCAGTGGAGCCACGCGCGGCCTCGCTCAAAAGAATTGATGAGGCAATGACCCGCATTGGCGAGCGCATCGCCGCAGGCATTCCAGGCGCGCGGATCGCACTTCATCGCCCGCAGGGCTTAGGGATAGTCACCAAAGTGCTTGTCGAAGAGGGCGGCACGCGGATCAAGATCGAAGTCACGCCGGTCTCGCGAGGCTGCGTCTATGAGCCTGTCACAATGAGCGTTTCGGCGTTTGTCGAAGCAGAGTTCGGCTATGCTGAAACACAAGTCGTTTCATTCGCTGATTTGTACGCGGGCAAGATTGTCGCCGCGCTTGATCGGCAGCACCCGCGGGACCTATTTGATGTCCGCGACCTTTTGGCCAACGAGGGCGTGAATGACGCGCTTCGCGCTGGATTCGTCGCCTACATGCTTAGCCACAATCGTCCCATGCACGAAGTCCTTTCCCCGATCCGCAAGGACATTGAGGGCGAATTCGTGCGTGGATTTGAAGGCATGACTGACGCACCCGTCGACCTCGCCGAACTTGTCACCGCCCGCGAGAGAATCATCGCCATAATGGTGGGCGCTATGCCCGAGGCGCATCGCAAATTCCTGATTTCATTTAAACGCGGCGAAGCCGACTGGTCTCTGCTCGGCTTGCCCGGGGTGGCCGATCTTCCTGCTGTAAGGTGGCGTCAGCAAAATCTCGACACACTCTAACGCGAGGTCCGCGCTGCCGAAGTGGCCAAGCTGGAGAAAGTATTGTTCGGAGACAGCCATGAAGGCTGATCTGCCATCGCTTCTCCCAAGAACAGTCACTGTGTCACGAAATTCTATCGATTCCAGTTCGACTTGTTGGCGGGCGACCACAGCTCGGCGAGGCACTGGCGGATGCGGTGTTCAATGAGGACGGTTTTGTGTCGATGCAGGACAGGCGGCAGTGAACCCAGGCGGCACCCATCCTGGTCCGGGCGACCCTGACCAGCTCTTCACACCGGAAGAGGCTGCTGCCCTGCTCAACGTGAAACATCAGACACTCGCGAAATGGCGGATGGGAGGACGAGGCCTTGGCCCACATTTCGTGAAAGTCGGCAGAGCGATCAGATATCGCCGCGCAACGCTGGTGTCATTCATTGAAGGCAACACGTTCACGAACACGGCCGACGCCAGATCAGGCGTTCGCAAACACTAATTTTTGTGGGCAATGTGTGGGCACGGCGAAATTCGAAGAAGCGATGTTTTCGTCTAATCCCTTGTTTTTCTTGGTGCACCCGGAGCGATTCGAACGCCCGACCCCCAGATTCGTAGTCTGGTGCTCTATCCAGCTGAGCTACGGGTGCCTACCAAAATGAAGGCGGACACATACAGTCAGCCCCGGAGGTATGCAAGCCTGTTTTCCGGCCTTCTGCAGCAGGTGCGGTAGAGCCCGCGCCCGGCCCATGGTTTCGCCCGGAAATCTGCCCCGCGCGGCACCCTATTCGGAGACGGTGGGAGACGGTGGGGACAAGTTGGGGGCCATTCCGGTGACGCTGGTGATCCAGCCGGTATAGGCAGAAACACGCGTGTACACGCCGGGGCTATCGTCCCGGGCACAGCCCAGACCCCAGCTGACAACGCCGATCTGGACCGGGCCGCCTTCCCAGGTGCGCGCGACCAGCGGTCCGCCACTGTCACCCTGGCAGGAATCGACCCCGCCCGTCCCGGCGCAAAGCTGCAGGGCCGGGTCCACGCCAACGCCCTCGAATTCCTCATCCAGCCCGTATGTGTCGATCAGGGCGGCAATCTGCGCGCGGCAAACCCCAACCTCAACCGGCGGCACGATGCCCTCCATCAGGGCGAGGCTCGGCGCGCTGACATGGCGGCCAGTGCGATTGAAGCCCTCCTCCTGGCTTCCCTGCTCTTCGGTATTGCCGTAGCCGGCCACAACCACCTCGGTCTCAGCCGCATCCAGCGCGGGCGCGACGCCTGTCAGGCCGTCAAGGCGCGACAGCGGACCCTCCCAGCGGCCATCAATCCGGATCAGCGCGAGGTCGCTGCCCCGCTCTGCATGGCCGGGCTGGTAGCTTGGGTGGATGATGATCTCGCTGACCGGAAAGTTCGCATCCTTCGGGGTTTCGAGCAGCGTGCCTGCGCCGACCACCACGGTCAGCGGACCGAAACGCTGCAGATCGCCTTTCGCATCGGGATAATACTGCACAGCCCGGCCTTCCGGCTCGATCCGGACCATGTCGACACAATGGGCCGCCGTCAGCGCCCATTCCGGCGCAATCATGGAGGCGCCGCACTCGTGATAGATGTTGCGGCCCTGCTGTGACTGCAACGAGACGACGCCCGGCCAGTCATCCGGATCGGCTTCGCGTCCGCCGACCACACAGGCCGTTGCCAGCGCAAGCGTTCCAAGGGCCAAGCCCCACTTCCAGGCCGATCTCATTTCAGTGCCTCCCTGCCTCGGTCAGGCGTGTCCCCTCGCTTCGTGCACGCCGCGCGCAATCGCACGCGCCAGTGTCGAGGCGGCGAGCTCACCGATCCGGGCCACATTCAGGGGCGCCGGGTCCGGCAAAGCCACACGCGAGGTAGATAACACGAAAACAGCGTCGCCGTCGAAGGGGGCGAAAACAGGCCGGATCGCGCGGGAAAAGCCAGACATCGCCATCTGTGCGACGCGCTTTGCCTGATCGGGGGTCAGGGCCACATCGGTCGCGATACAGGCAATGGTCGTATTCTGGCCGAGCGCCGGGTTTGACTTGGCCGCGCCCCAGTCTTCGGCATCCATGCGGAAATCAGCGGGCGGGCGCGCCCCGCCAAATTCGCCGTCCTGTTCAAAGGGCCAGGCCCAATAGGTGTCTGTCCCCGGCATCAGGACAGATCCGACGCAGTTCACGCAGGCGATCGCACCAACCGTCATGCCATCATGGGTGACGATACTGGCCGATCCGGTGCCGCCCTGAAACTTGCCGGCAGACGCGCCAAAGCCTGCCCCGGCCCGGCCAAGGGCAAAGTCTTCCGAGGCACCTGCGAATGCCTTTCGGCCGAGCGCGGCATAGGGGGACACCTCGCCCCAGTCCTTGTCGCCACCATTGGCGAGATCAAAAAGGATGGCCCCCGGCACGATGGGCGTCGGCGGAACGCCGGGCGAGCGGGTAACCGCAAAGCCCCTGCCCGCCTCCTTCAGCCGCGCCATCACGCCATCGCCGGTGCCGAGGCCAAAAGCGCTGCCGCCGGAAAGAAAAATCGCATCGACCTGATCCACCAGCGTGCCGCCGGCCAGCAGGTCCGTCTCCCGCGTGCCCGGTCCGCCCCCGGCGACCATACAGGCCGCAATGGCGGGCGATTCAGGTACAATCACGGTGACACCGGTATTGACGCGGGCGTCCTGTGCCTGTCCGACGTGCACACCCGCAACGTCAGTGATGAGATTCCGTTTCCCGGCTGTTGTGGGCATTACAATGTCCTGTCGGTCTTTCCCTTTGGGATTCCCTCTCTTAAGGTCCGCCGCGACTCACGCAAGCCAAGGACACCGCCATGAAGATCGCCCGCCCCCTCCTTGCCGCCCCTTTCCTGGCCGCCCTCCTCCTCCTGTCCGCCTGTGCAGCGCCGGACGGAAAGCAGGACGTCTCGGTCTCCGAAGCGGCGCAAAGCGCGGCAGACGCAGCCGCCAGCGCAGCCGTCGAAGCCGCACCGGAAGTTGCCGATGCGACTGAATGGACCAAGGGCGCCATGGTGGCGGCGGCAAATCCCGAAGCGGTGGAAGCCGGTCTCGAGATCCTGCGCGAAGGCGGCACGGCCGTCGACGCGGCCGTCGCGGTGCATACAGCTCTTGGCCTTGTCGAGCCGGAAAGCTCCGGCATCGGTGGCGGCGGTTTCATGGTCTATTACGACCACGCCAGCGGCGAGGTCACCGTATTTGACGGACGCGAGCGCGCGCCCGCTGCGGCCACGCCGGAATATTTCATGAAAGATGGCGAGGTGATGGACTTCTTCTCCGCCTGGCAGTCAGGCCGGTCGGTCGGCGTACCGGGTGCGGTTGCCCTCTATAAATCGGCACATGACGCGGCCGGCAAGCTGGACTGGGAAGACCTCTTCCAGCCTGCCATCACGCTCGCCGAAGACGGCTTCGTGGTGGAACGCAAGCTCGCGGCCACGCTGGCCAGCGACCGACTTCAGCAATATGTCCGTCTGGATGACCTGCCGGAATCTGCGGCCTATTTCTATCCGGACGGCGTGCCGCTGGCGGAAGGCTCGATCAAGACCAACCCGGCCTATGCCGAAACGCTGAAGCGGATCGCAACCGAAGGTCCGGCCGCCTTCTATAGCGGCGATATCGCTGAATCGATCGCCTATGCCGTGGCACACGATCCATCCCTGCCGGGCGCCATGACGGTGGAAGACCTCGCGAACTATGAAGTCGCCGTTCGTCCGGCCCTATGCGGCGTCGAACCGGACGGCTACGAGGTCTGCTCGGCGCCGCCGCCCTCTTCCGGCGGTGTGACACAGAACATGATCCTCGGCCTGTATGACCGCCTGAAGCCGACAAGCGAGGAAGAAACAACCGAAGCTGCCCAGCTGAAGGCCTTCGTCGATGCCCAGCGCCTGACCTATGCCGACCGCGACCACTATGTCGCCGACGCAGACTTCGTCCCGGTCCCGGCGGCCGAACTGATCGATCCGATCTATCTCGACGTGCGGGCGACCGAAGCCTTCGCGCCGGACCAGCATGCAACGCCGGGCGATCCAGGCCTTGCCCTCGGTCGCGGCCCGATGCGCCAGATGTGGGGCGAAGACCCGACCGAGCATCATCCGGGCACGACGCATTTCTCGATCATCGACCCCTATGGCAACGCCGTATCCATGACGATGACCGTCGAAGCCGCATTCGGGAACTCCGTCATGGTTCACGGCTTCATGCTGAACAACCAGCTGACCGACTTCGCGCGTGAACCGACAAAAAGCGGCAAGCCGGTGGCCAATGCCGTTGCCGGCAACAAGCGCCCCCGTTCGTCCATGTCCCCGACGCTCGTCTTCGATCCGGATGGCGACCTGTTCATGGTCACCGGATCGCCGGGCGGCAACTCCATCGTTGCCTATGTCGCCAAGACGCTGGTCGGCGTGCTCGAATGGGGAAACACGGCCCAGGAATCCATCGACCTCCCGAACATCATCGCCCGCGGTGATGTGGTCGGCGTGGAAGTGGACCGCGAAGGCGGGCCGGAAGCGGCCGAAGCGCTGCGCGAAATGGGCTACAATGTTGAAGAGCGTGAGGGTGAGAATTCAGGCCTACACGTGATCATCGTGCGCGAGGATGGCCTGGAAGGCGGGGCAGACCCGCGCCGTGACGGGGTTGCCCGCGCCCTGGAATAGACAGGCGCGCCTCATCCGGGATGGCCAAGCTCTACTTCTCCTACGCTGCCATGAATGCCGGCAAGTCGACCTTGCTGTTGCAGGCGGCGCACAACTATCGTGAGCGGGGGATGGACGTCCTCCTGCTCACGTCCGCCCTCTACAAGGACGATGATGCGGGGCATATTTCCTCGCGCATCGGCATCAGTGCTGACGCAACCCTCTACACGGCGGAGACGGACATTCTCTCTCTCGTCCGCGAAAGAATGGCCCAGCACCGGATCGATGCGATCTTTGTCGACGAGGCCCAGTTCCTGACCAAGGAGCAGGTCTGGCAGCTCGCCCGTGTGGCCGACCATATCAATGTGCCGGTGCTAACCTA
Source organism: Hyphomonadaceae bacterium BRH_c29 (assembly GCA_000961695.1). GTDB lineage: Bacteria > Pseudomonadota > Alphaproteobacteria > Caulobacterales > Hyphomonadaceae > Hyphomonas. The sequence goes on from LADW01000046.1 coordinate 37,451, forward strand.
TGGTCTGCGGACAGATTTCCGGGGCGAACTGTTCGAAGGCTCCGCCACGCTTCTAGCCATTGCAGATGCGATCCGCGAAGTGCGCACGATCTGTGAGTGCGGACGCAAGGCAACCATGGTGGTCCGCCTGGGTCCGGACGGAAAAGCCCTCACCGAGGGCGATCAGGTATCGATTGGAAAATCGACCTATGTCTCCCTCTGCCGACGGCACTGGGAAGAGAAGATGGGTCGCCAGCCAGCCGAATAGGCCCTACGGCGACAGCTGCGCCGTCAGCGCGTCCGCCAGCAACCGGCCCGCCGCCGTCAGCGACAGCACGCCCTGATCGAACCGCACCCAGCCTTCATCCGCAAAAACCGCGATCTTCTCGCGCGAGACGGGCTGACCGGTGACCGCCTCAATCCGCGCAATGTCGATCCCGCTGGTCGGGCGCAGGCCCATGGACAGCAATTCCTGTGCGATAGCTTTGGGCTCAAGGCGCTGGGCATCGCCCCACCCGGTACCAAGCGCCTGCATGTTCGCCATGTAGACTTCTGGCCGCAGTTGCGCCTCATAGGCATAGCGATGCCCGCCGACCGTGACCCGGCCATGCGCCCCCGGCCCTGCCCCGATCCAGTCTCCACCCTGCCAGTAAATCAGATTATGCACAGACTGGTGCGCCGGCGACATCGCATGATTGGACACTTCATAGGCGGGCAAGCCCGCCTTATCGAGAATATCCTGCGTCAGCTCGAACAGGTCTGCCTGATCATCATCCGGCATCGGACTGATCTGGCCGCGACCGACAGCAAGCCCAAACGCCGTACCTTCCTTGATGGTAAGCTCATAGAGCGAGAGGTGCGGCATACCGAGGGCGAGCACATCCTCCAGTTCGGTCTGCCAGTCATCGGCTTGCTGGTCCGGACGGGCATAGATGAGGTCGACACTGAGAGACTGGAAGACACGCATCGCCCGCGCGACGCTGGCCTTCGCCCCGTCTGCATCATGGTCGCGCCCGAGGAAGGCCAGCGCAGAATCGCGCAGCGACTGGACGCCGACAGAGAGCCGGTTCACGCCGGCGCTGCGCAAACCGGTCAGATCTGCCCGCATGATATCGTTCGGATTGGCTTCCAGTGTGACTTCCGCGCCGGGCTTCACGCCGAACACATCATCGGCGGTCTGCAGGATCTTCTGAACATCGGATGGCTGCAGCAACGAGGGCGTGCCACCGCCGAGATAGACCGAGTCCAGCGCGCCATGGTCTGGCATGCGGCTGCGATGGGCATGGATGTCCGCGCAAATCGCCTCAACCAGCAACGACGGGTCGCGGTCTTTGGCGGCATAGACGTTGAAATCGCAGTACGGACAGATCCGCGTGCAATAAGGCCAGTGGACATAGAGGCCAAAGCCGAAATGCGGGCCGAACGGGTGGAGCGCATCTGTCATGACAGCAATGCCGCCTTGAGCTTGCGGAAGGCATCGGCGCGGTGGCTCATCGCGTGCTTCCGGTCCGGGTCCATCTCGCCAAAGGTCACCGTCTCGCCATCGGCCACGAAAACCGGGTCATAGCCGAAGCCCTTGTCCCCTCTTGGCGGCCAGACGAGTTGCCCATGAACTTCGCCCTCGAACACTTCCTCATGGCCATCCGGCCAGACGACGGCCAGGGCGCAGACGAACCTGGCGGACCGGTCGGAATTGCCGGCTTCGTGCAGTTCGCGCTCCACTTTCTCCATCGCAGCGCCGAAATCGCGCGGCTCTCCGGCCCAGCGGGCTGAATAGATGCCGGGTGCCCCGCCCAGCAAGGTGACCGACAGGCCGGAATCGTCTGACAGGGCCGGTGCGCCCGTTTCAGCTGCCGCTGCGCGCGCCTTCAGCAGCGCATTGCCGGCAAAGCTGTCTTCGGTTTCTTCCGGTTCGGGCAGGTCCAGATCGAGCGCTGATACGACCTCCAGACCCAGGGGCTCAAACAAGTCCTTGAGTTCCCTTATTTTTCCCTTGTTGTGCGTTGCCGCGACAAGCCGACCGGGCGAAAGGGGCCTATGTGTCATATTTCGCCTCCTGAAATGGTTCCATTCTTGCTTTCGTCACAAATACGTATATCGTTATTCGGTAAGGGTTCACGCAATCGCAACACCCCCGCCGGCATAGATCATCCAGCGGAAAGGATGAAGAGAAGAAGGCATGACAGGTAAAACGCGCAATTCCATGGCGGCGATCATGACAGTCCTGGTCACTGTCGTCATGTGGATGACGGCAGCCATCGGCGCCATTGTTCTCCTGGCAGGCAGTATCGAGCTCATCTCCATGCTGTCCGGAACCCCTATCAGCATCGGCGCCATCACGGTTGATGACCATGACATTTCAGTGCCTGAACTGGCCGCCGGCCTGTTTGGCGTTCTGGTTGTGGTCTGCGCGGTCGTGTTCGTCAGCCTCGAACTGCGCAAGATCTTGGCAACTCTGGCCGACGGCGACCCCTTCGTGCCCGACAATGCCGTGCGCCTGACCCGCGTCGCCATCGCCATCGCGGTAACCCAGCTGATGCGCTACGTAATCGCTATCGTCATGAGCCTGATGGTACATGGAACTTCGGTCGAGCTTTCGGTCGACCTTATCGCCTGGGCGTCCGTTGCGGCGCTCTTTATCCTCAGCCAGGTCTTCCGGGAGGGCACCCGCCTTCGCGATGAAGAGAAAATGACGATATAGGAGGGCGCCCATGTCCATTCGCGTGACCCTCGACCGAGTCCTGCTAGACCGCCGCATGTCGCTGACAGAGCTGTCAGAACGTGTCGGCGTGACCCTCGCCAATCTGTCGATCCTCAAAACCGGCAAGGCGAAAGCCATTCGCTTCTCGACGCTGGAAGCGCTCTGCCGGGAGCTGAACTGCCAGCCGGGCGACATCCTCATCTTCGACAGCGAAGGTGATGACGCCACCGAACGCGTGGCGGCGGAATAGCGCCATGCGGGACGATCCATACGCCCCTGGCGATGTCGTCTCGATCCGCTTTGGCGGCGTGCTGCGCCACTATGGCGTGATCACTGCGCGTGGCACCGTGATCTCCAATTCGCGCCTGCATGGCGGAGTCGTGGAGCAGAGCCTGGACAGCTTCGCCGCAGGCCGCAGCATCCGCCAGCATGGCCGCTACAGCGATCTTGACGGCTATCATGTCGAACTGCGTGCCCGGCGCCACCTCGGCAAAGAGTACGATCTGTTCGGCTCCAATTGCGGCCACTTCGTGCGCCACGCCCATCGCCGCAAGCCGACCCCCATGCAAGTGGCAGCGGCCACCGTACGCACAGTCGGTGACATGCTGAATGGCCCGAAGCGCCGCTATTAGGCCAGCGCGGCGCGCTGGGCGGCGAACAGGTCGTTACAGCCTTTTTCCGCAAGGCGCAGCATCTCATCCAGCTCGACGCGGGTCAGCGGGCGTTCTTCGCCCGTGCCCTGCACTTCGATGAAGCCGCCATCGGAGCTCATCACGACATTCATGTCGGCCTCGCCGGCGGAGTCTTCCGGATAGTCGACGTCAAGAACAGGAAAATCCTGATAGACGCCAACCGAAATCGCTGCCGCTTGCTTCTGGATCGGGTTGGCCGGGATCACGCCTTCATCGACGAGGTATTTGCAGGCGAGCGACAGGGCGACGAAGCCGCCCGTGATCGAGGCTGTGCGCGTGCCGCCATCGGCCTGAAGCACGTCGCAGTCGATGGTGATCTGGTTCTCGCCGAGGGCTTTGAGGTCACAGACCGAGCGCAGCGAGCGGCCGATGAGGCGCTGAATTTCCTGCGTGCGGCCCGATTGCTTGCCCGCAGCGGCCTCGCGGCGACCCCGCGTATGCGTCGCGCGCGGCAGCATGCCGTATTCCGCTGTGACCCACCCGCGCCCCTGCCCTTTCATCCAGCCGGGAACGCCTTTTTCCCAGCTCGCCGTGCAGAGAACATGCGTATTGCCGAATTTGGCGAGGCACGAGCCTTCCGCGTAACGGGTCACCTGGGTTTCCAGAATGATGTCGCGCATCTGGTCAAAAGCGCGGCCGGACGGGCGGATGAGCTGGCTCATTGGGGGGACCTCTTGTTTGGTGTGACGCCTGATTGCGGGTTTTGGCGCACCTGTCTACACCGGATGGGCGAGGGATAAGGAAGCGGGGTTCATTGTGAGCGACATCGGCATTGCGCGGGCGGCAAAGAAACTGCCCATCGGACACGTCGCCCGACAACTGGGCGTAGATGCGCGGGAGCTGATTCCGTTCGGCTATGACAAGGCCAAGATCGTTGGCCATTACCTGTCCAGCCTGAAGCAGAAGAAAGACGGCAAGCTCATCCTCGTCACAGCGATCACCCCGACGCCGGCGGGAGAAGGCAAGACGACCACGTCCATCGGACTCTCCGACGGCATGCACCGTCTCGGCTACAATAACCTGCTCTGCCTGCGTGAGCCCTCGCTCGGCCCATGCTTCGGCATGAAGGGCGGCGCCACCGGCGGTGGCCGCGCCCAGGTTGTGCCGATGGAGGACATCAACCTCCACTTCACCGGTGACTTCCACGCGATCACGTCAGCGCACAACCTGCTCGCCGCGATGATCGACAATCACATCCACTGGGGTGCTGAGTCTGGTCTCGAATCCACGCGGGTCGCCTGGCGCCGCGTCATGGACATGAACGACCGCAACCTGCGCCAGATCGTGACCGGCCTCGGCGGCACAAACAATGGCTCGCCGATGGAATCCGGCTTCGACATCACGGTCGCCTCGGAAATCATGGCCATTCTCTGCCTCGCCACAGACATTCACGACCTGCAGGCCCGTCTGGAACGTATCATCGTCGGCTACAAGCGCGGGCGCGTTCCGGTCACAGCCAAGGACATCGGCGCGGTCGGCGCGATGATGGCCCTCCTGCGCAACGCCGCCCTGCCAAACCTGGTGCAGACGCTGGAGAATAACCCGGTCCTGATCCATGGCGGCCCGTTCGCCAATATCGCGCATGGCTGTAACTCGGTCATCGCAACAAAAGCCGCGCTGAAACTGGCCGACTATGTGGTCACCGAAGCAGGCTTTGGCGCAGATCTTGGCGCCGAGAAATTCTTCAACATCAAGTGCCGACAGGCGGGCCTCACCCCCGCTGCTGCCGTCCTCGTTGCCACGGTCCGTGCCCTGAAGATGCATGGCGGCGTGTCCCTGAAGGATGCCGGCGCGGTCAGCTATGGCGCGCTGGAGAAAGGCCTCGCCAATCTCGGACGCCACATCGAGAACCTGAAACTCTTCGGCGTACCGGTCGTGGTTGCGGTCAACCGCTTCACCTCCGACACGTCGAGCGAACTGGCCGCCGTTGAAGCCTATTGCAAGGAACTCGGCGTCCCGGTCTCGATCTGCACCCATTGGGCCGAAGGCGGGCGCGGCGCTGAAGACCTTGCCCGGCAGGTTGTCCAGACGATCGAAACAACGCCAGCCGATTTCAAACTGCTCTACCGGGACGAGGCGCCCCTGTTCGAAAAGATCGAAACAATCGCCAAAAAAATCTACCGGGCCGACCGGGTGGAAGCGACGGACAATGTCCGCGGCGCCCTGCAGCGGATGGAAGAAGCCGGCTTTGGCCGACTGCCGGTCTGTATGGCCAAGACACAGTACAGCTTCTCGACCGATCCGAAGCTGATCGGCGCGCCGGAAGGCCATGTCGTGCAGTTGCGCGAAGTGCGCCTGTCAGCGGGCGCCGGCTTTATCGTCGGCATTTGCGGGGACATCATGACCATGCCCGGCCTGCCGCGTCGTCCGGCTGCCGAGGACATCTTCCTCAATACCGAAGGCGAAATCGAAGGCCTCTTCTAAGGCTTTCCGAAAAGCCCCCTGCCGGTGCGGGATGCCTGTTTGACTCAATTTAGTATTTTCGCTAATTAGCGGAAATGCAAAACGCTGTCTTCAAAGCTCTGTCCCATCCTGCCCGCCGGCAGATTCTGGCGCTCCTGCGCAAGGGACCGATGCTGGCCGGAGACCTCGCCGCAGAATTCGACGCGAGCTGGCCGACCATGAGCCGGCACCTTGCCGTTCTGAAAGAGGCTGAACTGGTCACTGCGGAACGGCAGGGCAACCAGATCCTCTACCGTATCAACACGAGCGTCGTGGAAGACGCAGCCACTGCCCTGCTTGGCCTGCTTCGCCGGGACAATGGCGACGATCCCCTTCAGGAGACAGCCGAATGAAACCCTTCATCCGCACCGGGCTCATCTTCACCCTTGGCGCAACTGCAATCATGGCGGGCATCTCGACCGCCACCTCCAACGCTTTGCCGGCAACCGGCGATATTCCGGTCCATTGGGGCCTGCAGGGCACGCCGGACCGTTGGGCGGACCGGGGCGAAGCGACCATCATGCTCTGGGTGATGCCGGCAATTGCCTTCGCGACGGGCCTGATCCTGGCCTTCGCGCCGATGCTGGACCCGCGCAAACCCAACCTTGAGTCCGGCCGGCGCGGCTATCTTGCTGTCTGGATGAGCACGATGATCCTGCTGGTCTTCGTGCATGATGGTATTGCGCTGATGATGACCAAAGAGGCCGGCCCGGAGAACAGTTCCGGCGAACTGGTCCGCTGGGTCATTGCGGGCGCTGCTGTCCTGTTCATTGTGATTGGCAACTACCTGCCCAAGACCCGGTCCAGCTTCATCTTTGGCATCCGCACGCCCTGGACGCTGTCTTCTGATACAGCATGGGAGAAGACCCATCGCGTGGCCGGGCCGCTGTTCATGGCCGCCGGGGCCCTCGGCCTGGCCGGTGCTTTCATTCTGAACGGCATCTGGCTCGCCCTTCAGCTGACCTTATGGATCGGCATCGCGGTCATTGCTTCGGTGATCTACTCCTATTTTGCCTGGCGCAACGCCCCGGACCGGGAGCACGGCACCAATCTCACGGTGTGACGGCTATTGAACCGGGGCCTGCGGGCACCTATCCCTTCTCGTATGCACACGCGCCCGGACTCCCAATCCCTGATGCAGCGCCTCGACCAGCGCTCGCGCGGCATATTCCGCGAGATCGTCGAGGGCTATCTGGCGACCGGAGAGGCAGTCGGATCGCGCACCTTGTCAAAATCCGGCATTGCCCTATCCCCTGCCTCGATACGCAATGTCATGGCGGACCTGACGGAGATGGGCCTGCTGGACGCGCCGCACATCTCAGCCGGTCGGACCCCGACCCATATGGGCCTACGCCTGTTCGTTGATGGCTTCCTGGAGATCGGTGAACCTGCCCGCGCCGACCGGATGGAAATCGATGACCGGCTGAAGGCGGCCGGCACCAATTTCGACAATGTCCTCTCGGAGGCGTCAGACATCCTCTCCGGCCTCGCGGGCGGCGCCGGCCTTGTCTCTTCGCCCAAGCGCGACGCAGCCGTGCGCCACGTTGAATTCCTTCCCTTCGGCCAGCGCGAGGCGATCTGTATCCTGCTGACCGAGGATGGCGATGTCGAAAACCGCTTCCTCCAGCTGCCGGAAGGCCTGCCCGCGACCGCGCTGATCGAGGCAGGCAACTATCTTTCCACCCGCATGAAGGGCCGCACCCTGTCGGAAGCGGCCCAGGACGTGCGCGAGGAACTCAGTTCCCGGCGTGCCCAATTGGACGTCACCGCTGCAGGCCTCGTCGAACAGGGCCTTGCCCAATGGAGCGGCGAAACGCCCGGCCGGGGCCGCGCGCTGATCGTGCGGGGCCGCGCGAACCTGCTGGAAGACGCCCAGGCGGCTGAAGATCTTGACCGGGTGCGCCAGCTGTTCAATGAGCTGGAACGCCAGCAAAATGTGCTGGATATTCTGGATACAACGCGGGAAGCAGGCGGGGTGCGACTCTTCATCGGCTCCGAAAACCAGCTTTTCCCGTTATCAGGTTCAAGTGTGATCGTGGCACCCTATATGGGTGGCGGAAAACAGGTGATCGGCGCCCTTGGTGTGATCGGCCCGACGCGGCTGAATTATGCGAGGGTGATCCCGATGGTGGATTATACGGCGAAAGTGGTTGGCGAGATCCTCTCGCGGCGCCATGCCAAGGACGGAAAATGATGAGCGACGAAACCCGCACCGAAGAAACCGAAGTCACGGAAGCTGAAGGCGCCGAACAGGCCGCTGAAGCGACCCCCGAGGATGCCATCCTGCGTCTTGAGGCGGAAAAGGAAGAGATGCGCGGCCAGCTGCTGCGCACGCTGGCTGACCTCGACAATACCCGCAAGCGCGCCCAGAAAGAAGTCTCCGACGCCCGCGTTTACGCGATCGAGAAGTTCGCAGCGGACCTCTTGAGCGTGTCGGACAATCTCGCCCGCGCCCTGGCCGCTCTGCCGGATGAAGATCGCGGCGCCCTGTCAGAGGCCGGCAAGAACCTGCTGAACGGCATCGAGATGACCGAGAAAGAGCTGCACACTGCCCTCGCCCGCAACGGCGTGACAGTGATCGCAGCCCTGCCCGGCGACGCGTTCGACCCGAACCTGCACCAGGCCGTGGCCAACGTCCCCTCCCCGCAGGCGAACGGCACAATCCACGACGTGTTCCAGTCCGGCTGGAAGATCGGCGACCGCGTCCTGCGCGCCGCCATGGTCGCCGTCAGCGCGGGTTCGACGAACTAACGGGTCCGGCAGTCGAGGTCGCGCCTAGCGCACCACCTTCCATGCCGTGACGGTGCCCGGCTCCCAGTTGGGAACGATCACCGTACCGCCAAATACCGAGAGGTCGTTTTGCAGGATGCCGGGGCCTGTCGTGTCCAGCAGGGTCGTGACCGTGCCGTCTTCTGCAACATAATGGATCTGGCCCGGCCAGGATGACACGAGATAGCCGCCGCCGGGCACAAGGCCGAGCCCGTCGGCATTGCTCATGCCCGTGGCAATCTCGGTGATCTCACCCGCCTTCGACACGCTGAGCAGAGACCCCGTTTCCATCGTCGTCACCAACAGCCTGTCGCCATCACCGAGCAGGCCATTGATGCCGCCAAAGCGCGCATCTTCCAGCCAGACCGTCGCGGCGCCATCGGCAATCCTGTAAATGCGGCCGGTGCCGGAATCCGAGACATAGACCGCATCGCCCCATGTGGTGACATCATTGAGGAAGGCGGCGCCCTCGACCCGGATCTTCTCACCGAGCCCGCCCTTGTCTGCATCGACCATCATGACCGTGTCGATGTCGGCGACATAGAGCACGCCGTCCAGCACATCCATGCCCTTCGGCCCGTTCATCTTCGCCGCCCAGTATTGCGCGATGATCTCGCCATCCGGGGACACTTTCGAGACGAACCCGTCGCCATTCTTCGCGTCGCCGTCATCGATGCCGACGCTCGACACAAGATAATTGCCGTCCGGTGCCAGCGCAGCGCCTTCCGGCGCACTGAAGCCTTCGGCGATCCAGACCTGCTCCAGAGCCGGGGGTACAGCCGGGGCGATGCCTGCAGCAGGGGCTTCAGGTGCGGCGCAGGCCGCGAGGGTGACACAGGCCAGGCTGACGGCAAGAACAGGTTTCATCACGGGGCTCCCGATACAGATCGCGCAGACACGCTGCAGACTATGACGAGGCCTGTCCGGCGCGTCCAGTTTCCGGCCAGCTGGGGCTGGTGGATAAGGGCCTCGCCAGACCATGTAAGGGACCGTGCAAACACCATGTAGACACCATGTAAACGGCGTATCCGCGCCGCCCGCTCCAGGCCTTCGTGAGAACAGTTCTCAGATAGACACATGAAATGGCAGCCATCGGCGAGCTCTATGACCGTAAAGCGCAGCACCCTATGGAAAAGGCGTCACGTTCCTCTTGTGGCGCGGTGAATTTTCCCCATATCGCACAGCGAACAGGTATGTGGGCAAATCAGCTTTCATCACCGACTCAAAACGTCACTTGCAGAGCTATCTGCCTTGCGGGGCTGCTGAGCAGACCGCGCGACCGGGGCAGGTGGCGGCTAAAATAGAGAGAGACAGAAGTATGAGCAAAATCATTGGTATCGACCTCGGGACCACCAACTCCTGCGTTGCCGTCATGGAAGGCGGCCAGGCGAAGGTCATCGAGAACTCCGAAGGCGCCCGCACCACCCCGTCGGTTGTCGCCTTTACCGAAGGCGGCGAACGCCTCATCGGCATGCCGGCCCGCCGCCAGGCGGTTACCAACCCGGATTTCACATTCTACGCCATCAAGCGCCTGATCGGCCGTCAGTTCGACGATCCGACCGCGCAGAAGGACAAGGCCATCTCGCCCTTCGAGATCGTCAAAGGCCCGAACGGCGACGCCTGGGTCAAAGGCCGCGACAAGGACTACGCCCCGCAGGAAGTGTCTGCCTTCATCCTGACCAAGATGAAGGAAACGGCTGAAGCCTATCTCGGCGCGACCGTGACGCAGGCTGTCATCACCGTGCCGGCCTACTTCAACGACGCCCAGCGTCAGGCCACCAAGGACGCAGGCAAGATTGCCGGCCTTGAAGTGCTCCGCATCATCAACGAGCCGACCGCTGCGGCCCTGGCCTATGGCCTCGACAAGGGCGAAGAGTCCAAGACGATTGCCGTCTATGACCTTGGCGGTGGTACGTTCGACGTCTCGCTGCTCGAAATCGGCGACGGCGTGTTCGAAGTGCTGTCCACCAACGGCGACACGTTCCTCGGCGGTGAAGACTTTGACCTCCGCATTGTCGACTTCCTCGCCAGCGAATTCAAAAAAGACCAGGGCATCGACCTGAAGACAGACAAGCTGGCTCTCCAGCGTCTCAAGGAAGAAGCCGAGAAGGCCAAGAAGGAACTCTCGTCTGCCACGCAGTACGAAGTGAACCTGCCCTTCATCACGGCGGACGCCTCTGGCCCGAAACACCTCAACATCAAGCTGACCCGCGCCAAGTTCGAGAGCCTCGTCGAGGACCTCGTCAAGCGCACCATCGACCCGTGCCAGAAGGCGCTGAAAGATGCCGGCAAGTCTGCCTCCCAGATCGACGAAGTCGTGCTGGTCGGCGGTATGACCCGGATGCCGGCTGTGCAGGAAGCGGTGAAGAAATTCTTCGGCCGTGAACCGCACAAGGGCGTGAACCCGGACGAAGTGGTTGCCATCGGCGCCGCGATCCAGGGCGGCGTGCTGCAAGGTGACGTGAAAGACGTCGTCCTGCTCGACGTGACCCCGCTGTCGCTCGGCATCGAGACCCTCGGCGGCGTGTTCACCCGCCTGATCGAACGCAACACGACGATCCCGACCAAGAAGTCCCAGGTCTTCTCGACGGCTGACGACAATCAGCCCGCCGTGACCATCAAGGTCTTCCAGGGCGAGCGCGAAATGGCAGCAGACAACAAGCTGCTTGGCCAGTTCAACCTCGAAGGCATCCCGCCTGCCCCACGCGGCGTGCCGCAGATCGAAGTGACCTTCGACATCGACGCCAACGGCATCGTGTCCGTGTCCGCCAAGGACAAGGCCAGCGGCAAGGAACAGGTCATCACCATTCAGGCCGATGGCGGCCTGACGGAAGCCGATATCAAAGGCATGATGGCCGACGCCGAAGCCAATGCCGGCGCCGACAAGGCCCGACGCGAACTGGTCGAAGCCAAGAACCACGCTGAAGCGCTGGTGCACCAGACAGAGAAGCAAGTCGTCGAACATGGCGACAAGGTCTCGGCGGACGTGAAGGCTGACATCGAGAAAGCTGTGTCTGAGCTGAAAGAAGCGCGCGAGACGGACAATCTCGCAGACATCCAGGCCAAGCATCAGGCCCTGATGTCGGCTGCGATGAAACTCGGTGAAGCGATCTACGCCAACCAGGAAGAAGCCACCGCCCACGCGGACGCGGCTGCCGATGCAGCGGCTGACGGCGACGATGTGGTCGACGCTGACTTCGAAGAAGTCGACGACGACAAGAAGTAATCCGTCAGACAACGGAAAAGAGAAGCCCGCCGGATCGCTCCGGCGGGCTTTTTCATGCCTGGTCTTTCGACCTGGGCTTTAAGCCTTGCCAGCATACATGTCTGTTGCCCGGATCAGGCGATCAAGGATGCCCGGTTCTGAGTAGGCATGCCCGGCCCCTTCGATGACGTGGAAGTCGGATTTCGGCCAGGCCTGATGCAGCGCCCAGGCCTGCCGCATCGGGCATGGCATGTCGTAGCGGCCATGCACGATCGTGCCGGGAATGTCCTTCAGCTTGTGCGCATCGCGCAGCAATTGTCCGTCCTCGAACCAGCCCGCATGGGTGAAATAATGGTTCTCGATCCGCGCGAAGGCGAGCGCGAAGTCTGCTTCATGAAACGTATCTGATGTTGCCGGCTCTGGCAGCAGCGTGATCGTCTCCCCTTCCCAGATGCTCCATGCCTTGGCGCAACGCAGCTGTTCCTCACGGTCCTCGCCGACAAGCCGCTTGCGATAGGCCGTGATCATGTCGCCGCGCTCGGCTTCCGGGATCGGCGCGATGAAAGCTTCGTATTTTTCCGGGAACATCTCGGAGACGCCGAACTGATAATACCAGTCCATCTCTGCCTTGGTCAGAAGATAGATGCCGCGCAGCACCAGTTCACTGACGTGCTCTGGATGCGTCTCGGCATAGGCCAGCGCCAGCGTCGAGCCCCAGGAACCGCCGAACACCTGCCATGTCTCGACGCCCATCATCTCGCGCAGCCGTTCGATGTCGGCAACAAGGTGCCAGGTCGTGTTATTGTCGAGACTGGCGAACGGCGTCGAGCGCCCACATCCGCGCTGGTCGAACAGGATGACGTCATACAGCGCCGGATCGAATAGCTGGCGGTGCTTGGGGGAACATCCCCCGCCCGGCCCGCCATGCAGGAACACGGCAGGCTTTGCACCACGCGTTCCGCTTCGTTCCCAATAGACCTGATGGCCGTCACCGGTGTCGAGATAGCCGGTCTCGAACGGTTCGATTTCGGGGTAAAGGCTGCGCAAGTCTGTCATGACGGGATCTCCAGATACTGCCCATCTCTAGATCAGGCAGGCAGCACCTGGAAACCCACGCTTTTTACCCATCAGCAGTGGCTCCGTCCCACGGAGACTGTCGTCCGGCGACGTTCCTATTGGAGCGCGTCGGAAATAAAGTGCACGCCAACCATCACGCCTTCCTGCCAGCGCTTTTCACAATGATATTGCGCCTCGTGCTCGCCATGGGTCGACAGCACTTCCAGATCGAACACCTCGGGAACCAGCCAGACTTGCGGCAGTTTCAGCCGGGCGCCATGTTCGGAAAAGTCACGGATGACGACCTCAAACGAACTCTGCAGTCCATTGATGAGAACCCGCCCCCGCCGCAACGTGCGGTGGCGATCATCTTCGCGATGTTCGTCTTTAGATTTATCCCCTTCGGAGTGAGACGCGGTTACCATACAATCACTATGCGGAGCGACCCGAAATCGTTCCAAGAATGAGTGATATTAACCGCGTCTTCCCAAAGTTCTCAGAGCCTAGTCGATCTGAACGACGACCTTGCCCTGCGCCTTGCGGTCCATCAGCTCACGGATCGCATCGGCGGATTTCTCCAGCGGATACGTGTTCGAGATGTGCGGACGGATCTTGCCGGCCTTGTAGAGGTCGAACAGTTCCTTGACGTTCTGCGCGTGGGCTTTCGGGTCTCGCGCCACGGCGGCGCCCCAGAACACGCCGCGAATGTCGCAGCTTTTCAGCAGGGTCAGGTTCAACGGGATTTTCGGAATACCCGCCGGGAAGCCGATCACGAGGAAGCGGCCTTCCCAGTTCATCGCGCGAATGGAAGGCTCGGCATAATTGCCGCCGACACCGTCATAGATGATGTCGACACCGCCGCCGGAGACGTCCTTGATGTCGTTGGAGAAAGCCTTCTGGCCGTCGCGGTCAAGCTCACGCGCATAGACGAGGCCCTTGTCGGCGCCCTTGGAAAGGCAGAAATCCACCTTTTCCTGCGTCGAACAGGCCGCGATGACTTCGAGCCCCATTGCCTTGCCAAGCTCCACCGCCGCGATGCCCACGCCGCCTGCCGCGCCAAGAACCAGCAGCTTTTCGCCGGGCTTTGGATCGGCCCGGTCCTTCAAGGCGTAATAGGATGTGCCATAGGTCATCAGGAAGGCAGCAGCCTCCTCAAAGGGCATGCCTTCCGGAATGGGCATCACAGCGTGCTGCGCCGCCACGGCCAGCTCTGCCATGCCGCCATTGCCGATCGAGGCCAGAACCTTGTCGCCCGGCTTCACATGGGAGACGCCCTCCCCGACCGATTCCACAATACCGGCAATCTCGCCGCCGGGGCTGAACGGGCGCGGCGGCTTGAACTGGTACATATCCTGGATGATCAGCGAGTCCGGGAAATTCACGCCGCACGCCTTCACGCGGATCAGCACCTGGCCCTTGCCATATTGCGGCGAGGCCACTTCCTCGATCACCAGCGTTTCCGGTCCACCGACTTCTTTTGACAGCACAGCCTTCATGAGCGCGCTTCCCTTCCTGTCTTGTTGTTTGCTGCCACAGACGGTAGCGGTGTGGCCTTCATAATCCAAGCCTGACGTAGAGGGAGTGGCACCAGCAATGGCGAGGAAATGGGCGATTGCCCTTCATGGCGGCGCAGGCCCCGTCTTCGGACGGGATTATTCACGTGAAGAGGCCCATATGGCCGAACTGCTGCGCGAAGGCGGCAAGCGACTCGCCGCCGGTGTGGCCGCGCTGGACGTAGTTGAAGCCATGGTCGCGAATCTGGAAGAATCCGGTCTCCACCTGGCGGGCCGGGGCGCTGCCCCGAACACTGACGGACGCTATGAGCTGGACGCCGCCATCATGGACGGCCGCACCCGCAATGCTGGCGCCGTCGCAGCCCTTTCCGGCATTGAAAGCCCGATTGCTGCCGCCCGGCTGGTGATGGAACGCACGCCTCACGTGCTGATCGCGGGCGAAGGCGCCTGGGCGCTCGCAACCCAGTATGGCCTCGCCGAAGTGCGTGACCCCGACACCTATTACAGTCCGGTAGAAGAGCGCTGCCTGCTGCCAGCCCGCGCCATGGGCACGGTCGGCGCGGTCGTGCTGGACCAGTATGGCGACCTCGCCGCTGCCACATCGACCGGCGGGGTGAAGTCCAAGACGCCGGGCCGGGTGGGCGACACACCCCTCATCGGCGCCGGAACCTGGGCCGATGAGCGCTGCGCCATCTCCTGCACCGGTCTGGGGGAGTATTTCATCCGCGCGGCGGCTGCGGCAGATGTCTCTGCCCGTATCCGCTATGGCGGCGCGACGCTGGAAGATGCCGTTCAGGGCGCGCTCGACGATGTGAAACACCTCGGCGGGGAAGGCGGCATGATCGCGGTCAGCGCCGATGGAACGCTGATCGCGAACTCAAATTCCGGCGGGTTGAAGCGCGGCCTGATGGATTCCGAGGGCCGGTTCGAAGTGGCGACCTTCGCATGAGCGCGCTGCCGGGCTGGATCGTGCTGGGCCTGACGGGCTTTGCTTTCGTGCTGGCCCTGCAGATGCGCGCGCTCATCTCTGTCTCGCTGCGCCGGGCGCTGGCCGAGAAATTCGGCGGCGACCACCGCAGCGCCGACTACCGCAGCGCCGTCGTGGCCACCGGAACGGCTGCCCCGGAAGGTGAGTACGCAGCGTACCTTGCGGAAACTTACCCCTCCCCCCTGTCGCATTTGCGTCTGGCCCGGCGGGTGACTTATACAGCCCCAATGGCGATTCTCTTATCCCTTGCCTGGCTCCGCTTCGCCGCAGGCGCCTTCTGAACCCCATGCGCGGCTATTTCGCCATCGGGTCGGAGCGGATCTCCAAGGCCATGAATCTCGGCGCGCTGATGCGAACCGCGAACGCCTTTGGCGCGAGCTATTTCTTTTCCATCGATGCCGAGCATGAGCTGCGTGAAGCCTATGCCGCCGACACGTCCAAGACCGCCGGGCAGATACCGTACTATCAGTACGATACGATTGAAGAGATGCAGATGCCACGTGGCTGCCAGCTGGTCGGCGTGGAACTGACCGACGACGCCATCATGCTGCCGACCTTCCGGCACCCCAACCAGGCGGCCTACATCCTGGGACCGGAACGGGGCAGTCTCTCGCCCGACATCGTCGCGCGCTGCGACCATGTCGTGAAGATCCCCACCAAGTTCTGCATAAATGTGAGTCTCGCCGGCGCGCTGGTCATGTATGACCGGCATCTTTCCTTTGGTGGCTATCCTGCGCGCCCGATCATGCCGGGCGGGGTCACCGGCGATGGCAGACTGCCGGGCTGAGCCCCTTCCCTGAACGGGGCGCAACCGGAAGGTTCATCCGCCAATCATGCAGATTGTGCGAGGCTTTCACCATAAAATGAGCCGGAAGCAGGCCGGGGGAGTCTTTGTCGAAGTTTGGCCTTAACTCTATGACACCTAAAATGCCTGCAGGAATGGGTCACGACGGAAGTCTGTATAGAATATGCAAAACCACATGACGCGCACACTTCGCCTCCCCGCATTGATTGCGGCTGCCATGCTGCTGGTTGCACCGCTGGCCAGCGCGGAGCCCGTCGCCATTGGCCGCTACAAGGACTGGTCGGTCTTCACCGACACGTCCGGCGGCGAGACGATCTGCTACGCCGCAACACCCGCCACCGACAAGGCCCCGAAAAATGCCGACCATGGCGAGGTCTGGTTCTATGTCACGAGCTGGAAATCCGGCCGGGCCCGCAACCAGCCGAGCCTGAAGGTCGGCTTCAATCTGCGCGAAGACATGGCCCCGAAAGTCCAGATCGGGCGCTCCTCGTGGAGCCTGTTCGCCGTCGCCCGCGAGGCGTTTGCCGACGATTCCGACGATCCGCGCATTGTCTCCGCCTTGAAAAAAGGCTCCGAGATCCGGGTGCAGGCCGTCTCAGCGCGTAACACGCAGGTTGCCTATCATTTCTCGCTGAGCGGCTCAGCAGCTGCCATCGACAAGGCCACCGCAACCTGCCGCTAGCCGCTTAGTCAGGCAGCCTGAACCGGTCTGGATGGCGCCCTTTCGCCTCGCGATAGTGCGAGACGATCACTTTCATGTCGGCGTCGATGTCGTCGCTCGGCATGACCGGACCTTCAAACCGCATCTCTTTCGTTCCATAGTCCAGTACCGCGCTCAGCATCGGCACGCCTGCCCGGCGCGCGATATGCCAGAAGCCGGTTTTCCAGACGGGATTGGGGTCGCGCGTCCCTTCCGGAGAGACCGCAAGATGTAGCGTATCCGCCGCATCGAAGGCTTCTTTCATGAGGGTGACGACATCGGCGGACTTCGACCGGTCCACCGGAATACAGCCGGACCGGAGGACCAGCCCGCCAAACGGCCCCTTCACCAGAGACGCCTTGCCCATCCAGCTGAGCTTCTGCCGGTACCAGCCCGCTATCGCCAGCATGAGAAGGCCGTCAAAGTTCGCCGTATGCGGCGCGGCAATAATCACGGATTTCGGCACGTCCGGCCAATCTGTGGCGACATGCCAGCCAGCCGCTTTCAGGAACAGCCAGGACAGCCCGCGAATGCCCTCGGAGAACAAGCCGCGATACGGCGCCGGCTTGCCGAAACGGCCACGCGGGTTCTGCACAGGCGCGCGTCCTTGCATGCTTCGGTCCTCTTTCCCCGGGGCTCCCGGCGACGTCTATAGGGGGTTCGGACGCGGAAGTCGCGCAAAAGAAAAGGCCAGCCGGGAATGCCCGACTGGCCTTTCTATTTATCAGAGACGTCGCGCCTCTTAGTAGGCATTGTCCTGCGTGACCGGCGTCAGGATGATCTCGACGCGGCGGTTGGCAGAGCGGCCTTCAGCGGTCGAGTTGTCGGCGATCGGCTGGGTCTCACCCATTCCGATGGCGCGCATGCGGACCGAAGCCACACCATTGCTGGCGAGATAGTTCTGCACCGAAACAGCACGGCGCTGCGACAATTGCATATTGTAATCGTCCGGGCCGTCCGAAGAGGCGTGGCCGATCACATCCACGGCTGTCGACGGATAGTCGACCAGCGTCGTGGCGACGTCATTCAGCGTGGCGTAGAAGCCCGGTTTGATGGTCGAACTGTCGACATCAAAGGTGATGTTGGACGGCATGGTCAGGGCGATCTGATCACCCTGACGCTCAACGCCGATGCCGGTACCGGCGGTTTGTTGGCGCAGCTTGGCTTCCTGCTTGTCCATATAATCGCCGGCTGCAGCGCCAGCGATGGCCCCAACAGCGGCGCCAATGGCAGCGTTCCGGCCATCATCTCCGCCAGCCAACGTACCGGCGCCTGCGCCGAGGATCGCGCCTGCAGCAGCGCCGGTCCAGACATTACGGGAAGGCCCTTCCGCACAAGCGGAGAGCATCGAGACAGCGCACAAGGCGATGGCGATACGTTTCATTCTATCAGCTCCAAATCAGGATCAGCCCACTATCGGGACGCTTATCAACGCGTCGGGGCTCATTAGGTTCCCCTGGTGGCTTTTTGAGGGCGCGCGCATGAACGGCTTGTGAACCATGAGTGTGCACGCCATTTCCGCAGGCACCTCAGTCATGATATAGGCCGCGCGACATGAAAATCGAACTTGATCTCTCCCGCCGCCCCGAAGCGGCCCCGGCCGCCCTGCCCTCCCTGGCGGGCCTCAGCCTGCCTGCGCTGAAAGCTGAGATGGAAAAAATCGGCGTTGAGCCGAGAAAAGCAAGTATGCGCGCCAAACAGCTGCGCCGCTGGATCCATCATTTTGGCACCCAGGATTTTGACGACATGACCGACGTCGCCAAGGAACTGCGCGCAGAACTGGCAAACCATTACATCCTGACCCGTCCGGAAATTACCGAGCATCAGGTCAGCCGCGATGGTACGCAGAAATGGCTAACGCGTTTCGGCCCCGGCATCGAAGGCGAGAGCGTCTACATTCCAGGGGTCGGCAAGGCAGGCGCGCTTTGCGTCTCCTCACAGGTCGGCTGCACGCTGAACTGCACCTTCTGCCACACCGGCACACAGAAGCTGGTGCGTAACCTGACGGCGCAGGAAATTGTCACCCAGGTTCTGATCGCGCGCGACGCGCTCGGCGAATGGCCCGCCAGCACGGAAGGCCGTCTGCTCACGAACATCGTGTTCATGGGCATGGGTGAGCCGCTCTACAATCTCGACAATGTGGCCGAGGCCATCGACACAATCGTCGACGGGGATGGCATCTCCATCGGCCGGCGCCGGATCACGGTTTCCACCGCTGGCGTTGCCCCGAAAATTCCCGAGCTTGGCGCCCGCACCGGTGCGATGCTGGCCATCTCGCTGCACGCCACAAATGATGACCTGCGCAACGAACTCGTGCCGATCAACAAGAAGTACAACCTCAAGGAATTGTTCGACGCCATCCGCGCCTATCCGGAGCTCAACAATGCCAAGCGCGTGACGTTTGAATATGTCATGCTGAAGGGCGTCAATGACAGCCTCGCCGAAGCGCGCGCCCTTGTGCAATTGCTGAAAGGCATCCCGGCGAAGATCAATCTGATCCCGTTCAATCCGTGGCCGGGTTCGCCCTATGAATGTTCTGAGTGGGACACGATTGAGGAGTTTGCCGAAGTGCTGAACCGGGCGGGCTATGCCTCTCCGATCCGCACACCGCGCGGCCGCGACATCCTTGCCGCCTGCGGCCAGCTGCGCTCTGAAAGCGTCAAGAAATCCGCCGCCGAAAAGCGCCGCGAAGCGCTGGAAGCGGATCAGGCAGAAGGCCCCGCCGCGTAAGCAGGCCGCGCCTAGCGCATCTTCGAAATTTTCAGCTTGTCGATCTTGGCGCGCGTCTGGATCGATTCCTCACTGCGCGTCATGGCCTTGCTGATGGCTTTGAGGCTCATGCCCTTGGTGGCCAGCATGTGCAGTTTCTGGATCTCGTCGGTGGTCCATGCCTGGCGGTGGCGCTCGAACTTCTCGGCCATGGCGGCCTCCTTTTGGCAAAGCCGCACCAGGTGGGCGTGACACTGCCTGCAGCCTAGCCCAAGCCGCCCGATCCCGCGACCCCGCCACAGTGCAAAAGAAAGGGAGGCCTGCGCCTCCCCTTCCCGGTCTTATGGCCAGTCTTCTGACTATTCGTCGCCGAGCCTGGCGATACGTTCCTGCGCATCTGCCAGAATGTCCGCGACGGCCTTGCGTACATTCGGATCATCCGGCTGCGAACGAACGGCCTCGATCACCGCATGGCGCAAGCGCCACATGGCCCCGCGCACATCCTGCGGGTCTTCCGGCCTGTCGCTTTCCAGCAGGTTCGCAAGCCGCGTCTCGATCCGCTCCATCGCTTCGTGCTCTGCTTCGAGCTCCGCCTCGCCTTCCGGCGTCAGCGAGAACGACCGGCGCGAGCCTTCGGCTTCGGCATTGACCCAGCCAAGATCCAGCAGCGCCTCCAGCGCCGGATAGATCACGCCCGGGCTCGGCACATAGGCCCCGCCGGTGCGCGCCTCGATCTCACGGATGAGATCATAGCCGTGGCGTGGCTCTTCCGAGATGAGCTTCAGGATCAACAGGCGAAGATCACCATGGTCCAGCGGGCGACGACGCCCCCGGCCACGTCCGTGCCCTTTGCCCTGCCCTCTTCCGTGACGCATGCCCCAGCCTCCTCGTTCCCTGCGGCAGCCACCTGCCTCATCACACTGATCGACAAAGATATGCACGCCAGCGCCGCGTTTTGAATGTTTGTTCCGATACATCATTTGTACTCCTTTCGATATATCTGAACGACATATCGGTTAGATATATCGAAAGTTCAAGTATCGATATATCTAAAATATTCGTAGCGGCGCGATCCGACACATCAGCGAGCCTCTGGAAGCCCCCGCGCAGCCCAGTTAGATTGAGTCCATGCGTGTCCTGGCGATCTCTCTGGTTCTGCTGCTCCTGCCCGCCTGCCGGGCGGAAGCGCCGCAGGCGTGCGAGGCGATCCGGTTTGAGGATCAACCCTTCACGGTGTGTCATTTCGCGGCCAATGATCCGGGCCTTGCCCTGTTCCACACTGGCGCCGACGCGGCGCCCTTTGCCGATTTCGACCGGCTTGCCGAAGCCGTCTCTGCCGATGGCGGCGAGCTGGTCTTCGCGATGAATGCCGGCATGTACCATGAGGACCGCCGCCCGGTCGGCCTCTATGTCGAGAACGGCGCCAAG
This sequence comes from Hyphomonadaceae bacterium BRH_c29, assembly GCA_000961695.1. Taxonomy (GTDB): domain Bacteria; phylum Pseudomonadota; class Alphaproteobacteria; order Caulobacterales; family Hyphomonadaceae; genus Hyphomonas. Next base: position 58,439 of record LADW01000046.1, read on the forward strand.
ACGATGCATCTCGTCACGCGTGCCGGGCCCGGCAATTTCGGCATGTTGCCGAACGGCGTCTTCTGGGTCGATGCAGATGGCGCGTCGCACGTCACCGAAACGCTGGCCTATGAGGCGCTTGCGCCCGACGCGCGCTTTGCCACCCAGTCCGGCCCGATGCTTGTCATCCATGGCACGCTGCATCCGGAGTTCAATCCCGATGGCACCAGCCGCAAGCGCCGCAATGGGGTCGGCCTCAGCAAGGATGGCAAGACGCTCTGGTTTGCAATCAGCGACGGCGCGGTGAACTTCCACACCTTCGCGCGCCTCTTCCGCGACAGGCTCAACACACCGCAAGCGCTCTACCTCGACGGGGTCGTCTCACGCCTCTATGCGCCGGAGCTTGGCCGCGATGATGGCGGCGTCAGCATGGGCCCGATCGTCGCCATTGTGCGCACGCCTGCCCACGCTTCGCGCTAAGCCGCAGATTCTTTTCGAGGTGCTGCACCGCAGCGACTTTCAGCGGTTGTGCGCCCTCGCTTTTGGGAATAGGGACTTCCCCTCTTTCGAACGGGAGGCAGACCATGCCCGGAGAGGCCATCGTCCTTTATGGACTGAAAACCTGCGATACGTGCCGCAAGGCGAAACGCGAACTTGAAGCCGCCGGCAACACGGTGAAATTTGTCGATATCCGCGAAGACGCGGACCTGTCAGCGAAGCTTCCCATCTGGCTGAAAGCCGCGCCGGAAAAGCTGGTCAACAAAAGCTCTGCCACCTGGCGCGCGCTGACCAATGCCGAGAAGGCCAAGGCCGGCACGAATGGCGAAAAAGCCTTGCTGTCCAAGCATCCGACGCTGATCAAGCGGCCCGTCATTGAGCATGATGGCGACGTGTTGGTCGGCTGGAGCAAGGACGTGCAGGCCGCTCTGCTCGCCTGATCCGATCATGACCATCACAATCCGCCTCGCCGACTATTCAGACCCGCAGGATGCCGCCGTCATCGTGGACCTGCTGGACCAATATGCCCGCGACCCGATGGGCGGCGGCAAGCCGCTCTCCGATCACACGCGCGCCCACCTCGTCGCTGCGCTCGGCGCCCGCGCAGATGCCCTCACCTTCCTCGCCTTTGATGGCACGGCGCCCGCCGGTCTGCTGAACGCGTTCGAAGGTTTCTCGACCTTTGCCTGCAAGCCGCTGCTCAACGTGCACGACATCGCCGTCCACCCGGATCATCGCGGCAAGGGCATCGGGCGCGATCTGATGGATGCTGTCGAGGCGGAGGCGCGCACGCGCGGTTGCTGCAAGCTGACGCTCGAAGTCCTGGCCGGCAACACACGCGCCCGGGGCGTCTACGAAGCGGCCGGCTATCACGCCTACGAACTCGATCCGGCCATGGGCACCGCCCTGTTCCTGGAAAAGGCGCTTTAAGCGCCCCTGTCGCTATTTATCCTTACACGCATCAAAAGCCGCACGCGCAGACTCGATCTCGTCAATATGCCGCTCGGCCCATAACCAGACGCCGCAGAAGGCACGCCCCAGGCTGTCACCAAGCGGGGTCAGCGCATACTCCACCTTGGGCGGCACAACGGGATAGATGGTGCGCGTCACGAGCCCTTCCCGCTCCATCTGGCGCAGCGTCTGGGTCAGCATCTTCTGGCTGATGCCATCCACCGCCCTGCCGATCTCGGAGAAGCGCATCACGCCGTGTTCGTTTAGCACCTCAAGGATCAGCATGGTCCACTTGTCTGCCACCCGGCTGATGATCTCATTGACCAGCGGCTCAAGCCTTGGGTCGATTTCGGCGGGCGGTTCCCTGTCGAGATATGCTTCAGCCTCTTCGATATCCGCCTGCCTGAACGATGAAATGCCCGTCACTTCTACACTCTCTTTTTGGTAAGTATAATTCTTTTAGGTGCCTTCTTTCATAAGGAGAGCACAGGCCTATCTCTCAGGCAATGGGGCATTGAACCCTGAGACACCTGCAAGGAAAGACGTCATGAAAACCACAGGCAACACGATCCTCATCACGGGCGGCGGTTCCGGCATTGGCCGGGAACTGGCCCGCGAATTCCACACGCTCGGCAACACGGTGATTGTCGCAGGGCGCACCGCGAGCAGTCTTGAAGAGACGGTCAAAGGCCGCAGCGGCATGTACGCCCGCACGCTGGATGTCAGCGATGCGGCAGACATTGCCCGCTTCGCCAAGGCCCTGGTCGCGGATTTCCCGGCCCTGAACGTGCTGTTCAACAATGCCGGCATGATGGCCAAGGAAGACCTGCTGGCTGACCCGGTGGACCTGTCCGTCACCGAAGCGACCGTCACGACCAATATCCTCGGCCCGATCCGGCTGACAGCGGCCCTGCTGCCCCATCTGCGCGCCCAGCCCGTGGCGCGCGTGGTCAATGTCACCTCGGGCCTCGCCTTCGTGCCGCTGGCACACACGCCCGCCTATAGCGCGTCCAAGGCTGCGTTGCATTCCTGGACGCAATCGCTGCGCTACCAGCTGAGAGACACGAATGTTGAAGTCATCGAGCTGGCCCCGCCCGGTGTGCAGACCGGCCTCACCCCCGGCCAGGCCACCCGCGAAAGCTATATGCCGCTGAAGGACTTCATCGCCGAGACGATGGAAAGCTTCAGCATCGAAGACACGCCTGCAGAAGTCGCCGTTCAGCGCGCGAAAATGCTGCGCGCCGCCGAAGCCAGCGGCAATTTCGACCAGATCTTCAAGGGCCTCAACGACGGCTATGAAGGATAGCTTTCACGTCGCCCCTTCCCGGTCTAGACTGGCCGGTGAAGGGGCGAACCGATGAAACTCAAAGCCTACAATGCTTTTTGCGGAAGCCTTCCGCACACGACCCATGTTGTCCAGTGGGGCGACGCGGATGTCTGGAAGGTCGGCGGCAAGGTGTTCTGCATCGGCCGGGAAGAAGACGGCGAGATGGTCTGCTCGTTCAAAGTGTCCGAACTCAGTTTCGACATCCTGAAAGACCAGCCGGGCTGCCAGCCAGCGCCCTATCTTGCCTCACGCGGCATGAGCTGGATCCAGCGCTATTCCGCCGAGACGCTGTCGGACAAGGACCTCAAATCCTATCTGGAAGAATCCTACCGGATCGTCGCATCCGGTCTCACCAAGAAACTGAAGCGAGACCTCGGCTTTCTGATTGAGGACACATAGCTCAGCGCCGGCGGCGCGGGTTCTGGTAGAGGTCGGCCTCATGCTTGTCGAGTTCGCGCACCGCGCGGCCCCGGCTGACCTGTTCCACCTCATGCGCCACATGTCGGCGCACCGATCCGTTGAAGCGCAGCATGGTGCAGAACATCTGCAACACAGTCTCCAGCGCGGCGTAAGACTGGCTGGCATCCAGCTTCACCTGCCAGCTGCCGCCGAGATTGATGATGCGATGATCGAGCGAGCCGATCTTGCGGTTCTTGTCATCGTACAGAGTATAATCCGCCCCAATACCAATCACGTTACGGCGCAGGCGATAGAAGCGCGGCCCCCGTGAGGTTTCGATGAAGAAGGAAAACTTCTCCGGAAACAGCGGCCATTTCTGCGCTGAGCGTTCCAGCTGGATCAGCTGTTTCGAGCGGGAGAGGTTCAGCGAGTACGCTGTCACCGGCACACCGCGCGCGCCGATGGAGAGTTGCAGTGAGCGCCCCATCATCAGCTCCATCGTGCCGCGCCAGTTCATGTTCTCCGAGAACAATTTCAGCACCAGCCGGCGCTTCATGTCCTTGCCGTCTTTCCACAGCTCCTTGCGATACGCGACGATGCCGGAGCGTTTCCCGTCTTCACGGATCTGGCCGATAATCTCCATATCCTTGGTGAACTGATCGGAATCCGCCTCATGCTGGGTATGCTTCATGATGCCGATCTCTGTGAGGTTCAGATCGGTCAGCCACAGGTCGACCTTGAAGCGCTGCCACCTGGTGGGCTTCGCTTCGGTCTTTTCGGCAGAGGCGAGCGCGGCGTCGAAGGCCAAGGGCATATCTCCCGTGCTGGTGTTCCGGTTCACCCTCTGCATGAAGCAATCGCGTCGACAGAAGGTTAACATTGCTGCAACTGCTGTTAATCTGGGCGCGAAGGCCCCAGCGGGCTGGACACGAACACCAGAGGGGACACTCAGCAGATGCGCTTGCGCCACCAATTTCTCGGACTCTCGCTGGCCGCCATGCTTGTTCTGCCACCTGCGTCTGCTGAAGAGGCCACCCCGGCCGCCTGTCCGGACAATGCCGAAAAGGTTTTGATCAGAAACCTCGTGGCACTTCAGAACGGGCAAACCGATGGGCTCAATCAGGCCTATGCGAATGCCAACGCGGTCCGCACGCGCTGCGTGGACAACAGCCTTGCCGTGGGTTTGTCGGCCAACATTCTGACCCAGATCGCCATCCTCCTCAGTCAGTCCGAGTCCGCAGATGCCTTAAAAGTCTGGCAGGAGGCCTATACTGCCGCCATCGAGCAGGACTCTGCGCCCGCACATGCTGATCTCGCCCTCTCGTGGGAGAATGGCACCGAGATCACGCTGACCGATGCCGAGATGCACGCGACGGTGGATACGATGATGGAGGCCAACATCGCTCCGGTCATCGCCAGTTTCGCCATGCAGCGCAGCAGTTTCGCATCGCTCCTGACAACAGACCTGACGGCCTGCCCCTACGCAGCAGACAACCAAAGCCGCGCCGTGCGCGAAGCAAAAGGCCTGGCCGACGGGGTCACGCAGGACGCCTCCGGCTATTCAGAACCGGGACCGGTCCTCACACGGCTGGAAAACCTGAGACAGGCCTGCCCGGCGCAAGCCATCGCCCTGACAGAACAGGCAGTCCGCGCCCATGTCGAATTCGCCGATGCGCTCGATGAAGACATGACAGCCCCCATGGCGAGCTGCATGGCCAATGACGCAATCACCCGCATCGCCGACTACCGGGCCCTGGCCGCTGATGCCGCAGACGAAGCGACCCGCGCCACGCTCACAAAGATGGCCACCTGGGAAAAGCGGCTGAAGACCCATCACGTGATCGCCTGCAAGCGCTGACCGCTGCCGGTTGGTCCCTCTTCCATGACGGACGCAAGCACGGCGCAGGCACGGCGATCTACACGGCAGAGGGCGACCTGCTCGCCCAATCCGACCGGCTCTGGATCGAACTGAAACGCCCGGCCTGAGCTTGCCCGGTCGCCCCTCAATCAGGGCACCCGGCCTCTCTCACCCAAAACGCCTGCTTGCTCCAGAAGATCAGCAATTTTGACCAAGGCGCTAATCCGGCCGCGATCCAAAGCTTTAGTCCCCCAACACAATTCCCTGTCATCCCAGAAGCGGAATGCCATCCCAACGAAAGCCGCTCGATGCTTGTCTGCCGGATTTCTGAAAATCATATCCGCGATGTTATCGGGCATTGATTGCCACATCTTCCAGGCTAATTCTTCCTGCGCGCGGGCGCGCGCCTCAGCCGCGCATTCGTTGCTATCTGTCCATAGATACTGCTCTCTCATTGCAGGACCAATTTTTGAGGTCCAGACGAACTGATCGCCCACCTGAAAAATGAAGCCCGCACGCTTTAGCAACAGGATATCTGGCATCCAGATTTCGGGACATAGAAATGGCCGGTGCGTAGACGGGAGCGCCCCACCATAATCTGCGGCCATCCCAAGGAATTGATCGAGGCACTTGATAAGCGGATATTCAGATCTGCGTCCCTCGGGAAATCTGCTGACACAGCCAGGGATCTCGGTCAGATCTACCTTGAACCTGAACTGCGAAGCCCAATCAGAGGGTGTCTCATTTTCTCCGAAATCGGGCTCACAAATCTCATAGGCCCAAAGAAGGTCTGAAGACCTTTCCCATGTACTCATGGCATGATGATAGCAAGTCACCCCCCTTAACTTGAGATCGGGCAAATGCTCGATATCCATTGCCTCCAGTCCGGGTATCTGAACCTTTCCCCAAGTCTCACACTGCCGAACATGCAGAATGGCAATCCTGCAAACAACTTGCTGCATCAGGAGCATATCAACATCGCGCATCGCGTGAGCGTATAGCCAACGGCCCCATATTGTTCTAGCTAGAATCCATCCGAGGGGTGTCCGAACCGGAATGAGCCGGGCGGGCTGAGATTTTACCCTTTGAACCTGATCCGGGTCATGCCGGCGCGAGGGACGGACCAGTTGCAGCACCCCCGCTGCACTCCGACGCGCGCCGCATCATCCGGGTCCCCGAAACAAGGCCCGCACCATGAACAAGCCCGCTGACCAGTCCGCCTTCGAGACCCCGACCGTCACCACCGGACCGCTGCCCGCGAGCCGCAAGGTCTACACCCATCCCCTGCCAGACCTCGCCGTGCCCCACCGCGAGATCGACCTGCACCCTTCCGCCAATGAGCCGCCGGTGCCGGTCTATGACACGTCCGGCCCCTACACGGACCCATCCGTCACGATCGACGTGGAAAAGGGCCTCGACCGCACGCGCCGCGACTGGGTGCTGGAGCGCGGCGGCGTCGAGGAATACGAAGGCCGCAATGTGAAGCCGGAAGACAATGGCGGCGCCTCCGGCAAACATCTCGCCCGCGAATTCCCCGTCACCCACCGCCCCTTGCGCGGCCTGCCGGGCCAGATGGTGACGCAATACGAATACGCCAAGGCCGGCATCGTCACCAAGGAAATGGTCTATGTCGCCACGCGCGAAAACCTTGGCCGCCGCGCCGCTGCCGAGGACGCCGCGCAGACCATCGCGCAGGGCCAGAGCTTTGGCGCGCACATCCCGGAATACATCACCCCGGAATTCGTGCGCGACGAGATCGCCGCCGGGCGCGCGATCATCCCGTCCAACATCAACCATGCCGAGCTTGAGCCGCAGATCATTGGCCGGAACTTCCTTGTGAAGATCAATGCCAATATCGGCAACTCCGCCGTCACCTCTTCCGTGGAAGAAGAGATCGACAAGATGGTCTGGGCGATCCGCTGGGGCGCCGACAATGTGATGGACCTGTCCACAGGCCGCAACATCCACAACACGCGCGAATGGATCATCCGCAACAGCCCCGTCCCCATCGGCACCGTGCCGATCTATCAGGCGCTGGAGAAGGTCAACGGCGTCGCCGAGGATCTCACCTGGGAAGTCTTCCGCGACACACTGATCGAGCAGGCCGAACAGGGCGTCGACTATTTCACCATCCATGCGGGCGTGCGCCTCGCCTACATCCACCTCACCGCCAGCCGCGTCTGCGGCATCGTCAGCCGCGGCGGCTCGATCATGGCGAAATGGATGCTGGCCCACCACACGGAGAGCTTCCTCTACACGCACTTTGAGGAAATCTGCGACATCATGCGCAAGTATGACGTCTCCTTCTCGCTCGGCGATGGCCTGCGCCCCGGCGCGATTGCCGACGCCAATGACGCGGCGCAATTTGCAGAGCTGGAAACCCTCGGGGAACTGACGAAAGTGGCCTGGAACAAAGGCTGCCAGGTCATGATCGAAGGGCCCGGCCATGTGCCGATGCACAAGATCAAGGTGAACATGGACAAGCAGCTGCGCGAATGCGGCGAGGCCCCCTTCTATACGCTGGGGCCGCTGACGACAGACATTGCGCCCGGCTATGACCATATCACGTCCGGCATCGGCGCCGCCATGATCGGCTGGTTCGGCACGGCCATGCTCTGCTATGTGACGCCCAAGGAGCATCTTGGTCTGCCAGACCGGGATGATGTAAAAGTCGGCGTCATCACCTACAAGCTCGCCGCCCACGCGGCAGACCTTGCCAAGGGCCACCCGACCGCGCACCTGCGCGATGACGCCCTGTCACGCGCCCGGTTCGAGTTCCGCTGGGAAGACCAGTTCAACCTGTCCCTCGACCCCGAAACCGCCCGCGACTTCCACGACCAGACCCTGCCCAAGGACGCCCACAAAGTCGCCCATTTCTGCTCCATGTGCGGCCCCAAATTCTGCAGCATGAAGATCACCGCCGAAGTGCGTGAGTACGCGGCAGGCATGAGCGACAACGAACGCGCCGACCTCGAAAAACAAGCCGCCGCCGCCCGCGCAGGCATGGCGGAAAAGAGCAAGGAGTTCATGGACAAGGGCGGGGAGATTTATCTCTCGGAGAGTGGAGAAAAGCGCGAGGCGATAGATTGAACCAGACCATGAAACAGTTTCGTTTGCCCGCCGCGCTTGCGGCCATCATCCTGTGCGCGGCGCCCGCCTTCGCGCAGGAAACCGAAGACCCGGCCCTGACGGCCCTGATCGCGGAAAAGGACGCCGCCATGTTCGCGGCGTTCAACACGTGTGACGGCGACACGGTGGGCGAATATGTCGAGGAAGACCTTGAATTCTACCACGACAATGCGGGTCTCTCACGTGGCCGGGCGAGCATTGTCGACGCGGTGAAAAACAATGTCTGCAACAATTTCACCCGCCAGCTCTTGCCCGGCACGCTGGAAGTCTGGCCGGTGCCCGGCTATGGCGCGATCGAAGCCGGCGTCCACACCTTCACCAATGTCGGCGCCACCGAGCCCCACGGCATCGGACGCTTCCTCCACATCTGGCACCAGGACGGCGACACCTGGCGCATCGCCCGCATCGTAAGCTACGACCACGGACCGTATACGCCCGACGCCGACAGCCCGTCAGAGGACGAAAGCCCAGACCTCGAAAAGCAAGCCGCCGCCCGCGCCGGCATGGCCGAAAAGAGCAAGGAGTTCATGGACAAAGGCGGAGAGATTTATGTGGAGGGGGACAAATGGGCCGAGTAAAGCAACTGTTGCTGGAACAAGAATATAGCGAACCCTTCGAACATCTGAAGGATGATGGCTTTACACCCGACATCGACCTTAGCGATTATGATCTTGAAGATGCGAGTGAGGTAATCAAATCATGGTTTCGCACATTCTTCGAAGATCCAGCGCAAGAAATGCCATACAACGGCCGAGAAGGCGGCTATTTATATATTTGGGGGGGGCCGTACACCGCCGCCGATGAAATATATGATGCGTTTGAAAGCCTTGCGTCGAAAGAAGCAATCGAACTCGCCATAAGCGAGTTAGATGATGAATGCTACGAGTGGGCCCCCTCATCGCGCCATCCAGATCAAGTTTCGGTAGCTCTAGAATTCGCGGAATCACACTCCGAGTGGATGGATGAAAATGACCCGCAAACAATATTTCAAACCGCGTGCCTTCAGATTAGTTCGACCTCTGATGGCCTTGAAGATACAGACCGCAATCAACCATTCATATTGAGAATGCTGTACGCCCAAGCCTATTCAACTCTCGAAGCGTATCTCTATGACAAACTTAGAAGAACGCTTGAGCAGTATTCGCAGGCAATGGAAAACTATTGCAAGAACTACACACCGATGTCCAAAATCACATACTCTCCGGCCCAAGTTCTCTCTGGAAAAATTGACATCCGAAAAATCGCAATTGAGGTCCTTGGAAAAGAAATCTTCCATCGCTTCGACAAGGTTATAAAAATTTACGAAGCCTCTTGCGGAGAAGAGTTTCCAAAATCGAGAGATGTTGAATCAGCGATAGGAGCGTTGGAAAACGGTCTCCTTTTACGTCATGACTGTGTCCACAGAAATGGTCACAACCACGCAGGCGAAATGCAGGAAGTTACCGCAGAAAAGATTAGGGACGTTATCAGCTGTTCTCAGATCCTCGTGGATTCAATTGAATCGTTTGTTGGGACAACAGAGGCCGTCGGTTCATTTTAGCAGGCCTAGGGTAGGTTGAGCGGAGCGATACCCACCGTGCGACGTCTGCGGCGAGTCCGGATGGTGGGTATCGGCGTTGCCCGGGCCCGCCCTACCCCCCGCACATTGCCGCCACAGCCGCTGTCGCCGCCCACTGGCTCGACATTGCCACGCCTCGCCAGCAGCGCTAATCCCTCCATCATGACTGACACCACTTCACCAGACTCCGCCCGCCTCGACGAGCTTGAAATGCGTGTGGTCCATCAGGACCAGACGATCGAGGACCTGAACGCCGCCATCACAGCGCAATGGAAGCTGATTGACCGGCTGGAGCGTGAGGTTGCGCGCCTCAGCGAGCGTGTCGCCGACGCCGAACAGTCGAGCGGCGAGGCGGCCCCCGTGGAGAGGCCCCCGCCGCATTACTAGACCGGCCTGCCGGCGCCCGAGGGGACTATTCCACCGGGCCGTCGTTCCAGCTGTCCCATTGCATTTTCCAGACGCCGTCTTCCAGGGTCCAGAGGATCACGGCCTTGCCGCCGCCGATGGCTGTGCCGTCTTCGGCGTAGAGCGTGACGTGGGTGCGTTCGGAAATATGGGTCTCGCCTGCGGGCACGGCCTCGACGGTTTTCAGGTCGACGGATCCGAGCACGGTCATCGCGCCGGTCCAGTAGGCGGCAATCGCCTCATGGCCGACCTGATCGGGCGCATCCGGCGGCACGATGCGTCCGTCTTTGGTATACATCTGGCTGGCCAGCCCGGCGGCGTCCTTGGCGGCAAACAGGGCCTCGAAATCATCATTGCGCGCCTGAACCAGCGCCGCCGCCTCTGCCGCGCTCATGGTGGGCGCCGCGTGCAGCTGCACGTCGGTTGCATCAATCGCGACACAGCCCGCCAGTGTGAGTGCGGCAAGGCCTCCGGCCAGTCCCGTTTTGTAGGTTTTCATTTTCGCGTCCTCCCATTGTTATGGGGCAGAGCTTCTGCCTCGGTCGCGCGGGTGTCAAACCCTGTTCTTGCCGTGCGCGCGGGGCTTTGTTGGATAGGACGGAGCCATTCCCCCTCTCCTTCGGGAGCTACCAGATTCACACATTGGGTTTGAAGCCGAGGGTATGGAGTGATTTTTTGGCGGCTTGGATTTCGAGCCAACCTTGTAGCATGACGACGGGCCCCGGTTTTCCATAGTATCCTGTCCATCCGCCGAGGCGGGCGCAGACCCATGCGGCATAGGCGAGAGAGCCTTTGGGATGGGGGTTTTTCTGCCGCAGGGTTTTGCCCTCGAGCTTGGCGCAGAAGGCTTCGAGGAGGGGAATGTCGTCAGGCTCGAAGGCGTCGCTGCAAGGGCGTAACGGACCGGGGCCTCCGTCACGGGCATGGACGAGTTGCTGGATGGCAACGGCGGCGATGAGCGCCGCGGTTATGAGCTTGTCACGCGGCTGGCGCTCCTCGATCCGCAGGCCTTCGATATCGAAGCCCTGCGTCTTGAGGGTACGGAACATCTGCTCGATCGCCCAGCGCTTGCGGTAACACGCGACGACCGCCCAGGCCTGAGCGGCATCCTCGACCGGCTGCGTCGTCAGCAGCCGCCAATGCACGCCCTGGA
>LADW01000037.1 GCA_000961695.1 Hyphomonadaceae bacterium BRH_c29
ATGAATCGTGACGGTATGAATAGATAAACTATGCAATTGAGTATTATTGAGTGCTGGCGCGGCGTGCCCGTTGCAGTTGGAATGACATCCATCAAGAGCGAAGGCCGACGCCATTGGCAGACAACTGGACGCAGGTGTGGGGTCCGAGCCGCCAAATCCGCCGACTGCCTGAATCCATTAGACTTACTGTCTTTTAATGACCACATTCGATTGCGTATGATTATGTAACGTTCACCGGACAAACGGCTATTTTTCAGCGAGTTGGAGAGAGAAATCATGAAACTTGGCATTTCTCGGCAGGCATTGGTTGCAGCACTTTTTGGAGCCGCAGCGGTTGGGGCCCTGTCGATCGCGCCTCAGATTCTCAGCCCGGAGGCGGGCGCACAGCCGATCGCCATCCAGGCGCCCCCAGGCGCGCCGATGAGTTTCGCGGATCTGATCGAGCGCGTTGAACCCGCTGTTGTCAGCGTCAACGTCGTCTCCGAGCGCAAGGTCAATGACACCGCCGACATGCAGCAATTCTTCGAACAGTTCCGCGGTCTGCCGGGGCTCGACGAATTCCTCGAACAGCGCCGCCAGCAAGAGGAAGACGGCGACGCGGAGCCTGAAACCCAGGAAGCGCGTTCGCTCGGCTCCGGCTTCATCATTTCTCAGGACGGCTATATCGTGACCAACAATCACGTGGTCGAAGATGCGGTTCAGATCGAGATCGTCACCAAGGACGGCAAGACGTATGATGCCGAACTGGTCGGCACCGATCCCGATACCGACCTCGCCGTCATCCGCATCAAGGACAAGGGCAAGTATCCTTACGTCCGCTTTGGCAATTCCCACAATCTGCGCAAGGGCGACTGGGTTGTCGCGCTCGGCAACCCGTTCGGCTTCAGCGGCACGGCAACGGCCGGCATCCTCTCGGCGGATGGCCGCGAGCTCGGCAATGAAAGCCCGTACACGGACTTCCTCCAGATCGACGCTGCCATCAACCGCGGCAACTCTGGCGGCCCGACCTTTGACCTTCAGGGCAATGTGGTCGGTGTGAACACCCAGATCCTGTCGCCCACCGGCGGTTCTGTCGGCATCGGCTTCGCCATCCCGGCGGAACTGGCCCAGGAAGTGACGCAGGCAATCATCAAGAACGGCCACGTCTCGCGCGGCTGGCTCGGCGTCCAGATCCAGGACCTCACCGAGGACATGGCTGAAGCTCAGGGTATGGAAGGGAATGACGGCGCGATCATCGCTGACGTGACCGAAGAAAGCCCGGCCCAGAAGGGCGGCCTTCAGCGCGGCGACATCATCCTGTCGGTCAACGGCCAGAAGGTGAATGACGCCACGTCGACAACCCGCATCGTCGGGCGCCTGATCGCCAATACGTCGAACAAGTTCGACATCATGCGCGGCGGCAAACGCCAGACGATCAATGTCGTGGTCGGCGAACGCGGCGACAGCCTGACGGCCCAGCGCATCCCCGCTTCGGCCCTCAGCAAGGACGGCGCAGAGAATGGCGATGAATCGAGCATGGATTCGCTCGGCGTCACCTTCATTCCGCTCGACGACGAGATGCGTGAGCGTCTTGGCCTCGACAAGGATGAAGCGGGCCTCGTGATTTCCGAAGTGGTGAAGGGCGGCGTCATCGACGAAGCCGGCCTGCAGCGCGGCATGGTCCTCCTGGAAGCCAACAACGAGCCGGTTTCGAGTGTTGATGTCCTGAATAAGGCCATCGATGCGGCGAAGAAAGCCAACCGGACAAAGGTTCTGATTGCCGTTCGCGTCGGTCAGATCACGGCCTACCGCACTATCGACATCAGCGAAGACAAGTGAGACGGATATGTTAGAGACTATTCAGGAGACTCCCATGCACGTGCTGGTGATCGAGGACGATGCCGAAATGGCCGGTTTCATCGAGAAGGTTCTCGTTGAAGCAGGGCACACGGTGGACAAGGCCGACGATGGCGAGCGCGGCCTTGAGAAGGCCCGCTCCGAAGAGTTCGACGCCATGGTCGTCGACCGGATGCTGCCCGAAAAGGACGGCCTGACCCTGCTGCGGGAATTCCGCGATGCAGGCGGCACCACGCCGGCGCTGTTCCTGTCGGCGCTCGGCGACGTTCAGAACAAGGTGCAGGGCCTCAAGGCCGGCGCCGAAGACTATCTGGCCAAACCATTCGCTCCGGCCGAACTGGCTGCGCGCGTCGAGGCCCTCGGCCGCCGCCAGCCCGGTCAGGAACCTCCGGTCACCGTGCTGAAAGCGGGCGACCTGGAAATGAGCCTGCTGACCCGCAAGGTCACACGGGCCGGTCAGAAGATCGATCTTCAGCCGCGCGAATTCCGGCTGCTGGAATACCTGATGCGCCATGCCGGCCAGGTGGTGACCCGCACCATGCTGCTGGAAAAGGTGTGGGACTATAATTTCGATCCACAGACCAATGTGATCGACGTGCACGTCTCGCGCCTGCGTGCCAAGATCGACAAGGAATTCGATGAACCGCTGCTGCATACAGTTCGCGGTGCCGGATACCGGCTGCAGGGCTAGACGGACGGGCAGGGCGCTGGCACCTAGCGAGCCATGAAACTCGCCCTGCCGTCTTTCCTTCGAACCACGACGTTCAAACTGGCGCTGCTTTACAGCGCCATGTTTGCGGCCTTTTCGGCGGCGCTGCTGGTTTATCTCTATTATTCGACGGTCTATTACATCCGCGTCGAGTCCGACCGGCGGATGGACCTGGAATTCGAACAGCTGGGCAATGCCTACTTCATTGGCGGCATGGAGCGCCTCAGCGAGTCCGTTCTGGAGCGGATGACGCTGAACGGGTCCACCTTCTATTACTTCCTTGAGGATTCCACGGGCACGCGCCTGGCTGGCCATTTCCAGCGGATGCCGACACATAATCCCGATCTCGACGTCCAGACGGTCTATTTCGATTTTGATGTGCCCGAGCCGGACGGCACCACGACCGTGCGCCCGGCGGCGGGGCGGATCGTGCGCCTGAAAGACAATGGCGGTGCCTTGCTGGTGGCGTTCGATACGGCGCAGCAGACAGCCATTGTCGGGCGGATCCAGCGGGCGATCTTCATCGCAGCGCCCATCGGGCTGATCCTGTCGCTTCTGGGTGGCCTGCTGATCTCTCGCGGGGCAGCCCGGCGCGCGGACGAACTGGCCCGCACGGCGGAGGCTGTGATGGGCGGAGAGCTTGGCCGCCGCGTGCCTCTGCGCGGATCGGGCGACGAGTTCGACCGGCTCGGCCAGCGGATGAATGCCATGCTCGACCAGATCGAGAAGCTGGTGGAATCGACCCGCAATACCGGCAACGCCATCGCGCATGACCTGCGCTCGCCACTCTCGCGCCTGCGCAACCGTCTGGAAGTGGCGCTGTCGGAACCGATGTCGAAAGAAAGCGCCGAAGCGACTCTGAGCGTCACCGTCGAAGAGGTCGACCGCGTGCTTGACACGTTCAACGCGATCCTGCGGCTGGCGCGCCTTGAAGCCGGGGCCGAAGGCGAACGCGTGCGCATGAATGTCAGCGATCTGGCCGAACAGCTGGCCGAACTGTTCGAGCCGGCCTTTGATGAGGCCGAATTGGTCTTCCGCAGTCAGATCACCAAAAACCTCATGGTTCTGGGTGACCGCGACCTGATCGGGCAGGCCCTGTCCAATCTGCTCGACAATGCCGTGAAATATACCCCCGCTGGCGGGACCATCAGCCTGACCGTGGCGCGCGGACCTGAAGGCACCGTAGACCTGACCGTCATCGACAGCGGCCCCGGCGTGCCGGAAGAGGCGCGGGCGCGTGTGGTGCAGCGTTTCCAGCGCATGGACTCGGCGCGCACCCAGCCCGGCAGCGGGCTTGGCCTCGTCCTGGTTGTGTCGGTCGCGGAAATGCATGGCGGCGAGTTTATCCTGGCCGATGGCAGCGGGCCGCCGGAAGCGCCGGGCCTGAAGGCGACATTGCGACTGCCGCGGGCATGAGATCTGTATGCTGAACGTAAAACCCATCGCAGAAACACCTTCCGCCGCGCTGGAGCTGGCCTCTGCGCGCGCGTCCTATCTTCGCCGCTTGTCCGGCCGTCCGCTGGAGGGCGACTGGCGCGCCGCGCTGAACACGGTTCGCAGCGTACGGACGCAGGACACCTCATTCGAAGATGCCATGCGCATCCTGCGGCAGGCCAAGCAGGCAGCGCACCTGTCGCTGGCTGGAGAGGATCTTTCCGGCACGCTGGACGTGATGGACATCACACGCGTTCTGACGGAACTCGCCTGCGAATGCGTCGAGTCGGCGCTGCATGTCGCGCTGGCGCGTCATGGCCTGAAGGGTGAGGGCATCTTCGCCGTCGCGCTCGGCAAGATGGGCGCGTTCGAGCTGAACTATTCCAGCGATATCGACTTCGTTATCTTCTATGAGCCGGACCTGTTCGATGGCGGCGAACGGTCACCCGGCGAGGCGGCGCAGCGGGTCGCGCGCGACATCGTGCGCATGTTCGATGAGAT
Source organism: Hyphomonadaceae bacterium BRH_c29 (assembly GCA_000961695.1). Classification (GTDB taxonomy): domain Bacteria; phylum Pseudomonadota; class Alphaproteobacteria; order Caulobacterales; family Hyphomonadaceae; genus Hyphomonas. Next base: position 4,481 of record LADW01000037.1, read on the forward strand.
GACCGAAGACGGCTATATCTTCCGGACGGACCTGCGCCTGCGCCCTGATCCGTCCTCGACGCCGCTGGCCGTCTCCACCGCGATGGCCGATGTCTATTATGAGAGCATCGGCCAGAACTGGGAGCGGATGGTCTGGATCAAGGCCCGGCCCGCTGCGGGTGACCTGGCTGCTGCCGCACGCCTCATGCGGCGGATGGAGCCTTTCGTCTGGCGCCGCAATCTGGACTATTGGGCCATCGGCGACATCCAGGCCATCAAGCGGATGATCAATACCAAGGCCGGCGCGCGGGATTTCAATATTCCGGGGCCTGACATCAAGCTCGGCCCTGGCGGCATCCGCGAGATCGAGTTCTTCGTCCAGACCCAGCAATTGATCCTGGGTGGCCGCCGCCCGGAATTGCGTGACAATACAACGCTCGGCGCCATGGAAGCCTTGCGTGCGGGCGGTGTGGTGGCAGCCGAGACAGCGGCCCAGCTGTCCGAGGCTTATCGCCAGTTGCGCAATGTCGAGCACCGCATCCAGATGCGAAACGATGAGCAGACGCACACCGTTCCGAAAGACACCGAGTCGCGCGAAGCCGTCGCCTTCCTGTGCGGCTATGACACTCTTGCCACCTTTGACCGCGACTTGCTGGACACTCGCCGGATCGTGCAGGATGCATATGACAACCTGTTCGCCATGGAAGACCGCGTGGCCGACGAAAGCCGGCTCGGCAATCTTGTCTTCACCGGCGTTGATGATGATCCGGGAACGGTGGAGACACTGAGCGGTCTTGGTTTCAGTGACCCAAGCGCCGCAATCGAGACCGTGCGAGGCTGGCACCGGGGGCGGGTGCCGGCAACGCGCACCGGGCGTGGCCGCGAATTGCTGACCGCCATCCTGCCGCGCCTGTTGGAAGACATGGGCAAGACGGGCGAGCCGGATGAGGCTTTCCGCTGGTTCTCGCGCTTTTTCAGCGGGCTGTCCTCCGGGGTGCAGATCCTCTCGATGCTGATGGCAGAGCCGGACCTGCTGGACGATCTTGTCGCGACGCTGGCGCTCGCGCCGCGCCTCGCCGAGATCCTGTCACGCCGTCCGGACTTGCTGGAGGCGCTGGTCAGCGGTCAGCCGCCCGTGCGCCCGGTTCTTGGTGCGGACACAAGTTTCGATGCCGCGCTGGATGCCTGGCGGCGCTATCACCGGGAACAGAATTTCCTGACCGGCCACCGTCTGCTGCACGGTCTTATCCCGGCGCGCGATGCGGCGGAATACTGGACGGCGCTGGCGGACGATACGATCTGCGAGATGGCCGCTGCTGCGAAGTGCGAGACCGAGCGGCGCAATGGGCCTCAACCCGGCCGCTGGGCCGTGTTCGCCATGGGCAAGCTCGGCGGCAAGGAACTGACGGCGGGGTCTGATCTCGACATTATCGTGATCTATGACGCCGACCCGATGGAGGCGCAGACCTGGTACACGCGCTTCACCCAGCGGCTTATCACGGCCCTGACTGCCCCCACAGCGGAAGGGGCGCTGTACGAAGTGGACATGCGGCTGCGCCCGTCTGGCCGGGCGGGGCCTGTCGCGGTCAGCCTGTCGGCCTTTGATACCTACCAGAACCAGGAAGCCTGGACCTGGGAACATATGGCGCTGACCCGCCTGCGCCCTGTCACCGGGGATACGGATCTCGGACGCACGGTGATGAACATCGCCGCCGATGCGATCATCAGCCGTGCCCGGACCAATGCCGACACTATTCCTGCAGACATTACGGACATGCGCGAGCGTCTCTATCGTGAGAAGCCGGGCAAGGGGCTGTGGGATCTCAAAACGGCTGAGGGCGGATTGATCGATGTGGAGTTCGTCGTGCAGCAGGACATGCTGCTCAGCGGCAAGCGGGATGCGATCCTGGCGTCCACTCTGGAGGCGATAGCGCACGCGTCCCTCGACGCGGAAGAACGCTGTCTGCTGACCGGTGGGGCGCAGTTGCTGCAGGCTCTGCAACAGGTCCAGCGTGTGGCCATCGGTACGGAAACCCGTTCGGACGCCATGCCGGCTGGCCTTCGCGACCGCCTCTGCCGCGCTGTGGAAGCAGAAAGCTTTCAAGCGCTTGAAGTAGAATTATCCGCCGTGAAAACAAGGCTGCATGCACTCGCGGCAAAAAAACTTCAGCTCAGCGCGACGGAAAGCTGATGCCCTCTCGTTCAACATTCAATAGCCGCCGAGACAACAAGGCGGCCGTGAATAAGAGGAGTTACCCCTATGAAACGCATTTTTCTCGCAACGGTATCGCTGGCGGCAGTTGCCGCGCTCGCAATCCCGGCCGCGGCACAAGCGCCCGGCGGTGGCGGACAGATGGGACGTTCCGACATGATGAAGCAGCGTCTTGCTGCAATTGATCTGAATGATGACGGAACCATCACCCAGGCCGAGATGAAAGAACACCGCGATGCCATGTTTGACGGCATCGACATCAATGGCGACGGCACTCTGTCCAAGGAAGAGCTGACGGCGCATCAGGAAACCATGCGGGCCGCGATGGATACACAGCGCGCGACCCGCAAGGCCGAACGGTTTGCGGCGATGGACACCAATGGGGATGGCGTTCTTTCCGTGGAGGAGTTCTCGGTGCGCCAGGGTGGCCGCAGTATGAAAATGGGCGGCAAGCGTGGCGACTGGAAAGTCATGCGCGGTGGCATGTCCTTCGAAGGCCTTGATAAAGACGGCAATGGCGCCGTTTCGAGGGCGGAGTTCGAATCTCAGGAACCGATGCTGTTCACTCGCTTCGATCAGGATGGCGATGGTGTCATCGTCATCGACGAGATCAAACCGCCTCGCGATGGCAGACGGGGTGGCATGCCGCCGCCTCCGCCGGAAGACCAATAACAGGTCAGGCTCTGGCCTGATGGGCCGGGTGAACGCAAGCATCCTTGCAAGACCCCTTATCGCATTGCGCGCGTGCATTCGGCCCATACTGGAGTAAGCTCGGTTCCGTGGCTTTTCTATCGGATCTCGACCAGATTACACGGGCGGCAGCGGGGGACCCCTCTGCCGCTTCGTGGCTGGTTGATCGGTATTCACCTGGAGTAATTGGCCTGGCGACACGAATGCTGGGCGACCGGACAGAAGCAGAAGACGTGACTCAGGAGACGTTCATTCGCGCATGGAAAGCGCTGCCCACGTGGGAGCCGAGGGCGAAATTTTCGACCTGGCTGCACCGGGTTGCGTTGAACCTCTGCTACGACATCCTGCGCAAGCGTCGCGAATCCCTGCCGGGCGAGTTGCCCGAGATGACCGATCCTGAGCTGACGCCGCCTGAACGCCTGGATCAGAGCGAACGTGTCCAGGCGATTGAGGCGGCAATTGCCGCACTTCCTGAGCGCCAGGCGGCGGCTTTGACCCTCTGTGCACTGCAAGGACACTCTCAGGCCGAGGCAGCCGAAATTATGGAAACAAGTGAAGAAGCCCTGGAAAGTTTGCTGGCACGCGCAAGACGCAGCCTGAGAACCACATTGGCCGAACGGAGCGCAGCATGACAAAATCTTTGAACGATGCAAGGATCCTCGACCTGATTGAGGCGTATGGCGCAGACCCGGCAGCCTTTCCGGAGGCCGAGCGGGCAGGTGCCGCGCGCCGTCTGGCCGAGGCGCCTGCCGTATTCGCCACCGCACTGGCCGATGCGCGCCGTCTGGACAGCGCCCTCCGCCTGTTGCCGGAGGTGACCGTACCACCCGCCCTGCGCGCCAGCCTGCTGGCAAGTGCGCCGACCCCGAAGAAAGCCGTGCGCAGCGGCGCTGGCCTGAAGCGTTTCCTGCCTGCCTGGCTGCCGGCAGGGGCGCTGGCTTCGCTCGCCGTGGGCGTGCTGGTGGGCGTGAACGTCGCGGCGCCGGTATCTGTTGCCAGCGTCACGCCTGCGGTCGATGAAGCCGATTCCGTCATGTATGCCGCGCTGGGCTTTGGGGACTATGATTTGATGAGCGAGACCACCGAATGAACGAGACACCGAACACGACGCCCGTCTCTCCGCGCCGCGTGCCGCTCTGGCTGGTCATCTCGCTGATGGCGAACATGGCGTTGGTCGGTCTGGTGGCGGGGCTGCTGCTGCGCACCGGTCCGTCGCAGGTCTTGCCGGGCAGCCGCTCGCCTGAGCGCTTCGTCTGGGCCTCCCGCGACGATGGCAGCCGGAATGCGATAGAGATGGTGTTCCGCGAAGCCTTCCAGGCATCGGATGCAGAGCGCAAAGGACGGGAAGAGTCCCGCAAGGCGCTGGCCAACGCCGTGACAGCCGAGCCGTATGATTCCGATGCCGTCCGCAAGGCGTTTGCCGATCTGCGGAAGGCCGACGATTCCGTGAATGAAGTGACCCATGAAGCCATGGTGGACCTCTTCGCCACCCTGCCGCTGGAAGATCGCAAGCATATGGCGCGGATTCTCACCCATGGTCCGGGAGACCGTGGCCGCATGCGCAGGCTGCGCTCTGATGATCGCGGAATGCCCGGCGGCGGTCCTGACGGTCGGATGGATGGCCCACCCCCGCCTGATATGGAGCCCTGATCGGGCTTTCCTTTCTGCCGCTGGCGTTACACACTGGCGCAAAAGGCGGGAGGGCCGGATGAAAGACTACGCAGATTATGACGGGCTGGGACTGGCAGAGCTGGTTCGCACAAAACAGGTCAGCCCCGCTGAGCTTCTGGAAGCCGCCGTCACGCGCGCAGAGGCCGCGCAGGAAAAGCTGAACTGCTTCAGCGCGCTCTATCCGGATATTGCCAAAGCCCAATTGGAAGCCGGCACCGGCGACGGCGCGTTCGCGGGCGTCCCCTTCGTCACCAAGGACCTTGCCGTTCAGGTCAAAGGCGCGCCGCTGACCAATGGCTCGGTGGCGTGGAAGGGCCATGTCGCCACCGGCGACTCCGTGCTCACCCAGCGCTATCGCAAGGTGGGCCTCGTCTTCTTCGGCCAGACGACCAGCCCGGAATACGGCCTCACCACCACTACCGAATCCACGCTCTACGGCCAGACGCGCAACCCGTGGGATCTGACACGCACATCCGGCGGCTCGTCCGGCGGGGCCAGCGCAGCGGTGGCAGCGGGCGTGTTGCCCGTAGCGCAGGCGAGCGATGGCGGCGGGTCAATCCGCATTCCAGCCTCCTGCACCGGCCTGTTCGGCATCAAACCCTCCCGTGGTCTCGTGCCAATGGGGCCGGGGCGTACCGAAGGCTGGAACGGTATGTCGACTGTCCATGCGGTCAGCCGCAGCGTGCGCGACAGCGCCGCCCTGCTGGATGCCTGCCATGGCCGTGAGACCGGCAGCCGCTATGTCGCCCCCGCGCCGGAGCGCCCCTACCTGGAAGACGTGACCCGCGATCCAGGCAAGCTGCGCATCGCGCTATGGCGCAAGGCGCCCAACGGCACGATGCCGGACGCCGACGCTGAGGCAGGCCTCATCGCCACCGCGAAACTGCTGGAATCCCTCGGCCATGAAGTGGTCGAGACCGGACCGGAATTCGATGGCGAAGCGCTCGCCAAATACGCCCTGTTCACGATCTCTGCGAACATCGCCGCCGCCTTTGACGAGCGCTCCGCGATGCTCGGCCGTCCGGTGCGCCCAGACGAGATGGAGCGGATCACGGCCTCCATGGTCGGGCTTGGCCGCACGGTGCCGATGGTGGAACTGGCAAGGGCCAACAATCTCTTCAACGCCGTCGCCATCGACTATGAGCAATTCCTTGATGATGGCCGCTTCGATCTCACCCTGTCGCCAGTCACCCATCGCGCACCGGACAAGCTGGGCACGATGTCGCTGGCCCAGGACGGCGAGGCCATGGGCAAGGCGATTGCCGGCTTTGGCGCGCATTGCGCCATCTTCAACCAGATCGGCGCGCCGGCCATGTCGGTGCCGCTGCACTGGACGGATGCGACCGAAGACGCAGCAGGCGGCCTGCCGATTGGCATGATGTTCGGCGGTCGGCTCGGATCTGAAGGCCTGATGTTCCGTCTGGCTGGACAATTGGAACAGGCCCGGCCATGGGCGGGTAAGCGCCCGCCGCACTGGGTGGGCTGAATCAGACGAAACGGAAGACGATGAGTGAGCTGAAAACCCATTTTGGCGGATGCCATTGCGGCGCGGTGAGGTGGGAAGTGGATCTGCCCGACGCGTTCGAAGTGGAGGACTGCAATTGCTCCATGTGCGCGATGTCGGGCAACATCCACATCATCGTCCCGTCCAGCCGCTTCCGTCTGACACAGGGCAATGACAATCTCGCCGAGTACACGTTCAACACCGGCGCCGCGAAACACCTGTTTTGCCGGACATGCGGGGTGAAGAGTTTCTACATCCCGCGGTCCAACCCGGATGGGGTGGCCGTCACCTGGCGCTGTATCGACGACTGGCAGGACCTGAAGGTCACCGTGAACAAGTTCGATGGGCAGAACTGGGAACAGCACGCCCACACGCTGGTGCATAAGTCGCAGGACTGATCTGTCAGTCTGCGGCGTCCAGCAGGCGATGCATCTCCTCGTCAGACCAGCCGAAATGGTGGCCGTATTCGTGGATCACGACATGGCTGACCAGTTCGTCCAGCGTCACATCGCCCCGCGCGGCCCATTCGAAGATGATGGGCAGGCGGAACAGGTAGACGAGCGGCTGCTTAAGCGACGGATAGGTCACGCTCTCATGCGTCAGCGGTACGCCGGAATAGAGGCCGGACAGGTTCAGCGGGTCATCGATCTTCATCTCGTCGAGGATCTCGTCCTCGGCAAAGTCTTCAATGATGATACGCACAGCGCTGGCAGCGGCCTGCATATGCTCCGGCAGCAGTTTCAGGCAGGCCTCGGCTGCGTCGAGTATGTCTTCCGCTGACGGAGCGATGCCCGGAAGCTGGCTCACGCCAGTGTCACTGCTGTGCCGGAGACCGCCACCATCATCATCGAGCCGCCCTGGCCGATGACCGTATAGTCGAACTTCGTGCCGACAATGGCGTTCGCGCCCAGCTTGCGGGCTTCCTCGATCATCTCCGCCAGTGCCCCATCGCGCGTCTCGCGCAGCGTGCTCTCATAGGCATTCGAGCGCCCGCCGACGATATTGGTAAAGCTGGCGAGAATATCCTTGCCAATATGTGCCCCAACCACGACCTCGCCACAAACGACGCCGAGGTATTTCGTGATCTCATGGCCCTGAACAGTGGGCGTGGTCGTGATGAGCATGGTGTGCGGCTCCTGTCAGATTTCCGTTACTGGAAATATGGGGAGACCCGCGCCGCCATGGAAGGCCTGATTGCGCTTATTCCGCCTCATCTGTCAGCAATTCCAGCATCTTCAGCGCGCTGTCGGCGATGACGGTGCCGGGCGGGAAGATGGCGGAGGCCCCGGCGGCGTAAAGCGCGTCGAAATCCTGTTGCGGGATCACACCGCCCACGATGATGCGGGCGTTCGCGGCGCCTTCATTGCCGAGCGCGCGCTTCAGTTCCGGCACCAGCGTGAGGTGGCCGGCGGCGAGCGATGAGGCGGCGACAATGTCGACCTCTGCCTTGCGGGCGTCGGCGGCGGCTTCTTCCGGCGTCTGGAACAGAGGACCGATGACGACCTCCCAGCCAAGGTCCATCAGCGCAGAGGCGACGACCTTTTGGCCACGGTCGTGCCCGTCCTGACCCATCTTGGCGATGTAGACTTTCGGGCGTCGGCCATGCTTCTTCTCAAATGCTGCGGCGAGGCTGACGGCCGCTTCGGCCTTGTCATTGCCCTTCACGCCGCCGCCATAGACGCCTTTGATGGAGCGGATGACGGCCTGGTGGCGGCCCTGGCTGCGTTCGACGGCTTCGGAGATTTCGCCCACGGTCGCCTTGGCGCGCGCGGCGTCTACGGCCAGCGCGAGCAGGTTGCCTTCGGTGCCTGCAGCGGCCTTGGCGATGGCGTCGAGCTTTGCCGTCACTTCGGCTTCGTTGCGTTCGGCTTTCAGGCGCGCCAGCTTGTCGAGCTGCATCTTGCGCACGGCGGCATTGTCGACCTTCAGCACGGGGACGTCTTCGTCTTCGTCCAGCAGGAACTTGTTGACGCCCACAACCGTTTGCGTGCCGCTGTCGATACGGGCTTGCGTGTTGGCGGCGGCTTCTTCGATGCGGAGCTTCGGCAGGCCTTCCTCGATGGCCTTGGCCATGCCACCCATCTTCTCGACTTCCTCGATATGGGCGAGGGCCTTGGCGGCGAGGTCGTGCGTCAGGCGCTCAACATAGTATGAGCCACCCCACATATCGATGGTCTGGCAGGCGCCGGCTTCCTGTTGCAGGAAAAGCTGTGTGTTGCGGCTGATCCGGGCGGAGAAGTCCGTCGGCAGGGCGAGGGCCTCGTCGAAGCTGTTGGTGTGCAGCGATTGCGTCTGGCCGCCCGTGGCGGCGATGGCCTCAAGGCAGGTGCGGATGACGTTGTTGTAAACGTCCTGTGCCGTCAGTGACCAGCCGGAGGTCTGCGAGTGCGTCCGCAGGCTGAGGGATTTCGGGTTTTTCGGATTGAAATTCTCTTTGACGAGCTTCGCCCAGAGCAGGCGCGCGGCGCGCATCTTGGCGACTTCCATGAACGTGTTCATGCCAATCGCCCAGAAGAAGGAAAGGCGCGGCGCGAACGCGTCCACGTCGAGGCCGGCGGCGACACCGGCGCGGAGATATTCGATGCCATCCGCCAGTGTATAGGCCAGTTCAAGGTCTGCCGTCGCACCCGCTTCCTGCATGTGATAGCCGGAAATCGAGATCGAGTTGTATTTCGGCATGTTCTGCGACGTATAGGCGAAAATGTCCGAAATGATCCGCATCGACGGCTTGGGCGGATAGATATAGGTGTTCCGCACCATGAATTCTTTGAGGATGTCGTTCTGGATCGTGCCTGCCAGCTTGTCCGGCGTGACGCCCTGTTCCTCAGCGGCGGCAATATAGAGCGCGAGGATCGGCAGAACCGCGCCGTTCATCGTCATGGAGACAGACATCTTGTCCAGCGGAATGCCGGAGAACAGCGTGCGCATGTCATAGATCGAGTCGATGGCAACGCCCGCCATGCCCACATCACCCGTCACGCGCACATGGTCGGAATCATATCCCCGGTGCGTCGCAAGGTCGAAGGCGACCGAGAGGCCCTTTTGCCCGGCGGCCAGGTTGCGGCGATAGAAGGCGTTGGAGTCTTCTGCGGTGGAGAAGCCCGCATACTGACGGATTGTCCAGGGCTGGTTGGTGTACATGGTCGGGTATGGCCCGCGCCCGAATGGTGCCAGGCCCGGATAATCGTCGAGCGAGTCAATGCCTGCGCGGTCTTCAGCGGTGAAGGCGGTCTTCACCGGAATGCCTTCCGGCGTATCCCATGCCTCGCCGGTCTTTGCGGCAGGGTGCGCCGCATGCGGCGTGCCAAGGTCGAGTTTTGTGAAGTCAGGGAACTGGGTCATTGGGACGTCTCCAGATTCGCCGTCCATTCGGAAGTCGGGTGTTTCAGTACGAGGATTTCATCGGATGTGGCCACATAGGGCTGTCCGTTCTGGCCGACGGCGCCAAATGTGAGGGCAGACCCGTCTTGCGACCATTGGGCCTGCAGGACGATGACAGACACCTTGTCTCCGTCCTCGGTGGTGAAAATGGCCGGCAGGGGGCACGCTTCCAGCGCGGCGTCGCCTGCGGTTGCGTTCACAGAAGCGAATGTGGCGCGGTTCTCGCGGACGTCTTGCAGCACAGCCGGACGCCCTTTCACGCAAGGATGGGTTTCCCAGTTGTCGGGGGTGAATTCAAGCATGATCACAGGCTCAGCTCCGTTTGGGTCATCTCTTATCCTTCCGTGCGCGCACAGACGGTGTGGCTCGTCTTGTCGTGCATGGCGAGTTCGTCTGCCGTCAGGCGGTCGATCGTGAACGTGTATCCGACAGCATCCAGCGTTTGTTGCGCGAATTTGGCCAGGTCTTCATCACTATAGGGAACACCATCCAGCGATGCGGAATGGAAAGTGATTTCCTTGTAGATCGCGATGAACTGGTCCTTCGGGGTGGTCAGCTTGCCAGAGCCGGTGAAGTTGAAGACGAACTCTCCGGTTTCGAGCTGGCCGTTCGCGTCGGCATTCACCATGAACCGGCCTGCAGGTTCCACTGTCAGGTCAAAATCCATGATTTCGTAGGGCGTTGGCTGCAATTCATGACAGCGCCATGTACCAACCACTTCCGGGTTGGGCTTTTTGGCGCAGGCGACAGGAACGGCGAGCAGCAATGCTGCCAGCCCCATCGAAGCAAGTGTCTGTCCGGGCATCTTGCGCACGGCCTAAAGACCCAGTTCGGCTTGGGCGAGTTTCAGCGCGTGCAGCACGTCGCAGCCCATGAAGACCTGCGAGTCTATGCCGCTGCCTTCGTGCTTGCCGGCGATCCAGACATGTTGCGCGCCGGCGGCCTTGAGGGCCTGGGCGGTTGCATCAGCTTCCTCGGCATAGCGTGCGTCGCTTCCGCAGATGCAGGCGATGCGGCAGCCGGATGCCTTGAACGCGGCGGCGGCCTCTGCAGCCGATTGTGGCGGCACAGGCGCTTCCTTCGCAGCGAGGCCACCAGCAGCGAACAGGTTGCGGGTAAAGTCCGCCCGCGCGGTGAACTCTGCCAGCGGGCCGAGTGTTGCGAGGAAGATGGCCGGGGCCTTCGCCGCGGCGGCGGCCTTGTCACGCAGGGCTTCAAAGTCTGCACCGAGACGAATAGGTGTCAGCGCTTCGGCGGTGGCGTCGTCGCCCGTGGGCGGCAGCTCGGGCACGAGGGCTTGCAGCGCTTCGTCGTCGAGCATGGCGCCCGCGCGCACGTGCGCCGCGTCAGCGACGGGTGCGGAGATCTCTTCCAGCAGCGGGAATTCCGACACGCCTGTGATCGGGATCTTGCGCTTGCCAATATCCTTGGCGCGCGCGTCACGCTTGGCTTTCACGCGGGCCTGGAAGGCGCCGGACAGGAGCGAGGCAGCGAACCCGCCTTCGCCCTCAATGGCCTGGAACTCTGCCCAGGCGGCTTCGGCCAGTTCGTTTGCGAACGTCTCGGTGAACCATGCGCCGCCGGTCGGGTCTGCGACGCGGCCGAGCTGGCTTTCCTCCATGGCGATCAGCTGTGTGTTGCGCGCAATGCGGCGGCCGAGTTCTTCCGGTGTGCCGAGCGGCTCGTTGAACGGACGAATGGTCATGATGTCCGCCCCGCCAACCGCGCCGGCAAAAGCGGCGGCCGTGCCGCGCAGCATGTTGGTCCACGCGTCATAACGCGTCAGCATGCGGGCAGAGCTGTAGCCCTGCAGGCGCATCGGCGTCGCTGTCAGGCCAAGCGCCTCTTCCACACGCGCCCAGAGACGGCGGGCGGCGCGCAGCTTGGCAACGCCGATGCCGTAATTGGCGTCCAGCGCCAGGCAGAAGATTGTCTTCGCAGCGGCTGTGGCGATATCCAGGTGCGGCGCGAGACGGCGCAGCGTATCGACCGCCGAGGCGATCAGCGCGGCCAGTTCCTGTGCCTCCGATCCCCCGGCTTCGTGCACAGCGCGCGCGTCGATCCGGAAGAGGTTCGATGCCGGGTATTTCGCCACCAGCACTTTGCCCAGCATTCCGGCTTCGGTGAAGGCCCCATCAAGACCGCTGGCCAGCGTGCCGGTACGGGCAAGGGCGCCCAGCGGGTCCATGTTGTAGTCGAGCTTCGCGTCGGCCTTGTTGCGTGCCCATTCAGCCAGCAGGGCGGCTTCGCGTGTCCCAGACGTCATGACCGGATCCAGCGCAACACCGGCAATCGACGCGTCAACGCCGGTCAGCGTCAGATCAAAGTCCAGCACGCTCATGGCCTGGACGCCATTCCGGCCGGTCGCATCGACGCTCAGTTCGATCGAGCTGACGCCGCGCTCAAGGTCGCGCAGGATTTCGTCATGCGTCTGTTCGAGCGAGGCATGGGTAAAGGCCTGGCGGATATCCCAGGGCAGCCATGGGTTCGGCGCCGCTGTGGCTCCGCGCAGATACGGCGCCGCGCCGGGCGTTCCCAGCGGGTCTGTGGAGGCCGGAAAGTCGCTCTCGCGGTAGAGCGGGCGGATCTTCAGCCCATCTGCCGTGGTGCGGGTGATTGCATCGAGGCCGCGGCCCTTCAGGGCCTTTTCGACCGAAGCCATCCATTCGGCTTCAGTGGCGTCCGGGAAAGTGCTCGAGAGCGGGAGGATATGGTCTGACATGGTGGGAGTTATTGGCGCAAAGCTCTGCAAAAGTGAACCATTTCCTTGGCGTCATAACGTAACGGCTTGACCTGTTCCTCAAATGGTGAGATTGAGAACCATTCGCAATAAGGAGAAGTCGATGCGACAGGCAGGCGCGGTTTTGAAACTCATCACATGCGATGGATCCTCGAATTTCGATACAGACAGGCTTGGCGCGCGCAGCGTGGACGCGGAGCAGGAAGGGCGTGCGGGATCAAAACCGGCGGACACGCCCGCCCCGCGTGATCTGCCGCATGACAAGGGCGATGCGGCCCGCGGCGCGCGCCACGACCTGCTGAAGGACTGGATGGGCTCGCACACGCGTATCCTCGGCTTCTGGCTCGACCGGCTGCTGGAGGAGGGCGACGATGCCGAGCTTGTCTCCATGATCCACCGCCAGCATGCCTGGCTATCCATGATGCAGGTCCGGATGGAGCGCGGCTGACGCGGCGTTCCACTTGCCGCGCGGCGCTGAGGCGGCTTTAGTTTCCGGAGAGAAAAGACCGGGAAGGAAAGCCATGAGACTGAAAGCACCGCGCATCGCGCCCCTCACTGATTCGGAGATCACGCCAGAGCAGCGCGCTGCCCTGGGAGACCGGTTCAAGGGGGAGATCTACAACATCTTCCGCACGCTCGCCCGCGCCCCCAAGGCTTATAAGCGGTTCATGGGCTGGGGCGGGTATATCCTGTCCGACTATAATGACCTCAGCCCCCGCGACCGGGAACTGGTCATCCTGCGCACCGGCTTCAACTGGAAGTCCGGCTATGAATGGGCTCAGCATGTCCGCATTGGTCTCGATTGCGGCCTCACGGCGGAAGAGATTGAGCGCATCAAGGCGGGTCCGGATGCCCCCGGCTGGAGCGCCAATGACCGCGCCCTGCTGCAGGCGACCGACGAGCTGACCGGCGATGCCTTCATCACCGACAAGACCTGGGCAGCGCTCTCCGGCTTCACCGAGAAACAGCGCATGGACCTGGTGATGACCGTCGGCCAGTACACACAGGTCTCAATGATGCTGAACAGTTTCGGTGTGCCGTTAGATGATGACCTGACGCTGGACCCGGATCTCGCCAAGTGAGCCTCGGCGATGTGACCGGCCGCCTCGCGGGAAAGGTGGCCATCGTCACCGGCGCAGGGCAGGCGCCGGGCGAGACCATTGGTAACGGCAAGGCGATTGCGCGCCTGTTCGCCCGTGCGGGCGCCAGCGTGCTTTGCGTTGACCGGGACATGGCCCGCGCTGAAGCGACCGTCGCGGAAATCCTGGCCGAGGGCGGCGTGGCAAAAGCCTTCGCGGCAGATGTCAGCAATCCGGAAGACGCCACAGCCATGGCAGCGGCGGCAGAGGCTGCGTTCGGCCCGCCGGACATTCTCGTCAACAATGTCGGCATCGGCGCTGCGGGCGACGGGCCGCCGCACAAGCTGACCGAAGACGCATTCGATCGGACCCTGAGGATCAATCTGAAAGGCGCGTGGCTGGTCACGAAAGCCGTGCTGCCCGGCATGCGCGAACGAGGCGCCGGGGCCATCGTCAATATCTCCTCGCTCGCGGCCTTCGCGGGCGGATTCCAGATGGCTTATGAAGTCTCCAAGGCGGGGATGAACCGGATGACGCTCAGCGTCGCCACGTCCAATGCCTCGCGCGGCGTGCGCTGCAATGCGATCACGCCGGGCCTGATGGACACGCCCATGGCCATTGGCGGCATCGCGGCGATGCGCGGCATTCCGGAAGACGATCTGCGCAAGGAGCGCGCCGCCCGTGTGCCCATGGGCTTCATGGGTACCGGCTGGGATACGGCCCACGCGGCCCTGTTCCTGGCCAGCGACGAAGCGCGCTTCATCACCGGCGCAATCCTCCCCGTCGATGGCGGCGGCAGCGCCCGCGTAGGCTGACCCGCCCTTACTTGCCCGGCATCGGATCGATGGTCTGGATCGAACCGTCCTCGTTGAAGTGCAACTCGGTCATTTTCACGTTCCGCAGATGGGTTTTCCCGGAGAGTTGCGTGTCGTGATAGGCGAGATACCACTTGCCGTCTTTCTCGAAGATGGAGTGGTGCGACGTCCAGCCCTCGACCGGATCAAGAATCTTGCCCTGATACGTGAACGGACCATACGGATTGTCACCCGTCGCGTATTGCAGGAAGTGCGTGTCGCCGGTCGAGTAGGTGAAGTAGTAGACGCCGTCCTTCTTGAACACCCAGGGCGCCTCGAAGAAGCGCCGGTCATGATCGCCCGCCAGGATAGGCGAGCCGTCAGCGTCGAGGATCAGAACGTCTTTCGGTGTCTCGGCAAATTCCAGCATATCGTCGGAGAGTTTCGCCATATAAGGTGGGATGGCCGGGGCACTGTCGTCACCAAGGTCACCGTTCAGCGCATCGCCCGCGATGTACCCACCAGTCTGCCAGCGTTGCAGCTGGCCGCCCCAGATGCCGCCGACATAGATGTAATAGCTGCCATCATCGTCCTTGAAGACGGCGGGGTCGATCGAGTGGCTGCCGGCCATCGGCTCGGCCTGCGGCGTGAACGGGCCGACCGGAGAGGCCGACGTCGCAACGCCGATGCGGAAGATGTCGTCTTTGTCCTTGGCGGGGAAGTAGAGGTAATAGGTGCCGTCCTTGAAGGCGGCGTCCGGTGCCCACATCTGGCGGCCGACCCATGGCACGTCGTCCTTGTCCAGCGCGACCGGATGCACCGTCACCGGACCGCCGACCTCGTCCATGGACAGGACCTGATAATCGCGCATGTCGAAATGGCTGCCGAGGTCGTCTTCCGGCACACCCGCCTCATAGTCGTGGCTGGGGTAGATGTAGATCTTGCCGTCGTCCCAGACATGGGCGGAGGGGTCAGCGGTATAGATCTCGGTCACCAGCGGCTGACTGAGATAGGGGCTCGCCTCCGCCGTCTCAGCTTCGGGGGCGGGCGCCACCGGTTCAGACGAAGGTTCGGGCTTCGGGGCACAGGCGGCCAGGCCCGCTGCAATCGCGATAGCGCTAACAAAACTGATCGTACGAGAT
Source organism: Hyphomonadaceae bacterium BRH_c29 (assembly GCA_000961695.1). GTDB lineage: Bacteria > Pseudomonadota > Alphaproteobacteria > Caulobacterales > Hyphomonadaceae > Hyphomonas. The sequence continues at coordinate 19,673 of LADW01000037.1, forward strand.
GACATGATTTCCTCCGGCGAATGATGTGGGATGTTTCCTCTGCCCCCACTGATCCCCGGATTGAACGCGGGTGTCAACGGAAACCGGGACCAGCCACCGACAGCTTCCCCCGAGGTTATGACTTGCCGGGGGCGGCTGGCGCGCTAAATTCGGGGTCAATGTATACACTGTTCACTTTGAGGGAAAATGCCCATGGCTCTGCCGCCCGTGCTCCAGAATCTGCGCCTGCCTGTTATCGGTTCGCCGCTGTTCATCATCTCCGGCCCGGAACTCGTGATCGCCCAGTGCAAGGCCGGGGTGGTTGGCTCTTTCCCGGCGCTGAACGCGCGTCCCGGCCCCGTCCTGCACGAATGGCTGGACCGGATCACGACCGAACTCGCCGACTATAACGCAAAGAACCCGGACCGCCCCGCTGCGCCGTTCGCGGTGAACCAGATCGTCCACAAGTCGAACGACCGTCTGCAGCACGATGTCGAGGCCTGCGTGAAGTTCAAGGTGCCGCTGGTCATCACTTCTCTCGGGGCGCGCAAGGACGTCAACGACGCGATCCATTCCTATGGCGGCGTGGTGATGCACGATGTGATCGACACGTTCTTCGCCCGCAAGGCGCTGGAGAAGGGCGCCGACGGCCTGATCGCCGTGTGTGCCGGGGCTGGCGGCCACGCTGGCAAGCTCTCGCCAATGGCTCTGATCCAGGAGATCCGCGAATTCTTTGACGGCCCGCTGGCTTTGTCCGGCGCGATCGGAAATGGCGGCGCAATTGCCGCCGCGCTCGCCATGGGCGCAGACCTTGCCTATATGGGCTCAGCCTTCATTGCCTGCGACGAAGCCAATGCGGTGGAAGGCTACAAGGATGCCATCGTGAAATATGGCGCCGAAGACATCGTCTACTCGAACCTCTTCACCGGCGTGCACGGCAACTATCTGAAGCCCTCCATCGAGGCTGCTGGTCTTGACCCTTCAAACCTGCCGGAAAGTGACCCGAGCAAGATGAATTTCGGCTCTGGCGGCAATACCGACAAGAAAGCCTGGAAAGACATCTGGGGCTGTGGTCAGGGCATCGGCGCGGTGAAAAGGCGGGGGCCCGTGGGCGACTATGTCACCCAGCTTGAGCGCGAATATTTCGACGCCATCGCTAAACTTTCGAAGCCGCGCACATGGGGCGCGAACACGGTTCCCGCAGGCTGAGACCTGCGGATCAAGCGGGTGTGATCCGACACCGGCAACTGTCGCGGCCTGTCGCAATACGGGCCGCGATTTTCTTTTCCGGGGCAAGTAATCCCCCCGGGCACGACAGCGCGCAAACTCATGCGCATGCTGATAGATTGCGTTTCTGACTTTGATGCGGCTGGCTGGCGCTGGCCGCATTTCGTGCCGCGAGAGCTGGCCTGCCATTGTGGTGGCCGGTTCTGCCGCGGCGAATACTGGCACGATCCGGACTTCCTGGATGCGCTGGAGGCCCTGAGAGCCGCCATCGGGCGTCCTCTGGTGATCAATTCCGGCCATCGCTGCGCGCTGTGGAACGCCCATGTCGGCGGCGCTGCGCACAGCATGCACCGCACAATCGCGGTCGACATCCGCCTCGCCGGGCAGGACCGGCACGCGCTGTTGAAGCAGGCTGAGGTGACGGGCTTTACCGGCTTCGGCCTCGGCCAGAATTTCCTTCATCTCGACCGGCGGGCCAAACCCGCGCGCTGGGTCTATTCGGGGAGTGCAGACGCGTGGCGGACATAGCAGGCCTCGCAGCCAGCGCAGCAGGCGGTGGCCTGTTCGGCCTCGTCGGCACAATTATCGGGCGCGTCGCGGGCGTCGTCGAAGCGCGACAGGCGCAGGCCCACGAGCGTGCCCGCTGGGCCCATGAAGGCGAGATGCAGAAGCTGCGCGCCGAGGCCACTGCCGCCGAGCGGGAGGCAGACCTTCGCGTCGCTGACGCCGCGGGTGCATGGGCGGGTCTCTCGGCCTCCATGGCGGCAGAGGCGTCGATTGGCGAGAGTTATCGCTGGGTGAATGCCGTGCGGGCGCTGACCCGGCCCATGCTGACCGTGCTGCTCTGGGCGATCACCTCCACCGTGTTCTTTGCCGCCGATGCGGCCGGGCGGGACGGCATTGTCGAGACGGCGACCTTTGCCGCCACTGCCGCCACGCTCTGGTGGTTCGGCGACCGGGGCCCACGCCGCGAGGTGCGTTGACGCGGGCGCCCGGCCCGGTCCATCCTCCCGGAAAATCTGCGGAGGAACAGGCACATGGGCGAGAATATCCTGGTCATTGACGAAGGCACGACCTCGACACGGGCCATCGTGTTTGATCGGGCGTTCAACCAGATTGCCCTCGTGCAGGAAGAAGTGCCTCTGGCCTATCCCGCCGATGGTTGGGTGGAGCAGGATGGCGAGACCATCTGGGAGAAGACGCTGGACGTCTGCCGCAAGGCGCTGACGGATGCGGGCGGCGTGGGCAACGTCGCGGGCATCGGCATCACCAACCAGCGCGAGACAACGCTGGTCTGGGACCGCAAGACCGGCAAACTGCTCGCGCCCGCCATCATCTGGCAAGACCGCCGCTCTGCCAGTGCCTGCGACGCCTTGAAAGCAGCTGGGCACGAACCCGCCGTTCAGGCTGAGACCGGCCTGCTGATCGATCCTTATTTCTCCGGCACCAAGATCACCTGGATCCTCGATACGGTGCTGGGCGCGCGCGACCGGGCCGAGGCGGGCGAGCTGGCCTTCGGCACCGTCGAGACTTTCCTTATCTGGCGCCTGACGGGCGGGCGCGTGCACGCGACCGACGTGACCAATGCTTCGCGGACGCTGCTCTATCGCCTTGGCCTCGGCGCGGATGGCGGCTGGAGCGAGGCCATGTGTCGCCTGTTCCGTGTGCCAATGAGCATGCTGCCGGAAGTGAAGCCGAACGCAGCCGATTTCGGCACTTCTGAGGCGGCTCTGTTCGGCAAGGCGCTGCCCATCCTGTCGGCGGCGGGCGACCAGCAATCGGCGCTGGTGGGGCAGGGGTGTCTTGCGCCCGGTATGGCGAAAATCACCTATGGCACGGGCGCGTTCCTTGTGGCCAATTCCGGCCCCGAGAAGCCTGTCTCGAAGAACCGCCTTCTGGGCACGGTCGGATATGAAGCGGCAGGCAGCGGCGCGATGGCGCTGGAAGGCTCCATCTTCAATGCCGGCACCGTGGTGAAATGGCTGCGCGATGATCTCGGCCTCATCTCTGACGCGGCAGAGAGCGAAGAGATCGCCCAGAAGCTGCCCGGCAATGGCGGCGTCTATATCGTGCCGGCCTTTACGGGCCTTGGCGCGCCGCACTGGAATGCTGATGCGCGCGGCACGATCAGCGGCATCACCCGCGCCACCACGGCGGCGCATCTCGTGCGGGCAGGGCTGGAAGCGGTCGCCTACCAGACGCGGGACCTGCTTGATGCCTTCGCGGCGGACGGCGTCGACATCCGTGAGCTGAGGGTGGATGGCGGCATGGTGGCCAATGACTGGCTGATGCAATTCCTGGCCGATGTCTGTGCCCGCCCCGTGGTGCGGCCTGACTATCGTGAGATGACGGCGCTCGGCGCAGCAGCGCTGGCCGCCATGCAACTTGGCTGGATCGACGCCGCAGGCTGGCAGGCCCGCGAAGTGAAAGGCGTTCGCTTCGAGCCAAACATGACGGATGAGGACCGGACCGCGTTGCTAAAAGGCTGGGCCGCCGCCCTGCGCCGCACACTGGCTTGACGCACCGGCCGCAAATGCCGGGCAAGATCGCGCTTTTCTTTACCTCCAAATGAAAAAAGGCGGACCCGGAGGTCCGCCTTTCCCGTATTCCGTTTCCGGAGCCTTAGAAGGTCCGGGAGACCTGAACGAAGGCGCGACGACCACGCAGGTCGTACTGCGTACCAACCAGCGGAACCTGACCGCGGAGGGTGGCTGCTTCAGCGGAGACTGTCGGCGGAGCATCGTCGAAGATGTTACGCACACCAACCGTGAACTCCCACTTGTCGCCGGACCAACGGACCGAAGCGTGGTGGTAGATGGTGGCTTCAGCCGTGTAGTCGACGTTGGCCAGGATGCCGAAGTAGGGCTCCTCGATGCCGTCGGCGGTATCTGCGTAGCGTGCGTTCGACGTACGACCGATATAGTCGGTCGCCCAGGTGTAGGTCCAGTCACCACGATCCAGTTGGACGCGGACGTCGCCAACGAAGCTCGGCTCACCAATTGTGCCGTTCGTGTCGTTGTTTTCGACGCCGTCAACTGTACCCGGAGCGAACAGGGCGGTTGAGGACTCGAGGGTCCAGGTACCACCACCATCAATGATCAGGTCACCGAAGCTGAACTCACGATCATAGCGGAAGTCGAGGTCGATACCGCGCTGCGTTTGGCTGTCAATGTTCAGGAACGTGTCGGTCACCGAGGTGATCGCGTTCGGTTCTGTTGCTGCGGTCGGCGAGTTACGTTCGAACAGGTCACAGAATGCGTTGCTCGCAAACTGGGACGGTTCGCCGAAGTAGCAAGCCGTCAGGATCGAGCCAGCACCGAGTTGACCGATCTGGTTGTCGATCTGGAACTCGAAGTAGTCGATCGCGAAGTTCACGTTGGCGAAAGTCGGTGTAAACACCGCACCAACCGTGAAGCTGTCCGAAGTCTCTGCTGACAGTGTGTCACCATTCCCGCCTGAGATGATCGTCGCAGACGAACCCAGACCAGTGTAATCGGCCGGGATACCATCAGCGGCACAGTTCGCACGGAGATTGTCGTCCGTTGCGTTCTGCCAATCGATACATGGGTCGATCGATGTTTGACCAAGGAACGACGTCTGAGCGTCCAGGTGCTGTTCGAACAGCGCCGGGGCGCGGAACGATGTGCCCTGGGTTGCGCGGAGGCGAACCGATGGGGTGATCTGCCAGTTTGCGCCGATCTTGTAGATCGAGTCCGAACCGAACGAGTCATAGTCGAAGGCGCGACCTGACACGTTGACGGTCAGTTCTTCAGCGAACGGAACGCCTTTCAGGAGCGGGATTTCGACTTCGGCGAAGATTTCGGCCACATTGTCCGAACCCTCTGTGATGCCAGCTGTCGACGAACCCCAGATGTCACCCGACTGGGTGAACTCGCCGGGCGTGTCGTTGATCGAGAAGTCACGGTATTCGAAGCCGATAGCGGCAGCTACTTTACCAGCCGGCAGAGAGAACAGATCGCCAGCCACGTTGCCGTTGATCAGCCACTGTTCGTACTGGGTGTTGCCCGTGTCGATGCCGGTCAGCAGGTTATAGACATCGCTCGAGATGTTGCCGGCCAGGAAGTCAGGATCCAGTGGATCATAGGTCGGTGCATCGTCGGAGTAGGTCCAGTCACCCGAGGTGGATGCAAGGATCTGGTTGCGAGTATAGTCTGCGTCCGACTTCGAGTAGTTCCCGCCGAGGTTCCAGCCCCAGCCCGTGCTTCCAATATCGCCAGCGAGCGATGAAGCAAGGTAGAAGTAGTCAGCATCGACTTCGGTGTTTGACGGCCAGAGCACGACCGGCTGGAAGGCAGCAGTATCCAGCGGGTTGTCGTAGCCCGGGTCGTTTGCGTAGGCGTAAAAGGAGCCGAAATACGAGTTGTTACCACGGATCGACGGGAAGAACTGGCGCCAGCCGACCGAAGTCGTTTGACGGTTCGTGAAGAGCACTTCCGTGACCGATTTGACGCCGCCGAGGATATTCAGGTCGAAGTCGCCGACACCGTAAAGGCTGATCAGTTCGTTCTCGTTGATGGCGCTCCGCGACAGTTCGTTCGGGTTCGTCAGGACATCTTCATAGAAAGAACGGCCCTGCGGGTCGCCAGGGATCAAGCCGTTTTCGCGCGGACGGTAGCCCGGCAAAATTCCGCCAGAACCGCCAGCAACAGTGCGACCGTCCGGGGACGGGATGTAGCGGCTGCCGAACACCTGGTCGATGACCGTATTCTGGTAAATGTTGGAGCAGTTACGGCCGCCGTAATCACCAGCGGTGATCGAGCGGTTGACGCGGTCGAGCAGTTCGCCGGTCGTCGGGTCTGTGACCAGGTCTTCCTTACAGTTCAGGTAGTCGCGGTCGCCGACGGCCAGTTTTTCGTTCATCGTGTACGATGCAGCCAGAGCGATCGAACCGGCGTCGAAGTTGAAGCCATAAGCACCGTTGACGCTCAACATTTCGCCGCCGCCTTCGAAAGGCTGCGTGATGTTGATGTTGATTTCAGGCTTTTCGACTTGTGTACGAGTCACGACGTTGACCACGCCGCAGACAGCGTCTGAACCGTAAGTGGTCGAGCCGGAGTCTTTCAGGATGTCATAGCGCTGGACGATCGAGCCCGGAAGGACGTTGAAGTCAAATGCGCCAACGGCACCGCGTGTACCAGCCGGGCCAGGGCGCTTGCCGTTGATGAGGACCAGGGTACGGGTCGTGCCGCAGCCGCGAAGGTCGACCGTGTTAACGCCGGTACCGCCGTCGACGACGTAGCCGCCGAACTGGTTGTTGATCTGGGTCGAACCCGAAGCGAGCGAAGAGCCCTGCAGAATCGAAGCGGAGTCGACAAGACCCTGCAGCGATGCCGTGTCGGCCGTGATAACCTGAATCGGCGAAGCGGAGCTGAATTCGTCGCGGCGCAGGAGCGAGCCGGTCACGGTGATTTTTTCCTGACGGGCTTCGCCGTCAGTCGAAGGAGTCTCAGTAACGACTTCTACGACTTCTTCGTCGGTGTCCGTTGCGTCCTGTGCCCAGGCAGCGCCGGACAGGGACAGGGCCCCGATTGCAGCACCGCACAGAAATGTGCGGCTGAAAGAGCGTTTGCTCGACATTATGTGTTCTCCCCCATGGAGTAACTGGATGTTGATATGACCTCACCAGACATACACGCCGGACGTGAATGCGGTTGTTGGCCAGCTTGCACGCAGAATGGCCAACGGCAAGGTTGTATGAATAGAATTTCATGATTGACGTGCCGCAGGCAAATTACTGTTGCATTTTGGTAACGCGGGCTTAGGTCAATCGGGAAATCAAGGCTGCCAAGGTAAACTTGACCTGCTAACGGGCGCTCTTACAGTGCATTTCACCCATCGGAGGAAACCTTATGAAATATGCGTTTTCGGCGCTTCTGGCTGCCGGATTAGCGGCTGGTGCGTCGGCCGAACCTATCCCGATCGAAGAATTTGCGATGGAACCTGCGATCACGTCGCTGTCCATGGCGCCGGAAGGTGACTTTATCGTCGGTCTGGTTGCAAAGCCGGGAAGTGATAATGGCGAACTGGCTTTGGCGGTTTGGGACATTGATGGCGAGATTGACACGTCCAAGCCGTTGATTCCGAACCGGATCACCCCCTCGAACAAGCGCGCCCGGTTCTACTCGGCTGACGCGATTGGCCAGGGCCGCATGCTGGTGCGCTCCAAACAGGCCTGGACAGGTCAGACCTACTGCCTCGAAGGCGGCGGTGCCGGCGCCCTGAAGACCTTTGTCTTCAAGACCTATTATGGCGACAAGAGCATTGACCCGAAAAAGTTCGACGCCGAGTTCGCGAATCTGGTCGACAAGGACGATAAGTGCGCCGAGCTCGGCGACGTTATCGGCCTGACCTCCACCTTGCCGCTGGATCCGGAGAACGTTCTTGTGTCCTCGCGCGACATGCAGCAGGGCACCCGCAAATACTACAAGGTGAACCTGAAGACCGAGGCGAAGACCTTTCTGTACAACGATGCAGGCGACCTTGGCATCGGCTATGTCGATCCGCGCGACGGCGCCGTACGCACCAAGCAGGAACTCGAGCCGATCGGCAACAATGACTACGAGATCCGCACCTATATCCTGAACCCGAAAACCGGGAGTTTCGACCGCGAAGATCCGCTGACCTACAAGGCCAGCAAGCGCTACCAGATGGATATTGACGGCTATGATGAGGCGACCGGCAAGTATTACGTGCTGACAGACCTCTTCTCCGACAAGACCCAAGTCTGGATGTATGATCCGGCCACCGACAAGTTCGATGACCAGCCGGCATTCGCTCATCCGGAATTCAGCGCATCCGGCGTCATTCTCGGCTCTAAGGCGCACAACTGGAACCAGCCGCTTGGCTTTACCTATGACGGGGCGACCCGCGAGACGTACTGGATCGATCCGGAATACCGCGGCATCGTTGACGGTCTGAGCGCCGTGTTCCCCGGCCTCAGCATCGACATTATGGACTCGAATGAGAACCTCTCTCGTGTCTTGCTTCGGACGTCGGGCTCCAATAGCCCACCGGCCTATTATCTGCTGATCGACAAGGCGAAACTCGGCGTGCTCGGCTCGAGCCGTCCTTGGATGCTCAAGCACAAGCTCGCGACAACCAAACTCATCTACTATACGGCCCGTGACGGTCTGCGCATTCCGGGTCTGCTGACGCTGCCGCCGGAGTGGAAAGAAGGCGACAAGCCGGGCGCGGCTATTGTGCTGCCGCACGGTGGTCCGTGGGCGCGTGACTATGCCGGCTGGGACGCTTCGGGCTGGACGCAGTTCCTCTCCTCGCGTGGCTATGCCGTGCTTCAGCCGCAGTATCGCGGTTCGGAAGGCTGGGGCCGTGAGCTCTGGTTTGCCGGCGATAATGAGTGGGGCCAGAAGATGCAGGACGACAAGGATGACGCTGCCGCATGGCTCGTCTCCGAGGGGATCGCACAGCAAGACCGTATGGCGATCTTCGGATACTCCTATGGTGGCTTTGCAGCCTTCGCGGCAACCGTTCGCGAAAACGGTCCGTTCCAGTGCGCCATCGCCGGTGCCGGCGTGTCGAACCTCGAACTGTTCCGCACCAAGGTGAGCGATAACCGCATCAGCCGCGCTGTGCAGGGCCACACCATGACCGGCATGGATCCGCTGGCAAATGCCGATAAGGCGAACATCCCGATCCTGATCTATCACGGTGATCGCGACGTGCGCGTGCCGATCCGTGATGGCCGGGACTTCTACAACGCCGTGAAAAACCGCGTGCCTGCGAAGTTCCTGCCGGTGAAGGACATGTTCCACCAGATGCCTTGGTGGCCGGAACATCACCGCGAAACGCTGACCGCGATGGAGGACTTCCTCGCCAATGATTGCGGCCCCGGCGGCCTCTAGAGGCGCATCAAATCAGAAGGGGCGGTCTGCGGGCCGCCCCTTCTTGCTTGCGGCGATGGCTTTTTCGTCTGGCTCGCATTGCCATTGTCCAAAGCTGACGCCAGATTCGAACAGAAGGCGTTGAGCTTGGACACCCCTGACAGACGTCGGTCCTTACCGGACCGCGCATATCGGGGGGGAGGCTCCGATTTTTTTAGAACTCACAAAACGTCAGGATACGTCATGACCCGAACCCAAACCTTTCTGTCCTTCATTCTCGGCACCACGATGATGACTGCCTGTGCCGGCATCACGCCAGAAGCGGCGGATGCTGCTGGCCCGGCTGAGCTGACCGCCGATGCGGATGATGCAGACATCGCAACGACCGAAGCAGCCTGGAGCCCCGGTGACGCATTCACCGGCCCGTATGAAGGTGTACCGGCGTTCGACAAGATGGACATCGCGCTGCTGAAGCCAGCCCTCATCAAGGGCATGGCGGCGCAGAATGCGGAGATCGACGCGATCACCGCCAATGAAGACGCGCCGACGTTCGAGAACACGATCGCCGCCATGGAAGACGCAGGCCGCGAGTTCAACCGTGTGCTGGAATACTACTATCTCTGGGGCTCGAACCTCTCGTCCCCGGAGTTCCGTGACATCGAATCCTGGGCCGATCCGGAAATTCAGGCCGTCGAGGACTCGATCAACCAGAACCAGGCCCTGTTCGCGCGCGTCGATGTTGTGCGCAATGGCGCCGAGTATGCGACGCTCACACCGGTCCAGCAGCGCCTGACGGACATCGTCTATCAGCGCTTTACCCGCAATGGCGGCACGTTGACGGGCGAGAAGGCCGAGAAATTCGCTGCGATCAACAAGGAACTTGCCGGCCTCTATGCGGAGTTCTCCGCAAACCTTTTGGCCGACGAGGAAGGCTGGGTCACCTATCTGACGCCTGACCAGACCGGCGGCCTGCCGGACTCCTTTCTCAGCTCCGCCGCTGCGGCCGCCGAAGCCCTCGGCAAGCCCGGCATGTATGCGGTGCGCAACACGCGCTCGTCCATGGACCCGTTCCTGACCTATTCCACCGAGCGCGACCTGCGCGAGACGGTCTGGCGGAACTATTACAATCGCGGCGACAATGGCGATGCGCACGACAACAACGCCCTGATCGCGAAGATCCTGAAGCTGCGCGACGAACGTGTCGAACTGCTCGGCTATGACAATTACGCCGCCTGGCGCCTCGAAGACCGGATGGCCAGGACGCCGGAACGCGCCTTCGACCTGATGCTGCAGGTGTGGAAAGCCTCCGTTGGCCGCGTACACGAAGAAGTCGCCGACATGCAGGAACTCGCCGATGCCGAAGGCGCCGGTATCAAGATCGAGCCATGGGACTATCGGTTCTACTCGGAGAAAGTCCGCAAGGCGAAATACGATCTCGATTCCGAAGAGGTGAAACAATACCTGCAGCTCGACAATCTGCGCCTCGCCATGTTCGACGTAGCCGGCCAGCTGTTCGGCTTCGAATTCATCCCGATCACCGATGGCTCTGTCCCGGTCTTCCACCCGGATGTCACCGTCTATGAAGTGGTCGATAAGAAAACCGGCGACAATGTCGGCGTCTGGTATTTCGACCCCTTCGCGCGTGACGGCAAGCGCTCCGGTGCATGGGCAACGACCTATCGCTCGCATGAAAGCTTCCGGGGCGAGACCAATGTTCTGGCCGCCAACAATGCGAACTTCGTGAAGCCTGCGCCGGGCGAGCCTGTGCTTGTCTCGTGGGATGATGCTGAAACCATGTTCCACGAGTTCGGCCACGCGCTGCACTATCTGTCGTCCAAAGTGGAATACCCGTCGCTGAATTTCGGCCTGCGTGACTATACCGAGTTCCAGTCCCAGCTGCTGGAGCGCTGGTTGTCGACCGATCATGTCATCAATACCTATCTCGTCAGTGCCGAGACGGGTGAGCCGATGCCGGCGGAACTGGTCGAGAAGATCCGCAAGGCCTCCACCTTCAATCAGGGCTTTGCGACGACGGAATATCTCGCCTCCGCCCTGATCGACATGAAACTGCACATGGCCGATCCGGAAGGCCTCGACCCCGACAAGTTCGAGCGGGAAACCCTCGACGAACTTGGCATGCCGTCTGAACTCGTGATGCGTCACCGCACCCCGCAATTCGGTCACGTCTTCGCAGGCGAAGGCTACGCGGCTGGCTATTACGGCTACATGTGGGCCGACGTGCTGACGTCTGACGCGGCAGAGGCCTTCGCCGAATCTGCTGGTGGCTTCTATGATCAGGACATCGCCGCAGCCATGGTGAAATACCTCTTCGCCGCTGGCAACTCGATGGACCCGGCAGAGGCCTACCGCCTGTTCCGTGGCCGTGACGCCGAAATCGGCGCCCTGATGCGAGACCGCGGCTTCGCGGAATAGGGCGAGGCCTCAGGCCTCCACCGACACGACTTCAGCCGGAACCGGATCATTCTCCGGTTCCGGTTTTTCCTGTCCGCCGACGCCCTTCGGTGACACGATGCGGCAGAGCACGAGATCGCCGGTCACGTTCACCATCGTGCGCGCCATGTCGAGGATGCGGTCAACGCCCATGACCAGCGGCAGGCCGACAAGGGGCACGCCAAAGCTCGCCGCCGTCGCCGCGAGGATCGCGATGCTCGCCCCCGGCGCCGCCGGTGCCCCGATGGACGCGCCGGTCAACGTCACCATGACGAGCGCCAGGTCTCCGGCTGCCAGCGGTGTGCCGGCAATGTCGGCCAGGAACATGATCGCCACAGACTGGTAGAGCGCCGTGCCCGCCATGTTGACCGTCGAGGCCAGCGGCACGACCGCCCCGGCCAGCGAGGCCGGCGTCTTCAATTTGTCGATTGCGGTCTTCATGGTCAGCGGCATCACTGCCGCCGAGCTTGATGTAGAGAAGGCCAGCAGCTGCACCGGTGCCACAGCGCGGACGAAGGCCACCGGGTTCATCCGGCCAAAGATGGTTACGATCACCAGATACATCACCAGCAGGCAGGCAAGCCCCGTCAGTACGATGCCGCAATAGGTGGCCAGATCCACCAGCGTGCCGATGCCATTGGCGGAAATCGTCTCTGCCATCAGGCCGAACACAGCCAGCGGCGCAAACCGCATCGCGGTTCGGATGACGGTCATGCTGACTTCCAGCATCGCCTCCGTCAGCGCGACCAGCGGGCGCGTCAGTTCCTTCTTGTCGGCGCTCACCATGGCGATGCCGACGAACAGGGAGAACACGACAATGGCCAGCATGTCCTGTTCCATCAGCGAGGCCGTGATGTTCTGCGGGATGAGGCTGGTAATCATGTCGGGCAGCTCCCGCGTGATCCCCTCCAGCGGAGACGGGGCCGGCACGGCCAGCTGCAGGTCATCCGGCTTCAGGCTCGGCGGCAGGGGCAGGCCCTCTTCCAGAGACCGCCCCGGCCGGATGAAGCGCGACAGCGTCACGCCGATCATCGTCGCCGCCACCGTCGTCAGCAGGACATAGACGATCAGCTTCCGGCCAATCGCCCGCAGCGCATCACCGCCGCCTGTGCCCGCAATGCCGAGGATAATGGAGCTGGCCGCCAGCGGGATGATCACCATCCGGATCAGCGCCAGGAACAGATTGCCCGGCAGGCCCAGCCAGCCGCCGATCAGGTCCGCCTTTTCACGCGTCACAAGCGCCAGGTCAGGCCCCAGCAGCAGGCCGACGCCGACGCCAAACATCATCGCGAGGATCACCTGCAGCCACAGCCGCCCCTTCACCAGCACATCCAGCCGATGGTTCAGGCGGTTGTATGTAAAACGCGGCTTCTTCTCATGCGCCATGGATCAGGTATCCCGTGGATCAGGGCAGAAAGCGGGGCTGGCAGCACCCGGCAGGGCTCCCCCCCACATATGACCCCAACGCGCACTTGGCCAGCGCGAACCTGGCGCGGCAGTTGATCCTGATTGTCGGGAGACTGGTGCCGCGAGGGAGAATTGAACTCCCGACCTCGTCATTACCAATGACGCGCTCTACCACTGAGCTACCGCGGCATTTGCAGTTGCGGAAAGCGGCGTTTAGCTTATGCCATTCGACATGAAAAGACTGTTTCGCCGTGAATTGCACCTGTCATGACAGACAAGCCCACTCCGGAAGATGAAAAAGCCAGACGGCTGGCCGAGGCATTGAGGGCAAATCTGCGCCGCCGCAAGGTCGCAGCCCGTAAATCCCCCGCCGATTCGGCCCGGAAATCTGAGCGGGACGGATGACCCTCACCCTCTCTTCGCAGGCCTATCTGGCGGCGCCGCACGAGATGCTTGCCGCTATTGTGGCCGAAGGGCCTTATAATCAAACGAAAATCCCGATCTTCGGCAAAATCCAGCTGTTGACGCGCCATGCGGCCATCCACGCGCTGCTGAAGGACAAGGACCTGTTCGCGGTCGACGCGCGCCATGCCGGGCACAAGGCGCCCTTTGCGCTGCCGCTGCTGCCGAAATCGCTGAAGATCATGGCGAACAATCTTCTGTCGCTGGACGATCCGGACCATGCCCGCCTGCGCCGCCTCGCCGATGCCCCGTTCCGCCGCGCTGCGATCCAGGCCCAGCGCCCGAAGATCGTCGCCTATGCCCACCAGTTGCTGAGCCAGATGGAGGCGGAGGGAAATACCGACCTCGTCTCCGGCTTCTGCCGCCCGCTGCCCCTGAAAGTGATCTACGGCCTGCTGGGCTTCCGGCCCGAGACCGAGGCGAAGCTTGACCGCTCGCTCAGCAACCTGACCGCCAGTGACGCGCCGCTCACCATGCTGTGGGGCCTGATGCGCCTCGGGGGCATCCAGAATCTCCTGCGCGAGGAGTTCCGCGCCCTGCACGAAAGCCCGCGTGAGGGCCTCGTCTCAGACCTTGTCCATGCCGAGGCCGACGGCCAGAAGATGAGCGAGGACGAACTGCTGGCCATGGTCTTCGTCCTGTTCGTCGCCGGGCATGAGACAACCACGCACCTCCTGTCCTCCGGCGTCTGGACGCTGCTCAGCCAGCCCGGCGCCGCCGAACAGGTCCGCGCCATGGATGAAGAGGCCCGCCTCATCGCCGTGGACGAGCTGATGCGCTATTGCACGCCGGTCCAGATGACCAAGCCGCGCTTTGTCAGGCAGGACATGGAGTTCGAAGGCAGGGCGCTGAAGCGGGGCGACCGGCTGTTCGGCTTCCTCGCCGCCGGCAACATGGACCCGTCCGAGTTCGACACCCCGGACCAGCTGGACCTCGCCCGCCGGCCGAACCGTCATGTCGGCTTTGGCAGCGGCGCGCACCTCTGCCTCGGTATCCACCTCGCCCGCACCGAAGCCGAAGCGGCGCTGGACGTCCTCTTCACCCGCTACCCGGCCCTCGCCATTGAAGGCGACCCGGCTGCCTGCAAATGGATCAGCCGTGCGGGCCTGCGCGGCCTGAAGCGTTTGCCGTTGCGGCTGGGCACGTGAGGCAGAAAATAAGGTGTGCGGGACGAGCCATCGCCACATGAGGTCACTGCAGAATGAGCATTGAAAGCAAATCCATCGCCGCACAGGCTGAGCTGCACCATCAGTACTTCCTTGGGCTGCAGCTGATGGTCGCCGTCGAAGAGTCGCGCCAGGTGGTTTTTGACTGGATGTTCCGGCTTTTCCGCCGCCAGCATGAAGAGAAGTTTCTGTCGAGCTTCGGCAAGCTCGGCCTGACCGGGCTGCCCCATGCCGTCGCCTGCGCGAAATATCATGTCCTGTCGAACGGCATGGGCGGCGTGGCGGTCGAATATATGGAGGAGAGCGACCCAAAGCCTGGGTGCGCTTTCGCTATCCGCGCTTCCTCACTCCGTGGTGGGGCTTCGAGCGACCTAGAGGTCTTCAGTTAGTTCAAAAACCGCTCGGCGAACTGCGGAGAGCGTTTCTGTCACATCCCGTACGGTCGTTGCCCATGACGCAACACTGATCCTTATTGCCTGACGTCCCTGCCACGTCGTTGGACCAAACCAGGCTGTTCCAGAATCCTGAACATGTTTCGCTATTCTCGGAGCGAGCGTTTCATTATCCGGCCAGCTTGCAACGACCTGATTAAGAACGACGTCGTTCAGGATTTCAAACCCTATGCCTTCGAGACCTGCTGCGAACAGTCGGGCATGACTGCAACAGCGGTCAATCAACTCTGCGACACCGCTCTTTCCAAGGCTTCTCAGCGCTGCCCAAACCTCGACGCCTCGTGTCGATCTTGAAAATTCGGGAACCATGTCCTTCGGAGCAACTGTGCCGCCCACCTTCAAGTAAGGCGCCTGTGTTGCCATTGCCATGTGAACGGGCTCCGGCGATTTCGTGATTGCAATGCCGCAGTCATAAGGGGTGTTTAGCCATTTGTGGCCATCGACGACCCAGCTATCTGCCCGGTCATAAGCCGCGAGCTGCCCTGCGGTCTTGTCAGACGCAGCCGCCCACAAACCAAACGCGCCATCGACATGTATCCACGCACCTGACTCCGCAGCGTTTGCCGCAATCTCCCCGATAGGGTCGAACGCGCCTGAATTCAGATTACCCGCTTGCAACAGAACGAGACAGGATGAATCCAGTTTCGGCATTGTACGCGCTATGACCCGGCCTTGAGCATCGCAAGGCACATATTCAATTTGCTCCGTACCAAAACCCAGAAGGGTGAGAGCTTTGATGGCCGTAACGTGGATTTGCTCACTTGCGATGATGCGAAGGGGAGGGCTGCCTTGGAGCCCTCGTTTCGAAATGTCCCATCCCTGCCGCGCCAGCAATGCATGGCGGGCGCCTGCAAGACAGGTGAAGTTTGCCATGGTGGCGCCGGTTGTGAAACCGACAGAAGACTGACGGGGCAAGCCCAGAATCTCCAACAACCAGCGCGATGCGACGGCCTCCAGCTTCACGCCAACCGGACTCGTGGCGTCATTGAAAACAATTTGATCCCAAGTCGACGTCAGGACCCTCGCTCCAAGCGTGGCAGGAAGCGTCCCGCCAACCACAAGACCGAAAAAGCGGCCACCTGTCGATGCGACGGTGGCGGGCGACCCAAAAGTATCGAGCTTCCTGAGTGTGCCTTCAACAGTCTGGGGTGAATTCGGCATCGGCTCATCGAACGCCTTCAAAGCGGTGAGATCATCTTTGGATGGTGCGACGTGCCGGTCGGGGATGCCGGATATATATTTGGCGCCGAGGTCTGATGCCAATGCGAGCGCGGCGCCCGACTCTCGAAGCGGGCTTGCATCCAGTAGGGTTTGTGGCATAGGAGTCTCTATCGATGTTTAGCAATATAGAAGAAATGCTATGCAGATGGTCCGGTCGTCAACCCATAATTTTTTGAAAGCGCTCTCCAATGAGAAAAGGCTGCAGATCCTTGAGTGGATATTGACACCCCGCGATCATTTCCCGGAGCAGCAGGATGGCGATCTTGTGGAGGACGGGGTCTGTATCAAGTTCATTACGGACAAGATCGCGCTCAGCCAGCCGACTGTTACGTCGCATATGGCGGTGTTGGCCGCTGCCGGTTTGGTCACTTCGAAGCAAATAAAGAACTGGGTATTTTACAAGCCGGACCGCTCTGCAATCCAGGCCGCGATGAAGTCGTTGCGCGACGGTTTGGACGTATAGGCGAGAAGTTCGTATATCCAGTTGGATGAAGTTCGACGCTCACCGGTGTCGCGCTCCCCATCCAAATCCCTCTGATATTCAACACATTCCGGCCCTCCCCATGCCGTGAAGGGCGGTATAAGACAGGTCCATGGACAGACTCGTTATTCAAGGCGGCCACGAACTGAATGGCCGCATTCCCGTCTCCGGCGCCAAGAATTCGGCGCTGAAGCTGATGGTCGCCTGCCTGCTGACCGATCAGCCGGTGACGCTCACCAATATGCCGAGCCTGGCAGACACGCGCTTTCTGGCGCAGCTGCTGGAGACGCTGGGCGTGGAAGTCTACTGGCCGAAGGGCGAGTCGACCTGCCACCTCAACGCTGCCGAGCTGAAAAGCACGATCGCGCCCTATGACCAGGTGCGGAAGATGCGGGCGAGCTTCAACGTGCTGGGGCCGCTGATCGCGCGGTCCGGCCATGCCACGGTCTCGCTGCCCGGCGGCTGTGCCATCGGGGCGCGGCCCGTGGACCTGCACCTGCAGGCGCTGGAAGCCATGGGCGCAGACCTGAAAGTCGAGCAGGGCTATGTGAAGGCCGCTGCCATCCATGGCCTCAAGGGCGCCCACATCAATTTCGCCATGCCGAGCGTCGGCGCGACCGAGCACGCCATGCTGACCGCCACGCTGGCCGAGGGCGAGACCATCCTCGAAAACGCCGCGCGCGAGCCTGAGATCGAAGACCTTGCAGATTGCCTCAACAAAATGGGCGCGAGGATCACCGGTGCGGGCACATCAGTGATCCGAATCCAGGGCGTCGATCACCTGAGCGGCACCACCCATGCCGTGATGCCGGACCGGATCGAGGCCGGCACCTATGCCATCGCGGCGGCGGCGGCTGGCGGCGATGTCACGCTGGACGGCTGCCCGGTTGAGGCGCTGGGCGCCATGATCGCCAAGCTGCGCGAGGCCGGCGTCACCGTCGATGCCGATGAGGCCGCCCACACGCTGCGCATCCGCCGCAATGGCACACGCCTCAAGGCCGTGAACCTCTCGACCCAGCCGCACCCCGGCTTCCCGACAGACCTGCAGGCCCAGTTCATGGCCCTGATGTCGCTGGCCGACGGCACGAGCGTTATCCGCGAGACGATCTTCGAGAACCGCTTCATGCACGCGCCCGAACTGACCCGCCTTGGCGCCGACATCAATGTGCGCGGGCAGGAGGCCATCGTGAAGGGCGTCCGCCAGCTCACCGCCGCGCCTGTCATGGCGACAGACCTGCGCGCGTCGGTCTCGCTTGTCATTGCAGGGCTTGCCGCAGAGGGCGAGACTGTGGTCAACCGGATCTACCACCTCGACCGGGGCTTTGAGCGGCTGGAAGCCAAGCTCACCGCCTGCGGCGCTGAGATTGAGCGCCGGACGGGGGAAGAGGAATAAACCGGGTCTGAAGGGGCTGGCATGTCTGAACTGAAACCACTCCGCCTTCTCGCTGAAGAGGCCGAGGATCTCGAGATCATTTCCGCTGCGGTGCAGGACGCCGTGGTGAAGGCCGAAAACCTGAACTACGAGGCGCGCATCCACCGCTTCTCGCTGGAGATCAACCGCTATCGCTGGGAAGAGGGCGTCACCCAGCGCCGCGACGGCGAACGCATCCGCTCGCTGCTGGCCTTTGACGGCGTGCTGGGCGTGCGCACCCGCGCGATCACCAAGGTCGACCCGGAACTGATCCTGTCGCTCCTCAACGTCACCTTCGATCCCGCCCCCGAACCACCCGGCGGCACCGTCACCCTCCTGTTCGCAGGCGACGGCGAAATCGTCCTGGACGTCGAAGTGCTCGACGCCACGCTGCTTGACAGCGACTATATCTGGAACACAAAGCACACCCCCAGCCACGAACGGCGCAAGCGTTAGGCCCTCACCTCCCATTGCTGCGCAATGGGTCCCTCCTCTCCCAGAGGGCTACAGCATTCACACATCGTGGTTGCATGGTTTGACGAAGTCTGATTCGTAATTGCCAAACGGGGAGGACGGCATGGATCGGACGTTGGGCCACTTTGGTGATCTGCGGCTGCAAAAAGGGGGGTCTTTCTTCTTGGCCGGCTGCTGGAACTTGGGGGCCGGGCCTTGCGGGTCCGGCGGCTTGGAGGCGACCGGGCCGGCGAGATCCGGATCACGCGGTTTCTGCGCAACGCATCGGTGACGCCCGGGGAGATGGTGAGCGAAGCGGCTCGCCGGACGGCGGAGCGCTGCCAGGGCCATGAGGTTCTGGTGATCCAGGATACGACGGTGGTTCGTTCGCAAGGCGGTGGCGGGGATTATCTGCACGCGGTCCTGGCGCTGGACGCATCGGACGGTGCGCTTCTGGGTCTGGTGGACGCCAGCTTCCTGCAGCGTTCGTCGGGCCAAAAGGCGCAGCGCAAGGCGCTTCCGGT
>LADW01000005.1 GCA_000961695.1 Hyphomonadaceae bacterium BRH_c29
GGGGAGCGCGGTGTGGGCGGTACATCTGTTGACCTGCGCGACCGGCTGGCGCGTTTTCGGCAGGACCGCTCGCCGCGTGCGCGCGTGCTGCAGCAACAGGCGAAGACCTGGGGCAAGGGGGCTGTGCCGTCGGGTGATCTTGCGAACCTGCTCGCCCGCGCCTGGCCGGACGAAGTGGCGCGCAAACGGACAGGCAGTCAGGGCACGTATCTTCTGGTCTCGGGCCGCGCGGCGACGCTGCCAGAGACAGATGCGCTGGCGAAGTCTGACTGGCTGGTCGTGGTCGATCTGGGTGGGGCATCAAAGGAAGCGCGGATTTCCCTCGCCGTGCCGATCAGTGAAGCCGACGCGCTGGCCAGCGGGCGGGTGGTGACAGAGGACCGGGCCGTGTTCGAGTCGAAATCCGGGCGCTTCACCGCAAGGCGCGTGAAGGCGCTGGGTGCGATTGTCCTGTCAGAGACGCCGCTGCCGAAACCGTCTGCGGCCGCCGCAGCGCAGGCCATGCTGGACGCGGTGACTGAAGAGGGGTTCGCGGCGCTTGGGGCCGGGGACGTGGTGGAGGAGACACTGTCCCGGATCGCGCTGCTGGAAAAGGCCGGTCGGGCTGAGGCGCAGGGGCTGAGCCTGGAAGGCTTGCAGGCGACGGTGGGTGAGTGGCTGCTGCCGCTGCTGAAGAAAGCTGGCCCGCAGGTGCCTGCAGATCACAAAGTGCGCGAGGCATTGATCGCGTCGCTCGACTGGCCGGTGCAGGAGGCCCTGCGCAAGGAGGCGCCGCTATCACTGGAACTGCCGTCCGGGCAGAGCGCGCGGGTGGATTATCTCGATCCGCGGGCTCCGCTTGTTTCTGCCCGTGCGCAGGCCTTCTGGGGGTGTGCGGAGCATCTGAGGGTCGCTAACGGGCGCGTACCGGTGACCGTGGAAATGCTGTCGCCCGGCATGAAGCCTGTCGCCACGACGCAGGACCTGCCTGCTTTCTGGAAAGGCGGCTACAAGGACATGGCGAAGGACATGCGCGGGCGCTATCCGAAACATGACTGGCCGGACGACCCGGCAAATGCCCGGCCTCATATGGGGAAGACGAAGAAGCGGCTTTAGTGCGGGCGGGTCTCTTCGCCCCAGTCCATACCCATCGTCTTCTTCATCCAGTCGGTGAAGGTGGCCGGCTTTTCCAGCGTGCGCGGGTCCAGCGTGCCGAAAGCGGTCAGCGGCCCGTCGCGGCTTTCCAGGCGCACACCTTTGACGCGAACATTGCCATTCTGCCAGTCATTGTGCGTGGCCGGATCGATCAGGAACATGACCTGTGTGCCGCCATGTCCTTCCTCGTCCCGGCCGAAAACGAGACCGTAGACCTTCTCGCGCCCCCAGAGCCCATGGCTGGACGCTTGGCGCTTGCCGTCGAGGAGGACTTCGTCCCAAAGCAGGTTGCGGCGCCATTGCAGCACGTGCATCCGGTCGCCATTGACGATCTTGATGTCGATATGATGCAGCGAAAGACGGACGATATCGGCGCGGAGCATCGGCAATTCCTTCATTATCGAAAAACGATAAGTCCTGATTTTGCCGCCGTCAAGTCCGTCAGAAGGAACAGGGCAGGGTGATGTCGAACCGGTCGCCGGAATAAGGGTGGTCGAAGCCGAGCGCGCTGGCATGCAACAACAGGCGCGGGGCGGCGGCGTGGGCCTCGGGGTGGGCATAAAGCTCGTCGCCGAGGATGGGGTGGCCGATCTCTGCAAGGTGGACGCGCAACTGGTGCGAGCGGCCGGTCAGCGGTTTCAGGCGGAGGCGCGTGCCGGACGCGCCGGTTTCTACAGTCTCGTAGCGCGTGCGGCTCGGCTTGCCGATCTCATGGTCCACTTTCTGGCGTGGACGGTTCGGCCAGTCTGTGATCAGAGGCAGGTCGATCAGGCCGCCGGGCGGGTCGGGTTGGCCCCAGACGTGGGCGTGGTATTCCTTCTCTATCTGGCCCAGTTCGAACATGCGGGAGAGGGCGGCCTGTATCTCTTTCGAGCGGGCCAGAATGAGCAGACCGCTGGTCGCCATGTCCAGCCTGTGCACCGTCAGCGCGCCGGGATAGTCGGCCTCCACCCGGGAGACGGCACAGTCGGCTTTGTCTTCGCCCCGTCCGGGTACGGAGAGCAGGCCGGCAGGCTTGTCGATGACGATGAGGTGCGCATCGACATGGATATAGAGGAGCGGCTCCTGCGGGGGCGTGTAGACGCTCACACGACCAGGTCCGGCAGGATGAGGCGGAAGGTTGTGCCCTCTGGCCCGGTCGAGGCGAGCTGAAGGTCTCCGCCCATGCCGATAGCAAGTTCGCGCGCGATCACGAGGCCGAGGCCCGTGCCGGTTTTGCGGGTGGAGGCCGCAAACGGCTTGAACAGGTTTGCGCGGGAGGCGTCCGGCAGGCCGGGGCCTGTGTCGGTGAAATCCAGCCCTTCGCGTGTCAGCGACACGGTGATCCGCTTCGGCAGGGAGGCGCCGGCGACCATGGCCTCGGCGGCGTTGCGGATCAGGTTTGTTGCGAGGCGGTGCAGGTGTTCCGGATCCGCTTCGATGATGCGGGCGCTGGGCAGCTCGTCCATGAACTCAACCTCCGGCCAGGCGATCAGCGCTTCGGCGGCGGCTTCCTCGATGGCGCCGCGCAGGGAGACCGGCTGCATGTCTGCCGGTTGGGGCGCGGCCTTGCCATAGTCGAGCGTTTCGGAGGCGAGATTGATGGCGCGGGTCAGCGCGCGTTCGAGGCGCGGGGCGGCCTTCTGCACGCGCGGGTCTTCCGACCGGGCGAGCGTGTCGGAGACGAGCTGCGCCGAGGCGAGCGAATTGCGCAGGTCATGATTGATCTTGGCGACGGCGGTGCCGAGCTCTGCCAGGTGGGCGCGCTGACGGAAGGCACCGGCGACAGCTTCTTCCATGTCAGAGAGCGCGTTCTGGGCGCGGCCAATCTCGTCGCGGCGGGTGGTGGGCTTCAGGCGGCGCGTCCATCCGCCGGGATCCATGCGGAACTGTTCGACACTGGCGGTCACCCGCGCCATCGGCCGCACGACCATGAAGTGGAGCAGGACATAGATAACGCTCGCCGCGATCAGGGCGATCAGGAAAGAGAGGGCGAGGATGCGCCGGCCATAGGCGATGAGGTCCATTTTCAACGGTGCCTGCGGTACGACGACTTCGATGACCCGGCCGGGCGCGGAGCCTTCAGCGGTGATCACGAGGATGCGGTCTTTCGGGGCGAAGAAGGCGCCGGCCACGTTCCTCACGCGGCTCGTCATGGTCGTTTCCATCATGTCGAGCGGATAGTAGCTGCCGTCGATGTCCATATTGGAATCGAGCAGCTGGATATGCATGTCATCTTCGATCTCGGCCACGGAGAGGACTTCAGCACTTTCCAGAAGCTGCTGGGCGAGTTCCTCCGACACCATGCGCGAGGGGGCGGCGTCCAGGGCGAGGGCGGCGATGCGGGCGGCCTGTAGGCGTTCGTTCAGCCAGGCGGTGCGCGCGCCGGATGCACTGGGGACGAAAATCAGGCCTTCGACGAACAGGATGGCCGCGAGGGTGAAGCCGAAGAGCCGGAACGATAGTCCGTGGTACCAGCGTGCTTGCGCAGGCGGGCGGGCTGGGGCCGGAAGGGGTGCGTGTGCGTCGCCTGTCACACGCGCTGGACTAGCCTACGGGATGCGCTGGAGCAAGCCAACGAGACGTTTGCCGGACTTTCCGAAAACGACGGGCGTGAAATGGGCAGAAGCTGCCCGTTTCACAACTTCAGCACGTGTGGGGTAGGGCGAGATGAAATTCGTCAGCGCGGTGAGCTTCAGCCCGTTCGACATGGCGACCGAGACGAGCTGGATAATGTCGCCCGCCCCTTCGCCCACGATGGAGGCACCGACCAGCTTGCCCTTGTTCAGCACCAGTTTGCACTCGCCCAGTGTCTTGCCTTCGGCAATGGCGCGGTCATTTTCGTGGAAGGGGAAAGCGGAGGTGGTGACCCTGTCGCCGAATTGCTCGCGCGCTTCGGCTTCAGTCAGGCCAAGCTGGGCGACTTCGGGGCTGGTATAGGTGACGGCCGGCACAGGCAGGCTGGAGACTTTGGTGCCCTGCTTGAAGAAGGCGCGGCGCGTGAACACCGCTGCATGCCAGCCCGCCATATGCGTGAATTGTTCCATCCCGGCGACATCGCCGAGTGCCCAGACGCGGGGATTGGAGTGCGAGCGCAGCGTGTCGCCAACCACGAGGCCCTTATTGTTGAACTCGACGCCGCCTGCGTCCAGGTCCAGTCCGTCCAGCACGGCCTTGCGCCCGGTGGCGACGAGGAGGTGGCTGCCTTCGATCACGGGCGAGCCGGTGCCGTTCTCTGTGTGAACGCGGATGCGGCCAGCTTCCTGCGAGACGCGCACGGCCTTGTGCTGTTCCAGCAGCGTGACGCCTTCATTGCGCAGGGCGTGAATGGCGATGTCGGCGTGGTCTTTGTCAGAGCGTGGCAGGGCGTGGCCCATCTCGATGACGGTCACCTTCGCGCCGAGCCGGACGAAGGCCTGCGCCATTTCAAGCCCAATCGGGCCGCCGCCAAGGATGACCAGATGTTCGGGGAAGTCCGGCAGGGTGAAGATGGTCTCGTTGGTGAGGTACGGCACGTCCTTCAGGCCTTCGATGGGCGGGATGAAGGCGCGCGATCCGGTCGCGACGATGATGCGCCGGGCGCGGGTGCGGCTGGTCTCGGAAACAATCGTGTTCTTGTCGGCAAAGCGGGCGGCTTCGCGGATCACGGTGACGCCGAGGCCTTCGAACCGTTCCTGGCTGTCGACCGGGGCGATGGTGGAGACAACATTTGCGACATAGGCTTTGACGGCGGCCCAGTCGGTTTTTGGATCCACAGTCTGGATTCCGCACTTACTGGCCTCGCGAACGCTGGCGGCGGCCTTGGCGGCGCTCAGCAGGGCCTTGGACGGGACGCAGCCATAGTTCAGGCAATCCCCGCCCATTTCATGCTTTTCGTAGAGCACGACTTTCAGGCCGAACATGGCAGCGCCTGCGGCAGCTGACAGGCCGCCGGAACCGGCGCCTATGATACAGAGGTCGGCTTTCAGATCCTTGGCGGGCTGGGTCATGCGGTCGGGCTTTCAATTTTGGGGACCTTGCGTCCGAAGAACTTCTTCCAGGCAACCGGCATCAGCGAGACGACGCCAAGGGCCGCAAAGGCGGGAACGAGATTGGCTGCGACGCTGGCAATGTCCGGGTTCTCCCCGGCAGCGAAGGTCGCGCCAAGGCCTGCGCCAATCCAGGTATAGGCGATAACGCCCGGAATGATGCCAAGGGCTGTGGTGAGGGCATAGTCGGGATAGCGCGCGCCCAGCAGGGCGGGTGCAATATTGGCGACCGGGAAGGGCACGATGGGCAGGAAGCGCAGGGCAAACATGTAAGAGCGCGGGTTCTCCTGAAAGCCGGCTTCCATCTTGCGCAGGAAGGGACCGGCCCGCTCACGCAGCATGCCGCCAAAGGCGGTGCGGGCGGCCAGAAAGAGAAGGCTCGCGCCAAGCGTCGCGCCGACGACGGTGGCGGCAGACCCGCCCGCGAGGCCGAACAGGAAGCCGCCGGCAATGGTGATCCAGAGGGCGCCCGGCACCATGAACAGGGTCGCCAATGCATAGACCGCGATATAGGCGGCCACAGCGAGGAGGAGGTGGCCGTCGACAAAGGCGCGCAGCGTCTCATGCTGTTCGCGCAGGGTCTCCAGCGAGAGGTAGCGGAACAGGCCAAGGCGCCAACCAGCCATCAGGCCGGCCGCGATGAGATAGACCGGCCAGAGCCGCTGCCAGAGCGGGGCGGAGGGCTTTGCGTGCGTATCGGTCATTCTGCGTCGGCTTTCTGCGAGTCGTTGAGGGACCAGTCATAGTCATAAGTGCGGATACGTGGATTGGCGTTGATCTCTTTGGCGAGGTCTTCATCGGCATACTTCAGAAGATGCGCGATGACAGCCTGTTTTGAGCCCCCGAAGTCGGGTTCAAACCAGTCGTATATGGAAGAGACCGTGATCCCACTGTCAGTGACGGTGACCCCGCGCGGGTTGTTGATGTAGGCACGGGCCGCGGCGGTGAGGTCCGCATCAAGCGTGCTCTCCTCCCAGGCTTTCGCCTGCAGATTCGGACAGGAAAAGGCCGCGCAGTTGATGGCATAGTGGACCATCGGGGTCTTGAAGCGGGGGCGCAGAATCTTGTGCTCGATCTCGTCGAGCGAGACCGTCTCGCCGTCTGCGGTGACTTTGATCTTCTTCCACGGACCGCCGAACAGGGAACCATCCTTGATCGATCTGAGTGGGTAGTTCTGCACGATATAGCGCACGGTGACGGCATTATAGAGATTGGCCCAGGCGGCGAACGCGGCGGGGCTGGTGCCGGAGAGGTCCATGTCTGCGAAGCTGGCGATATAGGCATCAAGCGCCGCGCGGTCCGCCGG
The DNA here is from genome assembly GCA_000961695.1 of Hyphomonadaceae bacterium BRH_c29. Classification (GTDB taxonomy): domain Bacteria; phylum Pseudomonadota; class Alphaproteobacteria; order Caulobacterales; family Hyphomonadaceae; genus Hyphomonas. The sequence continues at coordinate 6,448 of LADW01000005.1, forward strand.
ATTGGCCTTCAGGGCGGCATAGTCGACGCGGTTCACGCCGTCGCTGCCGGCAATGACATAGGTTTCGAGCAACCGGGTCCAGGCGCTGTGTTGTGGGGCAGATTGCACGGTTTCGGTCTCCTGCGCAGTGGCCGGCAGGGACATGACCGGCAGGCCGGCCAGGGCGGCGGCAAGGAGGATGCGGACGAGGGTCATTGGGGCGGGCCTTTGTTGTGTATCGGGCTGAGACATAGCGCAGCCCGCAGCAAGATGCCTGTCACGCCTCGTCAGGCAGTGATCAAAGACCCGTGATCGGAAATTGAGCCGCCTCAGCCGTTCGTTGGGGCGGTGTCCAGCTCCATCCAGTCCTGCGGCGGCAGGTCGTAGACCATGTCCATGACCTCGAACCCGATGCCATTGGGCAGCCCGGTCGAGGCGTTCCACAGGAGGACGACGCCGGTCTCCCGCTCCGGATCGAACAGGATGAAGGAGCGGTAGCCCTCGACGGCGCCCCGGTGGCCGATGACGCGATTGCCGGCTTCGCCATACTTGTAGATGCGCCAGCCGAGCCCGTAGCGGGCGTCCCGCACGGTGCCACGGTAGTGGCTGGACATGCGGCGCTGTTCGCCGCTCGTATAAATGCGCGGGGTCTGCAGCATGTCGAGCGCGGCGGCGCTGAGCACATCAGGAACGAGCCCCATTTGCGCGCGGGCATAGAGGGCAAGGTCCCGGATCGAGCCGTTGACGCCGCCGGCGGCCGGAATCAGGTAGTACGCGTCATTGACCATCTTTTCCTCTGGCGGACCAGGCGTTTTGGAGCGCTTGGAATAGGGCCGCGCCCAGGAGTCAGACCCGGTGAGCCCCGCGTGGCCAATGCTTGCGGTCGCCATGCCGAGGGGCTCGAAGATCGAATGGCGCACCGCGTCGGCATAGGTCGAGTGGGTGACGTCTTCGATGATTTCCGAAACCGTGTCGTAGGCAACGTTCTGATAGGTGTGGCAATCGCCAATGGGGCAGATCGGTTTCAGCTTCGCGAGGCTGCTGCGGATCTTTGCGGGGTCCCAGCCATCTTCCAGCCGCGTGTCATAGGCATTGGGGACAAGGCCGAGCCGGTGGGAGAGGACATCTTCCAGCGTGGCTGTCTTCTCGCCCCCGCCGGGCAGGCGGAGGGAGGTTTTGAAGGCAGCGATCGTGTCTGTCAGGTTCAGCTGGTGCTTGTCGGCCAGAATGGCGACTTCGCTGGCGGCAACGCCCTTCGAGAGCGAGGCCCAGCGGAACACGGTCTGGTCGGTGACGGGCGCGCCGCCGCGCTCGGTGACGCCATAGCCTTTGGCAAAGCGGATTTCGCCCCTGTCGATGACGGCGACGGCGAGGCCGACAATCTCTTCATTCGTGGCCAGCTTGCTGATCCGCGTATCAAGGCGGTCATAGTCAATGCCCTCAGCCATGGCGGCGGGGAGGGGGAGAGCGGCGGCTAGGCAGACAACAAGCGTGCGCAGGAATCGCATGTGTTCTTCTCATCTTTCATGGCCCGGCCCGGACCCAGACACACCAAGACTCTGGGCCAGTGTAAAGAGGGATGGATGAAACCGGGCGCCGCCTGCATACCGGGCCCAGGCAGGACGGGCCGTCCTGACCGTTTTTTAAGCTGACGCTATGGCTTGACCCGCTGCAGCCAGACCTGTATTGGCCCCTCTTTCCGAGACACTTAGCTTCCAGAGCAGACCGATGAAACGCACTTTCCAGCCGAGCAACCTCCGCCGCAAGCGCACGCACGGCTTCCGTGAGCGCATGGGCACCAAGAATGGCCGCAAGGTTCTTGCACGCCGCCGCGCCAAGGGCCGTAAGACCCTTTCCGCTTAATTCGGCGACAGTCCGCCTCTCCGAAGGAGACGGCCGTGACGGCAGATATTGAAAAGACTCCGATTGAGGTCGTTCGCCTTCGCGTGCGGCCTCAATTCATTTATGTCCGTGGTGGCAAGTCCGAACGGCGCAAATCCCTTGTTGTTCAGGCGCGGGAGCGCAAAGGGGAGGCGCCAGGCCGTCATGCCGGGGCAGGCTTTACCGCCACAAAAAAGATCGGCAATTCGGTCGTCCGCAACCGGGCCAAGCGCCGCCTTCGCGAGGCCACACGTCAACTCCTGCCGCGCCTTGCCCGCCCGGGCTGGGACTATGTGTTCATTGCGCGTCAGGATACCGCTGATATTGGCTGGCCGCGTTTGCTTGACGATATGGAAAGCGCACTGTTAAGCCTCGCCGCTGATTGATACCCCGCCGCCCGTCCGGGCGCTCCTGCCTTAAGTTTCCGGGACCCCGAGATGGAAAAACAAGACCAGCGCAATTTTCTGCTCGCAATGGTGCTGATGATCGCGCTCGTGATGGGCTATCAGAAGTTCTTCGTCGAACCGGCCCAGAAGAAATATGAAGCCCAGCAGGCCGCGATTGAGGCAGAGACCCAGACGACGACGCCTGGCACGACTGGCGTGGTCGCGATTGACCAGCTGAAGCCGGTCAAGGAGGCGCTCGCCGAGAGCCCGCGCATCGATTTCGAAGGCGATTCCGTTGATGGCTCGATCCGTCTGACCGGGGCCCGCATCGACGATCTCAGCCTGCGCAAGCACTATCTGACGGTCGAGAAGAAGCAGGAAGTCCGCTTGTTCCGTCCGGAGAACAGCGAATTTGGTTATTTCGCCACGTATTACTGGGCTGCTGGTGGCACGCTGGTGGCTGGGCGTAATTCGCCCTGGACCCTCGTGTCCGGCGACAAGCTGACCCCATCCTCCCCGATCACGCTGAAATTCGAAGGGGAAGGCGTGTCCATCGAGCGGACCGTCGCGCTCGACGAGAATTACATGTTTACCTTCACCGACACGGTGAAGAACACATCGACCGCGCCGCGCAGCTTCCGCGCCATCGGCTCGCTTGAGCGCCTCGGCGACTTCAAGGGCTTTCTTGAGGCCACGGATCCCGGTTCTTCCACGGCCGCATCGGCGCATATGGGTCTGATGGGCGAGACGGACGGCACGTTGCGCCTCAAGAAATTCAAACAACTCTACCAGATGAAAGCTATCAAGGGCGAGACCGCCGACGGCACGTTCCCCTCGAGCACCGGCGGCTGGTGGGGCATTTCCGACAAATACTTCTTTGGCGGGCTCATCCCCCAGCAGGACGTGACGTTCTCCGGCCTCGTCGACAAGCGCAAGCTGGCCACCGGCAATGACCTGGAGCTGCGCACAGAGTCTGCTCCGATGGACCTCGCTCCCGGCGCGTCCGTCACCATGGAGAACCGCATCTTTGCAGGCGCCAAGCGCTTCCAGGTGCTCAAGGGCTATGAGAAAGACCTCGGCATTCCGCATTTCGAAGATGCCATCGACTGGGGCATGTTCTTCTTCCTGACCAAGCCTTTCTTCTATGTGCTCGAATGGCTGTCCGGCATTGTCGGCTCGTTCGGCTGGGCGATCCTGGCCTTCACAGTGATGGTCAAGCTGCCGCTCGTGCCGCTCTATAACCAGAGCTACAAGTCGATGGCCAAGATGAAGAAGCTGCAGGAGCCGACCGCGGAAATCCGCGAGCGCTTCAAGGCCGATCCGCAGCGCCAGCAGCAAGAGATCATGAAGCTCTACAAGCAGGAAGGGGCAAACCCGCTGGGCGGCTGTTTGCCGATCCTTGTGACCATCCCGATCTTCTTCGCGCTGTTCAAGACACTCTACACCACAATCGAGATGCGCCACGCGCCGTTCATGTTCCTGAAGGATCTTTCGGCGCCTGACCCAACCGCCATCGGCAACCTGTTCGGTCTGATTCCATGGTGGTCTGCGGCGGATCTGAAAGCCATTCCGTTCGTCGGCATGGTGATCGGCGTCGGTATCCTGCCGATCCTCTACGGCGCCACGATGGCTGCTCTGCAGACCCTGTCGCCGCCGCCGCCGGACCCGATGCAGCGCCGCATGATCCAGTTCATGCCACTGATCTTCCTGTTCGTGTTCGGAGGGTTTCCGGCCGGCCTCGTCATGTACTACATCTGGTCAAACTCGCTGTCCTTCCTGCAGCAATACTTCATCATGCGCCGCAATGGTGTGGACACCGAGATCGGCAAGTTCGTGAAGAAGGTGCTGACCGGCGGCAAAAAGGCTGAAAGCTGATCCGATGACGGACGAGACCACCCCCAGTGAAGAGGCCCTTGAGGCCGGACGGCTTCTGTTTGCAGGAGATGCAACCTTCGTGATGGGCGTGGTGGAGCTGAAACAGCTGCCGCCTTCGGACCGCACGGAAGTTTGCTTCGCGGGCCGGTCCAATGTCGGCAAGTCCAGCCTGATCAATGCGCTGACCAACCGGGCGAAACTTGCGCGTTCCTCGGCGGAGCCGGGCCGCACGCGGGAACTGAACTATTTCGACGTCGGGCAGGGGCAGCTCTATCTCGTTGACCTTCCGGGCTTTGGCTATGCCAAAGTCTCCCGGTCGCAGACCGAGGCCTGGACGCGCCTGACCAAATCCTACCTTCGCGGGCGCCCGTCGTTGCGCCGTGTGTTTCTGCTCGTCGATGCCCGCCGTGGCCTGATGGAAACGGACGACGAAGTGATGGACATGATGGATAAAACCGCCGTGACCTATCAGGTCGTGCTGACCAAGGTCGACAAGCTGGCCAAGGGCGAAGTCGAGGAACTGGCTGCCACGATTGAGGGCAGGCTGAAGAAGCGCGGCGCGGCTCACCCGATCGTGCGCATGACGTCAGCAGAGAAGGGATGGGGAATCCCGGAACTTCGCGCCGAGATCGCCGGCCTGATCTAGTCTGTGCCCGGTTTGCCGGGCCGGTAACGCCGTTCCGCGCTGTCAGAGATTTCCAGCCAGTCGAGATGCGCCTTGCGCCAGCGCTCTGTTGCGAACAGTTCGGCCTGATCGGCATAGTGCGGTGAGTTCACGTCCAGTGTCGCCGAGCCGTAGGGATGGATGACGCGGGCGGTCTGGTTTCCGTCTGCATCCCACTCGACCAATGCGATCCATGTGTCGCCGGCATTCATGTGCAGTTCGCCATCATCGCGGATGGCGTCCGGATAGACGGCGCGCAGCGTGTCCGGCCCGCCGCTGATCGGCCAGGTCTGGTCGCCGCGGGAAAGCTTGTTGACCTCGCCCCATTCCGGATCGATGCGGCCATGATGAAGCTTCAGCCAGCTGACGGCGTCACGGAAAGCGTCTTCCGGGGCCGGGGCGGGGATATGGGTAAAGCGCGCGGTGATCTCGCGCAATGTGGTCAGGCCGCCAAGCGCGGCGTGGCGGGAATGCTCGTCCATGTCGAAATCCCACTCCGCGAGGAATTGCGCGGCTTCAGCCAATTCCGGCTCATCGCTCCAGTCGTGCGCCAGCACGGCGGAGACGACCTGCTGGGCTTCGGAACCTTTCGCATAGGCGGTGTCGAACTTGATCGAAAGCAGCCGGTCCAGATCCATCGTGCCTGTGCCGTCGGTCAGCTCCATGACCCGCAGGGCGCGATTGGTCTGGTTGGTCTGCAGGCCCATGCTTTGCGGGAAATCCTCCGGCCTCAGATTGTCCGGGCCATCGGTCGCGGTATAGGGCGAGTTGTTGCTATTGAAGATAAAGCCCGAGGCCGGATTGATCAGTTTCGGCACGGCAGACCAGGGACGGTAACCTTCCCAGATCAGGTCTGACCGGTCGCCGGGCATCTCGTGGCTCCAATCCCAGGCGTCTTCACGGGCCGGATACTGGCCATTGTGAATGAAGCCGATATCGCCCGCCTTGTCTGCGAAGATGTAATTGATCGAGGGCAGGGCGTTCATGGACATGGCCTCGAGGAAGCTGTCGAGACCCGTCGACTTGTTGAGTCGGTAATACTGCTCCAGCTGGCGGATCTCGCCCATGCCGGCATAGCGCACAGCATAGGTGCCGGTGGGCGTCTCAATCACCGGTCCGTGGGCGGATCGCAGGACGGGTCGCTTCACCTTAAGGGCAAATGGTCCCCAGAGCTTCACGTGCAAGGTTGCGGTGGTTTTCTCGAAATCCCGCCACTCGCCGTCGAGCAGGTACTGGTTCTTGTTGTCCGGATTTCGGGTCAGGACATAGACGTCTGACAGGTCCTGCGCGCTGACCGTGTTGGCCCAGCCGATGTCGTGATTGAACCCGTGCAGGATGACGGGCGTGCCGGGGAAGATACCGCCGGTAATATCGAGGCCTTCATCAGAGGCGAGGTGGGCTTCGTACCAGGCGACCGGGCCGGTCATGGGCTGGTGGGAATTGATGATCAATCGGGTGACGCCATCGCCGCTGCGGGCGGGGGAAACGGCGAACGCGTTCGAGCCGCGCTCAGACAGAGTCTTCGGCGCCATCAGGAAGGCTTTCTTTTCGCCCTGCGGGTCGAGTGCGATGGCCTGAGTATGGTCGCCGCTGAAGAGGTCCGTCAGCGTTCCGTCGAGGCCATAGAAGAATGGCGTCTTGAAGATGAAGCCCGCGACAATGTCCTGCGGGGTGAACGGGGCGAGGCCGGTCCATGTCTCGTCAGGGTGTTCGGAGGCGTAGAGGTTCAGGCCGGCCGCGTAGGCTTCTGCGATGGCCTTCACATCGGCAGGCACATCGGACTCGTAGCGCGCGTCGATGGTCTCCCAGACGCCGAGCAGGGACGCGAGATAGTCTGCCGGTGCGGCGCCCTTACCCCGGTAGCGGGCGAGGCGGCCGCGCGTCACGGCGACGACTTCCTGAATGGTCTCGAAATCATCCTCTGCATGGGCATAGGCGAGGCCGAAGGAGGCATCGCGGTCGCGCTTGCCCCGAATGTGCGGCACGCCATATTCGTCGCGCAGGATTTCGGCGTCATATCCATCAGCGGTCGCGGCCAGTGCGGCGGACGCAGGATTGCCGGGCAGCGGGTCCCAGAGATAAACGCCCGCGCCCACCATCACGACCAGAAGCAGGGTGCTAAGCCCCGACAGAATGCGCATCATCAGATCGTACCCCTAAACCCCAAGCAGACTGCGATCATAAATGCCTTTCCGGCACCGACAAGCAACTTGTCGGAAGGCTTCAGGTTGCGAGACGTGATTGCCGCGGAGAATTCCCGTTTCACACGGGTGCAAAGCGCGTTAAACGGGCCCGCATGACTGACCAGTTCTCCGCCGCCCAATTCACCGCGAAAACCCTGTCCGAAGCGCTGCCCTATATCCAGCGCTATGCCGGGCAGACGATTGTCGTCAAATATGGCGGCCATGCCATGGTGGACGAGCGCCTCTCCGCCATGTTTGCGCGCGATGTCGTGTTACTGAAGACCCTGGGTATCCATCCCGTGATCGTGCATGGCGGCGGCCCTCAGATCGGCAAACTGCTGGACCGGCTGGGCATCGTGTCGGAATTCAAGGGCGGGCTGCGCGTGACGGATGAAGCGACCATGGAAGTGGTCGAAATGGTCCTGTCCGGTCCGATCAACAAATCCATTGTCCGCGCCATCAACCAGGCGGGTGGCCTTGCGGTCGGCCTGTCGGGTTCGGACGGCCAGCTGCTGCAGGCGACCAAGGCCACCAAGACCGAGCGCGATCCGGACAGCCATATCGAGCAAGTGCTGGATCTCGGCTTCGTCGGCGAGCCGACCGGCGTCGATACCAGCGTCATCGAAGCCTTGCTGCGCGCCGATTCCCAGCTGATCCCGGTCGTCGCGCCGGTTGCCATGGGGCCCGACGGTCACCGTTATAACGTCAATGCTGATACGGCTGCCGGGGTGCTCGCCGAAGCGCTGGGCGCCAGCCGCCTGCTGCTGCTGACGGATGTCGCTGGCGTGCTCGACAAGGACAAGAATCTGATGCGCGAGATCAAGGTTGGGGACATTCCCGGCCTGATCGCGGACGGCACAGCTGTTGGTGGTATGATTCCGAAGCTTGAAACTGCGGCCCATTCCGTAAATCATGGTGTTGGGGCGGCAGTTATTCTTGATGGGCGTGCTCCTCACGCCCTGCTCATGGAGCTGTTCACCGAACATGGCGCAGGCACGCTCATTTCTTAACGTCCTGGCGGCCCTCGCCGCTGTTGTCTGTTTCCCCGGCATCGCTTCGGCGGCCCCGGAGAACGGCTGGACGCTTTGCAACAAGACTTCCTACATCGTCGAGGCTGCCTTTGGTGTGCCCGAAGAGAAGGACATCACGGTCGAAGGCTGGCTGAAGCTGCGCCCCGGCGAGTGCAAAGTGGCCGTTAATGCGCCGCTGGAGCCGAAATACCATTTCCTTTACGCGCGGTCTTCGCAGGCCCACCGGGGCGGGCCTCGCGAATGGGGCGGGCGTACCGAGCTGTGTATTGACCCGACCGGCAGCTTCACGCTGGAAAACCCGCCGGAATGCGCCCCGATGGGCCTCGAAGCACGCGGGTTCCGGGCTGTGGAGGTGACCAGCAAGGTGCGCTGGACCACCGATCTGACCGAGATTGAGAATTACGACCTCGACAAGGCCCGCTCAGCCGGCCTGCAGCGCCTGCTGGAAGAGGCCGGCATCACAAGTGGGGCGATTGACGGCAATATCGGCCATCGTACCCGGGTCGCGATCGGGGAGTTCCTGAAACAGAACAATCTGCCTGCCTCGACCTCGGATGACGACCTGATCGATTTTCTGGAACAGGTCGCCAAGGAGCGGGGCCGCAATGTCGGCTTTACCCTGTGCAATCGTACCAAGAACCGTATCTGGAGCGCCATTGCCCGGCGCGGGGCAGACGGCTGGGAAAGCCGGGGCTGGTGGGTTCTGGAGGCAGGCGGGTGCGCCCGCGCCATAGACCGTCCGCTGCGGGGTACCGAGTATTACGTTTACGGAGAGATGGAAGACGGCACCAAGATCCGGACCCTGTCCAAGGCCTCGGATGCGTTCTGCGTCGGCCATGCCAAATTTGCTATTGCCGGGCGCGATCAGTGCGAGGCCTCGGCGTATCGCACGGCCCTGTTCGCTGCGACGCCCCCGCCGACCGAGCGCAAGCTGGTCTTCGAATTCTTCGAACGCGACTTCGCCAAGGCCGGCGGCAATGACCGCTAAAGCCGCTGGCGTCCGCATCGCACCGTTCGGGAAGTTCGACCACGTAACGGACTGGGTCTTCGACCTCGACAACACGCTCTATCCGGCTGAGTGCGACCTGTTTGCGGAAATCGACACGCGGATGACGGCGTTCGTGTCGCAGGCATTGGGCCTTGGCCCCGCGGAGGCGCGCCGGGTGCAGAAGCATTATTACGCGACCTACGGCACGACCTTGTCCGGCCTGATGCAGAACAACCGGATCGAGCCGGCCGACTTTCTCCACTATGTCCACGATATCGACTTGTCGCCGCTGCCGGACCTGCCGGACTTGCGCGCAGCTTTGGGCGCGCTGCCGGGGCGGAAATTCGTCTACACCAATGGTTCGCGCCGCCATGCCGAGCAGGTGACGGAGAAAATGGGTCTCTCGCACCTGTTTCACGACAGTTTCGGCATTGAAGACGCAGAGTACACGCCGAAGCCGAAGCAAGGCTCGTACGACAAGTTTTGCGCGCTGCACGGGGTGGACCCGAAAGGGGCGATCTTCTTCGAGGATCTTGCCCGCAACCTGCTGCCGGCCAAGGATATGGGCTTCACCACGGTTCTGGTCCATTCTGAGAAGGACTGGAGCCATGAGCCCATCGAGGCGCGCCCTGCGACACTCGAGGACCTGTTGAGGGATGACGGGCCGGATCACATCGACTATGTCACCGGCGACCTCGCAGCTTTCCTGGAAGCTGCTCGCGGCACACTCTGAACCGCCGCTTGCCGGAGAAGACACATGACTGACGCCCTCGCCCCCGTGATCGATGCTGCCTGGGAGGCGCGCGACACGCTCTCCACCGATACGAGAGGCGACGTGCGCGACGCGGTCGATGCCGCCATTACGCTCATCGACAAGGGCGAGGCCCGCGTCGCCGAGAAGGGCGCTGACGGGGAATGGGTCGTGCACCAGTGGCTGAAGAAAGCCGTGCTGCTGTCATTCCGCCTGAACGCCAATGGCACGGTCAGCGGCGTGCCGGGCGGTGGCAACTGGTGGGACAAGGTGCCCTCCAAGTTCGAAGGCTGGGGTGAGACCGAATTCAAGGAGGCCGGTTTCCGCGCTGTGCCGCCCTGCGCCGTGCGCCGGGGCGCCTTTATCGCGAAGAATGCCGTTCTGATGCCGTCTTATGTGAATATCGGCGCCTATGTCGGCGAAGGTACGATGATCGACACCTGGGCCTCGGTGGGCTCGTGTGCGCAGGTTGGCGCGAACTGCCACATCTCGGCTGGCACGGGCATTGGCGGCGTGCTGGAGCCGCTGCAGGCGAATCCGACCATCATTGAAGACAATTGCTTCATCGGTGCGCGCTCTGAAGTGGTCGAAGGCGTGATCGTGGGCGAAGGCGCCGTGATCGCCATGGGTGTGTTCATCACCCAGTCCACCAAGATCGTGAACCGCGCTACCGGCGAGATCTCCTATGGCAAGGTGCCGCCTTACTCCGTCGTCGTGCCGGGCACGCTGCCCGACAAGAATGGCGGACCTTCGCTGGCCTGTGCGGTCATCGTGAAAACGGTGGACGCGCAGACGCGCGCGAAGACGGGCGTGAATGAACTTCTTCGCGACTGAGGCGAAACGAGGCGAAGAAATCTCGAATTCAACCCATAAGGGTCATTTAATTTAAACTCTGGCTAGCTAAACGGGGGCAAAGCCGGAGACCATGACATGACCCGTATTTCCACCACCGCAATGGTGCTTGCCGCCTCGTTGACGACCGCTTCAGGCTGCGCGCCAGCCTATGCTGACCAACCGGAGGTCAAGGCTGAAACGGTTCTCGTTGAGGTGCCGGATGCCTATATCAAGCAGATCCACACCAACAAGGATTCCTTCCTCACCGCGCGTGTTCAGGACATCTACCGCTACAATCCAACCGGGACAGTGACGCAGGCAGATGTCGACAAGTTTCGATTGAGCAATCATGCCAAGCAGCGCGCAGGTTTGCTGCAACGGTACCTGGGCTTCGACCTTGACGGAGACGGCACGGTAACCCGGGACGAATTCGAACAGGCGCCGGTTACGGTCGACACGCAGGGCAAGGCACAGCTCGACATCGCCTTTTCGCAATCGGATTTGGATTCAGACGGGAAGCTCAGCTTCCGGGAACTGGTTGCAGTGGCAGAGTCAGTTCTTGAAAAGCAGGATACAAGAAGGAGCCGGTTCGACGACAATCCCCTGATGTTCGACCGTAATCGCGACGGCCAGGTCGATGTGAGGGAGCTGACCGAGGTGGTCGATGCACTGGCGGCCGAGCCGCTGCCGGCGGCGGCATCGCCATCTTACATCCGTCGGGCGGCTGAAGTTCCTGTCTGCACCCTGCCAGCCGTCTCGGATGGCGCCGAAGTCCTGATCGTATCGGGCTATGGCGGTTCCGGTCTGTCCACGGTCGCCGTAAGCGGCGTGAATGCGGCAACCTCGACAGCAACAGTGATGATCGATCCCGGCAAGACGCCTCTCTACATTGTCGCGGTGAGTTTGGAGCCGATGGTTTGGAATGTCACAGGGGCGACTGGCCGTGTCGAGAAATTTGTCGTTCAGCCGCCGACAAGCAAGGAAGGACCCGGTGCCGGTGTTGTCGGTCTGGACCGATCCAAGGTCAGCTTCATCAAGCCGGGCAGTTGTGGCAAGTACGCGTCAGAGGAAGGCGAGGCCGCCTCGGTTCTCCTGAAATCTTCAATCTCGGCGGCCCTGAGCCGGGACGTCGACGGGCTTGCTATGTCCTATAGGATGGGGACGGTCAAACTGCCTTCCGGAGAGGTAAGTCGAAGCGGCCCGCCGACGAAAGGGCGGACCGAGATCCGGTCCTCGTTCGGTACGTTCATGATTGAAAATGGCGAGCCGATTCTCAAGGGCAAAGCCGTGCCGGATCGTCTTGCCAGCAGTTTGTTGCAGTTCAGCGAGCAGGGGCTCGTTAAATACGACGTCAAGGATGTGGTCGCGAGTGCGCCCGTGGTTGCCTATGATGTGATGCCGGAGCAAGCCGGACTCGCGCAACTGGTCCTGTCAGGCCACCTCACGCTGACGTCGGATAATTACTACATTATTGAGAAGACATTCCCGTACTTTCCGGCCGAGCTGACAGGTGCGCAAAGTGTGAAATTCCTGTTGCGCAAAGGCGTCGAAATGCCGGGCGGCTCGCCAGGACATTCTTCCGTGATCAGCGAAGAAACACGGGAATGCCTGACGTTCTCCTGCCGGTGAAGGCAGGCAGAATGGCCCGGTGCTTCTGTTGCCCTAGTTGAACACCACCACTTGCCGGGCGACGGTGCCCTTATTGTCCTTCAGGTTCTGGAGGGCGCCGGTGATGCCGTCGAGGCCGATGCGGTCGGAGATCATGTCGTCGAGGTGGAGTTTGCCCTGACGGTAAAGTTCCACGAAGCGGGGGAAGTCGATCCGGAAACGGTTCGAGCCCATGATCGCGCCCTGAAGGCGTTTCTCGGTGACTAGCATTTCGATGCCGGGAATCTCGATGTTCACGCCGGGTGAGATCATGCCGATCAGGGTGGCGACGCCGCGCGGGCGCAGCATGTGATAAGCCTGTTCCGCTGTCTGCTTGAGGCCGACGCATTCGAAGGAATAGTGCACGCCGCCCTTGGTGAGCTCTTTCACGGCCTCGATCGCATTGACCTTGGACGGATTGATCACGTCAGTCGCGCCAAAGCGCACGGCCAGCTGAAGCTTCTCGTCGGAGAGGTCCACCGCGATGATCCGGCTCGCGCCCGCAATGGCTGCGCCGTTGATGGCGGAGAGGCCGACGCCGCCGCAGCCGACGACGGCAACGGTCGAGCCAGGTTCAACCTTTGCTGCATGGAAGACAGAACCGACGCCGGTGATGACGCCGCAGCCGATCAGGCAGGCCCGGTCGAGCGGCATGTCCTTGTCGATGGCGCAGAGCGCGTTCTCGTGCACCAGAATCTGCTCGGCAAAGGAGGAAAGGTTCAGGAACTGGCCGACCTTCTCGCCCTTGATGGAGAGGCGGGGCGCCTCTGTCTGTTGTCTCTGGAATTGTTCCCGGTTGATCGTGTGGCACACGGACATATGCCCCGAGAGACAATACTCGCAGGTGCCGCAGAAAGGGGAGAGGATGGAGATGACATGGTCGCCAGGTTTCACCGCGGAGACCATGGAGCCGACCGCTTCGACCACGCCGGCGCTCTCATGGCCGAGAATGACCGGTGTCTCTACCGGGAAGTTCGCATCCCAGAAGTGCACGTCTGAATGGCAGACACCGACGGCTTTCAGGCGGACCAGCACTTCGCGCGGACCGGGCTTGTCGATGGTGACATCCTCGATCGACAGCGGCTGGTTGGGCGCGCGCATCACGGCAGCTTTCATGGCGATTTCCTCCGGTTCTATGTTTTGCCGGAGGATGACCGGGAAAACCGGGCTTGGCGAGTCCTGCCGCTAGGAGAGGGAGGGGGCGGTCAATGCGCGCCACGGCGCGGTCAGGAGGGCGCGGTCTTCGGCGGGCAGCAGGTCCGGCGCGCCGAGCGCCATGGCGGCTTCGATCAGGCAGAGCGAGGCGGCGGCCCAGGGCTCGATCAGGTGCATGTCCGGATCTTCGTCCGGCCCGTCCTCGTCAAACCAGGCATTCTCCCCGTCGATTTCGAGCGCGCTGGCGCACACGGCGTTGAACACGGCTGAAAGGCCGCGCCGGATGGGAGACACGGGGCCCGTGCCGCCGGCGCCGATAATGCCTTCCCAGTCTTCGAAAACACGTTTGTCGTCTGGCAGCTGGTCCCAGTTCTGCCAGGCCCTTGAATAGACCCGGCCGGCATCGGGGGCGCGATGTCGGGCGAGGGTTTCGGCCTCGTCTCGGGTCAGGTTGCTGCTGCGGTCGACGATCCAGGCGACGGCCTCGCCATTGGGACCGAACAATTCATGGCTGGGCAGGCGGCGGAGGATGCGTACGGCCACGGCGCGCGTATAGTCGCCGTCGTGGTTCTGCGGGAAGTCCGCATCGATCACTTCGGCTTCCCACAATGTGCCCGGCCAGCTGGTGACGAGAATGCTGTCCAGCGAATGGTCGACCACGATCCAGGGCGCATCGCGCGTATCGTTGCGGATCTCGTCGCCCGGTTCGGCCTGCGCAAACCGCAGGTCCCGGCGTTCATCTGCAATGTAGATGAAGCCGGTCTGCCGTTTGCGGCGAAGGACTTTGAACGGGTTCGAGACCAAGGGCGGGTTACTCTGCCTCCGGTCCGGCAACCAGACCGCTGGCGCGGCCCATGACCTGGAAGATCTCGTGCTGTTCCATCACGCCGGAGATCAGTTCCGAACCGGGGCCGGTGGCGAAGATGGCAACATCGTCGCCGCCATGGGTTTCAGACCACATCGGGAAGAGCGACTGCTGGAGGAAGTTCTTGTCCGTCGTGTCAACGTCCGTCAGGTCCTGGCGCGTGCAATCGAAGCCCTCATCGGTCGGGCGGCAGGCGCCGGGGCCGTTCATGTAGCCGAGCGTCGTGTAAGGCTTGCCGTCGAGCGCCTTGTCCGGCGTGCCGTCCAGCGAGGTGGACGAAAGGCCGAGGATCGGATTGCCGCGCTTGGCGTAGCCGGAAATCGTCAGCGTGTGCGAATGGTCGGCGGTGACGATGATCAGTGTGTCGTCCGAATTGGTCATGTCGAGGGCGGCCTGGATCGCCTGGTCGAACTGGTCGGCTTCTTCCAGCGCGCGGGCCGCATTGCCAGCATGGTGGGCATGGTCGATGCGGCCACCTTCGACGAGCAGCACATAGCCGTCCTGATCCTGAGACAGGCGCGTGATGGCGGCGCGGGTCATTTCAGCGATGGATGGCTCGCCGGACGGATCGCCGGCGCGGTCCAGTTCATATTCCATGTGCGAAGGTTCGAAGAGCGCGAGGATCTTGTCTTCACTGGCAAAATCTTCCGCTTCGAAGCCGGCGCGGTCGATGATGTACTTGTGGGCCGGTTTGGCCAGCCAGTCGGCGATCAGGTCGCGCTGGTCCTTGCGGTCGCTGGTTTTGCCCGGATATTCCGGGTCCTGTGTGCCGCCCGTCAGGAAGGCAGAGCGGCCACCGCCCATAGCGACTTCAAATCCGTCGCCTTCCGGCCAGTCAATGAACTGGGAGGCAATATCCGGACATGAACTTACGTCGGCGCCGGGGACGCCGACAAAGGCCTCCCAGTCGCGGTCAGGTGTTTCGGAGTAAGCGGCGCCCGGCGTTGCGTGCGTCAGGCGCGCAGTGGTGACGAGGCCGGTGGCGAGGCCCGCGCGCTCGGCAAGATCAAAGATGGAGTCGGTGCGGTTGCCTTCAAGGCTGCCGCAATTGTCGTAAGCTGCCTTGCCGGTAATGCCGAGTGTGCGGGAATTGGTCTTCACGCCGCTCATCATGGCGGTGGCGGTGGAGGCCGAGTCAGCGATCTGGGCGTCATTGTTGTAGGTTTTGGACAGGGCCGAATAGGGCAGCTGGTCCATGGTCAGCTTGTAGGATTCCCCGTCGAGGCCGCGCTTCTGACCCGCGTATATGCGCGTTGCGGTGACCGTCGGGATGCTCATGCCGTCGCCGATGAACAGGATCACGTTCTTTGCAGGCTTCACACCGCGCGCGGCGATCTTGGCGTCAATCGTGGCCTGCGCGTCGACATAATAGGCATCGGCGGCTTGCTGGGGCATGGCGGCGTCGCGCGCCAGTGTGGCGACCGGAGACGCAACCGGCTCTGCCAAGGGCGCATCAGCGGCATTGGTTGCGGGAGTTGCCGTACAGCCTGCAAGGAACAGGGCGATGGCGGGAAGGGCGGTCAGGGTCTTGCGCATGTAGGCCTCCGAGAGATTCAGTATTTCAGCGTCGTAAGGTGTTTGTGTGACGGTTTTCCTCGTCAGTCGACTGCCACCCGTAGCTTGCGTCCGCGTTGGGCCAGCCAGACTGCGAACAGGATGACCAGGCCACCCGATGCCTGAAGCCCGGTCAGGGGCTCGTCAAACAGGCGCCACGAGACGGCTGCGGCGACCACAGGCTGTATCAGCACCAGCAGTCCGGCCACAGCGGCAGAGGTGCGGCCAAGGCCGGCAACGATCAGGGCCTGGCCTGCGATCTGCGAGACCAGCGCCAGGAAGAGCGGCGCGCCGAAACCGGCCATGGTTTTCGGCATGAACGTCTCGCCCGTTACCAGGATGATGGCGCCCGCAACGACAATTTCGACAAGGGTCAGCCAGAAGATGGCTTCGATCCCGCCAATCGTCCGCCGGGCGATGTTAGAGCAGAGCATGTAGCCGCTGACCAGGAAGGCAGCTCCGGCCGCAAACAGGTCTCCGGTGATATTGCCTTTGCCGTCCGCGCCGCCGCCGAGGGACAGCGCTGCTGCGCCCGCAACCGCCAGCGCGGCGGCCACGAACCAGATCGAATGCGGCCTTTGCTTGAGGAAGAACCAGGCGCCGAAGCCGACCAGCACGTTCCCCAGGTTTACGATGAATGTCGCATTGGAGACCGTTGTGAGCGTCAGGGCGTGATGCCAGAGCGCGATGTCGCAGGCGAAAAATGTGCCCGCCATGAAGATGAACCGGTTCGGCAGACGCGGCGCGCGGCGCTCGATCAGGAAGACGAGGGCCAACAGGATCGGCAGAGCGAACACATAGCGCCAGAAGGCAATGGCCTGGGGGCCGAGTTCATCCAGCCCATACCGCAGTCCAATGGGGGCGAACCCGATGCCGACACCCCCTGCCAGAACCATCAATGGACCGGTCCATGACCGGTGGGCAGGCGGTGAAACGGATGCAACTGTCATGAAATGCCTGTCATGCGGCGAAGGTCGTCCGGCGTCTTGCCTTCATCGCGCCATGCATGCAATCCCCTGTCGCCAGACCGTTTGGAGAGTTTCTTTCCGTCCGGGCCAAGCACCAGCGCGTGGAAGCGGTAAACCGGCTGCGGCCAGTCCATCAACGCCTGCAGCAGGGTGTGGATGGCGGTCATCTCCCTTATGTCTTCGCCGCGGATTACATGCGTGACGCCCTGCAAGGCGTCGTCGTGACAGCAGGCTAGGTGATAGGAGGCGGGCGTCTCCTTGCGCCCCAGCACGACATCGCCGAACGGGCGTGGGTCTGCCGCGACGCTGCACGCGGTTCCGTCTGTTTCGTCGATATAGGCGAGGTGCTGATAGCGTGGCCCCAGCGCATCGCGGGCGGCGGCGAGCGACAGGCGCCAGGCATAGGCATCTCCGCGTGCGAGGCGGCTTTCTTCCTCGCTGGCGGGCAGGGGGCGGGCGGTGAAGCCTGCCTCGTCCGGATTGGCGCTTGCGGGCAGGGCGGCGGCAATCTCCCGCCGTGTGCGGAAACAGCGATAGATCAGGCCGCGCTGGCGCAGCTGTTCCAGGATGGCTTCATAATCTGCGAAATGGTCCGATTGGCGCCGGATGGGCCCGTCCCAGGCAAGGCCCAGCCATGTCAGGTCTTCCAGAATGGCTGTTTCGTATTCCGGCCGGCAGCGCGTCTGGTCGATATCCTCGATCCGCAACAGGACGCGGCCATTTGCAGCCTGGGCACCCTGCCAGACATGAAACGCGGAGCAGGCATGGCCAAGGTGCAGGTATCCCGTCGGGGAGGGCGCAAACCGGGTGACGAATTCCCCCATGATGTTCCGCCTGCCTCCCGCCTGTTTCGCCCTGTCCAAAAGGCATGCTGTCCGATGCCGCTTGCCCGCGTCAACAGCGTTTTCCCTGTTGCATGGAGGGCTCAGGGACCGTATCGCCAAGAGGCTTGAGAGGTCCTTTTTTCATGCCTGTGACGGACTGGCTAACCACGGCAGAAGCCTGGACGGGTGCCCATATGCGGGAAACCCGGTATCTCGCGGCGCTTGGCGTTGTGCTGGGCGCCCTTTTGGCCGTGTTTCTCCTGATTGTTATCCTCCGCTTCGTCGTGCGCGTATTCCGCCGCCTTGGGGATCTTGGAACAGCGGGCAAACTGCGTACGGACAAGTCACCGGGCTATCGTATCGTGCTGGCGCGTCCGGCTGGTCAGGCCCGGACAGCAACGCTGAAATGGCTCGATTCCGCGCTGCAGGAGCATCTCGCCGGCTTCAATTTCGGTGCGCCCTTCAAGATCGCGCGCATGAGCGTGCTGAAGGACGGCCTCGCCCCGCAGACCATTGCCCGCGCACGCCGTCGCATGGCCGCCTCCGATGCGGACCTGTTGGTCTGGGGCGAGCGCAAAGGCCGCAAGGAAGATGGTCTGATCCTGCACGGCCTGACACGCGGCGGCGGGCTCACTGCGTCTGAAGCCAAGCTGTTCACCCTGCGCCTGCCAGCGCGCCAGACGGCGCTGGAAGGGCAGATGCAGAAGATCGCAGCTTTCCTTCTGGCCAAACAGCTACAGCCTGCGCTCAGCAGTCCGCAGTCATTCCGTCCTGAGAAGATCAGCCAACTGGCTGAAGCGCTGTCCGGCATGCTGGATCATGATGGCCCGATGCCTCTGGCCGTTCGCAACGAGATCGAGGGCGATTTCTGCGCCTCCGCAGTTCATGTGGCGGAGGAAGCAGGGGATCTGGCCGGGCTCGACCGGGTAATTGCCCTCCGCCGGGAACATCTTACCGAAGGCGCGGTCCAGGCCGACCCGGAACGCGCGATTCAGGCGCGTATGGACATTGGCCGGGCCCTGCTGGCGCGGGCGGCGAAGAAATTCGAGCCCGAACTGATCCGGGAAGCCATCGGCTATCTCTCCCAGGTCGTCGAAGCCCTGCGCGCCGACCCGTCGATCATGCGCGCGCAGGAAGCCTCAGATGCCATGTTCAAGGCGCAGAGCCTGCTGGAAACCCGCAAGCGCTTTGCCGTGAATTTCGGGACCTGATCCCTAGACGGGCAGCCCGATGGGGCAGGAGACGCCCGTGCCGCCGATACCGCAATAACCGGCCGGGTTCTTGGCCAGATACTGCTGGTGATAGTCCTCAGCGAAATAGATCGTGTCCAGCGGGGCGACTTCGGTCGTGATCGGGTCCTTGTGGCCTGCCTTGGCGAGGCTTGCCTCATAGGTGGCGATCATCCGGTTTGCCGTCTGCGCCTGCGCGTCGCTGGTCGTGTAGACAGCCGAGCGGTACTGCGTGCCGATATCATTGCCCTGGCGCATGCCCTGCGTTGGGTTGTGGCTCTCCAGGAAGAGCTTCATCAGGGCTTCGAAACTCACCTGTTTCGGGTCGAAGATCACGTCCACGACTTCTGTATGGCCGGTCTGGCCAGAACAGACTTCTTCGTAGGTGGGATTGGGTGTGATGCCGCCCGCATAGCCGACCCGTGTGAGCCAGATGCCGTCCTGCTGCCAGAACTTGCGCTCGGCGCCCCAGAAGCAGCCCAGGCCGAAGACAGCGCGCTCGAAGCCTACGGGAACATCGGCCATCAGGTCGCGGCCATTGACGAAATGGGTGGCTGCGGTGGGGAGGGGCTGGGCCCGGCCCTTCAGAGCGGTGTCCGGTGTGGGCATGGCAACAGGTTTGCGCGAGAACAGCATATTGGTCTCCTTCAGCTGCCCCATCATATGGGGCCGGGCTGCAGCAACGGCAATCACAGTCTTGCGAGGTGTCTCCCCATCAGTTAGAGCACCCGCTGCTGGATTGGTGAGGTGGCCGAGTGGTCGAAGGCGCACGCCTGGAAAGTGTGTAGGCTAGCAATAGTCTCCAGGGTTCGAATCCCTGTCTCACCGCCAGCCAGACCCCCGAAAAGAGAGAAGGGCATCCGCCCCCTCACACGGCATCAGGGGATTATCATTTAACCCAGCTTGAGCGGATCTGCGGCCAGCATTGAGCCTGTTTCGACGTAGCGCTGGTGCCAGGACAGGGCCTCGCTGAGGATGTTCGGGGTGTGTTGGCCGAAGGAGCTGCGCCGGGCCCGGTCGGAATAGTCCTGCAACATGGGTCGATAGGCCGGGTGCGCGCAGTTGGCGATAATCACGTCGGCGCGCTGTTTCGGGCTGAGGCCCCTCAGGTCGGCGAGGCCTTGCTCGGTGACGATCACCTGCACGTCCTGGCTGATATGGTCGACATGAGCCGCCTGAGGCACGATGGCCGAGATCTTGCCGCCCTTTGCGGTCGAGGGGGTCATGAAGATCGAGATATAGGCGTTGCGCGCGAAATCGCCGGAGCCACCAATGCCATTCTGGATGCGCGATCCCATGACGTGTGTGGAGTTCACGTTCCCATAGATGTCTGCTTCGATCAGACCATTCATGGCGATGCAGCCGAGCCGGCGGATGAGTTCCGGATGGTTGGAGATTTCCTGCGGGCGCAGGATCAGCTTGCCGGTAAAGCGCGCAGCATCGCGGTTGAAGCGCTGAGCTGCATCCGGGCTAAGCGAGAAGGCGGTCGCTGACGCCATACGCAGCTTGCCGGCCTCCAGAAGGTCCAGCATCCCGTCCTGGATCACTTCGGTAAAGGCAGTCAGATTTTCGAAGGGCGCATCCATCAGCCCGGCGAGTACCGCATTTGTCACGTTGCCAACACCCGACTGCAAGGGCAGCAGCGCGCGCGGCAGGCGGCCAGCTTTCACTTCGTGTGCGAGGAATTCGAGTAGGTGCCCGGCAATGGCATTGGCCACGTCGTCCGGTTCGGCAAATGGCAGATTCCGGTCAGGCGCATCTGTCTCGACGATGGCGACGATCTTGTCAGGATCGACCTTGAAGTGGGAGCTGCCGATCCTGTCATCGGGGCGCACCAATGGAATCGGTCTGCGGTTTGGGGGCAGGGCGGTGCCGTAATAGATGTCATGCATGCCGTCGAGCGCTTCGCTCTGCCAGCTATTGACCTCAAGGATGATCTGCTTTGCCTGGTCCAGCCAGGTCTTGTTGTTACCGATAGAGGAGGATGGGATCAGCGTCTTGTCGGGCGTGATGCCGGAGACTTCAACAACAGCGGTATCGAGCGGACCAAGGAAGCCCTGCCAGGCCATGGGAGCCACCTGGCTGAGATGCATGTCGAAATAGTGCATCTCGCCGCGATTGATCTTCTCGCGTGCAATGGGGTCCGAATTGTAGGGCAGGCGGAATTCAATGCCGTCAGCTTTGGCAAGAGCCCCGTCAAGCTCCGGGCCGGTCGAGGCGCCGGTCCAGACCTTTACGCGGAACGGGTTCCCGGCTGCGTGTTCTGCCTCAATCCGGCTTGCCAGGGCCAGCGGTACGGATTTCGGATATCCGGAACCGGTGAAGCCGCTCATCCCGACGGTCGTGGAAGAGTGAATTAAAGCTGCAGCATCCTCGGCGCTCATTATACGGTCACGCAGCGCGACATTCTGAATTCGGGAATGCATCAAAGGGTCGTCATCCTGGCAGTTTCCGTTGTGTGATCTGAGAAATTCTCACACCTGCTGAGACCACAGTACAAAGATAATGTCATGTGCTGGCTGCCATGCAGAAATGAAGGGGCAGCGCTTCTGCCTTCCCTCCTGCAAGGGCGCAGCGCTTTCCTTCACGCCTATTCCTCACTCCATGTGCCGAGGGCCTTGTAGAGGGCGATGCTGTTCAGGTTGTTGTCGAGGTTGGCCTGAATCAGCTGCTGCTGGGCGCTGTAATATTCGCGCTGCGCATCGAGCACGGTCAGGTAGCCGTCGAGGCCGGCCCGGAACCGTTCGCCAGAAAGCTCGAGTGTGACCTTGGTGTCCTCACTCAACTGTTCAAGCGCGCTGAGGCGGCGCCCGATGGTTTCGGAGACGGCGACAGCGTCGGCAACTTCGCGGAATGCCTGTTGGATCGTACTTTGATAAGTCGCGAGGGCTGCGTCGGCATTGGCGCGTGCCGCCTCGAGATTGCCCTGCCGCCGGCCAAAGTCGAAGATGGGCAAACGGATCCCCGGTGCGAACGTCCAGCCGCTGGATCCGTCGCCCTGGAACAGGTCGTCCAGCTCGGCACTGGCTACGCCGACACCGCCGGTCAGCGAGATGGTCGGGAAGTAGGCGGCCCGCGCCGCGCCGATATTGGCGTTTGACGCTTTCAGCTGTGCCTCGGCTGCGCGGACATCCGGGCGATCCAGCAACACGAGTGAGGATTGTCCGATGGGCAGGTTCTGGGCCACTGGCGCGGAGAAGAGGTCTGCCTGTTCCAGCACAGGGTCTGGCAACGGTGCGCCGACAAGCCGGCGCAGGGCATTGGCGTCGGTGCGGACCGATGCTTCGTAGCCAGCCGCCTGCGCCTGGGCCTGGGCCACAGATGCGGAGGCCCGGCGCACGTCGAGTTCGCTGGCCGTCCCGGCCGAGAAGAGTTCCCGCGTCAGGGAGAGGCTTTCCGACTGGCTTTCTGCGGTGCTGTTGGCGAGCTTCAGGAGTTCACGGTCGGCAGCAAGCTGCATCCAGGTCTCGGCGACCGTCCCGGCCAGAGCGATCTTTGCGGCGCGTTCACCTTCTTCGGTCGCCAGATAGGCCTGGAGCGCAGCATCGTTGAGATTCTGCAGGCGGCCAAAGAAGTCGAGTTCCCAGGCGGAGACGCCGATCTGTGCCGTCGTGCTGTCAGAAAACAAAGTCTGCCCGGTGGCGCCTGCCTCGAACGTATCACCCGTCTGGACCGTTGAGCTGAACGCGCCCTGCGGCAGGCGGCCTGAGCGGGTGATGCGCAGGTTTGCGCGTGCCGCGCGGACATTCGCTGCCGTCGCCCGGAGGTCCCGGTTTTCGGCAAGGGCCGTGCGGATCACATCCCGGAGGGCAGGGGACGTGATGACGTCCTTCCAGAGCAGTGGTTCGACCTCTGCAGTGGCGGGCGCCTCGACGGGCAGGTCAGCAGGAACGGGCAGAGGACTGCGCTGATAGTCCGGCGCGAGATTGACGCAGCCGGTCAGAGCCACGGTGCTGACGGCCATCATGGCGAATGCGGGATGTCTCATGCGCGTGTCTCCGCGTGCGTGTCGTTTCCAGAAAAGCGTGAAGTGAGTTTGCGGACAATCACATAGAACAGGGGCGCAAACAGGAGGCTGAATGTCATTGCCGCGATCACGCCGCCCAGGACGATCGTGCCGATTGCGTTTCGGCCCGCCGCACCTGCACCGGTGCTGAGTGCGAGCGGAAGAACGCCGAAGCCAAAGGCAAACGATGTCATCAGGACCGGCCGGATCCGCATCCGTACCGATTCGATGGATGCTGCGATGAGATCTTTGCCTTCGCGTTCCAGGGTCCGCGCGAATTCCACGATCAGGATGGCGTTCTTGGAGGCAAGGCCGACCGTTGTCAGCAGGCCCACCTGGAAGAACACATCGTTGGACAGACCGCGCATGCTCGCTGCAGCCACCGCGCCAGCGATGCCCAAAGGTGCCACGAGCAGGACAGACAGCGGGATGGTCCAGCTCTCGTAGAGTGCGGCAAGGCAGAGGAACACGAACAGGAGCGATATGGCATAGAGGGCCATTGCCTGGTTGCCAGACTCGTTTTCCTGACGGCTGAGGCCGCTCCACTCATGGCCAACACCTGCTGGCAGCTGGGAGATCAACTGTTCCATTGCCGTCATCGCAACACCGGAGCTCTGTCCTGGGGCGGCGGCGCCTTGAATGTTGAAGGCGGGGACGCCGTTGAAGCGTTGGAGCTGGGGCGGGCCATAGGTCCAGTTGGTGCTGGCGATTTCATCCAGCGGTGCCATTTCGCCTGAGGACGTGCGGACATGCCAGCTTGAGATGTCATCGGGTTGCATCCGGTCTTCTGCGGCGCCCTGTACGTAGACGCGTTTGATCCGGCCACGGTCGATGAAGTCGTTGACATAGGTTCCTCCAAACGCAACCGAAAGAAGGTTGGTTGCATCAGAGACCGAGACACCCAGCGCCTGAGCTTTCTGGTAGTCGAGATTGATATTGAACTGCGGGCTGTCTTCCAGGCCGTTGGGGCGAACGGCCATGAGCCGGGAGTCCTGCTGCGACATGCCAAGCAACTGGTTGCGGACCCCTACGAACTCTTCGTGGGAAAAGTTGCCCTTGTTCTGGAGGAACAGATCGAAGCCACTCGAATTTCCCAGTTCTCGAATTGCGGGTGGTGAAATGACAAATATCTGAGCCTCTTCGCTTCGTGACAGGGTGCCCATAGCGCGGCCAACGACGGCCTGGACGGAACTGTCCTTTCCGGGCCGTTCGGACCAGTCTTTCAGGGAAGCAAAAGCGATCCCGTTATTCTGCCCCTGACCCGCGAAGCTGAAGCCGGACAACGAGAAAATACCGTTTACGTTGGATCCTTCGTTCTTCTGGTAATAGTCGACGACCCCTTCCATGACATCAGCCGTGCGTTCAAGGCTGGCATTCTGAGGCAGCTGGACGAGCGTGAAGAACGAGCCCTGGTCTTCGTCCGGAAGAAACGAGGCGGGCAGGCGTACGAAGGCAAATCCAGTAATGCCAACGATCACGGCGAAGATGCCGAGCATAATACCCTTGCGCCGTAGCGCACGCGCGACGGTTGCTTCGTACCCGGCCGACAGGCGCTCGAAGCCATTGTTGAAGATGCGGGCAGGGGCCCCGATCAGAGCGTGGTGTGTCCCGTGCGAGGGCTTAAGGAGTGTTGCGCAGAGGGCTGGGGACAGGATGATCGCGACGAGCACCGACAAGGTCATCGCCGACACGATGGTGACCGAGAACTGGCGGTAGATCACACCGGCAGATCCGGGGAAGAAGGCCATCGGGATAAAGACGGCCGAGAGAACGACCGCGATGCCGACAAGCGCGCCCGTGATCTGTTCCATCGAGCGGATGGTGGCATCGCGGGGCGAGAGTTTCTCCTGCGCCATGACGCGCTCGACGTTCTCGACGACCACAATCGCGTCATCCACCAGAAGGCCAATCGCCAGCACCATCGCGAACATGGTCAGCGTATTGATGGACATGCCCATCAGAAGCAGTACGGCGAACGTACCCAGCAGAACGACCGGTACGGCGATCAGGGGGATGAAGGACGCCCGGAAGCTTTGAAGGAACACGAAGATCACGACAAAGACGAGCGCGATGGCTTCGAACAGTGTCTTCTGAACTTCGTGGATGGAGGTTTCAATGAAGGGTGTCGAGTCGACCGGGAACGCGTATTCCATGTCGTCCGGGAAGTCCTTCGACATCTCTTCGACGGTTGCCTTGACCCGCTCTGCCGTGTCGAGCGCGTTGGCGCCTGTGGCGAGTGTCACAGCAAAGCCAGTCGAGGGCATGCCGTTATAGCGAGAGATGAAGGCGTAATTCTCTGCGCCAAGCTCAACTCTTGCGACATCTTCCAGGCGAACGGAACCCCCATCAGGGGTCGTGCGCAGGAGAAGGTTTTTGAACTGCTCCGGCGTGTTGAGAAGGGACTGCAGCGTGATCGTGACGTTGATTTCCTGGCCTTCCACGGAAGGGGATCCACCAAGAGCACCTGACGACACTTGTGCGTTTTGCTGCTGGATGGCCTGGATCACGTCGCTGGGCATCAGGCTGTACTGAACGAGTTTTTCGGGCTTCAGCCAGACGCGTACGGCGTATTGTGAGCCGAACGCCATGACGCTGCCGACACCGTCCAGACGGCTCACCGTATCGTAAATGTTGGAGCGCACATAGTCGCCGAGGTCTGTCTGGTCGAAGGTTCCGTTCGGCGAATAGATTGCCGCGATCAAAAGGAAACCAGTGCTTGCCTTGCTGACCGTCACGCCCTGGCGCTGCACCTGCTCCGGCAGGAACGGGGTGGCCAGTGACAGCTTGTTCTGAACCTGGACCTGCGCAATGTCCGGATCTGTGCCCGGGTCAAAAGCCAGTGTTATGGTTGCAGAGCCATCCGAGCTGGACGTGGAGTTGACATAGTCAAGCCCATCCAGACCGGTCATCTGCTGCTCGATGATCTGTGTCACCGAGTTTTCCACCGCTTGAGCCGACGCGCCGGGATAGGATGCAGTAACGCTGATCGTGGTTGGGGCAACATCCGGATATTGTGCGACCGGAAGTGTTCGCAGGGCGAGGGCTCCACCAAGCATGATAATGATCGCAATCACCCAAGCGAATACCGGGCGGTCGATAAAAAATTTGGCCATCAGGAAAGTCCGATTGTCTTATTTCGATCCGCCGCGCGAATCTTTCGCTGCGGAGGTCTGTTCGTTGGCGGAACTGGGTTGAACTTTCATGCCATCCCGAATGGATTGCAGGCTGCTGGTTGCGATGGATTCGCCCAGGGACAATCCAGACAGAACAGTCCAGGTGTCATCGCTGCCCTGTTCTACCGTGATCTGACGTTGTTCGACGATGCCGTCCTTGTTGACCACCATGACCGACGCATCGCCGGTCGGGGTTCGCGAGACCACCGATTGAGGCAAAGTCGCAACGTTTTCATAGTAACCGGCAACCAGTTCCGCGCGAACGAACATGCCGGGCAAAATGATTCCATCAGGGTTTGGCACAACAACCCGCACGGCGACGGTGCCCGCACTTTCCTCGACATTCACTTCGCTGAACTCGAGATCGCCTTGAAGGGCGTAAGGCGTTCCATCCGCGAGGAGGATGTCGACGGGGACTGTGTTCTGTTCCGTTGTTGCAATCTTGCCTTCCGCGATTTGCTGGCGCCAGCCAAGAATTCTGGCACTGGACACGGTCAGGTCGACATAGATCGGGTCGGTCTGGAGTACGCGTGCCAGAGGATCTGTCTGGTTTTGGGTGACCAGCGCGCCCTGCGTGATTGTCGAACGGCCGATCCGGCCGTCAATCGGAGATGTGATTTTGGTCCTGGAAAGATCGATCCGTGCCCGATCCAGAGCGGCCTTCTGAATGCCGATTTCCGCGTCTGCCTGGCTCGCTGAGGCGACCGCCTGGTCATATTCCTGCTGGCTGATTGCGTTGATGCCAGCGAGGCGTTCGTACCGTCCGGCCGTTTCGCGGGCCACATCCGCCGTTGCCCTGGCTTTGGCGAGGGCCGCTTCGGCGCTGCGCACAGTGGCGGCGTATTCAGCCGCGTCGATCTGGTACAGGGCCTGGCCTTTTTTCACCACGTCACCCTCTTTGAAGAGGCGCTCGCTGATGATGCCTGTCACCTGAGGGCGGATTTCGGCCTCTGCATAAGCGCGGGCCCGCCCCGACAGCTCAATGACATTGGGCACGTCTGCCAGACGGACCGTCATGGTTTCAACGCTGGGGACAGGTGCCTGATATGCCTGCGACCCGGCGCTTTCACCGCCGCAAGCGGCGATCAGCAGGGTCGAGACAAGCAAAAGCGCTGGCAGGCTTTTCTTAGCGGTCAGCATATTAGATCCTTGACGGGAAGATTGGCGGGGAGCTATCTGAAAAAATAGAATGAGCGCTCTATCTAGTGCTGCAATGCACAAAGTCAAGATTGAGATTCTTAATGAGGGGGAGAGAAACGCAGTATGGTTGAATTGCCTTTGTCGAAAGTGGCTGCCAAGCGCGAAGCGCGCGTCAGCGAAATTCTTGAATGCGCAGAAAAGAACTTTGCGCAGAAGGGATTTCACGGCGCCGGAATATCCGGGATTGCCGCTGATTGCGGCATCAGCGTCGGGCATCTGTATCATTATTTCGGTAGCAAGGACGAGCTGATCCAGGCGGTCGTGACGCTGGAGATGGCCCGTCAGGAGGAGAGCATCGCTGCCTTCGAGGACCTGTCCCCGGAAAACATGCGCGCCGAACTGATCGAGATCGTCACCGCCATATCCTCGACCGACGAGGATCCATTCCGGACTGTACTGAATTTCGAAATTCTCGCAGAAGCGCAGCGCAATCCGGAGGTCGCCGCGATCCTGCAGTCCTATGATGAGCGAATGCGCATCCGGTTTCATGCGGTGCTCGAGCGCGCCGGAATCGATGAACCGGAGCTGCGTTCCGAGCTGATCTTCACGATCTTTTCCGGTCTGCCGGCGCGAACCCTTCGTCACCCCGCGCAGGACCGAGCGGCGCTTCTTGAAATGATGAAAGGGGTCGTCCTCAAGATCTTGGGTGCTGAACCCGCCAGTTGAGGCGCGCCAGTCCAGATCGCCGCCCTCGATGCGTGCGATTCCGGGAACGGTGGATCGCACAAAGATGGGGCGTGCGGATGTCGCAGAAACATCGTCGATGACGACGTGGGATCGAGGGGAATTCATTGGCCTGCCTTTTCCCCACTCGGCTCTTAGCAGGCACCCACAAAGGAAGGGTTAGAAGTAAGCGCGAAATTCAAGCCGAATTTCAGACTCTGAGTGCTTCACTCGATCCCGGTCAGGCGGGTGTAGTAGCTTGCCACCATAATACAGGCTTCCCTTGTGATCTCTTCTTCGAGGTCCGGTTCCTCAATGGCCATTTCGGTGGCCGCATACATCATTTCAGTCGTCAGTTTCGTGACCGTCGTCAGCCTGGCTTCCGGAATGCCGGGAAAGGCCTTCTGGGCCGCTGACCGGATGCTGTCTGCAACGGTTTGACGCGATTCGACGCGTACTTCGCGCAGCACAGGAATGACTCGCATCACGCGCAGGATCCAGGCCCCGCCGGGAAAGGTTCGGGTGATGTCGTTGACGCGGCTCTGGATCAACAGGCAGCTTTCGAGCAGATCCTCAAATGTGCTTTGCTGGACGCCGCCTTCGCGGATCCATTCGAAGACAGCCTCGTCCTGGGCGTCCATGAGACGGCGCCCCAGTTCGCGCAGGATGGCGTATTTGTTCGGGAAATACCGATAGAGGGCAGGGGGACTGATGCCTGCCCGTTTGCAGATCATGTTGGTGGAGAGGCGTTCAAAGCCGACTTCCCCCAGCAAGTCACCGGTGACGGTCAGGATCGTCTCGAACGTGTTCCGGGCCCGGTCCTGAGACGGCTCGACTTTTGTTTCAAGGTCAACAGCCTCTGGCGCAGCAACCGGTTTGTTTGCCGGAATGTGCGCGCCATTGCTGTCTCTGGTGCCGTCACCCGGCATCTCATGTCCCACTCGTTCTGGCCCGATCTGCCCCAAGTGGGCCCGCCGATCATGGCAACCTGAGTAAGAGAAATAGTCATATCGCCGTATCGCGTCCATGCGCCAGCGCACAAGGGCTGTGCGCTGGCGCATGGACATCCGGCCCTATTCGGCGTTGCGAACCTCGACAGCGGTTGCCGGAAAGTCGGTCCACACGCCGTCGATCCCTGCATCGAAGAGCGCGCGAAATTCGGCGCGGGAGTCGGCAAAGCCCGGATCGGGGCGATCGTCGCGGACGGTGTAGACGTGGACCAGCAGGCCGAGCGCATGGGCGCGGTCGACGAAATCAGTGCGGGTGCCATCCTTGTTGAAAACGTAGGAGACATCGGCGCCAACACCGGCCGTCGGGATATCTTCGAGCTTGTAGTCGAGCCCCATCATGGCGGCATAGGGCGCGCCAACAAGGTTCTGGATTAGCGGAATGTCGCTTTTGGTCGCGACGTCAGCCAGAAAGGGTGGTTCGAAACACTGGATGAAGACGGGGATGCCAGCTTCCTTCAGGCCTTTGGCCTTCATGGCGTTGAGGATCGGGTCGGCGAGGCTTTTGCCGATTTCGGTATAGTGGCCGGGCCACTTGGCTTCGACATGGAGCCCGACAATGTGCCCGTTCGCGGCTTCAGCCAGGACAAGGTCCATGATCTCGTCAAAGGTCATGATGTCCATCTGGTCATTGTATTCCATCGAGCGGCCTTCGAATTGCTGGCGCGCTTTCAAGGTCTGGATCTCTGCGAAGGTGAAGTCGTCGGCCCACCAGTCTTCATGCTCGCCGAGCGGGGTCTGGCGGACTTTCTTGCGGTCCGCGAACTCAGGGTGATCGGCAACATCGGTGGTGGCTGAGAGATAGAGGTCGTGCCGGGCGATCAGGACGCCGTCGGATGTCATCACCAGGTCGGGCTCGATAAAGTCCGCACCCTGCGCAATGGCGGTCTTGTAGGCCAGGATTGTATGCTCAGGGTAGAGTCCGCTGGCGCCACGGTGAGCGATCACGATCGGGCGCTCGCCGGTAAGCGTGTTCCATGTTTTGGCTACGGGTGCCTCTGCCGGCGCCACGGCGGCAACGGTCCGGGCCTCAGGGGCTGGCGCGCTGGCGCAGGCAGACAGGATGAGGACGGAAGCGGCGAGCAGTTTCTTCATGGCGGAAGTTCCCTGAGAGACCGGCGCAGGTCCCGGTCAGGCGTGCCTGCAAATTTCGGAGAAAAGAGAAAGCCGCCGGAGGGAAAACGGTCCCTTCCGGCGGCTTCCGGATCAGAATTTCAGGTAGACGCCCGCCTTCACCATCTGCGGCTTGCCGCGGATGATCGTGCTGAGGCCGAAGGCGCCGCCCGTGTTGCCGACGTCGATCAGGTATTCCTGGTCGAAGACGTTCTCACCCAGGATATAGGCGCCCCAACGGTCATCCGCGCTGTCGTATCCGACCCGCAGGTTCGCGACACCGTAGGCATTCTCGTATTCCTGAACGACCGTGCCATCAGGATAGGTTTCCGGGGTCCGGACAAAGCCGCCATTGCCGTCGGCTGCATAATTGTAGCCATTGTCGTCTTCGAAGAAGTGCTTGCTCTTCCAGATATAGCTCGGAACGATCGAGATGTCGCCGTGCTCGCCAAGTGGAACCGTGATGTCGGCTGCCAGCGAGAAGCTGTGTTCAGGGCTCAGACGGAAGCTGTTACCTGCGAACTGTAGCGGGTTGCCGTTATCGTCTTCGTCATCGTACTGCGAGTGTGTGAAGGCGTAGGTCGCCAGCAGGCGGACATTGTCGTTGACGAGGGCCTGACCGTCGAACTCGAACCCGTACTGGGTTGCGTTGCCGGAATTTTCCGTGATGAAAATGCCGTTGATCGGGTCGAAGCGCGTGGTCTGGAAGTCCTTGTACTTGCCATAATAGACCGAGCTGGTTGCCTGGACGCGGTCATCGAAGAGGCGGGCAAACACACCGGCCTCGACATTGTCCAGCGTTTCAGAATCGATCAGGTTATAGGTGGCTCCGGATGCAGACAGCACTTCCGGGCGGCGGCCGCGGCCGTAGGCAACCCACGCATTCACATCGTCAGACACGCGATAGGCGGCGTTGAAGCGCCAGGTGAAGGCACCATCGGTGCTTTCCGAAGCTGAAACCTTGTTGCCGAGCGTTGCGGCGCTCAGCAGCAGCGACGGCGAGAGCGTGACGCCGTTCAGGCCACCGAGATACGGGTTGGATTTCAGGACGTAGCCGATCGTGCTGGCGGACAGGTCTTCCTTCGTATAGCGCAGGCCACCCGTCAGTTTGAGCCGGTCAGTGACAGCATAAGTCGCGTCGCCGAAGAGGTCATATGTATCGCGGCCATCGGTCGACAGCTGCTGTTCGAGGTGTTCGCCATAGAGAGGAACCGTCTGGCCCAGAAGGATGGCTGCAAGCGCGGAATACTGCAGCGGTGTGTCAAAGCTGCCGAAGTTCGCGCCGCCCGGCACGCCGAGCAGGGTGAGATAACCCTGGACTTCCGGAATTGTCAGCCCGGCTGCCGAGGCAAGGTTCGGAGCGAACAGAGACTGTGCATACGCTTCATCAGTCGAGAAGCGCAGCTCGGCCTTGTTGTCGATCGTGAAATAGTTGCCGCCGAAGAAGGCGGTCAGTTTACCGCCCGCATTATAGTTCAGGCGGAGTTCCTGGCTGAACGTGCTGGCTTTCTGGCCCTGGAAGAACTGAAGCAGGTTGAAGGCTGCGCCGTCCGAATCCCAAGCCTCGGCAGAAATGAGGTTGCGATAGTCTGTGAGCGACGTCAGCGACCAGGCATCATTGATGTCATACTTGATATTGGAGGTGACGTAGAACAGGTCACGGTCATTGCCGAGCTTGTCGCGGACTTGGTCGCCGTTGATGTTCATTGCGGTGGCGCCGTAAGGATCGACCTTGCCGTTGACCTTGAAGAAGCCGGACGTGAACTGTGTGCCGGTGGAGTCGTCTTTCTGGTAGTTGACGAATACGTCGGCGGTCAGCTTGTCGGTCGGTGCCCAGCGCAGTGCGGCGCGCAGCGCTGTCGTGTCCTGGCCCATCAGGTCCGGTGAGTTGGCCGTGTTCGGGACGTATCCGTCCATGTTCTTGATCTGACCGGCAACGCGCAGGGCGAGCGTGTCGTTGATGACGTAGTTGTAGTGGCCTTCAGCGCGCACGGAGCTGTAGTCGCCGCCTTCCAGAGAAACCTCTCCGGAATTGCCTTCGAGTGAGGCATGGTTCTGGATGAAGTTGATGCCGCCGACGAGGGCGCCCTGGCCGAACAGGGTTGCCTGCGGGCCTTTCACGACCTCGACGCGTTCCATGTCGTAGATGGCGAGGTTTGAAGCGTAGCCCGGATTGCCGATGGCCACGCCGTTCTGGAACAGGGCGACGCGCGGCGAGCCGCTGTCGGAGACGACCCCGCGCAGCGAGTAGCTCGGCGCATTGAGGCTTTGTGCCTGAACCTGAAGGCCGGGGATGAAGTTGCCGAGGTCTTCGATGTCATCGGCGGCCAGTTTGTCGATCATGTCCTGATCGGTCACCGAGACGTTGATCGGAACGTCGATGAGCGACTGTTCCTGTTTCTGGGTGGTAACCGTCACGACGTTGAGGCGGCGCGTCTCATCGGGGGAGTCGGGCTCTGCGAAAGCTGCCATCTGGCTGGAAAAAGCGATTGCTGCAACGGCGGTTGCAGTCCGGAAATGAAGTTTCATGAGTGACCCGTTTATTGCTGCAGCGCACAACCGGCTGCCTTGCGGGTGGCTATATTTTTTCCCCTCCAGGCTTCAAATCAAAGTTTTACGAAGGTGGTCCGGCTCCGTTCCGTGGGCGGATTTCTCAGATTTCATGCAGGTTTTTGGCGCGTCAGGCGCGGGGTACGCAGGGCCCTATCCTGTAATAATCGCAACAATACGCGCGAAAAGGCCAACTGGATGGAGGTGGGCCGGACGCCATGTGACGAATTCCTGAAGTTCTTTCCCGTTTCAAGCGCGCGCCAACTGTATTCTGCCGCATGAGGTTGCAAGCACGACGCAGAGAGGAGGCACGGCTGCACAGGGGTTGGGCGGGCTTGCGAGTTTCGCCGACACGCAGCCGGACACGAAACGGCCTTCCGTTGCCGGACAAACGTGCAGGTCGGGCCTACATTTTGCCCAAGTGCTGCAGCTATGTGATCCCGAACCCCATGAGGGGCTGGTTTCAGCGAATGTTAACGCTTGTGATGGATCGTCACAATCGTTAGCCAAAACGTACCCGGTGTTAAGGATCATGCTCAAGGTCTTCCCGATATCCCTTTGTCTTCTTGGCGCCAGCGCTCTGGTGACTACCCTTCCGGCAAGCGCGGATGTGCTTGTGTCGACCGGTACGGTCGAGAAGGTGATGACAATGGAATACGAGGACGGGTCCACCGAAACCGAATATGTACCCGCCTCCGATGCCGCGTCCGGCGAGGAACTCGCCTATGTGGTGAGCTTTCGGAACGAGGGCGCGAAGACCGAAGACGGCGTCGTGATGACCGTCCCCGTGCCGGCTGACATGGTCTATGTCGAGGACTCGGTGATCGCGGATGATGCGGACGTCGACTTCTCGGTCGATGGTGGCAAGTCCTTCGCGCCGCGCGAGGGTCTCACCGTTGCGGATGGCGAGGAGATCCGCATGGCTTCCGCTTCCGAGATCACGCATGTCCGCTGGACCTTCGCCCGCGTGACCCCTGGCGAGGAAGGCATGCTCGCCTTTCACGCGATCCTGAACTGAACCCACCCCTCAGCTGACCTGCATTGACCCATGCGCCCGCCCTGGCGTAACGCCGGTGCCATGACACATGTTAAAATCTGCGGCCTCAGAGATCCGGACCTCGTGCGCTTCTGCGCCGCAGAGGGTGCAGACTGGATCGGCTTTGTCTTCGTCGAGGCCAGCCCCCGCCATGTGACGCCGGAAGCCGCCGAGACACTGCTTCTGGGCGTCGGCCGCGCCGTGCCGGTGGCCCTCTTGGTCGATCCGGATGACGTCCTCATCGACCGCGTGACCCGCACTGGCATCCGGGTCCTTCAGCTGCATGGCAGCGAAACGCCGGAACGGGTCGCCGAGATCAGGGAGAAAACCGGCTGTGAAGTCTGGAAGGCGCTTGGTGTCGCGATAGCGGAAGACCTGGCCGGAGCAGGGGCGTTTGAAGCGGCAGACCGGCTGCTGATCGACGCCAAGCCGCCCACGGGTGCAGACCGGACTGGCGGGCACGGCGCTGCCTTTGACTGGACGATCCTTGAGGGCTGGGACGCGCCCCGGCCCTGGATCCTCGCCGGGGGTCTGACACCGGAGAATGTGGCCGCCGCCATTGCTGCGACAGGTGCGCCAGCTGTTGATGTCTCCTCTGGCGTGGAGAAGCTGCGGGGGTTAAAGGACAGGGAGCGAGTGCGGGCATTTCTCCGCGCCGCCAAAGAGGTCTGATCCAGATGGACGTTAGAAATACCTGGGACCAGTGGCCGGACGCAAACGGCCGGTTTGGTGAGTTCGGTGGACGCTATGTCGCCGAAACGCTGATGCCGCTGATCCTTGAACTCGAAGCCGAATATCGCCGGGCCAAGGAAGACCCTGCCTTCAAGGCCGAGATGGACGATCTCTGGACCCATTATGTCGGCCGCCCGTCGCCGCTCTATTTCGCTGAGCGCCTGACCGAGCATTTCGGCGGGGCGAAGATCTATTTCAAACGCGACGAGCTGAACCATACCGGCGCGCACAAGATCAATAACTGCCTCGGTCAGGTCCTGCTGGCTCGCCGCATGGGCAAGACGCGTATCATCGCGGAGACGGGCGCCGGCCAGCATGGCGTGGCGACGGCAACAATCTGCGCCCGCTTCGGCCTTGAATGCGTCGTCTTCATGGGCGAGACCGATGTCGAGCGCCAGAAGCCGAACGTCTTCCGCATGCGCCTTCTGGGCGCCAAGATCGTGCCGGTCTCGTCCGGCACGGGCACGCTGAAAGATGCGATGAACGAGGCCCTGCGCGACTGGGTGACCAATGTCGACGACACGTTCTACTGCATCGGCACCGTTGCCGGCCCTCATCCGTATCCGGAACTTGTCCGGGACTTCCAGTCCATCATCGGCAAGGAAGCCCGCGAGCAGATTCTTGAGCGGGAAGGGCGCCTGCCGGACGTGCTCATGGCCTGTATCGGCGGCGGATCCAATGCCATCGGCCTTTTCCATCCCTTCCTTGAGGATGAAAGCGTGCGCATGATCGGCGTCGAGGCGGCGGGCCACGGCATCGAAACGGGCGAGCATGCAGCGGCGCTGAACGGCGGCCGGCCGGGCATCCTGCATGGCAACCGCACCTATTTGCTGCAGACCGATGACGGCCAGATCCTCGATGCGCACTCGATCTCTGCCGGGCTCGACTATCCGGGCATCGGGCCGGAGCACGCCTTCCTGCGCGACAGCGGCCGGGCGCAATACTTGTCTACGACTGACGAGGAGGCCCTCGCGGCCTTCCAGCTCTGCACCCAGCTTGAAGGCATCATCCCGGCGCTTGAGCCCTCCCACGCCATCGCCCGCGTCGGGGAAGTGGCGCAGGAGCTCGGCAAGGACGGCCTGATCATTCTCAATATGTGCGGACGCGGCGACAAGGACGTGTTCTCAGTGGCCAAGTTGCTTGGAGTTGAGATGTGAAACAGTTCCTGTCCGTCATCCTCCTGATCGCGCTTGGGGGCTGTGTGCCGACGACAAAGTATAATTATGTCCCGTTGACGCAGCAGAATTTCGTGGCCGCGCAGAATGGGAAGCGGATTCCGCTGGTCGCAGCGGAAACGGCGCTTTGCTTTGCGGATGGGCACACCGCCTTCGTGCGCGACGCCGAATGGACCGAGACCGGCATCTGTGGCCAGGCGCATCCTCCGGTCGGCGACGATGACGGCATGGAATGCTATGGCTGGGACCGGGTCGCCGGCGTGGGCATTCCCTATGAAGGGCGTTCCATGTCCGTTGTGCCGATGGCCGCTGTGCAGATCGGTCAATGCGATCCGGAGGCGCTTGCAGAATGACCGACCTTCTTCTCATCCGCATCACATGCCCGTCGCAACGTGTCGCCCAGGAAATTGGCGATGCCGCTGTTGAGCACCGGCTGTCGGCCTGCGCGAACCTCGAAGGTCCGGTCTCGTCCACCTATCGCTGGAAAGGCGTTGTCGAGCAGGCGTTTGAATACATTCTCTGGCTCAAGGCGCCGAAAGCGAATTGGGACAGGATCGAGGCCCTTGTCCTCACCCACCACCCTTACGATGTCCCGGCCATGGTGGCGCTGCCCTGCCTTGAAGCGCATGCGCCTTATGATGCCTGGGTTCACGAGAACACGGATAGCTGATGCCAACCGAACGTATTACCGCTGCCTTCGACCGCGCGAAGGCGGACAAGCGCGCCGTCCTTGTTGCCTACCTGATGGCGGGCGACCCGGATCTTGAGACGAGTTTTCAGAGCCTGTGCGCCCTGCGCGACAATGGCGCTGACATCATCGAGTTGGGCGCGCCGTTTACCGATCCGATGGCCGATGGCCCGGCGATCCAGCGGGCGGGTCTGCGGGCGCTGGCCAATCATACGAAGCTGACCGACGTGCTGGCACTGGTCGCGCGTTTTCGCGAGACCGACCAGACGACGCCGCTGATCATCATGGGCTATGCCAATCCTGTTCATTCCATGGGCTATGCCAAATTCGCCGAAGCTGCCCACGTGGCCGGCGTCGACGGCACGATCATCGTCGACCTGCCGCCGGAAGAAGATGCCGAGCTGCGCGGGGAATACGCCAAATACGGTCTCTCCGTGATCCGGCTGGCCACGCCCACCACGCATGAAGCGCGGATGAAAAAGGTGGCCGAAGGGGCCTCCGGATTCCTGTATTTTGTCTCCGTGACCGGCGTCACCGGGGCTGGAAGCGCCGATCCTGCAGCGATTGCAGGGAACATAGAGATGGCCAAGCGCGTATCAGGGCTGCCAGTTTGTGTTGGTTTTGGTGTAAAAACCGGTGCGCAGGCTGCGGAAATGGCTAAAGTGGCTGACGGGGTTGTCGTAGGCAGTGCTTTCGTGGAGCATGCTGAGGCGGCTCACGAATCAGGCGATCTGGCCCGCGCACCCCAGGGGATGGGGGCTTTGGCCGGAGAACTCAGCAAAGCGATCGCAGGGGTCGCGAAGCCGTAAAGGCTGTTACAGCCGTGGAGGTTGTCGGATGAACTGGATCAACAAGGTCACGCCGCCAGGCCTGAAGACCATGCTGGCCAAGCGTGAGACGCCGGATGACCTGTGGGTGAAATGCCCGCTCTCCGGTGAACTCGTCTACAAGACCGACCTGGAAGAGAATTGGTTTGTGACGCCCGCGGGCGCGCACATGCGCATCTCGCCGCGTACACGGTTCCGCCTCCTGTTCGA
The DNA here is from genome assembly GCA_000961695.1 of Hyphomonadaceae bacterium BRH_c29. Taxonomy (GTDB): domain Bacteria; phylum Pseudomonadota; class Alphaproteobacteria; order Caulobacterales; family Hyphomonadaceae; genus Hyphomonas. The sequence goes on from LADW01000005.1 coordinate 43,642, forward strand.
CGATGAGCGCTGGGAGCCGATCGAGCTGCCGGGCGTCGCCATGGACCCGCTGAAATTCAAGGACGACAAGCCTTATCCCGCCCGCCTCAAGGCGGCCAAAGCCAAGATTGCGGCCCGCGAGAAAAAGGAAACCGAAGGCGGCGGCGCCCCGCTCCTTCAGGATGACTGCATGGTCGCGGCCTATGGCAAGATCGGCGGCGTGCCGACGGTCGTGCTCGTGCAGGACTTTGCCTTCATGGGCGGCTCGCTGGGCATGGCAGCCGGGGAGGGGTTCATCACCGCTGCCCACATGGCGCTGGCTCGCAAGGCCGCTTTCGTCGTCTGTACCGCTTCCGGCGGCGCGCGCATGCAGGAAGGCACGCTCAGTCTGATGCAGATGCCGCGCACCACGCTGGCCATCAACGAACTTACCGAAGCGAAACTGCCCTATGTTGTTGTGCTGACGGACCCGACTTCGGGCGGCGTGTCGGCCTCCTATGCGATGCTGGGCGATGTCCACATTGCCGAGCCGGGCGCCATGATCGCCTTCTCCGGCCCGCGCGTGATCGAACAGACCATCCGCGAAAGCCTGCCCAAGGGCTTTCAGCGGTCTGAGTTCCTGCGTGAAAAAGGCCAGGTCGATATCGTGGTCGACCGCCGCAAGATGAAGGACACGCTCGCCCGCGTTCTTTCCATGTTGATGCCGAAATCGCGCCGGTCCAGTGACACGCTGCCAGCCTCGCTGAATGCGCCCAAGACACACGTTTCCAAGGGCAAGACTGCTTGACTGGAGACAGTGCGGCCCTTGCCGCGGCGCTGAAGCGTTTCGAAGGGCTCTATCCCGACGTGATCCACCTGTCGCTTGGACGGGTCGAAGCCGCTCTGGAAGCGCTCGGCCGCCCGCAGGATCGCTTGCCGCCAGTCATTCACGTGGCGGGCACCAATGGGAAGGGGTCGACCTCGGCTTTCATGCGGGCCATGGCCGAAGCCGCCGGCCTGAAAGTGCATGTCTTTACCAGCCCGCATCTCGTCCGCTTCAATGAGCGTATCCGCCTCGCCGGTGAGATTGTGGACGATGAACGCCTCATCGCATGGCTGGACCGGACCTATGAGGCCCTACAGGGACAGGAAATCACCCATTTCGAAGCGACCACGGCGACAGCCATGCTGGCCTTCTCTGAGGTTCCGGCAGACTTGCTGATCCTCGAAGTGGGTCTCGGCGGGCGCTATGACGCGACGAACGTGATCGACCAGCCTGCGCTATGCGTGATCACGCCGGTTGATTTTGATCACAAGGCTTTCCTCGGCTCCGACATCCGCAAGATTGCGGGCGAGAAGGCGGGCATCATCCGGCCAGGGCGTCCGGTGCTGAGCGCGATCCAGCGCAAGGTCTGCGACGAGGTCATCACCGCCGAAGCTGAGAAACAGGGCGCCCCGCTCTACAAGCTGAGGGCGCACTATATTGACGCCATGCCGGACGATCTCGCTTTGATCGGGGAGCATCAGCGGGCCAATGCCGCGCTTGCGGCCATGGCGATGCAGCTATTCGGCAATTCGACAAGGGTTCCCGAAGCGGCGATCTTTGAAGGCGCCCGCACGGCCAGCTGGCCCGCCCGGATGCAGCGCCTCAAGGACGGTCCGCTTACCGCTATCGTGCCAGGCGTCGAGGTCTGGCTGGACGGCGGGCACAATCCGCACGCCGCCCGCGCCATCGCCCGGCACCTGAAACGGCAGGACGGAACGACCGCGCTGGTCTCGGGCATGTTGGCTTCGAAGGACGCGACCGGCTTCTTCATGCCGTTCCGGCCTTTGCATCCACCGGTCTTCACTGTGCCGAACGCGCCGGGGCACCGGGCAGCTGAGCCGCGCGAACTGGCCGAAGCGGCGGCGATGGCCGGACTGGATGCCAGGCCCTGCGCCAGCCTCGAGGAAGGCCTGAAGGCGGCCGCTGCGACCGGAGCAGACCGGATCCTGATTTGCGGTTCGCTCTATCTCGCCGGCGAAGTGCTGTCGAAGAATGGGGAAGACCCGGTCTAAGGGTCTGTTTTCATTCGCGGAATAGAAAAAGGGCGGCCAATCAGGCCGCCCTTTCCACTCTACACGGTACTCTACTGTTCGGGACTATGGGCGACTAAACCTTAACAGAACCCGAACGGGGTGACCGCAGGGGCCTACTGGGATTGTTTGGCCAGCAGGTTGCGGATTTCTTCCAGAAGCACTTCCTGGCGCGGCGGGGCCGGCGGCGGAGCGGCTTCTTCCTTCTTCTTCAGCGAATTCATGGCCTTGATGATCATGAACATGACGAAGGCGACGATGGTGAACGAGATGACGGCGGAGATGAAGTTGCCGAGTTCGATGACGGCAGCTTCTTTCACCACTTCACCAGCTTCGTTCAGGACAGCCGGCGAGATTGTGTAAGACCAGGAGGCCAGGTCGAGGCCGCCCATGATCGGGGCCAGCAGAGGCAGAAACACGCCCTGGATGAAGGCGGTAACGACTGTTGCGAAGGCGCCGCCCATTACGAACCCGACGGCCATGTCGACCAGATTGCCCTTGAGGGCGAATTCCTTGAATTCCTTGAGCATTTCAGTCTCCCCTTCCTGAGGTTGCTATTCAAGATACCTGAGGACTTGATCCTACTATTCGGGATAAGGGTCAAGAATTCTCGTCAAATGCGGGAAAGCCTGCGGCTTATCTCGCTTCCGGGTCTTCGCCGCCATTGACGCGGGCGCGCAATTCCTTGCCGGCCTTGAAGAAGGGGACGGCCTTGGCCGGAACCTCGACGGGCTCGCCCGTACGCGGGTTTCGCCCCTTGCGGGAATCCCTTTTGCGGACAGAGAATGCGCCAAAGCCGCGCAATTCGACCCTGTCGCCGCGGGTGAGCGCGGCGCCAATCTCGTCGAGGATCACATTCACAACCTTCTCCAGGTCTTCCTGGCGAAGATGGGAATACTCCGTAGCGAGTTTCGCGATGAGTTCAGACTTCAGCATGTGATTGTTTGTAAACGCATTTGCGGCGGAAGCGCTAGGCCCCCGCCGCAAACATTGCAAGAAATTTAGGGGGCTAGGCGTCCCCTGATCTCAGGACCGGCTCAGCCTTGGAGCGCTTCAGCCTGAGCTTTCCACTCTGCGCCTTTACCGGACGTGCCGACTTCCTCTTCGAGGGTCGCCAGTTGATCGTCCGTCATGGAAGCGATCTGCCAGAAATGGAACACGCCGGCATCGTTCAGCTTCTTCTCGAAAGCCGGGCCAACGCCTTTGATCTCTTTCAGATCATCTGCGTCGCCCTGCGGAGCCGAGAGGCGGCCCTTGTCGTCAGCATCGCCAGACGCGGCAGGTGCTGCGCCTTTCGGTGCACCCGACGAAGCGAGCGCTGCACCGAGGATGTCGCCCAGCGACGCGCCGGCATCTGCCGACCCGTATTGTGCAACGGCTTCGGCTTCTTCGGCAATTTCGAGCGCTTTGATCGACAGCGAGACGCGGCGCGAGGCGCGGTCGAACTGAATGATCTTGGCGTCGACTTTGTCACCAACAGCGAAGCGTTCCGGACGTTGGTCGGCCCGGTCGCGAGACAGGTCCGAACGACGGATGAACGACTTCATGGCAGGCTCGCCGAATTCGACTTCGATGCCGCCCGAGGTGATCTCGGTGACGGTGCAGGTCACGGTCGCGCCGCGCTTCAGGCTGCCACCGGTATCGGCAGCTTCCATCGGATCGCCGGACAGTTGCTTGATGCCGAGCGAGATGCGCTCTTTGTCGATATCGACGTCGAGCACTTTCGCACGGACCGTGTCGCCCTTGTTGAAGGCTTCGATGGCCTGATCACCCGACTGCTCCCAGGAGATGTCGTTGATGTGGACCATGCCGTCCAGATCCGGGCCGAGGCCGACGAAGAGACCGAATTCCGTGATGCCACGAACTTCGCCTTCGATTTCGGTGCCGACCGGATGCTCTGCCAGGAAGGCCGACCATGGGTTGTCCATGGTTTGCTTCAGGCCGAGCGAGATACGGCGCTTGTCGCTGTCGACGTCCAGCACTTCCACATCGACTTCCTGAGAAGTCGAGAGGATCTTGCCGGGGTGCACGTTCTTCTTGGTCCAGCTCATTTCGGAGACGTGGATCAGGCCTTCGACACCATCTTCCAGCTCCACGAAGGCGCCGTAATCGGTGATGTTGGTGACGATGCCCTTGAGGCGTGCCGTAACCGGATAACGCACTTCGATGCCGTCCCAGGGGTCGGAGCCGAGTTGCTTCATGCCGAGCGAGATACGCTGGGTTTCCGGGTTGATCTTGATGATCTGAACTTCGACTTCCTGACCGACTTCGACCACCTGGGAGGGGTGGTTGATGCGCTTGTAGGACATGTCGGTGACGTGGAGCAGGCCATCGATGCCGCCGAGATCCACGAAGGCACCGTAATCGGTGATGTTCTTGACGATACCCTTGCGGACATCACCTTCGGCCATATCGGAGACGATTTCAGCACGCTGTTCGGCGCGGCTCTCTTCGAGGATGGCACGGCGCGAGACAACGATGTTGCCACGGGCACGGTCCAGCTTGAGGACGGCGAAGGGCTGAATTTCGCCCATGAGCGGGCCGACATCGCGCACCGGGCGGATATCAACCTGCGAGCCGGGAAGGAAGGCATTGACGCCGCCAAGGTCGACCGTGAAGCCGCCTTTGACGCGGCCGGAGATGGCGCCTTTGACCGGTTCGTTGTTGTTGAAGCTCTTCTCGAGCTTGATCCAGCGCTCTTCGCGGCGAGCTTTGTCGCGCGAGAGAACAGCGTCGCCGAGGGCGTTTTCGATGCGGTCGAGATAGACGTCGACAATATCGCCGGGCTCCGGCTGCTTGTCTTCCATCGAGAATTCTTTGACCGGGATACGGCCTTCGGTCTTGAGACCGATGTCAACGAGCACGGCGTCGTTTTCGATGCGGATGACAGTCGCCGGGACGACCTGGCCTTCCTGCATTGCGGCCGCCGCGGCCGACGTTTCGAACATTGCTGCGAAATCGTCGGAGGATGGGTTCATGGTTTCAGTCATTTGGGGTTCCTGGTGCGGGGCGAACGGTTAGATGCAGGCGCGCACCATTGCGGCCTGCTGGATCGACCCGAGAGCGTGGTCTCATAAAATCTGAGTGGTGCAGCCTGTTTGGATTTGAGGCTGAAAGCCCCTTCAGGTGCCGTTTCCACGGGCGAGAGCAACTTTGACAGCTGCCAGCGCCTTTTCCACTGCGGCCTCTATAGTCAGGTCGGTGGTGTCTATCAAGACCGCATCTGCCGCCATGGCGGCCGGGGCGTCCTTGCGGGACTGGTCGCGGGCGTCGCGTTCGCGCAGCTGCTCGATGACCTGTTCGAGCGATATGCCCTCGCCAAAACCGAGCAGTTCGCGCCAGCGCCGGTAGCCGCGCTGCTCGACATCGGCATCGACCCAGAGCTTCACATCGGCGTCCGGCGCGATCACCGTGCCGATATCGCGTCCGTCCAGCAGGGCGCCGCCGGCTTGCAGGGCAAAGGCCCGTTGCAGCTCGAACAGGGCCTGACGGACGGCGGGAAAGGCGCTGACAATAGAGGCGGCCTTGCCGGCCTCTGCCGTGCGCAGCTCCGCCTCGTTGAAATCATTCAGATCGAGCGAGGCGGCGACAGCGGCGAGGCGCGCTTCATCGTCCAGCGCGACGCCTTCCTTGATCGCGGCCACGGCGGTCGCGCGGTAGAGCCGCCCGGTGTCCATGTGCGGCAGGCCGTAATAGCCGGCCAGCCGTTTCGCGATGGTGCCCTTACCGGAGGCCGTGGTGCCGTCGATTGCGATGATCATGGGCGCGGGAAGTGCGTGAAGGGGCCTGCGAAGTCAAGCGGTGAGGGGGGATTGAGCTGACGCGGCCTCCGGCCTTGCTGCTCGGTGCTTGTGGGGGGAGAGCCACCTCACGAGCAACGCGAAGGCGCAGCGGCCCCGAGCCGAAGGCGAGGGAACAGCCGCGAGCAGCAAGGCCGGAGGCCGCGCAGCTTTATCTCGGCGCCATGCGGATCGCGCCGTCGAGGCGGATGCACTGGCCGTTGAAATAGGTGTTGCGCACCAGTTCCATCGCCAGCGACGCGTACTCTTCCGGCTTGCCGAGGCGTTTGGGGAAGGGGACCGAGGCGGCGAGGCTGTTTAACACCTTATCCGGCGCGCACAGCATCAGGGGCGTCGCGAAGATGCCCGGCATGATCGAGTTCACCCGGATGCCGATATCCATCAGGTCACGCGCCATGGGCAGGACGAGGCCGTTCACGCCCGCCTTGCAGGAGCCGTAGACGATCTGGCCGATCTGGCCGTCCTGGGCTGCGACCGAGGCCGTGAGCGTGATCACGCCGCGCTCGCCGTCTTCCAGTTCCGGCAGGGTCGACATGCCGAGCGCGGCCATGGAGGCTATACGGTAAGACGCGATCAGCACGCCTTGTGCGCCAAAGGCATAGTCTTCGGTCGGCAGGCGCTTGTAGCGGGCGTTCTCCTTGTCCCAGGACAAGGTCTTACCGCCTTTGGCTGCCATGGCGCAGTGGACGGCGATCCGCTCCTGGCCATGGGCGGCGCGGGCCTTCTCGAAGCCGGCAGTGCAGGACTCTTCGTCCATGATGTTCACATTGCAGAAGATGCCGCCGATTTCCTTGGCGACGGCTTCGCCTGCCTCGGCATTGATGTCGAAAATGGCGACTTTCGCGCCGGCCTTGGCCAGCGCCGTGGCTGTGGCCCGGCCGAGGCCTGAGGCGCCGCCGGTGACGATGGCGGCGGTTTCGTTGGTGATCTGCATAGTGTTTCCTCCAAATGTTTTTGTTTTGTGTGCCCGGCTCAGGCGGTTTCTTCGACGAAGCCCTTCCAGGTCTTCATGTAAGTGAGGAAGGCGTCGCCGAGGCCCTCCCTGATGAGGTGGGCTTCCGGCACGGGTAGGGCGATGGGGGTGAAGTCCGGATCGGCTTCGACCTGTTGCGGGAAATCATGGTGCAGGATTGCGCCGCGTCCGATGACGACGAAGTCCAGCCCCTCGTCCAATGCTCTCTGGCAGGCGGCGCCGGTGGTCAGCTTGCCCGCTGCGCCGAGGCGGCAGTCACCGCGCTGCAGGTCCGTGAACCAGCCGAGCAAGCTGCGGGATTGGTGGGCCTCTTCCGTGGGCTGTTTGAACACGTCCCAGAGAGACATATCGAGATAGTCGAGCTTGGCCGAAGCCATCAGCTCCCCGGCGAGGCGGCGGGTTTCCATCAGGTCCATGCCGAACCGTTCCGGCGAGAGGCGCACACCCAGCGAGAAATCCTTGCGGCACTCGGTCCGGATCGCATCTATCAGGTCTTTCAGCAGTCGCACCCGGTTCTCGTAGGACCCGCCATATTCATCTGTGCGCTGGTTGACCTCTCCGCTGAGGAACTGGCCGATCAGATAGCCATGCGCCCCATGCAGCTCGACGCCGTGGAAACCGGCCTTCTCGGCGCGTTTGGCGGCGGCGACGAACGCATTAAACGCGCCTTTGACCTCATCCAGCGTCATCGCGCGGGCGCCGAATTCCTCATTGTCGGACGGGCAGAGCGGCGTTTGGCCGATCAGTTCCTTCGGGGATCGCATACCGGCATGGTGCAGCTGGACCACGGAATGACTGCCGGCCCTGTTGATCGCCTCTGCCAGCCGCGTCAGGCCCGTCAGGTGCTTATCGTCGAAAATGCCGAGCTGGCCGGGGAAGCCTTGCCCAACAGCCTGTACGTGCGCCGCGCAGGTCATGGTGAGGCCAAAGCCACCTTCGGCCCGCATGGTCAGCCAGCGGAACTCATCATTGCTGAGCGTGCCGTCGGCATGACTCTGGAGGTTGGTGAGCGGCGCCAGCATGAAGCGGTTCTTCATGGCCGGGCCACGGGCGAAGGAGAGGGGGGAATGAAGAGATGTCATGCCCACACTTTGGCGTGCAGATCAGCGGCGTCAATTTTGCCCTTGGGGCAGGGGGCTACCGGATGGCGTTCAGTGCAGCGCCCAGCGCGGCCCGGTTTTGCGGATCGATGACAGCGAAAACGATGTCTGCATCGCGGGCGGCCGGGTGGCGGGCGCAGATCGTGACAGCGATGTGGGCCGCCTGCGCGGGCGGGTAGCCGTAGGCGCCGGTCGAGATGGCTGGAAACACAATGCGCCGAAGGTTCCGGGCTGCCAGTTCGGTCAGGCAGTTGCGGTAGCAGTTCGCCAGAATGTCCGCCTCGCCATTCTGCCCGCCATGCCAGATCGGGCCGACTGTGTGGAAGATCAGCCGCGGGGCGAGGCCGAACCCTTCGGTCACACGCACGTCACCGGGTGGGCAGGGCGCGAGCGGCCGGCAGGCTTCCACGAGCTGCGGACCGGCAGCGCGGTGGATCGCGCCATCCACGCCGCCGCCGCCCAACAGGGTGGAGTTGGCCGCATTGACGATGACATCTGTGTCGATGTCCAGGACGTCTCCGGCGTAGAGGACGAGGCGCGGCATCAGACGTCCGAAATGTCGGCGCCCAGCTCAGCCATATGAGCCAGGAAGTCCGGGGAGCTTGTGTCGATCACGGGCAAGTTGTCGGTACCTACTTCAGAACGGGTTGTCCCAATTGTTGAGGCCGTAGCGGATATCGTTGGCCAGCGAGTCGCAGCCATTGGTCTCGGCGACCGACAGCTCATCCTGAAGGCGGCTGCGCAGGCGGCGATAGAGGTCGCTCAGCTCGCGCTCCTGATCATAGTCGTACTCACCTCCAGCGTAATAATCCTCGATTGCATAGGTCCATGTGTTCATGATCCCCGTTGCGCGCCGGTCGGTCGTCTCGCACTCGGCCGATTCCACAGGTGACGGAGCCGGGGCGTAAGACGAGGGCTCGGTGTTCTCGAACGTGGTGATGTCGGCGCTGGTCGTTGTGGAGGACGCAGGCGGCGCGGCGTATTGTGCGGCATAGTCCGAAACGCCGCCGTTCCACGCCACGTCGCAGGCTTCCACGATCTCCGTCAGACCTTCGCTGCTAGAGCCGACGCGGGCTTTCAAGGCAGACGTTTGCTCTGCGACTGCCGCACTCACCGAACCGGAGTCCTGCGCCGTGCTTGCGCGAAGGGCTTCATAGGTCTTCTCGGCGCCGTCTCGGTCCGCCGCGCTGCGCTCCGGTGATGTCGTGGCCTGCCAGTCCAGCTGGTAGGCGGCTGTGCAGGCGAGCGCCGACACGTCGTCGTTCGCGTCTTCAGCCTGCGCAGGGTCTGCCCATGCGCCGGTCAGAAGCGTTCCGGCCAACACTGCCGCCGCGCCGAGTGAAACAGTCCTCGAAATCAACACCATGTGTGACCGCATGTTCGCCGCCCATTTTATCTGAATATCTATTTATCCTGTGCGCCGGGCGGCCTGCAACAGGCCAAAGGTTTGCAAGATCGGGCTGATCCCACCGTTCAGCCTTCGCTGATATCCGCGCCCAGCTCAGCCATATGAGCCAGGAAATCCGGATAGCTTGTGTCGATCATTGAGACGTCATCAACGCTGACTGGGTTCTGCGCCGCGATGCCCATGACGAGGGCGCTCATGGCGATGCGGTGATCATGGTGGGTCTGAACGAGGCCGCCGCCCGGCACTTTGCCGGCGCAGCCATGCACGATGAAGCCGTCCGGCGTTTCCTCGGCCTCGACACCATTGGCGCGCAGCATGGCGACGGTCGCGCCTATCCGGTCTGATTCCTTGACGCGCAGTTCCTCGGCGCCGGTGACGATTGTCTCACCTTCGGCGAAGGCGGCGAGCACGGCGAGGATCGGGAATTCGTCGATCATGGCGGGCACATAGCGTTCCGGCACATGAATGCCTTTCAGCTGGGCGTAACCGGCGGCGATGTGGATGAGTCGTTCTCCGGCCGCTTCGCCGGCTTCATCTGCGCCGAGATGTGCGCCCATGAGATTCGCGACGTCGTAGAAGCCCGAACGCGTCGGGTTCGACATGATCTCATCTATTTGCACATCGCTGCCCGGCAACAGCATGCCAGCGGCGACAAGAAAAGCGGCCGAAGACGGGTCACCCGGAATCGCGGCTTCGATGGCGCTGAGCTGCTGGCCGCCGCGAATCGAAATGCGGGTCGGCTCGCCAGGCGTGCGCTTGACGCCGACCTCGGCGCCGAAGCCGCGCAGCATGCGCTCAGTATGGTCGCGGGTCGGCTTCGCCTCTTCCACCACGGTCGTGCCCTCAGCCGAAAGACCAGCCAGAAGCACGGCGGATTTGACCTGAGCAGACGCCTGCGGCGGGGCGTAGGTGATGGCCTTCAGCGCCTTCGATCCGGTCAGCGAGAAGGGCAGGCGACCGTCCGGCCCGGCGGTGTCCTTGAGCCCCATCTGCCGCAATGGCGACAGGATACGGTTCATCGGGCGCGAGCAGAGGCTTTTGTCGCCGGTCAGCTCGGCGGTCAGGTCGTGGCCGGCCATGACGCCCATCAGCAGGCGCGAGCCTGTGCCGGAATTTCCGAAGTCCAGAATTCCCGCCGGGGAGGAAAGGCCTTTTGCCCCGACGCCGGTCACTTCCCAGGCACCGCCGCCAAGGCGTTTCACGTTCGCGCCGAGCGCTTCCATGGCCTGTCCGGTGCGCAGGACATCGTCGCCTTCCAGCAGCCCCGTGAAGCGGCTGGTGCCCTCTGCGAGGCCGCCAAAAATCAGCGCGCGGTGGCTGCAGGATTTGTCACCAGGCGCGCGGACGGCGCCTTTCAGGGATTTGACGGGACGGCTGGTCCAGACCATGAAAGATTCCATGCAGTGAGAGAGCGTGAATTGGGGCTTTGACAGCGTGCGACGTTCATGGCAAGCGCCCGCCCAGACCAAATTCATCCAATCCAACGAGGAGGCGTGTCGCCCGTGTCGAAAGACAAGCTTGGAACCAAACAGCTTTGCCCATCCTGTGAAGCCCGTTTCTACGATCTCAACAAGCGCCCGGCAGTTTGCCCGAAATGCGGTGAGGAGTTCGATCCCGAAGACGAAGTCATTCGTACGACCATCACGAAAGTGAAGGCCAAGGCGGCGCGCGCTGCGGTCAAAGCCGAGGATGATGACGAGGATGACGACGATGAGCCTGAGAAGGCCACCGCCATCAGCGATGATGACGACATCGACGACGAAGACGACATCGAGGACGACGAAGTCGCCAAGGAACTCGGCGATGACGAGGATGATGTCATCATCGAAGGCGCTGACGACGAAGACGAAGACGAAACGCCTGCGAAAGTTCCGGCCGGCTTCACCGAAGAAGGTGTTGACGACGACGAGGAGGACGACGTGCTTCTCGCCGACGACGAGGAAGACGATTTCGACATCGACGCAGACGATGATGACGACGATCTGACTCTCGATGACGAGGAAGATGAAGAATAGACTTGAAAGCTGGAAGAGCCGGGGATAAACCGCGCTCTTCCCGGTTCGGGGCCATAGCTCAGTTGGGAGAGCGCTTGCATGGCATGCAAGAGGTCGTCGGTTCGATTCCGTCTGGCTCCACCATTTTCCTCCGTCCAGCAGGACGACCGGAAACCTTGGAAATTACCCGATATACATTGCTGAAAACGCAGCGCTTCAGTTCGCTCGCAATGTCAGAATCTTCAGGCCCGCCGCGCCGAAGAGAAGGCCCATCACAAGATCCACCGGGCGGCGCAGTGCCTGATAGGCGTTGATGGCTGTCCGGGTCGAGAACAGAACGGCATATCCGATAAAAATCAGCATGCCAGCCAGCGCGCAGAGGGCGATGGCTGTGAACAGGAAGGTCGGCGGCGCTGCCTGACCGGTTCCCACTGACAGCGTCGCCATCCAGACGAGTGGTGCCTTGGGATTGGTGAGGTGCAGGAGCAGGCCCCGCAGATACTGCTTCGGGACGGATACGGGCGCCGGGGCTGCCGGGGCCGTGTCAGTCTCACTAGCCCGTCTGGCAGACAGAAACGCCTTGCCGGACAGGAAAAGCAAGTAGAGGCCGCCTGCGGTCTTCAGGGCTGTGAAGAACAGGACGGACGTCTTCAGCGCGGCGACGAAGCCGAGCGCAGCAACCGTGGCCCAGATCATCGAGCCGGTCACAATACCGAGAGACAGGATCACCGCAGCGGCGCGCCCCTGCCGGGCGGCGACGTTCATGATCATCAGCGTGGCCGGGCCGGGACTGGCCACACCAACGGAAAAGACGGTCAGGATCAGTAACAGGTTCGGCAGGTACAGGCTGATCAGATCATGTGGCATGAGGGATTTTTCCGGCGCGGCGTGGACCGTCAGCCTATCAGACGATGGGCGGGAATCCAGCGGCAACAGGTCAACAGGCGCGCCGTTCTGTGCCTTAATCATGCCCAGCCCCAGCACTTGAAGCGCCACATTCGCACCCCACTTTATTGGGGAACGAAAGGTGCCCGGTGGTGCCCCATGTTCGCCGTATCTGTCGTACGACGGAAAAGGAGTGCTGACATGTTGAACGACGAAAACACCCTCCGCACGCAAGCGGACGTCATTGTCTACATTCGCCACCTGGCAGCAGGCGAGGTGAATGATCTCGTGCCCGCCAACGCCCTGGAAGGCGTCGGACACCCGGAAGACCTGTTCCTGGTCTCCTCGGCTGAGGGCCAGACGCTGGCGATTGTGGAAGGCCGCGACGCGGCTTTTGCGGCTGCCCGCCTGCACGATCTGACCCCGGTCAGCGTGCACTAAGGACCGTATAAAACACCACATAAACACCGTATAAACACAACATAAACCCCGCCCGCAGAGATGCCGGCGGGGCTTTTTGTTCGGCCCTTGCCATTTCTCCCGCAGAAGATGACACTGGCGTCAACTAAACCCAGGGAGGGAACGGGCATGAGACCCATTATTTTCGCAGCGGCGGCACTCGCCCTTATCGCGCCGGTCGCGTGTTCTAAGAAAGCGGCCCCGGCACCCGAAGCCACCGCCCCGGCGCAGGAGGGGATCATCCAGGTCTCCGCCGAAGGCGATTTCACTGAAAACCTGCAGCTCGCCCTCATTGAGGCGAAGCCCGGCGAGACCATCATCATGCCGGAAGGCATTTTCGCCTTCACGACCGGCCTGTCGCTGGACGTCGACGGCGTCACCCTGAAAGGTGCCGGTCAGGACAAGACCATGCTCGACTTCGCCGGACAGACCGGGGCGGGCGAGGGGCTTCTGGTCACTGCCGATGATGTCGTGCTGTCGGATTTCTCGATCCGCGACACGAAAGGCGATGGCATCAAGTCAAAGGATTCCGACCGGATTACGTATCAGTACATCACGGTGGAATGGTCCGGTGAGCCGGACGCGGGCAATGGCGCCTATGGCATCTATCCGGTCGAATCCACGGATGTGCTGGTGCAGAACTGTACCGTGCGCGGCGCCTCTGACGCGGGCATCTATGTTGGCCAGTCCGAGAACATCATCGTGCGGGACTCGGTCGCCGAATACAATGTGGCGGGCATCGAGATCGAGAACTCGTCCTATGCCGATGTGTACGGAAATATCGCGCGCAACAATGCGGGCGGCATCCTCGTGTTCGACCTGCCGGACCTGCCCGTAATGGGCGGGCATTCGACGCGCGTCTATGACAATGACATCGTCGACAATAACACGGTGAACTTCGCCCCGGTCGGCAATATCGTGGCCGGCGTCCCTTCCGGCACCGGCATGATCGTGATGGCGAATTCGGATGTCTATGTCATCGGCAACCGGTTCAAGGACAATCGCACGGTTCATGTCATGCTGACGGCCTATACAGAACCGTTTACGGACGAAACCTATGGCCCCTTGCTGAATGACATCACGGTCAGCGGCAACACGTATGAAGGCGGGCTGGATGATCCGCAGGGCATGCTGGCACCCATCGCGGCGCTGCTGGGCGGCAGTCTGCCAGCCATCGTGACCGACGGCGTGACGCGCTTCAATGGCGGGGAAGACCAGAGCGTCAATCTCGTCATCGACGAGGCGCCGGAAGTCGGCTTCATCAATCTTGGCCTTGGCGAATACCCGCTGAACCCGGCGAACCTGCGCCCCAGCATGGACCGCCCGGCGGGCACGGTCGTGGCCCAGCGCGATCCTGTCGTCCTGCCGCAGGACAACGCCCCGAAATGAAACCAGCCTACCTGATTGCCTGTCTGGCCCTCGCCGCGTGCGGGGCCGGGCAGGCTGCAGACCCGAACCCCGGCCCGCGCCTTGACACCATCCTGTCAGAGACACCGGCCCCGGTGCTTTCCGACTATGGATTTTTCACGGATGCGGGCGCCGACCACCCAGCGGCACGGGTGAAGCCCTATGACCTGATCAATCCGCTCTTCTCTGACGATGCCGACAAGCATCGCTTCGTCTATGTCCCGCCGGGCCAGACGATCAAGGCGAATGGCAGCGGTATTCCGGATTTTCCGGTTGGGACCACGCTGATCAAGACGTTTGCCTTCGCGCCGGATCTGCGCGCACCAGCGGACGGCAATTACAAGGTCGAGACACGGGTGATCATCCGCAAGGCGGATGGCTGGGCGGCGTTTCCCTATGTCTGGAATGAAGAGGGGACTGAGGCAAAATATGCGCCGACGGGCGCGCGCCGCACGATTCAGACAATCAGCCCCGGCGGGGCGCCGCTGACCATCGCCTATGAAGTGCCCAACAAGAACCAGTGCAAGACCTGCCACCAGGCGGGCGATATGCTGGAGCCGATCGGGCCGAAATTGCGCAATCTGGACCATAAAGGCCCGGCGGGCGTCGATCAGTTGTCTGACTGGGTGGCGGCGGGTCTGCTGGAGGCTGTGCCGCACGACCTGACCGCGACGCCCTCAGCCGCAGATGAGACCCTGCCGCTGGACGCGCGGGCGCGCGGCTATCTGGATATCAATTGCGGGCATTGCCACAAGGCAGACGGCTCGGCCTCGAATTCCGGCCTCTGGCTGACGCTGGAAGAAACCTCGCCGACACGCCTTGGCCTGAAGAAACACCCGACGGCAGCAGGGCGCGGCTCCGGCGACCGGCGCTTCGTGATCGATCCGGGCCACCCGGAAAGATCAATCCTCGCCTTCCGCATGGACTCCACCGAGCCGGGCATCGCCATGCCAGAACTGGGGCGGACTTTGCCGGACCCGGTTGGGATTGAGCTGATCAACCAGTGGATTGCGGGGATGGAGGCGGAGTAGGGGTGAACTGGGAAGAGACCGCTATCTCCCTCGTGTCATCCCGGCCGGAGCGCAGCGCAGAGCCGGGACCCCAGTGCGGACTCGCGGACCGGCCAACAGGGTCCCGGATAAGCCCTGCGGGCTTTCCGGGATGACACGCCGGTAGGGACTCACTCCGCACGCCGCGCTGACCTGACTCCCCAGCCCCGCTTGCTCTTCCAAACCCCCGGGCATAGGGTGCGCGCGCTTTCACCCCGAGGACCAAAACCATGGCCGATACGCAGCGCCCAAGCCTTCCCGTCACGCTCGATGATGTGAAAGCCGCTGCAATGATTATTGCAGGCCAGGTTATCAATACGCCGATGAGTCACTCCCGCACGCTGTCCGCACTGACGGGCGCCGAAGTGTGGGTGAAGTTCGAGAACCACCAGTACACCGCCGCCTTCAAGGAGCGCGGCGCGCTGAACAAGCTGTCCAAGCTGACCGAGGACCAGAAGAAGCGCGGCGTGATCGCGGCTTCTGCCGGCAACCATGCGCAGGGCGTGGCCTATCACGCCCGCCGCCTCGGCATCCCGGCCACGATCGTGATGGCCGAGACGACCCCTTTCAACAAGGTGCAGCATACGCGAGACCATGGCGCCCGCGTCATCCTCGAAGGCATGATCTTCGATGAGGCGAAGGACTACGCACTGCTTCTGGCAGAGCAAGAAGGGCTGACCTTCATCCACCCGTTCGACGATGTCGACATCATCGCCGGGCAGGGGACGATTGCGCTGGAAATGCTGGAAGCCAACCCGGATCTCGACACGCTGATCGTGCCGATCGGCGGCGGCGGCCTGATCAGCGGCATCGCGACGGCGGCCAAGGCGCTGAAGCCGGACATCAAGGTCTTTGGCGTCGAAGCGGCGATGTACCCGTGCATGCACGCGGCGCTGAATGGCAAGACGCCCAAAATGGGCGGGGCGACCATCGCCGAGGGCATCGCGGTGAAAGAGGTCGGTAAGATCACACGCCAGATCGCTGAACAGCTGGTCGATGACATCCTTCTGGTCGAGGAAGAGTATCTGGAGCGCGCCATCACGCTCTATGTCGACATCGAGAAGACGATTGCCGAGGGCGCGGGCGCGGCGGGGCTTGCTGCCTTGCTGGCGCATCCGACGCGCTTCTATGGCCGGAAAGTCGGGCTCGTCCTCTGCGGCGGGAACATCGACACGCGGCTTCTGGCCTCTGTGCTGACACGGGCGCTGGTGCGCGAAAACCGGCTCGCCCGGATCCGCATCATCGGCGACGACCGGCCGGGCCTGCTGGCGCTTGTCTCCAAGATCATCGGCGACAATGGCGCCAATATCATGGAAGTCGCGCACAACCGGATCGCGCTGGACGTGCCAGCCAAGGGCGCCGAGTTCGACATCCTGATCGAGACGCGCGACAGCCAGCATACACAGGAAGTCATCGAAGCGCTGACGCTGGCGGGTTATCCGCCGCGCAGCATGTGAAATCCGTAATGTGGCAGGCTGACCCGGGCGGGTGACACCCGTCCGGAAGCGGCTTAAACCGCCCAGCAAACCTGACCAGACCGAGAAGCCGAAACGGAGCCTCCCAGATGAAGCGCATCCTCGCACTTGCTGCCAGCGCAGCTCTTACCCTGATCGCCGCCTGTACGGGCCAGAAAGCGGCCCCGGCTGACGTGGACGCCGTGTTCGCCCAGCACCTGCCGTGGAATCCGGATGCCAAGGGCGTCCAGACCGACCCGGATAGCGGCCTGCAATGGATCGTCATCAAGCAGGGCGACGGCAAGGGCGAGAGCCCTGGCGTCAGCGATCTGGTCCGCGTGAACTATGACGGACGCACCGCCGAAGGTGCCAAGTTCGACTCTTCCTTTGATCGCGGCAAGCCCTCCGCGTTCCGCCTGAACCAGGTGATCCCCGGCTGGACCATCGGCCTGCAGAAGATGCACAAGGGCGATCGGTTCCTGTTCTACGTTCCCAACAAGCTTGCCTATGGCAATGCCAATCGCGGCTCGGTCATCAAGGCCGGTGACGATCTCGTTTTCTTCGTCGACATGCTCGACGTGCTGGCGGCGAGACCGTCCGATACAGCCGCCTGGGCGAAGTACACGCCTTGGAATCCGGACTCGCCAGACGTGAAGAAGACCGATTCCGGCTTGCAATATGTCGTGCTGAACAGCGGCGATGCGAACGGCGCGAGCCCGGTCAACGGCCAGGAAGTGGTCGTCTATTATGAAGGCCGCCTCGCCGCGACAGGCGAGATGTTCGACAGCGCCTATGAGCGCGGTTCGCCGGAAATCTTCCCGTCAGACCGCCTGATCCGCGGCTGGGTCGAAGCGCTGGGCATGATGAAGCCGGGCGACCATTGGCTGCTCTACATTCCGGCCGATCTTGCCTATGGCAAGAAAGGCACGCCGGGCGGCCCGATCCCGCCGGACGCGGATATCGTCTTCGAGGTCGAGCTGGCGGACGTGCTGAACTAGGGCCTGTCTAGGCGGGCTCGACGTCTGCGCGGAAGAAGATTGGTAGCTGGACGGACGACTGGAACCAGGGCAGCTGGTAGCCAGATGTGGCGGCATTGACGTCACTGCTGACCTGAAACATCACCGTGTTGATGTCGATCCGGTCTTGAGACTGAACGCGCTTTGCAAAGGCGTCGGCAAAGACGGATGGGCCATATGTATCAGGCCGGGTGGTGCCGGGCTTGTCAGCATAGGCGATCACGACATTGGCGTCTGAGGTGTAGTCCGCAAAGCCCGGCTCGATGCCTTTGGCCTCCATTGGGGAGTCATATCTTCGGCCGCAATCGACCAGCAGGATGATCGCCTGTGCGGCGGAGTCCTCCAGAAACTCGACCGCTTTGCGCAGCTCGATCGCATTCTCGATGATGTCTTCCGGTGTGCGGGGCAGGGGGCCGTTGGGGATCAGGTAGTTGTCCTGTCCGGAAAGGGATGCTCCGTACCCGGCGAAGTACACCACGCCGACGCTGGCCGGGCCAGCGGCATTCAGGGCCGCCTTCAGAGCGACCAGATTGGCGTGGAAGCCATTGTGATCGGCATTCTGAACGTGCTGTGCAACATAACCACTTTCGCTGAGCGCCTGGCGGACCTTTTCCCCGTCCTCGTGCGTGACCGGCAGGCCGTAGCTACCGTTTTCGGCATAGTCGTTGGAAAAGACCAGCGCGACACGCAAGGGATGCTGGCTGACTGCGCCGAGGGGGCCGTCTCCCGGCTGGCGGGTCCACGATCCGATCTTGATGTCTGACGAGCGCCGCTGCAGGCGGGAAAGGTTCATGGGTTCCTGGCGTTGCAGCGTCATTTCCAACACGTCGAGGCGAACCTGCTCGAACATGTCCCGCACCGTGACGGCGGGTTCCATGAGCCGGGTGCCGAGCGATGTCGCGTACGGCCCGTTGCCGGCATCGGCGCGTCCGTCGCTGGCCGTTTCGCCTTCCCATGTGGCGAAGGACAGGAACATGTTGCGCTCGGTCGCACCGCCAGCTGTGCGCCGCAGGCCCCGGAACGACTCACCCACGCCCAGCGCCCGCTGAGCTTCCGGAAGTTTCAGCACATTGCGGCAGGCGTCGATGGCCACGACGCTGGGGGCTTCGAGTGCCGTCAGCTTGTCCATCAGCCAGTCGAGCGAAATGGAATCGTCCCATAGCGCCTCGTCCAGTACGTCGGCGTCTTCCACGGGGATGAGGTAATTGCCCTGGTTCTCACGCGCGGCGCCATGGCCGGAATAATAGAAGAAGCCGACCGCTTCCGGCCCGTCCGCTTCAAGCCGGTCTGCAAGTTCGCGGATGGCGCGCATCATGGAAGAGCGGTCGGCATCGCGCACCACGTCGCCGGTCACGAGTTCAAAGCCGCAATTCCGGATCGCATCAGACACAAGCAGCGCATCATTCACCGGATTGGCGAGCGTGCCGATGCCTGCGGAATAGGCGGCGTTCCCGATGATCAGGGCGTGGCGAGGCTTGTCCGATGCATCCTCAGCCCGTCCGGGCCAGGGCATGGCGGCAGCGCCTCCGAGCAACAGCATATGCCGACGATTCAGCATGGAAAACCTCTCAGGCAGATCGTGCCCGGATGGTGCCCGAAGCGGTCCGATCAAGTCAATGCACGGCACTGCAGGCTTGCCTCCCGCGTGCCGGGCTGACAGGAAGAACCGGTATTATTTCAAGGGGAATATTGTGGGAATTAATGGTGACACGCTGGCGCGGATCGCGCTCGATGCCGGCAAGCTGATCATGGATATCTATGAGGGCGATTTCGACTTCACGAAGAAGGGCGACGATTCCCCGGTCACGCTGGCAGACGAGAAGGCCGAGGCGCTGATCCTTGCCGCGCTGGCCGAAGCCGATCCGGATCTCAAGGTGATTGCCGAGGAGGCCATGGCCGCCGGCCAGATGCCGGAGCATGGCGCCCGCTTTGCCCTTGTCGATCCGCTCGACGGGACCAAGGAGTTCATCAACAAGAATGGCGAGTTCACGGTGAACATAGCCATTATCGAGCATGGCCGCCCGGTCATGGGCGTTGTTTATGCGCCGGCGCTGTCGCGCCTGTTCGTGGCTGAGACGCACAATTCGGCCTGGCAGGCCAGCGCGGCCCCCGGCGCCGCTGTTCCGGCGGAGCGCCAGAGGCTGCGTATCCGCAAGGCGCCGGACGAGGGGCTGACGGCGGTCGCCTCGAAATCCCACCGCACGCCGGAAACCGATGCGTTTCTGGAGAAATTCCAGGTTGCCGGGCTTAAGGGGGCTGGGTCTTCGCTGAAATTCTGCCTGATTGCGGCAGGTGAAGCCGATCTCTATCCGCGCATGGGCCGCACCATGGAATGGGACACCGCTGCCGGTCAGGCCGTGGTCGAGGCGGCAGGCGGCCGTGTGCTGATGGAAGACGGCGCTCCGCTGCTCTATGGCAAGCGCGAGCGCGGCTATGACAATCCGTATTTTATTGTGTATGGCGGCGTGTCTCCGGCCTGACATAATCCTGCCACGGTACGGTATCCTTTTCTCCAGCTTTTCCTGCGACCAAAGCCGCCAGGGAGTTATTTCATGGCACGCCAGTTCTTCGGCACGGACGGTATCCGGGGCCGCATCAATCAGAAGCCGATGACGGTGGAGACGGCGCTGCGCCTGTCCATCGCGGCGGCGCGGACGTTTGCCTCAGAAGGCGGACGCGACGTGATTGTCGGGCGTGACACGCGACGGTCGGGTGAGATGCTCGAGGCTGCACTGGTGGCAGGCCTTGCCAGCATGGGCCTGACGCCGGTCTGCATCGGTGTCGTGCCGACCCCGGCGGTCGCGCTGCTGACGCGTGAGACCGGCGCCGCCTTTGGCGTGATGGTCACCGCCTCGCACAACAAGTATCAGGACAATGGGCTCAAACTGTTCAGCCCGGATGGGGTGAAGTTCACCGACGAGGTCGAGGAACAGCTCGAAACGGCCATGTTCGATGCCTTCGAGGGCAGCTATGCCGCGCCGGAGGAGGTTTGCCGCCCGCGCGAGTTGGATGGTGCAGGGCGGCGATATGTCGACCGATGCCTCGAAACCGTGGATCCGGCGGTCGACTTCTCGAAACTCAACATCGTGCTCGATTGCGCTCATGGCGCGGCCTATCGCGCGGCGCCGGATGCGCTGAGGCGGCTCGGCTGCAATGTCACCGTGATCGGCGTGTCGCCCGATGGCGTGAACATCAATGCCGGGGTCGGCTCGACCGATATCAAAGCGCTGACGCAAGCGGTGGTCGACAGCAAGGCCCATATCGGGATTGCCTTCGATGGCGACGCAGACCGGCTGATCGTGGTCGATGAACTGGGGCGGGAAGTCGACGGCGACCAGGTGATGGGGCTGATCGCGACGGAGCTCTATCATACCGGGCGCCTCAAGGGCGGCGGCATGGTGGCCACCGTGATGTCGAACATGGGGCTGGCGGAATACCTGAAAGGCCTCGGCCTGACGCTGGCGCGCACCAAAGTCGGCGACCGCTATGTGGCCGAGCATATGCGGACGCATGGCTTCAATCTGGGCGGCGAGCAGTCTGGCCATATCATCCTGTCGGACGTGTCGACCACGGGCGATGGACTGCTGGCGGCACTGCAGGTTCTCAGCGTTCTGGCGCGCACCGGCAAGAAGGCATCCGTCCTCGGACATGTGTTCGATCCGGCTCCACAGGAACTGGTGAACATTCGCTATGCCGGCACCAATCCGCTGGAGACGCCGCGGGTGAAGGTCGCCATGGCGGAGGCCGAAGCGATGATGGGAGAGAAGGGGCGCCTTGTCGTGCGCAAGTCGGGCACCGAGCCGCTGATCCGGGTCATGGCCGAAGCGCTGGACGAGGCCATGATGAAGACGGCTCTCAACGCTGTTGTGGAGGCCGTTCAGGCCGAGGCCTGAGAGGGCCTGTCGCTGGAAGCCCCCCTTTCGCTGGGGAACGAATTGCCTCTCCCGCCTGATGGCTTATGATCTGCCGCAATCATAACAGATTTAGGGAGAAACAACGCATGGCCGACGCGAACGAGTTGCCGCCCTTCCGCCCGCTGCCGCAAAAGCTGCCGGACGTCGATATGCGCACCGCGCCGGGCGGCGTGAGTTATATCTCCGCACGCCATGCACCGGGCCTGCGCCCGCGCACGATTGCCCATTGCCTGGACGAGCGCGCCGCCGAGCACCCGGGGCGCGCCTTCCTGAAAGAGCGTGATCCGGAGACGGATCAGTGGGTGACACTCACCTATGGCGAGGCCAAGCGCATCACGGACGGTCTGGCGCAGGCTTTCCTGGATATGGGCGCTGGCCCGGATGCGCCGGTGATGATCCTTTCCGGCAACTCCATCCGCTCGGCCATGGTGATCCTGGCGGCGCAGAAGATGGGCGCCCCGGCCGCGCCGATTTCGGTGCCGTATTCCACCATGTCGACGGATTTCGAAAAGCTGAAACATTGCTTCAGCGCCGTGAAGCCGAAGGTTATCTTTGCCGAGACGCTGGCACCGTTCCGGAACGCGATAGCGGCGCTCGACAGCGATGACTGTACAGTTTTCTCTGCTGATCCGGACGGGGACAATAGCGTGCTGGCCTATGACGTTCTGGCCGCGACAGAGCCGACCCCGGCTGTGAGCGAAGCACTGGACCGGCTGACCGATGAGAGCATCGGCAAGTATCTCTTTACGTCCGGCTCTACCGGGATGCCCAAGCCTGTGCCGACCACGCAGGGCGCAATGTGCTCCATGATTGCGGGGCAGGAGGGGCTGCGGGATACGGATCGCGACCCAGACCATGACCCTGACGGGATCGACAATCTGCTCGACTGGTTGCCCTGGAACCATATTTCCGGCGCCAATGTGAACTTCAATGGCGCCCTGTGGAATGGCGCCACGTTCTGGATCGATGGTGGCAAGCCGACACCGGCACTGTTCCATGAGACGATCCGGAATATCCGGGACTGTTCCCCCTCCGTGTTCGGAACTGCTCCGATCGCACTGGCCATGCTGGCGGAGGCGATGGAGTCGGATGAGGAATTGCTGACGGCCTTCTTCCGCAACATGCGCTCTATCGGCTATGGCGGTGCGACCCTGTCGGACGATCTTTATGGGCGTTTGCAAGCGCTGGCCATCAAGGCGACCGGGCGGCGTATCCCGATTGTCACCATGTATGGTGCGACCGAGACTCAGGGCATCACCGTTGTGCACTGGGAGGTCGAGCGGGTCGGCCTGATCGGTCTGCCGCTGCCGGGGGCGACGTTGAAACTGGTGCCGAACGGCGACAAGCTGGAAGTGCGCGTCAAAGGACCATCGGTCATGCCGGGCTATCACAATGACCCGAAGAAGAACGCTGAAGTGTTCGACGAGGAAGGCTTCTATTGTCTCGGCGACGCGGTGAAATTCGTGGATGAGGCCGACGCGAACAAAGGCCTCATTTTCGACGGACGTGTGGGCGAGGATTTCAAGCTTTCCTCCGGCACATGGGTCAGTGTGGGTACGTTGCGACCTGATTTTGTGGCCGCCTGTTCGCCGCTGATCTTCGATGCGGTGATCTGCGGTCAAGACAATGACTATATCGGTGCGCTCGTCTGGCCATCACCTGCAGGCATGGAGCAGCTGGTCAAGGCGAATGGCGGGGACATAATGGCGGCCTTCCGCCAGCTGACGGAAGAGCTGGCGAAGAAGACGTCCGCCTTCAATGCATCTGAGCCCGGATCGTCGCGACGCATCAAGCGCGTGATGGTGATGACGGAGCCGCCAAGCATCGATTCCGGAGAGATCACCGACAAGGGCTATGTGAACCAGCGCCTTGTCCAGGCGCGCCGCGCAAACCTGGTCGACGCCCTGTTCAGTGACCCGCCGGGACTGGGTGTTCTCACGCTCTGAGCGTACCATGCACCTGCCACACGCTTAAGTGGTTGGAAGTCTTTTGCCCATACAACCGCTCGGAGTTGTATGGGGGGAGACCATGACTTTCGACGCACGCAAGGTGAACTCTGCGTCTGCGTCCAGCCAGCAGAATGCGCTGTTCGCACTGGTGACACTGGCCGTCGTATGCGGCGCGTTCTTCGCTGTGTTGAGCTGGCCCAAAGGCTCTGCGTCTGAAAGTACGCCGCTGCCTGTACGGGTCGCCACAACCACGATCAGCATGCCGAACCTGCCCGGGGAAGGGGCGGAGGCCTATTTCGCATTACTCGGCCAGGTCGATCTGACGGCGCAGACCGATCTCGGCCAGCAGATCGCGCGTGCTGGAAAACTGAGTGATCGTGCGCTGACCGATCTTGTTCTGGTTCACTCTGCGGACGTGCTGAAAGCCCATGCCAGAGACCTCGCCCGGGCAGATACGAAACACATCGACCATGTTCTGGATCTTGCTCGCGACCATTTGCGCACGGCGTCCCAGAAGCGCAGCAAATGGTGCGATGCGGCGCGTTACGCGGCCCTGTCGGATATGGAGCACCAGCGCCCTAACATGTTCATGCAGGAACTGGCCGAACTGAATGCACCGGTACGTGACTTTTCCTTCGAGGCGCTGACCGGTCTGATGGTCGCGATCGAGGACGCGCAGGTTCACCCGGTTGAGCGCGGGGGCGTCACGCGCGCGGATGAAGCGGCGCTGCAGGGCATGATGATGTCCATCATGACCGATCCGGACGTCGTGCCGCTGATCCTCGCGCGACAATCGGGCGGGGATGCCAAGCAGACCCTGAAGGGTGTGAATATCTGCGACATTGGCGCGACGGCTGTTGCTGCGGCCAAGACCCTTCCGCAGGAGACCAAGGGTCGCCTGCTGGCAGAAGGGGCCCGGCAGCTGGAGTCGAACGGCCCCTCGATCTTCACCTCCGCGATCAGCTTCTAAAGCCTAGTCCTTGCGTGCGACGCCGGCTTCGCCGAGCCGCCATTCCAGCAGGTCGATCCGGTCCTGGCCAAAGAAGGCCTCGCCTTCGAAGACCATCAACGGGACGCCCCAATGGTGTGGGTCCTGCTCGGCCTGGCTCTCTGCGATCACCGCTTCGAGGCGTTCATTCTCGGCTTCCTGACGTGTGTCCAGGACTTCCAGATCGAACCCGGCGCGGGCGGCGGCCTCGCTCAGCGCCGTGCCATTCGTCCAGTCACCGCCGGACCAGATCAGCGTCGACACTTCATCCATGAAGGCCCAGCCAGCTTCGTCGCTTTTCTCGCAGGCGAGGATACCGAGGCGCGTGAGGCGACCGATATAGGGCTGGTCCTGCGAAATCTCGCGCGTCATCATGTTCATGACCACGGGATCCGGGTTCAGCGGGCCGATGGGCAGGCCGAGATATTGCGCGTTCCGCACATAGTCCCGGATCAGGTAGGGCACCCATTGCGGGCGGACTTCCTGGAAAAAGTGTGGGGTGCGGATCGCAATCGGATAGACCGGACGCGGGCGGACGCGTACATCCCATTTTGTGGGAAGGGCGCGTAGTCGCTTCGTCGCCAGATACGAATAGGGCGAGCGGAAGGACCAGAAGACATCGACAGTTCTCATGCCAATACTTTGACTGTTTCGCCCCGCCTTCACAAGGCCAATTTTCAACGCCATTTATGCAGCCATGACCCTCGATCAGACCATCCGCCAATTCATTGACCGGTTCACCATGCCGGATCTGAAAAGTCTCGACTGGCAAACGACGGCCGATCGGCTGCGTCGGCAATTCTATCTGGCCAGCCATGCCATCGAGAAGGATGCGCCGGAGATGGCCGATATCTCGCACATCTCCATTCCGTCTGGGGCAGGGGCGGCCATGAAGGCGCGCTTCTATACGCCGCTGGGGGCGGGCATCGCGCCGGGGCCGGGGATTATTTTCTTCCATGGCGGCGGGTTCGTGATCGGCGACCTGGACAGCCACGACATGCTGTGCCGCCGCCTGGCGGAGGGCTCTCGCTGCCGCGTCCTGTCTGTGGACTATCGCCTCGCGCCGGAACACAAGTTTCCGGCGGCGCACGAGGACGCGATCAATGTGTGGCGCTGGGTGCACGACAATGCTGCCCGGCTTGGATTCGACCCTGAGCGCCTTGCCGTGTCAGGCGACAGCGCGGGCGGCAATCTTTCGGCCTATCTGGCGCAGGAGATGAACCGCAGTGGCGGGCCAAGCCCGGCCTTCCAGCTCTTGCTCTACCCGCTGGTCCAGTTTGCTGACATCCGGACCAAGAAAATGCCCTTCAACGAGAGCGGCTTCTTCATTTCGGCCAACCTGTTCGAGTTCTTCCGCGACGCCTATCTGCGCGACGTCGAGGACCGGATGGACATTCGGGTTTCGCCACTGTTCGCGCCGCCGGAATGCTTCCGCGGCCTGCCGCCGGCGCATTTCATCCTGTGCGGCTGGGACCCGCTGCACGATGAGGGCCTGGCCTATGCCGGCAAGATGGCGAGCTTCGGTGTGCCGGTCACGGTGCGGGAATATCCCGGCATGGTGCATGGCTTCATGAACCTGACGGCCCTGTCGGACACGATCCGCGTCGCCATCCGCGACGCCGGGCAGGTGACCGGGCGCGCGCTGGGCGCGATCTGAGTTTTCCTTTGAGGCCATAAAAAGAGGGCGATCCCGAAGGACCGCCCCCAGAGGTCGGTGTCTCGGAAAGACTTACTTTCCGTTCCCACCGAACCGCTTGGTCACACTCAACTTGAACGTGCGTCCAAACGGGTTATGCGTGTACGGATCGTAGCTCGTGTCGAAGGCCGCCAGTGGCGGGTCCTGGTCCGTCACATTGACGACGCTAAGGCCGATATCCAGGTCCCACCGTGTTTCGAGGTTGTAGAACAGATCGAACGTGGTCTGGCTGTCGATCGTCCCGGCAACACCGCCACGTGCGGCGGAAGACCGCTCGTCCGTGTAGCTGTCGATATGACGCATGACAGCCCGCAGGTTGTGCCCGCCAATGGCATAGTTCGCGAAGAGGTTCGCTTTCCACTGCGGCATGGAGCGGGTGAAGTTCGACCGGTTGAACTGGCCGACATAGTCACCGCCACCGATGGCGAGACCTTCCACGAAGTACGGATCGACCTTGTACTCGATGATATAGGTCGCATCCGCTCCGATGGTGAATTCCGCACCTGAGCCGAGCTCCCAATTGTTCTGGAGCCGCAGGTCAATACCGGACGTCTGGATGTTCGGACCGTTGACAACGCCCGTGCGGACACGCGCGATTTCGTTGGCCTGATTGATCCCGTCATTATTGTTGTCGGTGAAGGTGATCCGGTCGAGGATTGCGTCATCGTCCGTCGTTGCTGTCGCAAGTGCGGCAACGGCAGCGCCCACAATGTTCGACTGTTCTTCCACGATGATCGGATCGGAAAAGTCGAAATTGTAGTAATCGAGCGAAGCGTTGAAGCCACCCTGCTCGTAGAGGCCGCCGAAGTTGAAGCTGAAGGCCGATTCCGGCTTCAGGTTCGGGTTACCGTACTGGTCGATGGCTTTGAACGCTGAGGCTGCCGCAACATACTGCAGCGTCGTTCCCACACCGCCAAGCTGATTAAGCGTCGGGCCACGGAAAGACGTCTGGGCCGAGCCGCGCAGGGCGAAATTGTCCGTTACATCCCATTTGGCTGCGACTTTCGGGTCGAAAGTGGACCCAATGTCACCACCATAATCCTCATAGCGGACGGCAAACTGCATGTTCAGGGTGTCGTAGAGCGGCACCTGAAGTTCGCCGAAGATGGCATAGATCGTCTGATCTTCGTCTGCTGCGTTGGTGCCGGCAAGGAACGAATAGGGGCCTGTGCCACCCGGTCCCGGCGTGACGGCCAGGTCGGTCAGGTCGGACGGGTCAACTTCATAGGTTTCCTTGCGGACCTGGAAGCCAGCTGCCCAGCCCACGGCACCGCCAGCAGCCTGGACGTTGCTTTCACCCGACAGAACGCCGTCGAACACGAGCAGGCTCGTATTGGCGACCGTCTCGCTGCCGTCTGTCATCCAGTCGGCCAGCGTCGCGGTGTTCTCAAGGCCCGCGACATAGTTCGGGTTGGCTGCCCCCGTCACGGCGTTCGCCTGAATGGCGTTCGAGAACGGGTTGTAATATTCGCAGCTCCCGCCGCCCGCCGTCAGGGCACCGGCATATCCGGCGGCCCAGGGCTGGGTGCCGGTGGCTGGGTCGAAGCCGGTGACCGGATCCGTACACACACCGAAACCGCGAAGGGCAGCGGTGAGGCCAACGATATACGTGTCGTTGGTCAGGCGTTCAGACTCGGTCGCTGAATAGGTCAGGCCGAAATCGTAGTGGACGCCGCTATCGAAGTCACCGCTGTACGAGCCGGACCCGCGCCAGGTTTCGGATGTACGGTAGCCTTCCTGGGCGCCGCCCGTGCCGGGATAGCCACCCCAGCCGAATGTCCGGCCGATAAACAGGGCACCGATCGACGAAGCCGGGAACGCGCCCGGATTGTCTGCGATATACTGCTGGTAGCCGGGTGCACTTGCCGGAACGAACTGGTTCAGCAGCGATTGCGGTGGATAGGAGGGCGACGTTTTCCAGGTCGGAGTGTCCGAATGGGCGTACATCAGCTCAAGGTGCAGGTCTGCGCCGTTCGCCATGTTACGGTTGTATTCGGAGAAGACCTGAAAGCGCTCTTCCTCTTCGACGAGGTTGTCGAAATTGGTGTACTGGAAGCGGCAAGTGCCGGAGACGACAATACCGCCGACATCCGTACAGCCCGCATCGTTCGTTGCGCCCTGAATAGGTGTACCTGCGGCGCCGAGCGGAACATAATAGCCGGGGTTCGACAAGGACGACCAGCCGCCGACCGGGTTTTGGTCATAAGGCAGGACAGCCCAGTCTTTCTCATTGAGCAAAACTTCGCTGCGCTTGTTGTAGCCGACCGAGGTCACCCAGCTGAAATTGTCGCCCTGAAGTCCGTAGGCAGCGGAAAGGTCAAAGTCGCCGTCCGAACCGTCGAACTGCGAGAACGAACCACCGACTTCGAAACCGTCGAGATCTTCATTGGTGATGAAGTTCACAACGCCTGCGATGGCGTCAGAACCGTAGAGGGCGGCAGCGCCGTCTTTCAGCACTTCGATCCGCGCGATGGCGGCGGTCGGGATTGTGTTCGTATCAACGAAGAGCTGTGCCTGCTCACCGATGGAATAGGGGTGATACGTCTGACGTCGGCCGTTGATCAGGACCAGCGTTCTTGCCGGGCCGAGGCCGCGCAGGTTGATGTTGGATGTGCCTTCAAGGCCGTTCGAGGCGAACTGGTTGGTCTGGCCGTCGACGCCGGATGATGGGCCAAGGTTCCGGATCAGTTCGGTGATCGAGGGCTGGCCTTCCAGTTTCAGGTCACCGGCTGTGAGCACGTCGACGGGAAGGGCGGCATCCTCTGGTGTGCCTTGAATGAATGAGCCTGTGACTGTGACCTTGGACTGGCGGAGCTCGTCTCCCCCTTCTTCCTGGGCAATCGCGGGCAGGGCTAGAAGCAGCGATGCCACTGACGCACCGGTCAGCAGCCTGATTGATTGTCTCATTTGTTTCCTCCGTTTGAGTGAGGCACCAGATCTCAAGGTCCGGCTCATGCCTTCACGCCGGGTCAGGATAGGCAGACCTGACACTTCTCGAACAGGAAAAAATATTGTGCGGCGCAGCAGAATGCGTTGCGGCCGCGAAAGAAACGCCTAAGGACAACCTTGTCATTCTTTGATATGTTGCTTGGAGTGCTCAAGTAATGGGCATGGAGATACCCAAAAGATGGAAATTGTGTCTCTATTGTAACACTTGGGCAAAATATCTAATTTCGCGTCCAGGACCCCTGTGAATACTTAAGGTGTCGGGGCTACCTTAGGGTCAGCCCACATCAGAATGGGTCTGACGAACTTCTCCCAGAACAACTTGAAATCAAAATGAGGAAATCCATGGCGCTCAAGCACAGCCTGCTTGTGACCGCATCTGCGGTCTTTTTTCTGTCGTCTGCAGCATACGCACAGGAAGCTACCCCCACCCCCGAGCGCTACAGCATTCACACATCGTGGTTGCATGGTTTGACGAAGTCTGATTCGTAATTGCCAAACGGGGAGGACGGCATGGATCGGACGTTGGGCCACTTTGGTGATCTGCGGCTGCAAAAAGGGGGGTCTTTCTTCTTGGCCGGCTGCTGGAACTTGGGGGCCGGGCCTTGCGGGTCCGGCGGCTTGGAGGCGACCGGGCCGGCGAGATCCGGATCACGCGGTTTCTGCGCAACGCATCGGTGACGCCCGGGGAGATGGTGAGCGAAGCGGCTCGCCGGACGGCGGAGCGCTGCCAGGGCCATGAGGTTCTGGTGATCCAGGATACGACGGTGGTTCGTTCGCAAGGCGGCGGCGGGGATTATCTGCACGCGGTCCTGGCGCTGGATGCATCGGACGGTGCGCTTCTGGGTCTGGTGGACGCCAGCTTCCTGCAGCGTTCGTCGGGCCAAAAGGCGCAGCGCAAGGCGCTTCCGGTTGAGGAGAAAGAGAGCTTTCGTTGGCTGGAAGGCGCCGAGCAGGCTGCGTCGGTGTGCTCGGGGGCGCGGCGGATCACGATCATCGCGGATCGCGAAGGCGATATTTACGAGGCCTTCGCGCTCCGCCCCGGCACTGCGGATCTTCTGGTGCGCGCGGCGCAGGATCGCAGCCTGGAGGATGGCGGACGGCTGTTTGCAGCGCTCGACGCCTTGCCGCCTGGCGGGCAGGCCGATCTCGATCTGCCGGGTGGACCTGGCCGCCGGAAGCGGACCGCAAAGCTGGAGGTGCGCTTCGCCACCATGACCCTGGCCCGGCCCAATCGCCCCTTTCGCGCGGGGTTGCCAGAGGGCGTGGAGGTGCAACTGGTCGATGTCCGCGAGGTCTCACCGCCCGGCGGCGTCCAGGGCGTGCATTGGCGGCTGCTGACGACGCAGCCGGTCGAGGATGCCGCTCAGGCTTGGGCGGTCGTCGCGTGTTACCGCAAGCGCTGGGCGATCGAGCAGATGTTCCGTACCCTCAAGACGCAGGGCTTCGATATCGAAGGCCTGCGGATCGAGGAGCGCCAGCCGCGTGACAAGCTCATAACCGCGGCGCTCATCGCCGCCGTTGCCATCCAGCAACTCGTCCATGCCCGTGACGGAGGCCCCAGTCCGTTACGCCCTTGCAGCGACGCCTTCGAGCCTGACGACATCCCCCTCCTCGAAGCCTTCTGCGCCAAGCTCGAGGGCAAAACCCTGCGGCAGAAAAACCCCCATCCCAAAGGCTCTCTCGCCTATGCCGCATGGGTCTGCGCCCGCCTCGGCGGATGGACAGGATACTATGGAAAACCGGGGCCCGTCGTCATGCTACAAGGTTGGCTCGAAATCCAAGCCGCCAAAAAATCACTCCATACCCTCGGCTTCAAACCCAATGTGTGAATCTGGTAGCCCCCGAGCGCGAGAGCGCAATTGATCGCGTGCTCGGCACCGTCACGGTCACGGCCACCAAGAAAACCAATGTCGAGAACGTCCAGGACGTTCCGGTCGCCGTCACAGCGT
Source organism: Hyphomonadaceae bacterium BRH_c29 (assembly GCA_000961695.1). Classification (GTDB taxonomy): domain Bacteria; phylum Pseudomonadota; class Alphaproteobacteria; order Caulobacterales; family Hyphomonadaceae; genus Hyphomonas. Next base: position 74,666 of record LADW01000005.1, read on the forward strand.
TCAATTCCGACACGCTGGACGCCCTTCACGTCAACGATCTCGGGTCGCTCAGCTACACGACGCCGAACGTCAACCTGACCGATGTCGGCACGTCCAAAGGCGTGGCGAACTTCTCGATCCGCGGCCTCGGTATCAACTCGTCGATCCCATCCATCGATCCGACTGTCGGCGTGTTCGTCGACGGCGTGTATCTCGGCGTGAACGCCGGCGTTGTGCTCGACCTGTTCGATCTGGACAGCGTCGAGATTCTCCGCGGTCCGCAGGGCATTCTGTTCGGTCGCAACACGACCGGCGGCGCCGTGCTGATCAATACCGGCAATCCGACGGAGGATTTTCACTGGAGCGCCCGCGCAGCGGTCGAAACCCCGGTTGACAGCGGTCGTGGCGGCCCGAACTCCACCATTCAGGGAACCGTTTCCGGTCCGCTGGTTGAAGGCAAGCTGAACGGCAAGCTCGGCGCCTACTACAATACGGACGACGGTTACTTCAAGAACCTCTACAATGGCGACAATCTGGGCGAATCTCAGACGTCGATCATTCGCGGCGCCCTGGAGTGGACGCCCACCGATCGCCTCACCGTTCTGGGCAAGATCGAGCGTTTCGATTCCTACGCAGACGGCCCGAACGGTCAGAACCGCGGCGTCTATGGTCGCGATTCGTTCGACATCGCGATCAACAATCCGGGCTTCCTGGACAGCGGGATCACGACCGGTTCGATCCGCACCGACTATGATGTCGATTTCGGCAATGGTGTGATCACGAACATCTTTGGCTATCGCAAGCTTGAGTCGACGACCAGCGCCGATATCGATGCCCTGCCGCTGACGTTGTTCCACTCCGGATCTGAAACCGAGCAGGAGCAGTACTCGAACGAGCTGCGCTATGCTGGCAGTTTCGGCAAGGCGGAAGTCACCGTTGGCGGGTTCTGGTTCGACCAGAGCGTCGCCTACACCGAGCGCCGCAGCCTGCCGACTGTTACCGCAGCCGAGTTCAATGGCGGTGGTCGCCAGGACCACCTCGTCTATGGCCTGTTCGGCCAGGTCGATTATGCTCTGACGGACCGCCTGACCGGCATCTTCGGCCTGCGTTACGGCTATGAAGAGAAAGACGCTGACGTTGTTTATGTCCGTCCGCGTCCGCATTGCTCGATGGTTGACGAGACCTGCCCGGTTACTGGTACGAACCCGTATGTTCCGGGCGAGCCAAACGGCTTCTCCAACAAGGATGACTGGAGCAACTGGTCGCCGAAGATCGGCTTCCAGTATGAGCTCGACGACACGTCGCAGATCTACGCTCACTACACGAACGGTGTTCGTTCGGGCGGCTATAACTTCCGCATCACCGACCCGGCTCTGTTCCTGTCGATCTTCCCGGATCCGAACAAGAAAGCAGCCTTCGACGAAGAATCTGTCGATAGCTATGAGTTCGGCTACAAGAGCCAGACCGAAGATGGCCGCGGCCAGTTCAATGCGGCTGTGTTCCTGAACGATATCTCGGACATGCAGCGTGAGTTGAACCTGGCTTCGCCGTCTTCCGGTGTGTCTCAGGTCATCCTGAACACGGCGGATGCCCAGATCCTGGGTCTGGAAGCCGAGGGCCGCTATGCCCTGACGGACAATTTCCTCGTGATGGCGAATATCGGTCTCATCAACGCTGAGTACACCGATGTCCGCTACGACATCTCCAGCGATGGCGTCGTCGACGGCAAGGATCTGGCACTCGACCTGCCGCGCGTTCCGGAAGCGACCTATGGTATTGGCTTCGTCTATGATCGTGACCTGGGTGACAATGGTTCGCTGGTTGCGCGCGCCAACTTCCAGCACCGCGACAAGAACGCCTTCACCGACAATAACTGGGGCTGGATGAATGCCTCGGATCAGGTGGATGCGAACCTGACCTGGAACACGCCGTTCGATGGTCTGGCTGTGTCGATCTATGGCAAGAACCTGCTCGACGAAGTCGTGGCCGGTGGTGACACTCAGCTGCCGTTCGGTGGTTCGCTGGCGGGCTTCGTGCCAGGCGGTGAAAACCTCGCGACCGGTGTGAACACCCCGTATGCATCCAGCCCGGCTGCCGGCACCTTCTCGCCGCTGGCGAAAGGCCGCCTGCTCGGCTTCGAAGTGACGATCAAACGCTAGGCGCGTCAGTCAAAACATTCGGAAGGGGCGGGCAGCAATGTCCGCCCCTTTTTCTTGTCACGGCTTGCGGCGGGCCGTGGCAAATGCTCAGACAGGGCTATGTCCTTGTCTCCCCCGATCCTGAAGCTTGCCGGGTTCCTTGCGGATCCGGTTGCGCCTGCTGATTTTCCCGAACACAAGATCCGCTTCTGGAATGCTCGCTGGGCAGGGGAGGTCGGGCTTGGCGATCTGGACGTGGCCGGGCAGGTCGCCCATTTCGGCCGGTTCGAGCCGCTGCCGGGAAACTTGAAACAGCCGCTCGCGCTGCGCTATCACGGCCACCAGTTCGGCACCTACAATCCGCAGCTTGGCGATGGCCGCGGCTTCCTGTTTGCGCAACTGCGTGACCGGCAGGGCCGGCTGCTGGACCTTGGCACCAAAGGCTCCGGCCAGACGCCGTGGAGCCGGCAGGGCGACGGGCGGTTGACGCTGAAAGGCGGCGTGCGGGAAATCCTCGCCTCGTCCTATCTCGAGGCGCTCGGCGTCAACACGTCGAAATCTTTCGCCCTGGTCGAGACCGGCGAACAGCTTGCCCGCAATGACGAGCCGTCGCCGACGCGCTCCGCCGTCCTTACGCGCCTGTCGCACAGCCATATCCGCTTCGGCAGTTTCCAGAGGCTTGCCTATCTGGAAGAGCGGAACTCCATGGCGCAGCTGATCGACTATTGCGTGACAGAGTTCCATCCGCAGGCAGAAGACCCGGACATGGCGGCAAAGGCCTGCAAGCTGCTCGAAAGTATCGCCACCGCCACCGGCCGGATGATCGGCCAGTGGATGGCGGCGGGTTTTGTTCATGGCGTCATGAATACCGACAATTTCAACATTACCGGCGAGACGTTCGATTTCGGGCCGTGGCGCTTCCTGCCTCAGTCCGATCCGAACTTCACGGCGGCCTATTTTGACCAGCAGGGGCTCTACCGGTTCGGGCGCCAGCCCGTGCAAGGTGGCTGGGCGCTGCAACAGCTGGCCTCCGCGCTCCTGCTTGTCGGGGCGGAAGCCGATGACCTGGCAAAGGCCCTCGCGCCTTACCAATTGGCCTATCGCGACAGTTTCATTGCGCACACGCATGCGCTGCTCGGCATTGCGCCGACAGGCGAGGATGATGCGGACATTGATTTCCTGCAGACCTTCTATGCCTGGATGACCGAGAGCGAGGCGGTCTGGCCGCAAGTCTTCCATGACTGGTTCTGCGGCGTAGCGAGCGAGGCGCGCGCCAAGGCGTCTCCACTGGCAGCGCTGTACGCGGATGCCGCCTTCGCGCCGGTCAAGGCGCAGATCCTGGCGCGCGCCCCCGTGAGGCCGGAGCGCCTGAGCCATGCGATCTTCCAGCGCGCCGCGCCATCGCTTGTGGTCGATGAGGTTGAGGCCCTGTGGGGCCCGATTGCCGAGGCCGACGACTGGTCCGCCTATGCGGCGAAGCTGGCGGACATCGAAGCGCTGCGGCTCGCCCGCTGGGGGTGACCTATTCAGCCGGCACGCTGTCGCTTGGTGCTGGCTTTGGCCCGGAATAGTTTGCGGCGAACGGGTAGGCCGATTTCCAGACTTCCTTGCCGTCGCCTTGTTCGACGAAATGGCAGCCGATCAGAGTGCGGACAAAGTCTGCCAGCACGAACCGGTCTGACTTCAGGTACCAGTCACCCAGCACCGGGCGGGCGGCATCGGTCGCTTCCTGCAGGCGATAGTGGGGAATGGTCGGGAAGATATGGTGGATGACGTGCAGGTTGCCGATATTGTGGGTCAGCCAGTTGAATGGGCCATAGTTGCGATCCACCGAGGCCAGCGCGCCTTTGAGACTGTTCCAGTCCTGGCTGTCATAGACCGGCACTTCGGGCGCGACATGCTGCATATAGGTCACGAAGGTCAGCCAGGCAGCGTAGATGAAATAGGGCGCGATGATGTATTTCAGCGCGAAGCCCCAGCCGAACTGCGCGCCCAGGAAAATATAGAGCGCCAGACAGGCCGCGTTGACGGCAAGGCCCGCATACCAGGATGCTTTCACATGCGAGGCGTAGAGGTCGCTGACCGGCAGGTAGTGGCTGCCCTTGATCGGGTCATAAGTCTTGATGTTGCGAAAGCCGAGCTTGTACATCGGCCAGCCGATCAGCACGAAAATGCCGGAGCGGAACAGGATCTTGCGGCTGAGCGGATTCTGCTCGGCGCGGGTCGCGCGGAAGACTTCCTCTTCCTGCAAATGCCCGGTCTTCATGTGATGCATGGCGTGGCTGCGCTGCCAGCCGCGATAGGGCACCAGGATCGGGCCATGGGTGGCAAGGCCAACAGCCGTGTTCACAAGCCGCGAGCGTGAGAACGCGCCATGCCCGGCATCATGCCCGATCACGAAGAGCGACCAGAACAGCGTGCCGAGCATGAAAATCAGCGGCGCTTCGAAATACCAGGCAGACGTGTGCGCCAGCGCCCAGTAGCAGAGTGCGATGAGGACGAGGTCGAAGACCAGATAGGCGAAGGACCGGCCTGTGTCCGGTTGGAAACAGCGGTCGGGAATTGCGGTTTTCAGGTCCTGTCTTGTGAAACTCGGGTCCACGGCATCCCCCTCTCTCAATCCTTACGAGAAAACCCTGCTTTGCTTGACAGGAGGTGAAAAGAGAAGGGATTCCCATACAACTGGAATTGGCGGTGAGAGACCGACAGAGACCGGAATTGACCAAGGCGAACGCAATATGAGTACAGAATTACCCACCGGCCCGCTGAACGGCCTGAAGGTCGTCGACATGAGTTCCGTCGTACTCGGGCCTTTCGCGACGCTGATCTTCGGCGATCTCGGCGCAGACGTAGTCAAGGTCGAGAGCGGCCAGTCCGGCAAGGGCGGCGACATGATGCGCTATGCTGGCAAGTCCCCCACGGGCGATCTTGGGCCCATCTTCATGGCGCTGAACCGCAACAAGGCCTCGGTCCAGCTGGATGCGAAGACCGAAGCCGGCGCCGCCGCGCTGACGGCCCTCCTGAAAGAGGCTGACGTTTTCTTCCACAATGTCCGCATGGCCGGGATGGAGCGCCTCGGCTTTGGCTATGAGCAGGTCAAGGCGATCAATCCGGGCATCGTCTATGTCCACTGCGCGGGCTTTGGCGCAGGCGGCCCGTATGAGACCCGCCAGGCCTATGACGACCTGATCCAGGGTGCCTCGGGCTTTGCGGCGCTGAACGCGATGCGCTCGGGCGGGGCGCCGGAATATGCGCCCTCACTGGTGGCGGACAAGACGGTCGGCCTGTTTGCGACCTATGCGACGCTGGCCGCGTTGTATCACCGCGAGCGCACGGGTCAGGGACAGTTCGTTCAGGTGCCTATGCTCGAAGCGTTCACCTTCTTCAACATGGTCGAGAACCTCTACGGCGAGACTTTCGTGCCCGCCTCCTACGGTATGGCCTATACGCGCTCGATCAATCCCAACCGGAAGCCGTACCCGACACAGGACGGCTATATCGGGCTTGTCCCGTATTCGGACGCGCAGTGGGCCGAGTTCTTCGCGATCGGCGGCATGCCCGGCGTGTTCGAGGACTCGCGTTTCTCCACCTACACGGCCCGTACCGAGCACATTACCGAGCTTTATGTCCTGATCGAACAGGTCGCGGCGACCAAGACGACGGGCGAGTGGCTGGACTTGCTGGACGCCGCCAATATCCCGGCTATGCGGTACAATACAGTGGAGGATGTGCTGGTCGATCCGCACCTCGTGGCGGTCGATTTCTTCGCCCGGCGTGAGCATCCGGCAGCCGGTACGTATCGTACCATGCGCCATCCGGTGCATTTTTCGGAGACGCCGGCCTCTGTGCGTAGCGACCCGAGGCGGCTTGGTGAAGACACCGAGACCGTGCTGGCGAGCCTCGGCCTCTAGGCGGCTTTCTCGCCGCCGCCATGGCGGGCGAGCCACACGCCGGACAGGATCATCGCGAAGGCCAGCATGGCGTTCCAGCTCTGGGTCTCGCCGAATATGAGAAAGCCCAGCAAAGCCGCCATGACCGGGATGGAATAGCCGGTCAGCGACAGGAAGGTCGCGGATGTGCGGGCGATCAGCAGCATATAGAGCGCCTGCGCGATGGCTGAGGGTGCAATGCCGAGGCCGACCACGGCGGCCCATTGGGGCCAGTCCGCATGGACACTTGCCGGGTCGACGGTGAAGGCGAACGGCCAGGTCACCACGGCGGCAACAGACACGAAACCTGTCGCAAACACGATAGAGGGCATCGACGGCGCCCCGCGTGCGAGCAGGCTGGACAGGGCATAGAACACGGTTCCGCCAATCAGCAGCAGCTGCGCGACCGAACTGGCAGATCCGAACCCATGTATCGCATCCGGTCCGAACAGGATGGCGACGCCGGCAAAGCCAATCACCACGCCCAGGGCAGAGCCTGTGGTCAGGCGCTCGTCCCGGAACAGGAAATGCGCGCCGATGGCCACAAACAGGGGCACGGCTGCAGTGTAGAGCGCAGCAAGGCTGGAATTGACCGTCTCCTGTGCCGTGGTGATCAGGAAGAACGGAAAGACCGATCCGGCCAGCCCCATGCCGATCATGGCGCGCCAGCGCTTGTGGTCGCTGAAGGGCGGCAGGCGCTGGCCCATGGCCAGCATGATGACCCACAGCACCGCTGCACCGATGGTCAGACGTCCGGCGAGGACCCAGGCAGCCGGAAGGCCTGCGTCCGGATTGCCCTTGTCCACGGCGATACGCGTGAGCTGGTAGGCGCCGGCCCACATCAGGCTGAGCAGCACGAACAGCGCCCAGTCGCCGGGCGTCCGTTTGCCGCTCTGTACCGCCTGTTCCGTCATCTCCGGCCCATCCTCCCGCCGGCCAAAGGCGCCGGGGCGCCCGAATAGGCGGGCAGGGAGGGGAAGTCCATGTAAATCTTGCGGAGAACTTGCACAGGACTTGCAACAAAGGGCCGCAATTGCCCTTACATGTGAGGGCCTTCGGTCACAGATACGTTGGCGGCGCCCTGCCGCATCGTCTTCGGGTGGACGGCAGGCCCGCAGCGTCGTAAAGGGCGCCCAAACTTTTCGGTTTTCATCCCCCAAGAGGAGAATCTCAATGACCGTTCGCGTCGCAATCAATGGTTTTGGCCGTATTGGCCGCCTCGTCCTGCGCTCCATCATCGAAAACGACCGCAAGGACATCGAAGTTGCCGCGATCAACGACCTTGGACCGGTCGAAACCAACGCACACCTGCTGCGCTTCGACTCCGTGCATGGCCGTTTCCCGGCCGACGTGAAGGTCGATGGTGACAAGATCATCATCAATGGCAAACCGATTCTCTGCACCGCAATCCGCGACCCGAAAGATCTGCCGCACCGCGAACTCGACATCGATATCGCGATGGAGTGCACCGGCATCTTCGCAGACAAGGAAAAGGCCTCGGCCCACCTTGCCGCTGGCGCCAAACGCGTGCTGGTGTCTGCCCCGGCCACCAATGCCGACAAGACCATCGTGTTCGGTGTGAACCATGCCACGCTGACCAAGGACGATCTGGTCGTCTCCAACGCATCGTGCACCACGAACTGCCTCTCGCCCGTCGCCAAGGTCCTGAATGACCTGATCGGCATTGAGAAGGGCATGATGACGACCATTCACTCCTACACGAATGACCAGCCGTCGCTCGACCAGATGCACAAGGATCTCTATCGCGGCCGCGCAGCAGCCCTGTCGATGATCCCGACCTCGACCGGCGCCGCCAAGGCTGTCGGCCTGGTCCTGCCGGAACTGAACGGCAAGCTGGACGGCATCTCGGTTCGCGTGCCGACGCCGAACGTCTCGCTCGTCGACCTGAAATTCCTCTCGAAGAAAAAGACGACCCCGGCAGAAATCAACGCAGCCATCATCGCTGCTGCCGATGGTCCGATGAAGGGCGTGCTCGGCTATACCGACCAGCCGAACGTCTCCATCGACTTCGTGCACGATCCGCGCTCGTCGATCTTCCACCTCGACCAGACCAAAGTGATGGACGGCAATTTCGTGTCGATCATGACTTGGTACGATAACGAGTGGGGCTTCTCGACCCGTATGGCCGACACCGCTCTCGTCATGGCGAAACTGATCTGAAGCATCTGACCAAGGAGCCCTGTCCGTGAGTACACCGGGCATCCCGAAGGAATTCTGGAACGCCCGCTTCAGCGAACAGGGCTATGCCTATGGTGACCGGGCGAGCCGGTTGCTGCTTGGCTTCCGTGACTTGCTGAAACCCGGTCAGCGCGCGCTCGTCCCTGCTTGCGGGGAGGGGCGCGACGCGGTGTTCCTGGCAGAATGCGGGCTTGAGGTAACGGCGGTGGACATGTCTGCTGCCGGCCTCGCCAAGACAGCTGAGCTGGCCGCCACACGCGGCGTATCCCTGACCTGTATCGAGGCCGATCTCAGCGAGTGGCACTGGCCCGAAGCCGAATATGACTGCATCGCCGCTATGTTCCTGCACGTGCCGACAGCCTTCCGGCCGGTGTTGCATGGCAAGATGCTCTCCGCCTGCAAGCCCGGCGGGCATGTCTTTCTCGAAGGCTTCCTGCCGGAACAGATCGACTGGCAGAAATCGCACAATTCCGGCGGACCGAACACGCCGGACAAGCTGTTCGCCCCCGATGATATCCGCGCCGATTTTGCCGGTGCAGAGTCCGTGTCTTTCCTGACCGGCACCGAAACCCTTTCCGAAGGCCTCTACCATAACGGACCCGCCGCCCTGTTGCGTGCCGTGTTCCGCAAACCGGAGTAAACCAGATGTCCTCTTTCCGCCGTATCGATGATGCCGGAGACCTGACCGGCAAGACCGCTCTTGTCCGCGTCGACTTCAACGTTCCGATGGCGGACGGCAAGGTCAGCGACGACACGCGCCTGCGCTCCGCGCTGCCGACCGTCAACGCGCTGACAGGGAAGGGGGCGAAAGTTGTCCTTCTGGCGCACTTTGATCGCCCGAAAGGCAAGATCGTTCCGGAAATGAGCCTGAAGCCAATCGCTGCGGCCTTTGCCGACGTTCTGGGTGCGCCGGTTCACTTTGCTGAGAATTGCGGCTTCGGCCCGAAAGCGAAAGCCTTCGTCACCAGCCGCGCGCCGGGCGATGTGATCCTGATGGAGAACACGCGGTTTGAGCCGGGTGAAGAGAAGAATGATCCGGCCCTTGCCGAAGCCATGGCGGCCCTTGGCGACATTTTCGTCAGCGACGCATTCTCGGCGGCGCACCGCGCCCATGCGTCCACGGAAGGCATTGCGCGCCTGATCCCGGCCTATGCCGGCAAGGCGATGGAAACTGAACTGGACGCGCTGGAAAAAGCCCTCGGTACGCCGGAGCGGCCTGTGATGGCCGTTGTTGGCGGCGCAAAGGTCTCCACCAAGATTGACCTCCTGAAGAACCTCGTTTCCAAGGTCGACATGCTGGCCATTGGTGGCGGCATGGCCAACACGTTCCTGGCCGCTCAGGGCCTCGATGTTGGTAAGTCTCTCTGCGAGCATGACCTGGCAGACACCGCGCGCGAGATCATGGCGAACGCCAAGGCCAGCGGTTGCGAGATCCTGCTGCCGCGCGATGTGGTCGTGGCGAAAGAGTTCAAGGCCAATGCCGAGAACCGCACCTGCGCGCCGGAGGACGTTGCCGCAGACGAGATGATCCTCGATGCCGGCCTGATGAGCGTCGCGCACATTGTCGGCGCCATGGGGCGTGCAAAGACGCTGGTCTGGAACGGCCCGCTCGGCGCGTTCGAAATGACCCCGTTCGACAAGGCCACGGTGGCGGCTGCCCAAGCGGCTGCGAAGCTCGCCAAGGAAGGCAAGCTGATCGCCGTCGCCGGCGGCGGGGACACGGTAGCCGCGTTGAACCACGCCGGCGTTGCCGACGATTTCACCTTCGTCTCCACCGCAGGCGGCGCGTTCCTGGAGTGGATGGAAGGCAAGCCGCTTCCGGGTGTCGAGGTCCTCAAGGCCTGATTTCGCCTGACCCTTTCCGGCACAGACTCACTGGCGGTTGCGGGGTGGCCTGCGGCAAATCGCGCAGGCTGCGAGGAATGGTAGCGGTCACATTTGACGCCGTGCGCAGGCTTCGAGAAAAATGCGGATCGGTCTGAAAGAGGTTTCAGGCCAGCGCGGTCACCAGACGGCGGGCGATTTTCCGGGCGAGTCTGGCAGTTTGCCCGGAATCAATAGCGATTGCAGTATATGACACGTCGGGCAGGTCCGGCTGTTGACGCACGCAAACGGCACGGTACTTGAACGCAAACTTTGCAAAACAAGCAGTGTTCAAGGATCAGTTCAGAAATGACGGTAATCGAGATGGCAAACGAAACCATGGCAAAACAGGCAGCGGAGAAGCCAGGCTTCATCGCGGCCCTCGATCAATCGGGCGGCTCCACGCCAAAGGCCCTGCGCCTCTATGGCATCGAGGAAACCGCCTACGCCAATGACGAAGAAATGTACGGCCTCATTCACGAGATGCGCGCCCGCATCATCAAGTCGCCAGCATTCAACGGCGACAAGGTCATGGGCGCCATCCTGTTCGAGCGCACCATGGAAGGCAGCATCGACAGCGTGCCGACGGCTGAATACCTCTGGAAAGAATGCAGCGTTGTTCCTTTCCTTAAAGTCGACAAGGGCCTCGCGGACGAAGCTAATGGCGTTCAACTGATGAAGCCAATGCCGGAGCTCGACGCGCTGCTGGAACGCGCCGTCGCCAAGGGTATTTTCGGCACCAAGATGCGTTCGGTCATCTCGGCTGCGAACGAAGAGGGCATTGCTGCCGTCGTCGCTCAGCAGTTCGACGTGGGCCGTCAGATCCTCGGCCATGGCCTGATGCCGATCATCGAGCCGGAAGTGACGATCTCCATCCCCGATAAGGCCGAAGCCGAGGAGATCCTCCTGGCTGAAATCCTGAAACAGCTCGACGCGCTCGGCCATGACAAGCAGGTCATGCTGAAGCTGACCCTGCCGGAGAAGGCAAACCTCTACAAACCACTGGTCGACCATCCGCGCGTGATGCGCGTCGTGGCTCTGTCTGGCGGCTATTGCCGCAACGATGCCAATGCGAAGCTGGCCTCCAATGCCGGCGTCATCGCGTCCTTCTCGCGCGCCCTGACCGAAGGCCTCTCAGCCCAGCAGAGCGATGCCGAGTTCGACACGGCCCTGGCCGAGGCCATCGACAGCATCTACGAGGCCTCCAAAGCCGGTTGATCCGGCTCTGGACTTACCCCTCAACGCGACGCCATAGTGCCCGCCATCGAAATGGCGGGCATTTTCGTTCGCGCATTTGCTGGAAAGAGGGGCCATTCATGCCGTTGAAGTCGTATCGCCTTGCTGCCGTATCCCTTGCCGGGCTCGCCCTGCTTGCCGGATGCGGAAAACCAGAGCCCGCCGCCAACACGGCCCGCAGCGCGCTGTCTGATGAAGGCGCAGCGATGCTGAACACGTTGGTTCTGGCACCGGCCTCGGCGGACGAATTCACCACGCGGTGCGACACGGCCCTGGCGCTGGTCGAAAAGATGCTGACCGATCTGGAAACCCGCGACGGTACGGCCGGTGTCGGGGACCTCAAAGACTATGATGCCATGCTGAACGTCGCCTACGGGGTCGGCTATGGCGAGGCGCCGATCATTGCCGAAGCCAACCCGGATGCGGCCATCCGCGAGACCGGCGATACCTGTCAGCAGAAGACGTCTGACATGGCGACGCGCATTTCGCTTTCGCGCCCGGTCTATGACCGGCTCTCTTCCATTGATGAGACGAAACTGGATGCGCGCTCGGCCTATCTGCTGAAGCGCACACTTGGCGAATACCGCCGCGCCGGCATCGACAAGGACGATACGGTTCGCGACAAGGTGCGCAGCCTGAACGCAGAGCTGTCGGAACTGTCGACGGAGTTCAACAAGAACCTCCGCGAAATTCAGGGCAGCGTGAAAGTTTCTCCGGAAGACCTTGCCGGCCTGCCGGACGATTACATCTCCGCACACCCGCCGGGCGAGGACGGTCTGGTCACCATCACGACCGACTATCCGGACATTTTCCCCATCTTCACCTACTCGCCGAACAATGCGCTGCGCAAAGCGCTTCTGGCAGAAGCAAATAGCCGTGCGTATCCGGAGAATGTGGCGTCTCTGCGCGGCATTCTTGAGAAGCGCTACGAACTTGCCACCACGCTCGGCTATGACAATTGGGCCGCTTATGTCACCGAAGACAAGATGACCGGCTCGCCGGACGTTGCGGCGGATTTCCTGAACGAAGTCGAAGGCGCTGCCCGTAACGCGGCCGCACTCGAATATGATCGCCTGCTGGCCAAGCAGCAGGAACTTGACCCCTCCGCCACGACGGTGACGGATTGGAGCCGGTCGTATCTGACTGAGATGATCCGCAAATCGGATTATGAACTCGACAGTCAGGAAGTGCGCAAATACTTCGCCTTCAACGATGTGCGCGAGGGCATTTTCTCGCTGGTCGAGGATCTGTTCGGCGTCGAGATCAAGCCGTGGGAGGGCGCGCCGGTCTGGGATGCCAGCGTCAGCGCACATGAGATGTACCAGGGGGACAAGCTGATCGGGCGCTTTTTCCTCGACATGCATCCGCGTGACGGCAAGTTCAAACACGCCGCCGCTTTCCCGATCCGCTTCGGTCCGACGCCGGATGGCGTCCCGGTCGCCGCGCTGATCTGTAACTTCCCCGCAGGTGAACACACGACAGGCCTGATGGAACATGCGCAGGTCGAAACCTTCCTTCATGAATTCGGGCACCTCATCCACGACATGTTCTCCGCCCAGCCGGACTATGCCAGTCTCACCATGGGCAATCTCGAATGGGACTTTATCGAGGCCCCTTCGCAGATGCTGCAAAACTGGGTGTGGGACTATGATACGCTCGCCAAGTTCGCAAAGGATGCGGATGGCAATGTGATCCCGCCGGAACTGGTCGAGAAAATGGTCGCTGCGCGCGACTTCGGGGTCGGCACCAACACGCTGCGCCAGTTGCTCTACGCCAATGTTTCGCTCGACTATTACAATCGTCCGCCTTCGGAGGTTGATTTCGACGAGATCTGGAACGAGACCCAGTCGCGTCTCAGCCCGTTCGAGACGCTGCCGGATGTGCACCCCTATGCCAGCTTCGGCCACCTCGATGGCTATTCGGCGATCTACTATACCTATCAATGGTCGCTCGCCATCGCGACGGATATGTTCACCGAGTTCAAGGCCAACGGCCTGCGTGACGAGGCGACCGCCGCTCGCTATCGCGACCAGGTCCTCGCGCCCGGTTCGTCAAAGCCCGCCGCCGAACTGGTGCATGACTTCCTCGGCCGTGACTGGACGCCGGACGCCTATGAAGCCTACCTCGTCAATGCTGCTGAGGGCGATGACGCGGAATAGGGTGGGGCTGCAGCCCGGCGGATTTACTTTCGCCGGGCGCTCGTGGGCTCAGTGGCACTCGGCGTTGACGTGAACCGGGGCAGGCGTTCCCGGCGCCTCAACCAGACGCCCGGTTAGATGCCGCACAAGCGGCGCGACGACCAGGATTACCGGCAGGGCGATCGAGAAGGCATAGGCCCAGGCGTGCATCCAGAGGCCGAAGAAGCCTGGCGGCACGCCGACATTGATCGCCGTGATCGCGCCCGACATCAGAAAGCTCATGAAAAAGGCCATCAGGGCGCTGAACACGGTCTGGTAGGCGCGGGCGGGGAGTTTGCGGAACATTGGTTTCGATCCTTTGCGCGGTTGCCCGCGATTGACTTCCTTGCAGCCGGGCCGCACATGCCGCGACCATGAAGAACACTCCACCGCCCCGGCTGCGTACGCGGCTTTACCTGATCACGCCGCCGCAGATCGCCGACGTGAATGAATTCGCTGCGATCCTTGAAACCGCATTGTCTGCAGGCGATGTGGCGTGCCTCCAGCTGCGCCTCAAGGGTGCGGATGGCATGATAGATATGCAGGCGACGAGGGAAGTGGCGGCTGCGGTGACCGAGATGGCGCAGGCTTACGGCGTCGCCGTCCTCATCAATGACAGCCCGGAACTCGCCGTCGAGCTTGGCGCAGATGGCGTTCATGTCGGCTGGGATGACGGCTCCGTCAAAGAGACCCGCGCGATTGTTGGCCCGGACATGATCATCGGCGCGACGGCGAAGAATTCCCGCCATGTCGCCATGAGCGCGGGCGAGGCGGGGGCGGACTATGTGGCCTTCGGCGCCTTCTTTCCGACCTCCACCAAGGAGGGCACGGCACAGGCCGATCTCGAACTGCTGGAAATCTGGCAGGAGAGCATGGAAATCCCCTGCGTCGCGATTGGTGGCATCACGGTGGAGAATGCTGGGCCGTTGGTGACCGCGGGGGCCGATTTCCTTGCGGCTTCTTCCGGTGTCTGGGATTATAAGGATGGCGCGCCCGCTGCCGTGGCCGCGTTCAATGCCCTGCTGGATTCCTTGTCAGCGGATTAACACTCCGGCGCCTTGACCCCCCGGCGACAAAGGCTTACTCGGCCCGCTCCCGCCAGAATGCGACCGGACGCTGTTTCACATGTCGAAGCCCTCACCCGTTGGATCCGTAATGATCGCCGCCGCCCGCGCCGCCGGGCGTTCGCTCGCGCGCGACTTTGGCGAAGTGGAAAACCTGCAGGTTTCCAAGAAGGGTCCGGCGGACTTCGTCTCCAATGCTGACCACCGCGCCGAAGAGATCATCTTCCAGCACCTGTCCAAGGCCCGCCCGGGCTATGGCTTTGTGATGGAAGAGCGCGGCGTTGTGCCCGGCACCGACAAGTCCAACCGTTTCATCGTCGATCCGCTCGATGGCACGCTGAACTTCCTGCACGGCCAGCCGCACTTTGCCGTCTCCATTGCGCTTGAGCGCGACGGCGAGCTGCTGACTGGTGTCGTGTTCGATGTCGCCAAGAACGAGATCTTCTGGGCAGAGACGGGCCGTGGCTGCTGGCTGGAGAACCGCAAGCTGCGCGTTGCTACCCGCCGTGACCTGCACGAGTCGGTCATCGCCACGGGCACGCCCTGGCACGGCAAGTCGGAAGACAGCCACATCACTTTCGCCCGCGAAGTTGCCGCCATGACGCCGGCGACCGCTGGTATCCGCCGCAACGGCTCTGCCGCGCTGGACCTCGCCTGGGTCGCCGCTGGCCGGTTCGACGGGTTCTGGGAACGCAACCTGAAATCCTGGGACATTGCTGCCGGCATCGTCCTCGTGCGTGAGGCGGGCGGCTATATCAGCGAGCTGGACGGCGGCGACATCATGGACACCGGCTCGATCCTCGCGTCCAATGAAGACCTGCTTCCGAAGCTCGAAAAACAGCTCCGCCACGCAGCGTCGTTCGGCAAAGCCGCGTCGGTCTAAGCGCAGAAAAATTTGGTGACGCTAGCGTCACCTATTTCCTTATCCGTGAAAATACGTAATCTGGCGCCATGACACAGCCAGACACAGACGTTCTCATCATCGGCGCGGGCCTTTCGGGCATCGGCGCTGCCGTTCACCTCGGCAAGCAGTGCCCCGGCAAGACCTATCGCATCTTCGAGCAGCGAAGCGCGATTGGCGGGACCTGGGACCTGTTCCGCTATCCGGGCATCCGCTCGGATTCGGACATGCACACGCTGGGCTTCAACTTCAAACCCTGGACCCAGGCCAAGGCGATTGCCGATGGTCCCTCGATCCGGACCTATATCCGCGAGACGGCGGACGAGTATGGCATCACCCCGCATATCCAGTTCGACACGAAGATTGTTGCGGCAGACTGGTCCAGTGCGGATCAGGTCTGGAAAGTGACCAGTCAGAACACGCAGACTGGGGAGCGCTCGACGCTGTCGGCACGCTTCCTGTTCATGTGTGGCGGCTATTACAATTACGATCAGGGCTACCGGCCGGACTTCCCGGGCGAGGACGCCTACAAGGGCCAGTTCGTGCATCCCCAGCACTGGCCGGAAGAGCTCGACTATGCGGGCAAGAAAGTCGTCATCATCGGCTCCGGCGCCACGGCGATGACGCTCGTGCCTGCAATGGCCGAGAAGGCGGGGCACGTCACCATGCTGCAACGCTCGCCGACCTATGTCGTCTCGCGCCCGGCGGTGGACAAGGCGGCAAACTTCCTGCGTACCATCCTGCCGGATACCTGGGCCTACACACTGATCCGCTGGCGGAACGTCGCCTTCCAGCAATTCTTCTTCCGCAAGACGCGTGAGAATCCGGAGGGCGCGAAGGAGCGTCTTCTCAAGATGGTCCGCGAAGAACTCGGGCCAGACTATGACGTCGATAAGCATTTCACGCCGAACTATAATCCGTGGGAACAGCGGCTCTGCCTCGTGCCAGATTCCGATCTCTTCAATGCGCTGAAGTCCGGCAAGGCCAGCGTCGAGACCGACCATATCGAGACCTTCACCGAGACCGGCATCAAGCTGAAATCTGGCAAGGAAATCGAAGCCGACATCGTGGTCACGGCAACGGGGCTGAACCTCATCTTCATGAACGGGGTGGACGTGTCCCTTGACGGCAAGAAGGTCGATCCGGGCCAGCTACTGAACTACAAGGGCGTGATGCTGTCGAACGTGCCGAACCTGGCCGTGACGTTTGGCTACACCAACGCGTCGTGGACGCTAAAGGCAGACCTGACGTCAGAATATGTCTGCCGTCTGATCACCCTGATGGACCAGAAGGGCGCAACCTCAGTGATGCCCTACCTGTCAGCCTTCCCGAACGAGACCGAGCCCTTTGTGGATTTCTCGTCCGGCTATTTCCAGCGGGTGATGGACCAGTTCCCGCGCCAGCATACTGAGGCGCCGTGGAAGCTGCACCAGAGCTATTTCACCGACCGGAAGAACCTGCGCGAGCTGCCCATCGAGGATGGTGTGATCCAGTTCACCACACCGGCAGAAGCCGCCGCGAAGAAGCCGGCTCTGCAAGCGGCGGAATAGGCTGCCCCTAAACATAGCCGCTCAGACCTCCTATCTATGCTTCGTACGGGGCGTACAGAAATAAGGAGTGTCTGTATGTGGTTATGGCTGTTGTGGTGGTGCGTGGACGATCATCTCGCCGCGGCGCTTGATGCGCCGGGTCTGGGACATTTGCCGATCTGGGTACCGTTGATCCTGTCGCTTGCCTTCGCCTTCACGGTGGATGGCAAGGTGAAGAAGTGGAAGCGCAGCTGAACTTGTTCCCATAGCAAGCAGCGGGTGGCCCGCCTGACGGGTTCGCATCATTCTGGATCCACAATCGGATCAGGAGATGTGAATGAGACTGGCGGGTAAAACAGCAATTGTCACGGGAGCAAGTTCCGGCATCGGTCGAGCTGCGGCGCGCCGCTTCGCTGCGGAAGGTGCATTTGTCGTGTTGGGCGCTCGGCGTGCAGCGGAACTGACCGAGCTGGTGGAACAAATCAGAGCTGCGGGCGGACAAGCCGTCTCGGTGGCGGGTGATGTGAAATCGCCGGAGCAGAATGCGGCGCTGGCGCAGGTGGCGCTCAACGAAACCGGCAGGCTCGATATTGCGTTCAACAATGCCGGCATCATCGGCGATGGGATCGCAATAGAGGATATGGACCGTTCCAATTGGCACAATGTCATTGCGACCAACCTTACCAGCGCATTCCTCGCATCACAGAGCCAGATCCCGGCGATGCGCAAGCAGGGATCCGGCTCCCTGATCTTCACGTCCAGCTTCGTCGGTCATACGGTTGGTCTGCCGGGCATGGGCGCCTATGCGGCGAGCAAGGCGGGGCTGATCGGTCTCGCTCAAGTACTTGCGGTAGAGTTGGGCGAGGCGGGTATTCGCGCAAATGCTCTGCTGCCCGGCGGTACGCGCACGGGCATGATGTCAGGAGGGCCGGACATGGAGGCGGCAGTTGCTGGATTGCACGCCTTGAAGCGGATTGCCGAGCCAGAGGAGATCGCGAACGCCGCCCTTTTCCTGGCATCGGACGAGTCGCGCTTCGTCACGGGGTCCGCGATGCTTGTTGACGGCGGAAATTCGATCGCAAAGGCTTGACGTTTCAGCCCTCCGCGAATTGCAGCTCGGCGAGGCGCGCATAGAGGCCGCCCTGGGCGACGAGTTCCTCGTGCGTGCCTTCCTCGACGATTCTGCCTTGCTCCATGACGACAATCCGGTCGGCCCTGCGCACGGTGGAAAGCCGGTGGGCAATGACCAGGGTCGTCCGCCCTTCTGCGGCGTTGGCAATGGCGCGGCGCACGGCGGCTTCGCTCTCGGAATCGAGCGCAGAAGTCGCCTCGTCCAGCAACAGGACCGGCGCATCGCGCACCAGCGCGCGGGCGAGGGCAACCCGCTGGCGCTGGCCGCCGGACAGGTTGCGGCCCTTCTGGCCAAGATCGGTCGCGAGGCCTTCTTTCTCTGACAGGAAGTCCATCGCCTCGGCCATGCGTGCGGCATGTTCGAGAAGTTTCTCGTCCGGATTGTCCGTGCCGAAAGCGATATTCTCCGCAGCCGTTCCGGTGAACAGGGCCGATTCCTGCGGGGCGTAGGCAAAGTTGCGGCGCCAGTCGTGCGGCATGACCTCGCCGGAAGTGAACCCGTCCAGCGATACGTGGCCTGATTGCGGATCGAACAGGCGCAGGGCCAGGCGGAAGACGGTTGTCTTGCCGGCCCCGCTCGGGCCGACCAGGGCAACGAATTCGCCGGGCTTTACCGAGAGGGAGAAGTCCGTCAGCGCCGAGACGCTTTTTCCGTCGGGGCCTGCCTCGGCATAGGTGAAGGTGACGTGGTCGAATTTGAGCGCGCCGGTGACTTTGGCGGGCATCTGGCGGGGCAGGGCAGGCGGGGCGATTTCCGGTTCGGCGTGCAGCACTTCGGCGGCCCGGTCGGCGGCGCCAGCGGCGCGCATCACTTCGCCATAGACTTCCGCCAACATGCCAAAGCCGGACCCGGCATAAAGCGCATAGAGGACCATGGCGGAGAGATCGCCAAAGCTCATCTCGCCTTTCGCCACGGCGCGTGCGCCCATCCACAGGACGCAGACAAAGCCGCCAAACAGCAGCACGGACACCATGACGATCATGAAACTGCGCGCCGTGATCCGGCGCATGGCCGCCTGGAAGGTTGCCTCCACGGCGTCGGAGAAGGTCGCCAGGCGGCTGTCCTCGCGGCCATAGGCCTGCACCAGCTCGATCGCGTCGAGCGCTTCAGCGGCCTCAGAGCCGGCATCTGCCAGGCGCGACTGGGCCCGGTTCGACATCGTGCGGATAAACCGCCCGACGCCCAACACGGGCAGCATGACCACGGGCAGCATGGCCAGCAGGGTCAGGCCCAGCTTCCAGTTCACCACCATCATCATGGTCAGCGCGCCAAATGTTGTGATCAGCGTGCGCGTGGCGAGAGAGGCAGACGTGCCGAGGAAGGTCTCGATCAGCGTTATGTCCGCCGTCAGGCGGGAGACCGCTTCGCCCGAACGCATTTTGGAATGGTAGCGCGGGCCGAGCTTCAGGAGGTGGGCATAAAGGTCCCGGCGCAGGTCGGCGGCGATCCGCTCGCCAAAGCGGGAGACGAAATAGAACCGGATGGCGCCCATCACGCCGGAGGCGATGGCGGCGGCAGCGACCCAGAAGAAGGATCTGTCGACCAGTTCCAGCAATAACTGCGCGTTCCCGCCTGCCTGGCGGCCGGCATCGGCGGCTTTGCCCAGCAGGATTGGCAGGGTCAGGCTTAGGGCAGCGGCCCCGATCAGGAAGACCAGCGCGATCAGGACCGTGCACCAGTGCCGGACCGCATAAGGCAGCAACAGCCTGAGGGGTTTCAGCGTGCGTCCCTTGGGCCGGTCGATGGCCTGTCCGCCGCCTGGCTCGCTGGCGCGGCGATCAATGGTTTGCTGGGATTCGGTGTCGGCCATGCGTGGCACCTTTGTGGCACAGTGGAAATCGGGTGCTTGGCCCCCTTGCGAAAGGGCTTTTCTTCAGTTACACGCGCCACTTCTGAAAACGGGCAGCAGCCACGCCCGCGCACCCCTAAAGGTGAAGCGCGGCGGCGACAACCCGGAAGCAACGGATCAAAGAGGGCGCGAGCCATGAAAAAAGAAGGTCATCCCGACTATCACTTCATCACTGTGGTGATGACGGACGGCACTGAATACCAGACGCGCTCGACCTACGGCGCCGAAGGTGAGCGTCTCGTTCTGGATATCGATTCCAAATCGCACCCGGCCTGGACCGGCGGCGACGGCAAGATGCTGGACCGCGGTGGCCGCGTGTCGCGCTTCAAAGACAAGTTCAAAGGCTTCGTCTAAGCCCTTATCCGGCCCTGCACCGTTTCACACGGTGGCAACCAGAAGAACCCCGGCCCGCAAGGCCGGGGTTTTTGTTTTGGCGCCAGGCTTTCCGGCTTAACCAGCGGTTAACGCGCTCGCTCCAGCTTCCTGCCAGCAAGCAGGGAGACGCCGATGGCGCGGGGAAGCCGGCTCAAGGAATGGTTGATCACGTTCGTGGTGCTGGCAGGCATCGCGCTGGGCATTGCGCTTGCCGCGCGCGAGTCTGCCAACCCGGCCCAACAGGTCGTGCCAGACCCCTCCATTGCCTATTGGTCGGACGGGGATTCCGGACGGCTGGCAGATGGCGCCAAGTTCCGGCTGCACGGCGTGGACGCGCCCGAAACCGGCTCGACCAAATGGTATGCCGGGGCCAAATGCGAGCATGAGCGCGAACTGGGCTATGCCGCCAAGGCGGAAGTGCTGGAGCTGACCCGTGGCAAGACGCTGGTGGTTTCCCACAGCTATGGTCCGGACCGGTATGGCCGGTTGGTTGTGGATATTTCGCTGGATGGGCAGGACCTCGCCGGGCGCCTCGTCGCCGCCGGCACGCACAAGACCTGGGATTATGACGGCGGCGATCGCAAGCCGGATTGGTGTACGGGACGTACCAACCCGCCAGTTTCCGGATCCTGACGCGTCTCGGGACGTTCCTGCACTTGCCGCAACACCCTGTGGCCCCTTAGGTTGCCCTCACGGACCAATTTCCGGGAGGCCGCCTGATGACCCATTCGCCGACATACTGGATGCGGCTCGGCCTCAGCGCGGCCCTGCTCAGCCTGGCGGCGTGTGGCGAGGCAGGGGGTGCGCGAGCGCCCTCCGTCGCCAATTCCGGGTCATTTCCTTTGGCGGATGCGGCGGACACAAGCGAAACTCCGCTGGATGCGGCGTTGCTGATGCCCGAGGAAGAGCGCGCCGTGCTGATCGCGAGCCAGGTCGCCGCCGGTGCGGCCCTCGCCAGGGCCGGAGAGGCAGACGATGCCGCTGAGCACCTGCGTCTCGCCATAAGCGAGGTCAAACCCGGCGGTCTGACGCGCCTTGTCGAAAGCGGACTCGAGCCGGACCTGTTCGATGCGGCGGCAGAGGCCCTGACAAGCGATGCTGCGCTGGACGAAATTGACGCGAAACTTGTCGCTGTGGAAGAAAACGTCTCCTTCCTGCGGGCGAATGCCAGCGGCAAGGCGTCCGATCTGATCGCGCTGCTGATCAAGCGGTGTCAGAAGGCTTACGAAGCGGGCGTGTCGCTCAATAACCGGGTTGAAGATCCGATCGCGTACCAGGATGCCTATGGCTATGCCTTCGTGGCGCAGGATCTCGCCGCCGGTCTGGCGTCAGAGAATGCCAGCGGCTTGCAGCTGGAGCTGAAACTCCTGGTGCTCATGTGGCCGGCCAATGGGCCGGTTTCCGGCGATGTGCCGGCCCCGCCCATGACATTCCTCTCACAGATCAGCCGCGTGGAAACCGAACTTTCAACGATCCAGTAGGGCGTCGATCAAGCCGATGGCTTCGAAGGAAGACCAGTCGGCTTCTCCGGCAAGACGTGCGATTTCCCTACCGTCCGGCCCATAAAGAATACTGGTCGGAAAGCCCTGAACGCCGCTGTCATAGACCAGCTCATACTGTTCCGGTGTGATGATGCGGAACGGAATGTTGGCCGCGCCCAGTTCGCCGAGGCGCTGGGCGGCATAATCTTTGTCTTCAGCAGAATCGACGCTGATTGCGACGACTTCGAAATCCGCGCCCCCGCGCGCTTTCTGCAGGGCGCCGAGGGAGGGCATTTCCTTCTCACAGGGCGAGCACCAGGTGGCCCAGAAATTCACGAGGATCGTCTTGCCCTGGAATTCGGCCAGCGTGTGGGACGTGCCATCTGCTGTGTAGAAGGGGGTCTCGCCCGCCGGATCGCCAGATCCGGACAGGTCCAGCTTGGTCAGCGAACCCGTTGCAAATTTTGCAAGTGGATTTTCATGCGGTTTCCCGCCGCCTGCGCTGATCAGCACATAGACAATCGCGATCAGTCCGACCAAGAAGAGGCCGGGAAGAGCGTAGCGCCGCATGGTATCTCGCTTTCCGTAAGTTTGTTGAAGGGATATGCCAATGGAAAGCGCCAAAGGCCAGACGATGTGGGGGGGACGCTTTGCCGCGACCCCATCCGACATCATGGAAGAAATCAACGCATCCCTCGATATTGACCGGCGCATGGCTGAGGAAGACATCGCCGGAAGCCGGGCACATGCCGACATGCTGTCCGAAATGGGCATCATCTCGTTCGAAGACAATGAGGCCATTCAGGCCGGGCTCGACACGATTGTGGCCGAGATGCGCGAAGGGACCTTCCCGTTCCGCCGCGAACTCGAAGATATTCACATGAATGTCGAGGCGCGGCTGAAGGAACTGGTCGGCGAACCGGCCGGGCGTCTGCACACGGCGCGCTCGCGCAATGACCAGGTCGTCACCGATTTCCGCCTCTGGACACGTCGCGCGCTCGACCATTCGGCTCGTCTGCTTGGCGGCCTGCAGGGCGCGCTGATCCAGCGGGCCGGGGAAAACACCGATACGATCATGCCGGGCTTCACCCATTTGCAGACGGCCCAGCCGGTCACGCTCGGGCATCATCTTCTGGCCTATGTCGAGATGACGTCGCGCGACTGGACGCGGCTTTCCGATTGCGCAAACCGGCTGAACGAGTGCCCGCTGGGCGCGGCGGCGTTGGCCGGGACGGGCTTTCCCATCGACCGAGACATGACCGCCGAGGCGCTGGGCTTTGCCCGGCCGATGGCCAACTCGCTGGACGCGGTCTCGGCGCGGGACTTTGCGCTGGAAGCGCTGGCGGCGTTATCGATTGCCGCAACGCACCTGTCGCGCCTCGCCGAAGAGATCGTGCTCTGGTCCAGCGCGCAGTTCGGCTTTGCCCAGCTGACCGATGCCTGGTCGACCGGCTCCTCCATCATGCCGCAGAAGCGCAATCCGGACGCAGCGGAGCTGATCCGGGCCAAGGCGGCTCTGATCACCGGCTTTTATGTCGGTCTTCAGGGCGCCGTGAAAGCCTTGCCGCTGGCCTATGCGAAAGACCTTCAGGACGACAAGCGCCTGACATTCGAGGCCTTCGACACGTTTGACCTCTGCGTGCGCGCCATGACCGGCATGATCGAGACGATCCAGTTCAAGCCGGACAATATGCGCGCCGCTGCGGCAAAGGGCTTCTCCACCGCGACAGACCTGGCCGACTGGCTGGTGCGCGAGCTCGGCCTGCCGTTCCGCGAGGCGCATCACGTCACCGGGGCGCTGGTGGCGCTGGCGGAAGGGAAGGGCGTTGACCTGGCCGACCTGTCGCTGGCCGATATGCAGGGCGTTCACAAAGACATTACAGATGCCGTTTTCGGCGTTCTGACGGTTGAAGCCTCTGCCTCATCTCGGACATCATATGGTGGTACGAGCCCTGTTCGTGTCGCCGAACAGGTGGCACAGTGGAAGCAGAGACTTGGACTGGAGTGACCGTCGCATGAAACGCCCCCTCGCCATTGCTGCCCTCATCCTGGGAACCTTCACTTTGCCGGCCTGCGGCCTGACGGGAGACCTCAAGCGCCCAGATCCCCTGTGGGGCGATCCGGCCAATGATGTGGAAGCCGAACTGCCGGATTCCAGCAGTTCAACTCTTCCCAAATTGCCCCCGCGTGCCGATGAAGAGCAGAATTCCGACAGCGACGACGAGTTGCTGGGCGGTCCGGAGAATTGATCAAATGAGTAAGTTTTTTGGCCGGCCGGCCGGGCGTCTGCTCGCCGGCATGACCCTTGTTGCGGCGCTTGGCGCCTGTGCCACCGCAGCCCCTGTCATCGTTGTCGAAGCACCGGGCGCTGAAGAGCCTGTCGCTGTGGTCGCGGAAGTAGTGCCGGAAGTGGGCCCGCAACTGAACCAGTGGGGCGGCATCGTTCCTGACGCCAAGCCAACCACGCCGGTCGACAATGGCGCGCTCGGCGAGATTGGCAGCTAGGCGGGGCGGATGCACCATTTCGATTACCGGGACGGACGGCTCTTTTGTGAGGGCGTCGACCTAGGCCACCTGGCCGATGAGGTGGGCACGCCATGCTACGTCTATTCTACGGCCACCTTGCAGCGCCATGCCCGCGTCATCGCCTCGGCCTTTGAGGGGCAGGACTGCCTGATCGCTTTTTCGGTGAAGGCGAACTCGAACATTGCCGTGCTGGCGACCCTCGCCGCGGAGGGGTGCGGCGCAGACGTGGTCAGCGGCGGAGAGCTGCAACGTGCCCTGCGCGCCGGCATCCCGGCTGCGAAGATCGTTTTCTCCGGCGTCGGCAAGACCGCATCGGAAATGGAACTCGGCCTCACCGGGGGCATCCACCAGTTCAATGTCGAGAGCGCGGCAGAGCTTCGCCTCCTGTCCGGTGTGGCAGGCCGCGTCGGGCGCGAGGCGCCCATCGCGATCCGCGTGAACCCGGATGTCGCCGCAGGCGGCCACCCGAACATCTCCACCGGCAAGAAGGGCGACAAGTTCGGCGTGCCCTGGGCCGAGGCCGAAGCCCTCTATGCCGAAGCCGCCACGTTGCCCGGCATCCGGGTTGTTGGTGTCGACGTTCATATCGGCAGCCAGATCGGCGATCTCGTGCCGATGCGGGCCGCGTTCGAGAAAGTCGTCGGCCTGATTCAGCGCCTGCGTGCGTCGGGACACAATATTACCCGCCTTGATGTCGGCGGCGGGCTCGGCATTCCCTACAAAGACGGCGACGAACCGCCTCCGCCTTCGGCCTATGCCGCGATGATTGCAGAGGTCAGCGCCGGGCTGGGTGTTCAGGTGATCCTGGAGCCGGGCCGTGTGATCGCGGGCAATGCGGGCGTCCTGCTGACCACGGCGCTCTACGAGAAAGCGGCACCTGACCGGTCTTTCCTGATTGTCGATGCTGGCATGAACGATCTCATGCGTCCGGCCCTTTATGGCGCCCACCACGAGATCCAGCCGCTGAAACAGCCGGCCCCGGACGCGTCCACGAAAACCTATGACGTGGTCGGCCCGATCTGCGAGTCGACCGACAAGTTTGCTTCCGGGCGAGAACTGGCCGCTGTCACGTCCGGCGACCGGCTCGCGTTCATGTCAGCGGGGGCCTATGGCGCCGTGCTGTCTTCGGCCTACAATACACGGCCCCTCGTGCCCGAAGTGCTGGTCCATGGCGATACGTTCGACATTGTCCGCCGCAGACCGGATCTCGAGGAAATGCTGCAACTGGAACAGGTGCCGGATTGGCTGAAAAGGACGGACTGAAGACGATCGGGACAAAGGTCGCGGCCACACGGCGGCGGCTGGGCCTGCTCGCGTTCGGCCGGGCCTTCTGGCCGCTTTTCGTTTTTGTCATTCTGTTTCTGGCCATGGCGCTGGCCGGGGCGTTCGACCGCCTGCCGGCTGCCCTTGGCGCTGTGCTGGCCCTGCTCTGCCTGATCGGCAGCGTCATCTTCCTGCTGCGCGGGGTACGCCGCTACAAGCCTGTGACCGAGGCCGAAGCGACCCGCGTGCTGGACGCGCAATCTCCGCTGCGTCCTGTGTCCTCCCTGA
Organism: Hyphomonadaceae bacterium BRH_c29; assembly: GCA_000961695.1. GTDB lineage: Bacteria > Pseudomonadota > Alphaproteobacteria > Caulobacterales > Hyphomonadaceae > Hyphomonas. The sequence continues at coordinate 100,595 of LADW01000005.1, forward strand.
CCGACCGCCCGGCAGACCCTTCGCGCGGGGCGCAGGCCCTGTGGGTGCGTCACCGGGAGCGCCTGATGAAGGCCGCGCGCGAACTGAAACTGCCGAACCTTTCAGCCGAGTGGCGCGGCCTCGACCCATTCCGTCTGCGCTATGTCCTGCCAGCGGCTCTGATCGGCATCGCGGTGCTGGCAGCGGGGGAGGGACCGGGCCGTATCCTGCGTGCGCTCAACCCCGATTATGGCGCTCTGGTCGGGGCCGACGACATGACGGTCGAGGCCTGGGTCACCCCGCCGGACCATACCGGCCGTGCGCCGATCTTCCTGAAGCCGGGCCTGAATGATGTCCGTGTGCCGCGTGGGTCCGAGATCACCCTGCGCACCGAAGCGCCGTCCGCCCCGCGTCTCGTACTGAAGGGGCAGCATCACACGACGCAGAAATTCGCCACCACACCGGATGGCGCCTGGGAAGCCAAAGCTACCCTGCTTGAGGATGCCCGAGTCTCCGTCCACTGGTGGGGTGAGCGGGCGGCCTGGCGGTTGCTGGCCTCGCCGGACGGTGTGCCGACGGTTCAGTTCGTGTCCATCCCGACCTACGGCCGCCTCGACCGGACTGAATTTGCCTGGACCGCCCAGGACGATTACGGCGTGATCAAAGCCGAGCTTGCAATCCGCCTGAAGGACCCGCACCCAGCGGCCCCGGACGAGGAAGACCGCGTGCCGATCCCGCTGGCCGCCCCGTCTATGCCCGAGATCAAGGACACGACGCAGATCGACCTGACCCGCCACCGCTGGGCCGGCCTGCCGGTCGACGTCCGCCTTGTCGTCACAGATGCCGCCGGACAGGAAGGCACCAGCGAGACCGTTCCGTTTGTCCTGCCGCAAAAGCTCTTCCTCGATCCGATCGCAAGGGTCGCGCAGGAAGTGCGCGTTACCGTGCTGCGCGAGCCGAGAGATTATAAAGCCCCGGAGCGGAACCTCTTCGCCCTTCGGCAGGACGCGCTCAACACGGATGCGGTCAACCGGCTGAACATGGCGCCGCCGGACATTCAGAAGGCGGCGCTGATGCTCGACTCCGTTACCCTGATGGGCGAGCGCTACATACCGAACCAGGCCTATTACCTGACGTTCAAAACGGCTGAGGGCATGTTGGAATCGGCCGGCACAAAGGCGGAGGCCGATGCGGTCGATCCGCTGCTCTGGGCGCTGGCCCTGAAGGCGGAATATGGCAGCGCCGCCGATGCGCTCCGCCGTCTGGAAGCTGCCCGCCGCGCGCTGGAACAGGCGCTGCGCGATGGCGCCTCCGAAGAAGAAATCCGCCAGCGGATGCAGGCCTTCCGCGATGCTGCCAATGAATACCTTGCCGCCAAGATGGCCGAAGCCATGGCCAATGGCGGCGACATGCCGGACGAGAATGCAGACGGTCAGGCCATGGGCGGCAACCAGTCTCTCGGCGGGCAGGATTTCGAGGACATGCTGAACGCGCTGCAGGATCTCAGCGAGACCGGCGCCAGCGAGCAGGCCCGCCAGCTCCTGTCCGACATCACGAACATGCTGCAGAATCTGGAATTCCAGAAAGGTCAGAGCGGGCAGGGCATGTCCGGCATGCCGGGTTCGCAGGCCAATGGTGAGAATCAGGACGAGCTGCCACAGGAAGAGCAGGAAATGACCGACGCGATGCGCCGTCTGTCGGAAATCCTGCGCGAACAGCGCCAGCTCAACGATGACACACTGGCCCAGCAGCGCGGCGAGATGCCAAGCGGCCAGCAGTCTGGTCAGGAGTCCGGTGAAGAGTCTGGCGAGCAGTCAGGTCAGCAACCCGGCCAGCAGCAGGGTGAGCAACAGAACGGTCCGGGTCAGTCCGGCAATACGCCGGGCGGCAATCCGCAAGGCGGCACCCAGCCGGGTGGTGAGCGTCCGGGCACGAATGACTTTGCGGGCACAGATGAAGGCGCTCCGCCACAGAGCGGCGGCACGTTGGCAGAGCGTCAGGCCCGGCTGGGCGAACTGGTTGAGCGATTTGCCCGTGAACGCGGTCTCGGCGAAGGCGCCGGAGAGGACAACGCCCTCGCTGGGGCGATTGATCCCGACGCGCTGGATGCCATCCGCAATGCCCAACGTCAGGCCGAAGGGGCGCTGGAGCGTGGCAATGAAGGGGTTGCGACCAAGAATCAGGAGAAGGCGACGCAGGGCCTCTCCGAACTCAACCAGAACCTCGCCGCCATGCTGGATGAAATGCAGAAAGAACGTTCCAACAAGGGGCAGACCACGAATGATCCGTTCGGCCGCCAGACCGGCGGGCCGGGCAACAATGGCGACGACGTGCGCATTCCCGAAGAAGCCGAGCGCCAGCGTGCCAAGGACATTCTGGAAGAGCTGCGCAAGCGCTATAATGAAAGCGACGACGAAGAAGAACGCGAATACCTTCGCCGCCTGCTCGACCGGTTCTAGGGGCAGGGCAGATGGAGGCTGAGAAAGGCAAACTGGCCGAGAAGACAGGCCCTGCCGGCTGGCTGTCCGTTCTGTTTGCGCTCGCTGCCTTTGCGCTCGCGATCTTTGCGATCCACACGAAGCTCGATCATCTCTCGATGCATGCCGTCTATGCGCGGTTTTCGGGCCTTGCTTTGCCGGGCGTATTGATCGCGCTCGGCGCGATGCTGGTCAGCTATGCCGCCTCTGCGCTGCGTGACGCGCTGGTGCTGCGCCATCTGGGTCTCGCCCGTCCGTGGCGGGGCATGGCGTTCGTGTCCTTCACTGCGAACGCCATCGGCAATTCGCTCGGCGATATGGAGAGGACCGGTGGATCCATCCGTTCACGTATCTATGGCGGCATGGGCCTGTCCGAGGATGAAAGCCAGGCGGTCGCACGGGTCACGCGGATCAGCCTGACGGTTGGCGCCCTCCTGCTCAGCGGCTTCGGCCTTGTCTTCGAGTCGTCTGCCTTTCCCATCCACTTCGGTGTGCCGGACCGGGTTGCCGTCGCGCTCGGACTCATTTTCCTCGCGCTTGTCGCCTGGCACATGTGGAGCGCGCGCCTGCTCATTCCGGGGGGATTGGAGGGCGTTGTCGCACGGGTCACCGTCAGTCTGATTGACTGGACGGCGGCGGGCCTCGTCCTGTTCGTTCTCCTGCCGGACGATACGGCCATCGGCTTTGCCGCCTTCGTTCCGGTCTTTGCGTTGGCTTGCCTGATCGGTGGCCTCAGCGGCCTGCCGGGCGGCATCGGCGCGTTTGAGGCGGTGATCCTTCTCCTCGTGCCGTCGAGCCCGCCGGAAGGCCTCGTCGCCAGCCTGATTGCCTTCCGGGCAATCTATTACATTGCGCCGCTGCTCATCGCGGCAGCGGGGATGAGTTCAGGCGCCGTGCGCCGCCATGTGCCCGCCCTGCAAGGCGTCAGCCGCGGGGCAGGGGATGTGGCGTCGGTCTTCGCGCCGGTCCTGTTTGCGCTGCTCGCCTTTGCGGCGGGGGCCTATATGCTGATGGGCGCCATGACGCCTGCTCTGCCAGCACCCCTGCGGGAGGCCGCCCGGTACCTGCCGCTCCCCGTGATCGAGATTTCGCACTTCCTGGCGTCCATTGCAGGCCTCCTGTTGCTCATCGTGGCGAACGGCCTGTCGCGCCGCCTCAGTCATGCCTGGATGGTGGCCATGGGCCTGCTGACGGTTGGCGTCGGTCTGACCCTGACCAAGGGCGCCGGTTTCAGCGAGGCCTTGCCGTTGGTCGTTGTGCTGGCCCTGCTCGGCCTGTCGCGCCCGGCCTTCTACCGCGCCACACCGCTTGCCGCGACGCGCCTCACACCGGTCATGGCGCTGGCCATTCTGGCGACGATTGGCGCGGTGATCTGGCTCGGCCTGTTCTCTTATGAGCATGTCGAATACCGCAGCGAGCTCTGGTGGCAGGTGGCCCTGCAGGGCGGCACGTCACGCTTCCTGCGAGCGGCAGCGGGTGTCAGCGTTATCGCGCTGCTCGTGCTGGCCTGGAACTGGCTGCGTCCGCTTCGCCTGCCGCCGGAAACTGCCCCGCCGCTGACCGACATTCGCGCCATCATCGACGCTGCTGACACCGCCCGGCCAGACGCAGCGCTCGCGCTCAGCGGCGACAAGCGTTTCCACTTCAGCCCCAGCGGTCGCTCTTTCATCATGTTCGGCGTTCGCGGCTCCACCTGGATCGCGATGGGCGAGCCTGTCGGCCTTGCGGAGGAAATTCCCTCGCTCGTCTGGTCTTTCCGTGAGGCGGCTGACGCCGCCGGTGCGGGCATCGCCTTCTACGCTGTGGGCCGGGATTTCCTGCCGCTTGCCGTCGACCTTGGCCTCTCGGTGCAGAAGATCGGCGAGACGGCAATCGTTCCGCTCCCGGAGTTTAATCTTGAAGGCGCAGACCGTGCCCGCCTGCGTCAGGCCTATAACCGCGCAAGCCGCGACGGGCTCAGCTTTGACGTGCTCGCCCCGACGGAGCTGCCCGCCCATATGGACACGCTGAAAGCCATTTCGGATGACTGGCTCGCCGCGCATGGCGGGGCGGAGAAGGGCTTCTCCCTCGGCCGGTTCGATCCGGGCTATATTTCCAGCTTCCCCATCGCCATCGCGCGCCTGAACGGGGAGGTTCTGGCCTTCGCGAATCTCTGGCCGGGCGCGGGCAAGCGTGAGATCGCCATCGACCTGATGCGCTTTTCGTCGGATGCCCCGCGCAGCGTGATGGAATACCTGTTCGTCGCTTGTCTCCTCTGGGCAAAGGACGCGGGCTACAAGCGGTTCGACCTGGGCATGGCGCCGCTTGCGGGGCTGGAGGCGCACCGGCTCGCCCCCGCGATGAGCCGGATCGGCGCCTTCCTGTTCGAGCATGCCAATGCCGTCTACGGCTTTGAAGGGCTGCGCGCCTACAAGGACAAGTTCCATCCGACCTGGGAGGCACTCTACCTTGCCGCGCCGAATGCCCGCGCGCTTCCGGGCACGCTGGCCGATGTCGGCATCCTCACCAGCGGCGGCCTGACCCAGATCTTCCGCAAGTAAGCGGCTTGCGCGCCCGCGCCCGTTCTGCCTTGATGCAAAGAAAAACGGGAGGAAAGCATGGCGCGCTGGGAGTTTACCCATGGCCTCAAGGATATCGGCAACGGGCTTTATGCCTGGCTGCAGCCGGATGGTGGCTGGGGCTGGTCGAATGCGGGCCTGATCGTCGATGGTGACCAGTCGCTGCTGGTTGATACCTTGTTCGACATGCACCTGACCCGCGACATGCTCTCCGCCATGGCGGATGCCTCCGGCGTTGCGGCGGAAAAGATCGGCACCATCGTCAACACGCATGCCAATGGAGACCATTGCCACGGCAATGGCTGTTGTCCGCAGGCGGAGATCATCGCCTCTGAAGCCAGCGCAAAGGAGATGGCCGAGATTCCGCCAGATGCCCTCGCGACGTTCAAGAAGATGGGCGCACAGCTCGGACCCGGTGGGGCCTATTTCGCTGACATTTTCGCGCCGTTCGATTTCGACGCTGTGGACGAACGCTTGCCGACGCAGACTTTCACGGGCCGGATGGACCTGAAAGTCGGCGACAAGGCGGTGGAGCTGCACGAGGTCGGCCCGGCGCATACCGGTGGAGATGTCATCGTGCACGTGCCGGGCGACCGGACGGTCTTCACCGGCGACATACTCTTCATCGAAGGTACGCCTCTGATGTGGGCTGGCCCCGTCAGCAACTGGATTTCAGCCTGCGAGAAGATCATCGCCATGGACGCCGACGTGATCGTGCCCGGCCATGGTCCGATCACGGACAAGGCAGGCGTGCAGCGTGTCGCTGACTATCTCGCCTATGTCGATGCCGAGGCCCGGGCGCGCTTCGAGGCAGGGCTAAGTGTGCGCGACGCCGCGCTGGACATTGCCCTCGGCGACTATGCCAATTGGGGCGACGCCGAACGGATCGCGGTGAATGTCGACAGCCTCTACCGCGAATATCGCGGCGACGGGCAGGTGACCCCGGTCATGGAACTCTTCGCCCTGATGGCAGAGACGCGGGATGCGATGCGACGGTAGGGCGTCGCCCGCGCACGTGCTTCGACTTCGCTCAGCATGAGCGCTACGGGGTTGCAGCACAAAACAGGACTCATCCTGAGCGAAGTCGAAGGATGGCGAGTAGGGGGGGCCAGCCCTCCGCTTGCGCTACGGGCCTGCCTCGGGAAATCGCGATGCGATTTTAAGACCCTCGGCAGCCCGAACGGCGTCGAAGGATGAATTCGCGCGGGAGCCCTACCTATTCGCCCCCGGCACCCATTTGATGTCGTCCGCACCATTGTCGTTCGCCACGCGTCCGGCCACGAACAGCCAGTCTGACAGACGGTTGATGAAGGCGAGCGCTTCGGCGCTGACGGGTTCGTCGTCCATCGCGTTCAGCTGCGCCACGTTCCGTTCCGCCGTTCGGCACAGCGTGCGGGCGACGTGGAGTTGCGCCGCCAGCGGCGTGCCGCCGGGCAGGATGAAGCTGTCGAGCGGCGCGATGTTCGCGTTCATCGCGTCGATCTCTTTTTCCAGCCGCGTCACCTGCGATTCGATGATGCGCAGCGGCGTCCATTCCAGGCCGCGCCCGCGTTCGGGGGTCGCAAGGTCTGCGCCAAGGTCGAACAGGTCGTTCTGTATGCGGCGGATGGCTTTGAGCATGTCGCCCTCGGCATGCAGGGCCGCAACGCCCAGCGCCGCATTCACCTCGTCCACGCTGCCATAGGAGGCAACGCGCGGATGCCACTTGTCCACCGGCTCCCCGGTTGCCAGGCGCGTCTGCCCCTTGTCGCCGGTACGGGTATAGATCTTGTCGAGTTTGACCATGCTGACCTCCGCTCAGAAGTGAATGGCGCCGGCCATGAAGCCGATCAGCACCAGCAGGGCGATCACCACCGCCTGGATCAACACGCGCAGGCGCATCAGCTTGTTGGAGCGGCTGGGCTGGTTTTCGTCGCTGCGGGCCATGTTGGCGATGCCGAGGCCGAGCACGACCAGCAGCGCCAGCAAAGCGGCATAGAAAAGGATCGTTACAAAGAGGGACATGATCTGACGCCTTTCAGGCTTGTAATCACTCTAACATAAGCGGGCGGGCCGTGGGGGACAGGCGCGAAAGCGTCGCGGGGACTGCAGGCCGGGGCAGAGGGTCAGCCCCCCGATTCCAGCCGGGCCGCCAGCGCCTCGATCCGTTCGGAGACGGCGGCCATGGCGTTCGCGGCTTTCTGTTCTGCTTCCGGCGAGCTGCCACTGGTCCGGCGCGCGGCGTCCAGCTCGTCCAGCAGGGCGAGCGCCGTGATCAGCAGGAGGCGATCTTCGCCAATATCGCCAACGGCGCTGGCGATATGCTTCACCCGCGCATCCAGCTGCTGCGAGAGGGCGGTGATGCGGGCTTCCTGGCCGGGGGCGCAGGCAATCGAGTAGTTCCGGCCGCGCAGGGTGATATCGGCCTTTGCCATGGGGCTCATGCCTCCTTGCCGAGGGCTGCGCGGACTTCCTCGATCGCCGCCCCGAGGGCAGAGCTCGCCTCATCGGCCAGTGCCTGCAATTCGGTCTCCCGGGCCAGCGAGGCGTCGAGCTCATCAGCCAGTCTTTCCCGGTCGGAAACCAGGGCTGCGATCTCGGCTGCGACCACGTCAGGATCACCGGCGCGCGCCAACAAGGCGTCGACGGCGCCCTCAAGGCGCTTGATGGCCGCGTCCAGGCGGCGTGATTCCCGGTCAATGTCGCTCATCTTTCAATGGCTTAAACTCAATGTGCGGCTACGCCAAGCGCTTGACGTAGCTTCGGGAGTCTGGCCTAGCACTGGGCCGGAGCGACTTAGGGAGATCAGCAGAATGGCTGTAACCAACCGGGACATGGCAAACGCCATACGTGCCCTTTCGATGGATGCGGTGGAAGCCGCGAAATCCGGCCATGTGGGCCTGCCTCTGGGCATGGCAGATGCAGCCACCGTGCTGTTCCGCAAATTCCTGAAATATGACCCGGCAGACCCGGCCTGGGCAGACCGCGACCGGTTCGTCCTGTCGGCCGGTCACGGCTCGATGCTGATCTATTCCTTGCTGCATCTGACAGGCTATAAATCCGTCTCGCGCGACGATATCCGCAACTTCCGCCAACTCGGTGCGAAGACGCCGGGCCACCCTGAAAATTTTGTTACCTCTGGCGTGGAAACCACTACCGGTCCGCTCGGGCAGGGCATCGCGACTGCGGTCGGCATGGCCATCGCAGAGCGCCATCTGAACGCCCGCTTCGGCAACGACCTGGTCGACCACCACACATGGGTGATCGCTGGCGACGGCTGCCTGATGGAGGGAATCAGTCAGGAAGCCATCACGCTCGCCGGGCACTTGAAGCTGAATAAACTGATTGTTTTGTTCGATGATAACTCAGTTACCATCGATGGCGGCACGGACCTGTCCGACAATACAGACCAGTGCGCCCGTTTCGAGGCCTCTGGCTGGATTACCCGCAAGGTCGACGGTCACGATGAGAAATCCATCGAAGCCGCGATGACCTGGGCGAAGAAGCAGAAAAAGCCGGTCATGCTCGCCGTGAAGACGATCATCGGCTATGGTGCCCCGAAACTGGCTGGCACCGGCAAGGCCCATGGTGGCCCCTATGGCGCAGAAGAAATCGCCGGCATCCGCGAAAATCTCGGCTGGAAATCGCCGCCCTTCGAAGTGCCTGCAGCCATCGAAAAGGCCTGGCTCAAAGCCGGTGAGCACGCCCAGAAAGAACACGCTGCCTGGAAAAAGCGCCTCGCTGTCTCCGAGCATAAAGGCGAGTTCAACGCTGCCATCGCTGGCCGCCTGCCGAAGAACATCGCCAAGGCGATCATCAAGCACAAGAAGGCCGTCGTTGAAGGCGGCGCCAAGAAGGCCACCCGCCAGTGGAGCGGGGAAGCGCTTGAAGTGCTGACGCATCTCGTGCCGGAAATGGTCGGCGGCTCAGCCGATCTCACCGGCTCGAACAATACCAAGACCAGCCATACCAGCCCTATGACGCCGAAATCCTGGGCTGGCCGTTACATCCATTATGGTGTGCGTGAGCATGGCATGGCGGCAGCGATGAACGGCATGGCGCTGCATGGCGGCATCATTCCGTATTCGGGCACGTTCCTCGTGTTTGCAGACTATTCGCGCGGCGCGATCCGCCTCGGCGCCCTGATGGGCACGCGGGTCATCCATGTGATGACGCACGATTCCATCGGCCTTGGCGAAGATGGCCCGACGCACCAGCCGGTCGAACATGTCGCCAGCCTCCGCGCCATGCCGAACATGCTGGTCTTCCGTCCGGCAGACGGCGTGGAAACGGCAGAGTGCTGGGAAATCGCGCTCGCCAACGAGACCGGCCCGTCCACCATGGCGCTGACCCGCCAGGGCGTTGCCCCGGCCCGCACGACGCATATGGACGACAACCTTTCGGCCAAGGGCGCCTATGTCCTGTCCGACGTGAAAGGCACCGCGCAGGCGACCATCCTTGCCACCGGCTCGGAAGTCGAAATCGCGCTCGCCGCCCAGGCCCTGCTGGCTGAAGACGGCATTCAGGCGCGCGTCGTGTCCTGCCCATGCCTCGAACTGTTCGAGCAACAGCACGGCAATTATCGCAAATCCGTCCTCGGCACCGCCCCGCGCGTCGCTGTGGAAGCCGGTGTCCGCTTCGGCTGGGACCGCTGGATCGGCGAAGATGGCGGCTTTGTCGGCATGACCAGCTTCGGCGCATCGGCCCCGTATGACCAGCTCTACAAGAAGTTCGGCATCACGGCCCAGGCCGTTGTCTCGGAAGTGAAAAAGCGGATCTCCTAGAGATCCGCTACTTTCCACTATAATTCGCTCTCGGACGGATCGGCTTGCCGCTGGCCTGCTGCTCGATTGCGTGCGCGATCCAGCCAGCCATGCGTCCGCTCGCGAAGATCAGGAAGGGTGCATCCTCCGGCAGGCTGAGATGCACCGACAGCGCGGCCAGCGCCATGTCGACATTCGCCGCCTCGCCGGATGCCTGTTCCGCCGCGCGGATCGCGCGCTTCAGGGCAGGGGCGGGCTTCATCCAGCGGATCAGCGCCGCCGCACGCGGGTCGCCCGCCGGATAAAGCGTGTGCCCCACAGCCGGTATCCGTTCGCCCCGG
>LADW01000039.1 GCA_000961695.1 Hyphomonadaceae bacterium BRH_c29
GTTCGGCCGTGTCGGGGTCGTGCGGGGCAAGCCGGGCGCGCAGGCCCTCGGCGCCCTCGGCATCGGCGATGTCGCGCACTTCGGCCCGGATATCTTCCGGCACAGGCGGAATGGACGACAGGCCCTGCGTCAGCGCCAACAGGTAAAGACCCGTGCCGCCAACGATCACCGCGCGCTTGTTCTGCTTTTGCAGGCTGCGAATGTGGGCGCGGGCCTCTTCCAGCCATTCGCCGGTGGAATAGCGGTCTGCCGCATCGATATGACCGAACAGATGATGGGGCACGCCCGCCATCTCTTCTTCGTCCGGGCGGGCGGAGATAACCTTCAGGTCGCGATAGACCTGCATGGAATCGGCATTGATAACCTCACCGTTCAGTCGCTTGGCGACTTCTATGGCGAGGGCGGTCTTGCCGCTGGCTGTGGGGCCGTGAATGAGGATAGCTGGATGCATGACAATAGAGGTAAGGGGTTGTCAGCCAAGAGGAAACCCGTGAAGACGCGGGAAAACCGGGAAAGCGATCATGAGCCTGAGAATTGTCGCCGTTGCGGCGATGGATGCCGCAAAACTGGAAGCGTCTGTCGCCCAGGAGCTGGGCGGTGTTGCCCCCACGCGCACGCTGGGCAGCGTCGACGGGCTGGTCGCGCTGGAGTGGAGCCTTCCGGGCACACCGGACGAGGCGGCGCGCCTGCGCACGCATCTCGGCGCGCGGGCCATTCCGGCTGACATCGCTGTCCTGGCTTCAGGAAACGCCCGCAAGCGCCTCCTGATCTCGGACATGGATTCCACCATTATCGGGCAGGAATGCCTCGACGAGCTGGCCGATTTTGCCGGGCTGAAGGCTGAAGTCTCCGCCATCACCGAACGCGCCATGCGCGGCGAACTGGACTTTGAAGGCGCGCTGACCACACGGGTCGGCATGCTGAAAGGCCTCGGCCTTGAGGCGCTGGATCAGGCCTATGCCGAGCGGATCACGCTGAACCCCGGCGCCGCCACACTGGTCGCGACGATGAAGGCGAACGGCGCGGAAACTGTCTTGGTGTCTGGCGGTTTCACCTATTTCACCTCCCGCGTGGCCGACGCTGCAGGCTTCCAGTCCCATCGCGGCAACACGCTGATCGATGATGGCAAAGCGCTGACCGGCGAGGTGGGCCGCCCGATCCTTGGCCGCGAGGCAAAGCTGACCGCGCTGGACGAATATGCCGCCGCCGCCGGGATCAGCCGTGACGACGTGATCGCCATGGGCGACGGGGCCAATGATCTCGCCATGATCAAGGCGTCCGGCCTCGGCATTGCCTATCATGCCAAGCCCGTTGTCGCCGCCGAGGCGCATGCCGCCATCGAGCACACAGACCTGCGCGCCGCCCTGTTCTTCCAGGGCTATGAGGCGAAGGAATTTGTTGGATAGCGTGTTGGATAGGCCGGTGCCGGACACCGTATAAAACACACTATAAACACCGTGTAAGCACCATATAAACAGACCATCCGGGCGCTCCCGGGCCGGAATTTCGATTTCAAATTGTAATGTCATTACATTTCAGTTATCCTGCCCTCAATCATAAAAGAGGGAGGCAAGTCATGCGTGGAAGAAACCGGTCAGACGCAGCCATGGCGGAGGTGTCGATGACCCCGATGCTGGACATCGTGTTTATCCTGCTCATTTTCTTCATGGTCACATCGGCGTTCACGCAGGAGCACGCGATCAAGCTGGAGCCGCCGGCAGTCGGGACGGGTATCAGCACAGGCCGGGCCATGCTGATCGAGATCAGCGAAGACAGCGTCGTGCGCGTGAACGGCCGCGCGACCGATATCAGCGCGGTGCGCGGTGCCATCGAACGCGTGAAGGCCGAAGACCCTGAGATCCAGATCGCTATTCAGGTTGCCCCGAAAGCGAAGACAGGGGTCATCACGCTCGTGCGCGATGCCGCTTATGCTGCGGGCTATACAGAGGGTGTGAGCCTGGCACTGACGACGCGGGCGCTCTGATCACTTCGGCGCCTTGAGCGCAGCCAGTTCTGAGAGAATGTCCGGATCGTCCGGTGTCAGGGGAAGGCTGTTGGCCTGAAGCCAGCCGCACGCCGCCGGGTCGTCCATGTAGCAGCCAGCCTGATATACGAGGATGGCGCCGACTTCGCGCTCGTTCGGATCAACATTGCCCTCGGCATCTGCGAACTCTGAGTCCAGATACCCTTGCTGCATCAGGGGCGCCAGTTTCGTACAGGACTTCCCGAAGCCGGACTGGCAGGACAGCTCATACAGTCCGACTGCGGAGTCCATCTCGCTTCTGAGTTCAGCCATTTCTGCGGCGTGGTGCATGGATTCCAGAAGGGCGACCGGGCCGACAAGCGTGTCGTCGTCACTCATGTATTTCGCGGCAGACGGGGATTCCTGATAGAACAGCTTCACGATGGCTTCCTGCGCGTTGCCGAGCAGGGCCGAGTTTGGATACATCTGGATGAAGTCGATATAGGCATCGACCGTGTTCTTGTTCACCGCGTTGACATAGTCTGTCCCCTCTGACCGCGCGAGTGCTGCGGGCGCTTCGCAGCCAGAAAAGCAGATGTCTTCGGTCAGGCCGTCGGCGGTGAACGGCATGGAATTGCCGGGGCGGGCCGATGCGACTTCGCGCATGGCGAGCGTGAAGGCGCGGTCTGCCGAGAGGCCTTTCTGCGGCAGGCGTTTGGACAGCGCTTTGGAGAACAGGCCGTCATCGGGCGTGGTCGCGCCGTCGGCTGTGGCGAACGCGATATAGAGCCCGCGTTTGCGGGGCACACGCACCATGCCTTTGTCCGCGGCCCCGCCCTTGGACGAGGTGAAGGGCAGCGTGTTGCGGCAGGCGTCCGAGACGATGAAGATCGCCTTGGCATCGCTGGCGGCCAGACCGTCGATCACGGAATTTACCGCAACGCCGAAGATCGGCAGCTGTTCGGCACCCGTGATCTCGGTTTTTGCCGGAATGAGATAATTGGTCCGCATCCCGCCCGATTCCGCTGACCCGCCATGGCCGGAATAGTAGAAGAAGCCGACCGAGTCCGGACCGGCCGCGCGCAGGTCCGATGCGAGCCCGGCAATGGCGATCTTGATGTCCCTGTCGGTTGCGTCCTTGACGATCCTGATATGCTCGGCCGGGAAGCCGGCCTGCAGCAGGCCCTGGCGCATGTTCTCAACGTCTTCATGGGGCAAGGTGAGGCGCCCGACCGTGGCCGGATAATCCTCATTCCCGATCAGGACGGCATAACGCGGCTCTGCCGCTGCAGCGAGGGCGAGCCCCGCGAGAATCCAGACACAGACCAGCGCACGCAACATTTTTCCCACCTGATCTTTTTTTGTCCCGAGCAAAGTCTAGACCGGGAAGGGGGCAGACGCAAAGCGAAGTGTTTGGGAACGCCGGAGGCCTCAACCGGGCGGTGCGATCATTCAGCTGGTGTGTCCACCAGGACGGGAGTTACGCCATTTTCTTCGCACCAGTCATACTTGTCGCCTTCGATCTCGACGATGCAGCCGTCCGGTAAAGCGTGCCCGTTGTCCGTCAGCCGGGTACAGCCCGCCTGGTCGCCAAGCGCGCAGCCGATCTGGTACATCGCGTACATCGTTGCTTCGCGTGCTTCAGAATCCAGCTTTCCCTCATTGTCGAGGAAGGCGAAATTTGCATCGCCCCGCCGCATCATTTCCGCGAGCCTGGTACAGGATTTTCCGAGGCCGGACTGGCAAGCGCCCTGAAACAAATTGACGGCGGATTGGTTTTCGCCCCGGCGGAATGCAGCTTCCCCGGCTTGGTGGAAGGCTTCGAGCAGAGCTGGCGGCCCGACGATGTTGTCGTTGTGGCCATTGTATTTTCTCGCAGACGGGTGGTCTTCGTAGAACAGCTTGACGATGGCGTCCTGCGCGTTGGACACGAAGCTCGCCTGCGGCCAGGCCTGGATGAAGTCCAGATAGGCCTCGACCGTGTTGGTACGTGAGGCGGCCACATAGTCGGCATCCTCGGAATGGACCACGGGTGGGCCGACCTCACAGCCGGCAAAGCAGATGTCTTCGGTCAGGCCGTCGGCTGTGAAGGGCAGGGCATTTCCGGGGCGGGCGGCGGCCACTTCGCGCAGGGCGAGCGTGAAGGCGCGGTCTGCCGAGAGGCCTTTCTGCGCAAGCCGCTTGGACAGCGATTTCGAGAACAGGCCGTCATCCGGCGTGGTCGCGCCGTCTGCTGTGGCGAAAGCGATATAGAGCCCGCGCTTGCGGGGCACACGTACCATGCCCTTGTCTGCAGACCCGCCCTTGGACGAGGTGAAAGGCAGCGTGTTCCGGCAGGCGTCGGAGACGAAGAAGATCGCCTTGGCATCGCTGGCGGCCAGCGCATCGATGACATTGTTCACCGGCACGCCGAGAATGGGCAGCTGCTCGGCCCCGGTGATCGGCGACTTTGCCGGGATCAGGTAATTGGCCCGCGTGCCGGAGGACTCAGCCGATCCGCCATGGCCGGAATAGTAGAAGAAGCCGACGGCATCCGGGCCAGCTGTGCGCAGGTCAGAGGAGAGCTGGGCGACGGCGAGGTTGATGTCTATCTGCGTCGCGTCATTCAGTACCTTGATATGGTCCGCCGGGAAGCCAGCCTGTACGAGGCCGATGCGCATGTTCTCGACGTCCTGATGGGGCAGGCTGAGCGGCCCGACCGTGGCCGGATAATCCTCGTTCCCGATCAGGACGGCATAGCGCGGCTCTGCCGCTGCAGCGAGGGCGAGCCCCGCGAGAATCCAGACACAGACCAGCGCACGCAACATGATATTCCCACCTCATCGTTTCGTCCCTGTCGGGATCGTAGCCCCGGAAGGAAGAGGTGGGAAGTAAAAGCTGGGCGCCTACTTCCCGAGGTCCACGCTGAGGAACTGGTCGAACCAGCCGCTTTCGCCGCGGCGTTTGACGCGGATCAGGAGCGGCTCTGCCGGGGTGGCGCGGGCGGCTTTGACCTTGTCCAGCGTTTCGGTGACCGTGGCCACGCGCTCGAAATTGATCTCGACGATGACATCGCCGCGCGTCAGCTTGCCATAGGCCGGGCCACGGGCGGAGACGGAAGTGACGACCACGCCGTCGACATCTTTCGGTACGCCATAACGCCGGCGGACATCGTCATCGATGCCAGAGAGGTCTGCGCCGAGATCATTGGAGCTGGCGGGCAGGTCCGGCAGGGCAGAGGTCTCTTCGTCGGCATCTTCCTGCAGTTCGCCCATCGTGACGGTGAACGTGCGGGCGCGGCCATCGCGCACGAGGCGCACGGGCACTTCCTTGCCGATCGGCGTGTCGGTGATGATGCGGGTGAGTTCGCGTACGCTGGCGACGGGTTGGCCGCTGAAGCTGAGGATCAGGTCGCCGACTTCGAGCTTTGCCTTGTCGGCAGGGCCATCATCGGTGATGCGGGTGACGATGACGCCGCCCTTGCCGGTGGCGCGATAGGCGCGCACGAGGGCTTCGTCTGCGTCCTGAACATTCACGCCCAGCCATGAGCGGCGGATACGTCCGGATTTGATAAGTTCGCTGGTGATCCGGTTGACGAGGTTGGACGGCACGGAAAAGCCGATGCCGACCGAGCCGCCGGTGGGCGAGATGATCGCCGTGTTCACGCCGACGACTTCACCGCCCAGATTGAACAGCGGGCCGCCCGAGTTGCCGCGGTTGATGGCGGCGTCGGTCTGGATGAAATCATCCGAGCGCCCGGCATTCAGGTCGCGGTTGCGGGCCGAGATGATGCCGGCGGAGACGGAGCCGCCAAAGCCGAACGGGTTGCCGATGGCAATCACCCAGTCGCCCACTTCGGCATGATCGCTGTCAGCCAGGCTGACAAAGGGCAGGGGCTTGGCGGATTTCACTTTCAGGACGGCAAGGTCTGTATCCTGGTCACGCCCGACCAGTTCGGCCTCCAGAACCTGACCGTCAGAGAAGTTCACCTCGATCTCGTCGGCGCCCTCGATGACGTGATTGTTGGTGACGACATAGCCATCGGCGCTGATCACGAAGCCGGAGCCGAGCGAGCCTTCGCGGCGGAAGCCGTCTTCATCGCGGCCGAAGAAATCGTTGAAGCGTTCCATCGGTGAGCCCTCCGGGAAGGTGGGCATGCCGTCCGGCGCGATGGTCTTGGAGGTGGAGATGTTCACCACAGCCGGCATCAGGCGCTTGGACAGGTCGCGGAAACTGGCCGGGCGCTCCTTGGAGTCAACTTTCTCCAGTACCTGCGACAGGCTCTGCGCTGCAGCGGGCGCGGCAAACGGGATTGAGACCAGGAGGGCGAGGGCGGCAAGAGCCGGGAAACGCATGGGGCTAGGGCTTCCTCTGCGGGCGGATCATGAGGTTTGTCTTCGCCCCAGACTATGGCGCTTTGCGGGCAGGGTGCAACAGGTTCAGCAGAGGTGAACTGCAAGCCATATGAAGATCACGCCGATGGCTGAGCCTGCCAATCCCGCCATGGTCAGCTCACGCGTGCCCATTTCGGCGACCAGTTCAGCCAGACGGCGCATGAAGTCAGGGGCGACCGCATAGGCCGCCCCTTCCATCAGGAACCACATGCCAACACCTGCCAGCAGGATCAGCGGTAGAGTCATGGCCGAAAGGCCTCCCTCACAACCTTTTCAGGTTAGTTGGCGCTCTTGCGGGCGGAAATGATGAACTGGTCGCAGAGGCCGAGATTGTCTGGCCCGACCACGATGCGCGTCGTGTCCTTGCCGAGAGACTCCTCACACGCGATCAGCGCGCGCTGGAAGCGGAAGAAGTCCGGATCGCGGCCATAGGCAGAGGCGTAGATCTCGTTCCGCTTGGCATCGCCTTCACCGCGGATCTCTTCCGACTTCTGGTTCGCTTCAGCCAGGATGACCGTCTTGTCGCGGTCAGCCTTGGCTTTGACAGAGCGGGCCTGCTTGTCGCCATTGGCGCGGATCAGCTCGGCTTCCTGGTTCCGGGCGGCTTCCATGCGGCGGAAGACGCGTTCGGACACGTCTGCCGGCAGGTCTGCCCGGCGGATGCGCACGTCGATAATGTCGATGCCGCGTCCGGAGATGCTGTTCGACAGGTTGGTGCGGATCTCGTCCATCAGCGTGGCCCGCTGGCCGGAGATGATCTCTTCCGGCAGCTTGTTGGCAAGCGCGTTGCGGATGGCCGTGTTGGTGAACTGCGAGAGCTGGTTCTCGGCGATGCGCTGCGTCTGCAGGCGCTGGTAGAAGGCCAGGGGATCAGAGATCTGGTAGCGCACGAAGGCGTCCACGATCAGCTGTTCCTGGTTGGAGGCCAGCACTTCGATGTTCGCAATGTCGAGGCCGATATTGCGGCGGTCATACTTCTGCACGTTCTGGATGAAGGGCAGCTTCATTTTCAGACCGGCCTGGTCCTGCCCGGGGGCGTTATAGGCAGCCTGCGCCTTACCCACCTGCAGGACGAGGGCCTGTTCGGTCTGGTTGACGATAAAGAAGCTGTTCATGCCGACGATCACAACCGCGGCGGCGAGGATAAGGGTGAAAATTCCGAGTCCGCGCATGATTAGTTTCCTTGCTTTTCGCTGCGCATCGGGGCGAGCGGCAGGTAAGGCACCGCGCCCGATCCGGAGTCGAGCACCAGTTTGTCGGTGCCACCGAGCACGCGTTCCATCGTTTCGAGATACATGCGCTCGCGGGTCACCTGCGGCGCTTTACGGTATTCATCGAGGATGGCGTTGAAGCGCGAGGCTTCACCGGTTGCGTTGGCGATCACCTGCTCGCGATAGGCTTCGGCGTCCTGCAGAACCTGCTGGGCCTGACCTTCGGCACGCGGGATGATGTCGTTGGCGTACTTGCTGGCTTCCTGGATGGTCTTCTCGGCATCCTGGCCGGCATTGACCACGTCGATAAAGGCCTGACGCACTTGTGCAGGCGCGGCGGCTTCCTGGATTTCGACGTTCTGCACCTGAATACCGGCGCGATAGTCATCCATCAGGGCCTGAAGCTGTTCCTTCACCTGGGCCGCGATCGTGGTCCGGCCCGTGGTGATGACGTCATCCAGCTTCGACTTGCCGACCACTTCGCGCATCACGCTCTCGGCCGAGGCCTTCAGCAGCTCTGCGCCATTGTCGACGTTGAGGATGAAATTCTCCGGATTGGCCGGATCGTAGAACCAGAACACCCGGAACTGGACGTCGACGATATTTTCGTCGCCCGTCAGCATCAGGCTTTCACTGGAATTATTGCCGATCTGCAGTTCCTGCTGCTGTTCCGACGGCATCAGCTTGTGCGTCTCAATCGGAGCAGGCAGGTGGAAATGGAGGCCCGGCGTGAAATTGGTCTGCCACTGGCCAAAGCGGAACACAGCGGCGCGTGAACCTTCATCGACCACGACGACACCCGTCATCAGCCAGGCAATCAGGGCGATGCCGGCGAGAACAAGGATGCCAAGGGGGCCGAAATTCGGGCCGGAAGCGCCGCCTTTGCGCTTGCCACCGCCGCCGCCATTGCCGCGACCGCGGAAACGTTCCTGCATCCGGCGCATCTGGTCTTCGAGGTCACCCCCGCCGCCAGCAGGACGTTTCCAGGGCGAATTTCCTTCGCCGCCTTCCTTGTCTCCGCCACCGCCGCCCCATGGGCCGCTACCTTTTGTCTTGTCATCCCAGGGCATGGCCCCTCCTAATTGCGCGTGTTCGCTTCCATATAGGTGCTTTGCTGATAAGTGCATGCCCTTTTCGGGGCATCAAGGGATAGAGGGTCGCGGTCATGTTCAGCTCGAGGTCGAAAACTCGCCAAAAGCAGGCGGAAGCCGTCACAAAGGCGCTTGGCAGCCCGGACTGGCTGGAATCGGTCAATGTTGACGAATCCGGCCGCGCGATCCTTGTGATTCTTGCAGATCCGGCCGATGCCGCCGCTGCCGAGGCGCTCCGGGTCTCGGCCGAGGGCAAGGCCGGGCTGGTTCAGGGCATCAAATCGGTGACCACGGTGCTGACCGCCGAGCGCAAACCCGGCGCGGCAACGGGACGCGCTCATGCGCATGGCCACAACCATGCCCACAGCCACAAGCCCGCTGCGCCAGACCTTAACCTCACACCGTCCACCCGCCGCGTCTCCAAAGGCGCGCGCCTGTCGGACGAGGCGATGCAGCAGGGCGCCCCGCAGCGCCAGCAGGCTCAGGTTGCCAGAATCCCCGGAATTTCCCGCATTCTGGTCGTCGCCAGCGCCAAGGGCGGGGTCGGCAAGTCGACTGTGGCGGTGAACCTCGCCGCCGCGCTGGCCAAGACCGGCATGAAGGTCGGCCTGCTGGACGCCGACATCTATGGTCCATCCATTCCCACCATGTTGGGCACGCAGGGCGAGGAGCCGAAAGGCTCAGCCAACAAGAAACTGATCCCGGTCGAGGCGCACGGGATGAAGACGCTGTCCATCGGCTATCTGTCAGACCCGGATGCGCCGATGATCTGGCGCGGGCCGATTGTGATGTCCGCCATCACGCAGATGCTGAACGATGCCGAATGGGGCACGCCGGAAGACCCGCTGGACGTGCTGGTCATCGACACGCCGCCCGGCACGGGCGACGCGCAGCTGACCATCGCGCAGAAAGTGCCGGTGACTGCCGCGCTGATCGTGACGACGCCGCAGGAGGTCGCCCTCGCCGACGTGCGCCGGGGCGCGGCCATGTTCACCAAGACCGCCGTGCCGATCATCGGCCTCGTCGAGACGATGAGCTATTTCCAGGACCCGGCAGGCAACAAGCATTTCCTGATGGGTCATGGCGGCGGTCAACGCATGGCGGACGCCCTCGGCCTGCCGCTGCTGGCGGAGATCCCGATGCTTCAGGCAATCCGCGAAGGCGGCGACAATGGTGTGCCGGCTGCGTTCGGCGACGGCGAGACCGGCAAGATCTTCCACGAGCTGGCCCGCAAGATCGCCATCGGTCTCGACACGCTGGAGACGAAGGCGCCGCCGGAGATCGTGTTCGAGGACTAGACTTCGTCGCCGAAATACTGCGTGGCCAGCGTCGTCGCCAGGCCCACCATGTTTTCGTAGCCGACCGTGTTGTTGTTCAGGATGATGATCACGCCATCTTCTTCCGGCACCAGCATGATCAGGCTGAGATACCCGATCAGGCGCCCATTGTAGAACAAGACGTCCACGGCCTGTTCTTCACGGACCGGGAGTTTCGCCACGTTCCAGGCCATGGGCGTATCTGCGTCAAAAGCTTCCGCTGCCGCGGCATCTGAATAAATACTGCCGTCAATAACAGCCTGCCCCCAAGCAAGGAGGTCGTCTGCGACTGAGACCATTGAGGCTGTCCCGCGGAACAGGACCGGATTCACGACGGGGATAATCTCGTAGGAGCCATCATCGTTCTTCAGGTAGTTGGCGGCGAGGCCGTCTGCATCCTCATAAATCTGTCCAGTGTAGGACATTCCCAGCGGATCGAGGATCTGTGACTGGAGGTAGGCCTCATAGCTCATGCCGGAATACTGATCGATGATCAGCGCCAGCAGGTAGTAGTTGACGTTCGAGTAAAGATAATCGCTGCCAGGCGGAAATTTCAGATCCAGCGCTTCCAGCGTCTCCATGAAGGTTTCGTCCGTGAAGGTGCGCTTTACCTCCGTGTCGAACCAGCCGGGGATGTCGACATAGTGGGGGATGCCGGACCTGTTTTGCAGCAGGTGGCGCAGTGTCACGTCCTGTGCGTAAGGCACACCGAAATCTGGCAACAGGTCATCCAGCGTCTGGTCGAGCCCGAGCTTTCCCTCGTCCACCAATTTCAAAACCAGGGCAGCGGTGAAACTCTTGGTCATCGAGGCGATCGCGAAACGGGTGTCGAGGTTCACGTCCTGCGCATCGTCAATTGCGGCCGCGTTCACTGCTTCGCGCAGGAGAATGTCATCGCCCTTGCTGACAAGAAGGGTGCCTGAGAAGTCCATCCCGGCAAGCAAAGAGGCCAGCGCGTCAGAGTTTTCCTCCACAGCATTGGATGTTGCGACCGGAGTTGGCTGTTCTGCTGTGCAGCTAAACGCCAGAAGGGTTGCGGCAAGGGCCGCCAAAAGTCGGTATTTTATCATGGCCCCAGATATTCGGTGCCGCCCGTCTAGTCCAGCCGTTTGCGGATGATCTTGTCCGAACCTGCCGGTAGCTCAAACGCCACGCCGTCTTCGCCCATCACGATGGGGCCGTCGAAGGCTTTCTTCGCGCCCTTCATGAAGGCCGGGTAGAGGATGCGGCTCGGCTGGGCCGGGACGATATGGGTGTAGACGAGCAGGCCTGCGCCTGCCTCGCTGGCTGCCTCGGCGGCTTCCACCGGCGTCGTGTGATAGTTCAGGATGTCGTTCATGATCTTCGCGAGGCGCGGCTGGCCAACCTCCTTCAACTGGTCGCGGATTTCGCCGACCATTTCGGGATTGAGCGCCTCATGCACCAGCACATCGGTGTCGCGGGCGAGATCGATCAGGGCCTGCATCTTCACCGTGTCGCCTGAGACTGTGACCGAGCGGCCTTTATAGTCGAACCGGTAACCGACAGCGGGTTCGATGGGGGAGTGATCGACAGACACGGCGGTGACGGTCAGGCCATCGCGCTCATAGACGCGCACCGCGCCGCTGTCTGTCGGGAAGGGGAAGGCTTCAAGGCCGTGACCGGACGGATAAATATAGTCCGGGCCATGGTGGGCGACCCGGTAGGTGGCATCCAGCGCATAGGCTTCGTTGAACCCGGCGGCGACACGCTGGACGCCTTCGGGGCCATAGAGCGCCAGCGGCGTGTCCGCGCCGCCAGCCGCCCAGTGCTGCAGCATCACTTCGCCGAGCCCGTCGATATGGTCGGAATGGAAATGCGTCAGGAAGGCCGCTTCGACCTTGCCCCAGGGCAGGCCGAACTCGCCGAAACGGCGGCCTGAGCCTGCGCCCGCATCAATGATGAAAACCCGGTCGCCTGCGGCCACCACGGTCATCGGCCCGGCGCGGGACGGGTCTGGCAGGGGGGAGCCTGTGCCGACCAGCACCACGGTCAGACCGTCCGGCGCATCGGCCAAAGCGTTCCGTCCGACAGACTTCTTCACGGCGGCCTTGAAGACGGCCTCTCCGATCTGTGTGCTGAACACGGTGCGGGCGGCGGCCCCCGCGATGAGCAGCAGGGCCAGGATGACCAGAGCCGGTTTCAGAAAGCGCATTGTGTGTCCCCCCGGGGCGGATGATCAGGCGTTGAAGTTGAGTTTCAGGCCGGGCTCCGGCCAGCGGCACTTGATCAGGTTCCCCGTGCCCGACAGGGTGATGTAGGCATCACGCATGTCGGCGCCGCCAAAGGCGATATTGGTGACCAGCAGGTCCGGGAAGGCGATGTGGCTGAACTGGCCGTCCGGCGTGATCGTGGTGATGCCGCCATTCAGGATGGTTGCCACACAGACGTTTCCGGCGGCTGTCATGCCGAGGCTGTCAAAATACTGCAGGCCGGGCATGGTGGCGACGACGCGTCCGCCATTCAGCGGGCTGGCTGGTTTGATGACGCCGGGGCTTTCCAGGTCGAACGCCCACATGCGGCCGGTCATTGTGTCGGCCATGTAGACGGTCTGCTCATCGGGCGAGAGGCCGACGCCGTTTGGGCTGGAATAGTGGAAGTCCAGTTCCTTTGCCTCGCTGGCGCCCTTGGCCAGGAAGTAGAGCCCGCCAAAGTCGCGGTGGCGGGAATAGGTCTTGCCATGGTCGGTGAAGTAGAGATTGCCGGCCTTGTCGAAGACGAGGTCGTTCGGGCCGGTCAGCTTGTTGCCGTCCACCGTGTCCAGCACGCGCTCGACCTTGCCGGTGGAGAGGTCGACCCGTTCGATCCGGCCGCCATCATAATCGTCCGGGCAATTGCCGGGGATCAGCATCCCGTCCATCTCGTGATAGAGGAAGCCGCCATTGTTGCAGACCCAGAGCGCGCCGTCCGGGCCGATGGCGAGGCCGTTGGGGCCGCCGCCGGGCGTGCAGATGACTTCGGTCTTGCCACCGTCCCAGCAGCGCGTGATGCACTTCTTCTCGATTTCGACAACGATGATGGAGCCGTCGGCCATGACGACCGGGCCTTCAGGGAAGCGGAGACCGCTCGCGACTGTTTCGTAATCCATGTTTTCCTCCCGCTTTTTCAAGCACTCTAAGCGGGAGTTTCAAAACCTGCAATATGACACTCGAAGTGTCATTACTTTGAGTGGACGGACACCCGGTCCATGCGCACGATGGAGAAGTCGTGGTCGTTGCCTTCGCCAGCGGCATGGCTCTCCAGCGTTTCGCTGCGCCAGCTGTCGGCGCCGAGCTCCGGAAAGAACACGTCTCCCTCTGGTGCGGCATCCACTTCGGTCATGAAGATCGTGTCGGCATAGGGCAGGGCAAGATTGTAGATCGCGGCGCCGCCAATCACGAACACGTTCGGTGCGCCCTGACGGGTCGCGATGGCGCGGGCGGCATTGATGGCGGCCGGGAAGCTGGAATAGACCCGCGCGCCGGGGGCATCATAGGTCCAGTCGCGGGTCATCACGATATTGTCGCGGCCTTTGAGGGGACGGAAGGGCAGGCTCTCCCAGGTCTTGCGGCCCATCAGGATGGGGCAGCCCATGGTGGCGGTCTTGAAGAAGCCGAGATCGCCCTTCAGACGCCAGGGTAAGTCACCCTCATTGCCGATGACATTGTTGCGGCCCCGGGCGGCAATGAGACAGATGTTCACCGTATCCGGCATGAAAGCGCCCTTCTAGCGGGTTCCTGTTGCGACGGTTCAGGCCTTTGCCCTTGATTGAAGTCAGTTCTGGCAATTACCACTACGTAATGGCAAGGCTTGCCGCTCAGTCGCGTCGGCCAATATCACAGGGGTGCCGGGGAGTTCCGTGATTAATACTTTGATTTCAGTGCTTACCAATGGGCACGCAGAGCAGCTGCTGCCTGCGCTTCTGGCGCTTGCGCTCACATTCAGCGCGATCTGGATGCTCAAGGGGCGCTTCTGGGCGATGATCTATGTCGCCCTGATTCCCTTCCTGAACTGGTCGTTCGGCGTGATTCCCGAATTTCAGGTCGTGGCGCCGCACACCAATGCCCTGTTCGAGCATGGGGTCTCTCTGCATCCCATGACGATCGTGACGGGGATGGTCTTTGTGGTGCGGGATTTCGTTCAGCGGGAGATGCACCACCGCGTGCTGGTCGTCATGATGCTCGCGGTTGGCTGGTCGTTTTACTACGCCTGGCCCGTGATCGCGCTGGCCAGCGGCGTGGCGTTTGCCATCTCCGAAGGCGTGGACTGGCTGATGTTCACGTTCACGAAATACCGCCTGTCGACCCGGATCCTCCTGTCCAGCGCGTTTGCCGCGCCGGTGGATACGACCGTGTTCCTGTACGGCGCAGACCTCGCCAAGCAGATCGAGTTCGGGGCAGAGCCCGGCAACTCGCTGCACATGTGGAACTGGATCGTCTTCGTGATCGGCAAGATGGTCGGGGCCGTGATCGTCTCCGCCGTCATAAGACGGCGCGAAGACCTCGGCCTGACCAATCCTGCCGAACTCTGAAGGCGGTTAGTCTTCCTTGACGGTGAGGTTCAGCGTCGCGAGGAAGCCGGCGAGACCTGCGCCGATCAGCGGAGCGACGAAGAACAGCCAGAGCTGGCTGAGCGCCTGTCCACCCACGAACAGGGCCGGGCCGAAGCTGCGGGCCGGGTTCACCGACACGCCGGTCACCTGGATGCCGACAATGTGGATCATCACCAGCGTCATGCCGATGGAGATGCCGGCAAAGCCAGCCGGGGCGCCCTTGGACGTCGAGCCGAGGATGACGACCAGGAAGATGAACGTCGCCACCACTTCGAATATGAAAGCCGCCATCAGGCCATACTCGCCCAGATAACCGGGGCCGAAGCCATTCTGACCAAGGCCATTGATGGCGATGTCATAGCCCGGTCTGCCGCTGGCGATCAGGTAGAGAATGCCTGCAGCGATCACCGCGCCAATGAACTGGGCGACCCAATAGAGGCCCATTTCCTTCAGCGACAGGCGGCCGGCCACGAAGGCCCCGAAGCTGACGGCCGGGTTGATGTGACAGCCGGAAATCGGCCCGATGCCATAGGCCATCGCCACAATGGACAGGCCGAAGGCGAACGCGATGCCAAGCTGGCCGACGTCGCCGCCTGCAAGCACAGCAGCGCCGCAGCCGAACAGAACGAGCGTCAGCGTGCCGATAAGCTCTGCGATAAAGACTTTCATTGGGTACCCTCCCAGAGAACACACCGGAGCTTTTCCCCGGTGGATCGACGAAAACTGAGCGAATTCGCGTTATGCGGCAATAGTTTACGCGTTCGGGGCGAAGGCGTGTTTCAGGCTTCCTCGATCAGCTGTCGGCCCTGATTGCGGACATTACCGACCGCCGGGCCGACCGGCCAGGCGTGCATGGCATCGGTGGGGTAGGGCTCGAACATGCGCTCGGCCTCCCGCGCGGAGCCGGACAGCCAGCGCGTATAGTTCTGCGGGTCGATGATCACCGGCATACGCGTGTGCAGGCCCGCCATCAGATCGTTCGGCTGGGTCGTGATGATGGTGAAACTGTCAATCTCGGAGCCGTCGATCATGGCGCGGTCCCAGAGGCCGCCGAAACAGAACCAGCGCCGGTTGCGCAGGCCGATGGCAAAGGGCGTGCGCTTGCCCGTCGGGCCGGTCCATTCATAGAAGCCGCTGGCCGGGATGAGACAGCGGCGATGCCGGAAGGAGCCGCGGAACGTGTTGGACTCCTGCAAGCCCTCGCAGCGCGCATTGAAGGTGGAGAATTTCTTCTCCTGCAGCGGCTGGTGCCACCAGCTGGGCACGAGGCCCCACATGGCCGGCGCCATCTGCCGGGATCCAGCCGGTTCCGGCTCTCCCTCGGGCGCGAGACGGATGATGGGCACGTATTGGGTTGGCGCGATATTGTACGCAGCCTCCGGCGGCTCCACGCCAAGCGGCTGGATGATCGACAGGGCCGCGTGATATTCCGCCCAGGTCACGCCATGTCTGAAGAACCGTCCGCACATGGCAGGAGTCTAGAGGCGTGCGGGCAAGCTGCCAATGTGGTTCAGGCTTGTTCCGGTGGTCACTGCGCCGCGAACTCCGGTTAAACCCCTATTGAAGACGCCACTTTGAGCCTACAGCTAGGCACCAGCGAACAAGACAGGAGCTATGCCATGAGTTCGGGAACCAAGGATTTTGACGCCATCACAGGCTCGATCAATGAAGGCATCAAGGGATTGCGCGGCACGGGTGCAGTCGAGACGCTGACCCAGTTTTCCGCCATGTCGAAGGCTGCGATGGCCGATGGTGCGCTCGACAAGAAAATGAAGGAACTGATCGCCCTGTCCATCGGCGTGGCGACCCATTGCGATGGCTGCATCGGTTTTCACACCAAAGCGCTGAAGCGGCTAGGAGCGACAGACGAGGAAGTGTCCGAAGCGCTCGGCGTGACCGTCTATATGGGTGGCGGCCCGAGCCTGATGTATGCCGCCGATGCCTGGAACGCCTGGCAGGCGCTGAAGGACTAGACCGCGACGGGCGCCTTGATATGGGCGTGGGCCTGGTAGTTCTCGACCTTGAAGTCTTCATACTCCCAGCCGAACAGGTCTGTCTTGTCCGGGTTCATGACCATGGTCGGCAGGGGCAGCGGGTCGCGTGAGAGCTGCAGTTCTGCCTGCTCAACATGGTTCAGGTAGAGGTGGGCGTCACCGAACGTGTGGATGAACTCGCCGGGCTTCAGGCCCGTGGCGCGGGCCATCATCAGGGTCAGCAGCGCATAGGAGGCGATGTTGAACGGCACGCCGAGGAAAATGTCGGCCGAGCGCTGGTAGAGCTGGCAGTTCAGCTTGCCGTCCATGACATTGAACTGGAACAGGCAGTGGCACGGCGGCAGGGCCATCTCATTCACATCCGCCGGGTTCCAGGCCGAGACGATCAGGCGTCGCGAATTCGGATTGGTGCGAATCTCGTCCAGCACCCACTGGATCTGGTCGATGGTGCGCCCGTCCGGCGCGGCCCAGCTGCGCCACTGCTTGCCATAGACCGGGCCAAGATCGCCATTCTCGTCGGCCCATTCATCCCAGATCGAGACCTTGTTGTCTTTCAGGTATTTGATGTTCGTGTCGCCCTTCAGGAACCAGAGCAGTTCCACGATGATCGAGCGCAGGTGCAGTTTCTTGGTCGTGACCATCGGGAAGCCGTCTTCCAGATTGAAACGCAGCTGGCGCCCGAACACGGCGCGCGTGCCGGTGCCGGTGCGGTCGGCGCGCTCAAAGCCGTTCTCCAGCGCATCGCGCAGCAGGTCCAGATACTGTTGCATGGCTTTCAGGCTCCTCAACGTCATTGGCGGACGGTCTCAAAGGATCAGCTTTTAGCGCGATTCCTTCAAGTGCGCTTCCCATGTCTGTCTCTGGCCTGTGTCCGGACTGCGCCACGCCGATTTATGGTAAATCCGGCCTTTTTGGCCGGGCAGAAATTCACAGGTCGCCGGGAAGGGCGGGGCAAGGGATTAAGAGGATATTGGCAGGCTTCCGGGTGGCGGAGCAGGGACCATGAAAACCAGAATGTCAGATATTCGAGGTCTGTCCGGCCAGTGGCACGAGGATGCCGGTGGCAACATTTCCGTGCTGATGGCGCTGATCGTCGTGGCGGTGCTCAGTCTGGCCGGGGTCGCCATCGATTTGCGCTTCACCATCTCCCAGAAGGAAAAGGTTCAGTACGCGCTGGATTCGGCGGTGCTTGCCGGGGCGCTGGAGCGCCAGAAGGGCGCGGGGCTGACCGACGTCACGGCGGAAGTCCAGTCCTATGCAGGGGCGCTGATCGCCATGCAGGGCGGCGGCATGACCTGCACCGACATCGCGGTCACCATGGACGATGTCAGTGAAGACATCTCCGCCAAATTGACCTGCAGCCAGCCGACCTTCGTGTCGCAGATCATGGGTCAGGACCACCTGAGCTTCGCGGTCTCTTCCACTTCGACTTATTCGGTCGGCAAGGTGGACGTCGCGTTCGTGTTCGACGTGTCGGGCTCGATGAACTCCTATAATCGTCTCTCGTTGCTGAAGACGGCTGCCAATGCCGCCTTTGACACGCTGCTGCCGGACGACATGCCCGACGACAAGACAATCCGGATTGCGATCACGACCTACAACAATGCGGTCAATGCCGGGTCGTACATCTCCTCGGTCACCGATGGCGTGACGCTGCCGGCGGATGTCTCGAACCTTGCCGCCTCCGCCACCTACAATACCAACAATGGCAAGCGCATGTATGACACGGCCACGGGCAAGCGCTTCTTCTACTATCAGACCGGCACCTGCCTCGATTACGGCTCTTGCGACCAGTATTCGAACTGGGACTGGGACCCTGCCCGGCGCTATTATAGCGACGTCTCGGTCCCTTCCAGCTGCGTCTATGAGCGTACCGGAACCCAGGCCGCTACCGATGCTGCGCCCGGCTCGCTGGCCTGGATCGGCGCAGCCAATCCGGAATGGTATTTCAGCTATAGCGACCGGAACAAGTATCGCGGCTGGCAGGAAGTCGCCTATGGCGGCGCCAACAACAATACCGGCGCTTTCGACAACAATTACGCCACGTGCCGCGAGTCCGGCCCTGTTCCGCTGACAGACGACAAGGCCGCGCTCAAGGCGCATGTGAACAGCCTCACGGCGGGCGGCGGAACGGCTGGTCATCTCGGCATTGCCTGGGGCTGGTATCTCATCTCGCCGAACTGGGACTCCATCTGGCCTGCTGCGTCCAAACCGTGGGACTATGACGAAGTGAACGCCACCAAGGCCATCATCCTGATGACGGATGGTGACTTCAACTTCCAGCATGACTCCGCCACGAAAAGCTCGTTCCAGCAGTCCATGGATCTCTGCGACAAGATGAAGGCCTCGCCCTCCAAGGTGACCGTCTACACGGTCGGCTTCCAGGTGCCTTCGAATGTGCAGAAGACCAGTGATGGGAAGACCATTCTGGAATACTGCGCCACCAGTCCGGCTTTTGCCTATTCGGCAGCCGATGGGGATCAGCTGCTGCAGGTCTACAAGGAAATCGCCCAGTCGATCGCTGATCTGCGCATCAAGCAGTAGGCCGTCAGCCTTCGGCGCGGATCGTCCCGTCCTCGACGCGCAAGGCCTGTGCCCGGTCGCCGAAAGCGTCGAACAGGAACTTCTCCGTGCCCGTCAGCCAGGCCTGACCGCCGAGGGTACAAATCTCGTCGAACAGAGCAGCGCGCCGGTCCGGGTCCAGATGGGCTGCGGCTTCGTCCAGCAGGAGAAGCGGCGGCGGGCCGTCGCGCTCGGCCTTCAGCGCTGTGGCAGAGGCAAGGATCAGTCCGATCAGCAGGGCTTTCTGCTGGCCGGTGGAGGCATCTTTCGCTGGCGCGCTGGTCGGTCGGTGGATGACGACAAGATCCGAGCGGTGCGGCCCGTCCAGCGTGCGACCGGCGGCCATGTCGCGGCGCCGTGAGGTACGCCAGGTCTCCGTCAGCATCTCGAAGATGGATTTGAAGTCGTCGCCCCGGACAGCTGCGGTCTCTGCGCGGCCTTCGAGGGAAATGTCCGCCTTCGGGAAATGCCCTTCCGGCCGGGCGTCGACAGCGGCTTGCAGCGAGTCCAGCACGTGCGCGCGATTGATCGCGATCTCGGCACCGCTCTCAGCCAGGCGTGCCTCGATGGCATCGGCCCAGGCCGGGTCGACATGGCCGCGTTCCAGCAGCGCATTGCGCTCGCGCATGGCGCGCTCATAGCGGCTGGAAGCGCTGGCATGTGAGGGCGTGTGCGCCAGTACAAGACGGTCAAAGAACCGGCGCCGGTCGCCAGCGCTGCCCCGGAACACGCCGTCCATGCTTGGCGTCAGCCAGACAATGCGGATGATCTCGGCCAGTTCGGTCGCGGTGGACGGGGCGCCGTCGAGGCGGACGACGCGCTTGGCGCTGCCGCCGGACATGTCCAGCGTGACGCCCACCTTGCGCTCATCTGTCAACGTGGCCGCCACGGTCCAGCCGCCGGGCGTGCCTGAGCGCGCCATTTCCGGCAGGGTGGAGGATCTGAGGCCGCGTCCCGGTCCCAGCTGGCTGACGGCTTCCAGCAGATTGGTCTTGCCCGCACCATTGGCGCCGTAGAGGCAGACATGCCGACCGTCGAGCGGCAGGGTGAGTGACGCGTAATTGCGAAAATCCGTGAGCGACAATCTCGTTAAGGCGGTCATGTCGTCAGGCAGCCCACTGTCAGGAAGCTGCGCTCCGTATCAGGAATTACACGCGCAGCGGCATCAGCACATAGCGCGCCGAGTCGTCGGACGGGTCCAGCACGAGGGCGGGGGAGGCCGGGTCATTGAACATGAATTCGGCTTCCGGCGCTTCGATCTGGCCAGCGATGTCGAGCAGATATTTGGCGTTGAAGCCGATTTCCATCGGTTCGTCGTCATACTCGGCTTCGAGTTCCTCGTTGCCGACGCCGGTCTCGGCATGGTTCACCGCCAGCACGAGCTTGCCTTCGGACATGGACAGTTTCACCGAGCGCGACCGCTCTGCCGACACGGTGGACACGCGGTCGACGGCGGCTTCGAAGGCCTTGTTGTCGATCGAGAGCTTGCGCGTGTTGCCCTTCGGGATCACGCGGGCATAGTCCGGGAACGAGCCGTCGATCAGTTTCGAAGTCAGCGTGGCGCGGCCGGCGCGCACGATGATCTTGGTGTCGGAGACTTCGACATCAACCGGGCCGTCGAGGCCGTCAATCAGGCGGCGGGCTTCGTTGACGGCCTTGCGCGGCACAATCACGCCTTCGAGGCCGCTGGAGCCTTCCGGCGCTTTCGCTTCAGCGAGTGCCAGGCGGTGGCCGTCGGTTGCGACGGCGCGCAGCACCGGCTTGCCGTCGGCATTGTCGGTCGTGTGCAGGAAGACGCCGTTCAGATAGTAGCGCGTTTCCTCGGTCGAGATGGCGAAGCGCGTCTTGTCGATCAGACGGGCCAGATCGCGGGCATCAAGCGAGAACTTGATGGCGCTGTCATCGGTCGTCATCGTCTGGAAATCAGAGGCGGGCAGAGTCGGCAGTTCGAAGTGCGAGCGGCCGGCCGTGATGAAGAGGCGCTGGTTTTCCGGCTGCAGCTCAAGCTGAACCTCAGCGCCGGCAGGCAGCTTGCGGACCACGTCGAACAGCGTGCCGGCAGGCGCCGTGACAGAGCCTTCGGACGCGATCTTGGCCGGGGCGCTGTCGACGGCCTCGATGTCTAGGTCGGTCGCCGTCAGGCGCAGCTCGCCCTTTGAGGCCTGCAGCAGGACGTTGGACAGGATAGGGATCGTGTTGCGCCGCTCGACCACGTTTTGCACGTGAGAGAGTGCGTTGAGGAGGTCGCCGCGTTCGATTGTCAGTTTCATCGTGTGTTCCGTCCATCCCGGACAATCCGAATGGACTGTCCGCAAAACCCTGTTGCGTGTTTTTGCTGGCCTGTCCGACAGGGATATGCCGGAAGAATCAGCCCGTTCCCCCCTCAGGGAACGGGCTGAGAACACTTAAACATCCGCGCGCAAAAGCCAAGCACTGATCGCCGTAAGCTTTTGTGTCACCCGTTTATTGGACGCCAGTTGCCTGCAATTCGAGGATCGTAGCGGCCACGCGGGCAATATCGCCAGCCAGTTCCTGATCTTTCGGCAGGTCATCCTTCAGTTTGCGGTGGGCGTAGAGGACGGTGGTGTGGTCGCGCCGTCCGAAGGCCCGCCCGATCTGCGGGAAGGATTTCTGCGTCTTCTCGCGGCACAGATACATCGCGATCTGGCGCGGATAGACGACGGCCCGTGCCTTGGAGGGGCTTTCAAGGTCGGCTTTCGACACGTTGAACACCTTCATCGCGGCCTTCTTCACCAGCTCGATCGACGGAATGCGAACTTCGCCTTCCATCCGGCGGATGACCCGTTCCAGCATGTCGGAGGTCGGCGCCATCGTGCCGAAGCCTGCCTCGGTGAAGAGGTTCCAGACGGCGCCGGTCAGCTCACGGCCAGGGCCGCGAATGCCGGTATGGACACGCTCCACCAGCTCTTCGGTCAGCTGGAAGTCCGGATTGGCCTCAGCGATATGGGCCGACAGGCGGCGCACGATCTCGCGGCGCATGTCTTCGTCCGGCAGGTCGACCTCGACCACCATGGCGCCCTTGAGCTCGCTCATCATGCGCGGGGAGAAGCCGGACAGTTCGCCCGGTGTCTTGTCGCCTGCCAGGACAACGTTGCCGCCCTGTCCGGTGACTTCACGGATGTTCTGGAACAGCTCGGTCTCCGTGCCGGGCTTTCCCGAGATCCGGTGCAGGTCGTCGATCAGCAGGATGGAGGCCGCCCGCAGGCGTTTCTTCAGGGCGCTCGTGTCTTTCTGCTTCACGCCGTCCGTATAGGCCGAGAGGAACTCCTCTGCGGTCAGGTAGACGACTGTCGCGTCCGCATTGGTTTCCAGGGCGCGGGCGCGCAGCGCCAGCAGCGTGTGCGTCTTGCCGGTGCCCTGCGTGCCGGAAATCAGGTGAACCTGCGTCCCGGTTGGGTGACCGTCAGCGATCCGTTTGGCGAGTTCCACGGAAATCGCATTGGATTTGCCGGTCACCAGCGTCCCGAAGGTCATGTCCGGCGCGCCGGAGGTGTTGCGTGGCGCAGGCGTCGTGCTGCCGCCGTCATCCCCACCATTGCCGCCGCCAGCTCCGCCTGCTGTCGCTTCCGGCTCGGCCCACGGGTCTTCCTTGATGGCGCGCAGGTCTGCCCCTGCGTCCTTCCAGCAGACAAGACGGATGTCGCGGCGCGCGTCGTCATGCTCTTTCCAGATCCGCTGGAGGGAGTGACGGTGGTCCGCCGAAACGCGGTCATAGGAGAGGCGGTCACGCGCAGCGATCACGATCTTGCGGTCAACTTCTGCGATCAGCTTCAGGTCTGCAATCCAGCGCTCGTAATCGGCGGTGGAGAGGATCTCTTTCAGGTGCTCGCGGACGGCCAGCCAGATGGCCTGTCCGGGGAGAGTGGAGATCTTGTTCGCACTATCAGAATCTACGCTGGCTGGAGTGTCAAAGAGTCGATTTCGGTCCATGCCGAGCCCCATTTTTTTGTTATGTGTTACAGCCACCAATCCGGCACGCAACACCCCTGTCCAGCTACCCAGCACTGGCCCCACGCATACTCCGTACAGGGATGTTTATCGTTGGTGTATTCAAAGTACCGACCGGCTCTTTCAAACACAAGTGCAACTTTTTTGAGGCAGCCGTGATTGGCGTGTTGACTCTTTTCCAAGCACCCGCGTCAGGGGAAAAAAGTCATATGGCACAACGCTTTTTTGACTCTCGCAGGCCCTGCTTTTTTTTCGAAGTGAGTCCCTGCAAACAAAAGTTCACTTTTGTTCTGTCAACAAGGGATCAACGAAATTGGCTGTGAAAATCGATCAAAAATGAAGAAATATTTTGGAACGATTTTGAGTCCGCGTGCGAGCCGCTCAATCGTGCAGAAAGATACGGGGCAGATCTGCAAATTCGCATTTCTGTAGGTTCTTCCCGTGATTGTGTGACAGTGATCCGGGCAAACCATGAACAGGTTTTGGGCGTTTGCGCAGAAGAGCCGAAATCCGGATTTCGGGCAAGAAAAAACCCGCCGGGCGAGGAGCCTGGCGGGTTTTTTCTAACCGGTCGATCCGGAAGGTTTCAGGCCTCAGGCCATTGCCTTCACGCGGGACGACAGACGCGAGACTTTTCTCGAAGACGTGTTCTT
>LADW01000029.1 GCA_000961695.1 Hyphomonadaceae bacterium BRH_c29
GGGCGAGCATCCCTGCGTCCATGCGGTCTGTCTTCGCCAGCTGACCGAGCGCCTCGCCAAAACGCTTGGCCTGGCGCGGATTGACCTTGCACAGTGGCAGGCCTGCCTCGCCCATCGCGCGTTCGAAGGCGCGGTGATAAGGACCCGTCGCCTCGAAGACGAGGCGAGCGACGGGCCGGGCTGCAATCCATCTCACGATGGACCTGAAGCCCCTGGGATCGTTTGAAAACTGGCGGTGGTCGCCGGCCGGGTGAAGGTGGACGTCGAGTGTGTCTTTCGAAACGTCAACACCGATGGTAAGCTTAATCATCTTTCCTGCCTCTGCTTGTCATGCGGGCCTCAAAGCCCCTGTATCCGTTCAGGCCGATGGGAAAGACGAGGGCGATCAAACTCCAGTGCGGAGCGTAAAACCTCCTGCGTCACGACGATCCGACCCTCGCCGCCGTCCGGGAGCTCGTACTCTCGGCGGCGGTGCCAATATCTCCCAAACGGCACGAAAAGTCATAAGACAAGCGTCACGCCCTATGGCCGCGTCTTCCTCCGCTCCATCGACTGTGTGCCCGGCCAGACCGAAGGCCCCGACTGGCTGAAACCTGCCCTTCACGAGAACAAGCGCATTGCCGCGGCTTTGGACGGCAGCCTGCTGACTCCCGCCTATGCCCGCAATCCCCTCATCGGCGCTCACCCCGGCGAACGCCGGGGGCCAGTGCGGCAAGAGTTGCGCGGGCAAAGGCTCGATCCCGGCTTCCGCCGGGATGAGCGCCTGTCTGTGAGTCTCCCCTTGCCGGACTCCTAGGCCGGAACATCAATCCGAAACCCAGACTCATCCTGCGGCGCCTTTACGGGCGCCGCAGGTGCTGGTGCTTTAGCTCATCTTGAACCGGATCGGGATGCTCTTCGGTCCACTCACAAAGTTCGCCTGCACCCGCGTCGGTGTGCCGTTCAGTTCGACCGACTGAAGGCGCGGCAGAAGCTCTTCCCACAGGATGCGCATTTCCATCCGGCCGAGATGCTGGCCGAGGCAGACATGCGCGCCATAGCCGAACGCGACATGCTTGTTGGGTGAGCGGTCGATCCTGAAGCTGTAGGGATCGTCGAACACGTCTTCGTCGCGGTTGCCGGACGGATAGGACAGGAACAGCCAGTCATTCTTCCTGATCTGCTTGCCGGAGACTTCCGTGTCGGCAGTCGCGGTGCGCATGAAGTGCTTCACCGGCGTTTCCCAGCGGATCGATTCCTCGACCATGCTCGGGATCAGCGAGAGATCATCCTTCAGCTTGCGGAACTGGTCCTGGTTTTCAGCCAGCGCCCAGAGCGCGCCGCCGGTCGTGTTGGAGGTCGTGTCATGTCCGGCCGTCGCGGCGATGATATAATAAGACATGGCTTCGAGATGGCCGAGCGGCTTGCCATAGACTTCGCCGTTCGCGATCACGCTGGCGAGGTCGTCGCGCGGATTCTTGCGGCGGTTTTCCGTCATTTCCACGAAGTAGGTGAAGAAGTCCGCGACCGTGGCCTGGATGTTGGCCAGGCCGGTATCGGAATCCAGCACGTCCGCGCCGGAGCGGTTCACTTCCGGATCCTGTGCACCGAACAATTCCTGCGTCAGCTTCAGCATGCGCGGCTCGTCGATCTCCGGCACGCCGAGGACTTCCATGATCACATGCAACGGATAGAGGAAGGCCACATCGCGGGCGAAGTCGCACTCATCGCCATGGGCGGCCATCTTGTCGACGAAGCCACGGGCGATCTCGCGGATACGGTCTTCCAGCTTGCGCAGGTTCTGCGGCATGAACCAGGCCTGCGTCAGGCGCCGGTACTGCATGTGATCGGGATTATCCATCTGGACCAGCGAGCGCAGAAGGTTGGGCGAGCCGCCCATCATCGCGCGGACTTTCTGGTCGGTCTCGATATTGGTCAGCGTCGCGGAGCGGTCTTCATTATGGAAGAGGTCGTTCTGGCGCTCAATGTTCAGGATGTCGGCATGCTTGCTGACCACCCAGAAGGGGTCAAAGCCCTCGATTTCGGCAACGTCCAGCGGCGCGTTCTGGCGCAGCCAGGCAAAGGCCTCATGCGAGCGGTCCCAGTCGGCATAGGCTTTCGGGTCGACGACGGCTTCGGCGATATTGGCGGGTATGGTCATGGGTTCCTCCGGATATGGAGCGGCTGTCGCGCTCCTACCCGGAGGGCTCTAGCACATACTTGCTATACAGCCAACAAATATGTTAGACGAAGCCATGACCGACACGATCAGCCCATTCCGTCCCTCTGAGCCTGCCAGTTCCGGGGCCGATTCCGGTCGCCTGACCCAGGCCGAGCGGCGAGAGCGATCCGAGCTGGAATTGCTGGAGGCGACCATGCGTGTTGTCTCGGAGCAGGGCGTGGCAGCCGCCACGTTCGACGCCATCGGCAAGGAAGCCGGCTATTCACGCGGCCTCGTTACCCAGCGCTTCGGCTCCAAGGAGGGGCTGATCCGCAGCCTGATCGCGGCGCTTCACGCCTGGCAACAGGACGCACTCGATCAGGCTCACATCGCCGAGATGGACGGGTTGGCAGCCCTGAGCGCTTTCGTGCACCTCCACAGCCAGACTGCCGAGGGCCAGGACGAGGGC
Organism: Hyphomonadaceae bacterium BRH_c29; assembly: GCA_000961695.1. Classification (GTDB taxonomy): domain Bacteria; phylum Pseudomonadota; class Alphaproteobacteria; order Caulobacterales; family Hyphomonadaceae; genus Hyphomonas. Next base: position 2,610 of record LADW01000029.1, read on the forward strand.
AAGGCCTATTACATGCTGCTGGCCGCGACTGTGGCCGACCGGCTGGATATGCGCGAAGCTTTTGCGGATTCCCATGAGATCGAACGCGTTCTGATCCGCGGGATCATCGAGCGCGGGCAGGCCGAGGGCAGTATCCGGGCCGATGCCGACGCGGACGCCACCGCCCTGATGGCCGGTTGTGCCTTGATCGGCATTCGAATGCAGAGTCTGATCAACCCGGATATGGAGATTGGTCCGGTCCGGGATGCCCTGATTGAATCTCTCCGCGCCCGTTTGGCGCCATAATAAAAAAAGGAGGAGGGGAGGAATGAGCGAGGAAGCGTACAAGGTCTGGCAGTGCCGGACGTGCGGATACATCTATGAAGAAGCGGAAGGCGACCCGAATGAGGGGCTCGCCCCCGGCACGCGCTGGGCCGACATTCCGGACGACTGGATCTGCCCGCTTTGCGGCACACCGAAATCCGATTTCGACATGATCGAACTTTAGTGAGGGCTCTAAATCGGCTGGGTCGTGAAATGTTCGGCACCCAAGGATTGCAGATAATTTGAAATATTATCCTCATTGAGGAAGGTAAGGCGCAATAAATTCTCTCAAATCATTCGATAGTCGAAAAAGTTAATTTATGTTAACTGTATCGAATAGAAAATGATGGAGGAAACAATGCGTTTGATGAATTCACTGAAAATCTCGGGTGTGGCGCTGACAATCGCGCTGGCCGGGTGCGTAATGTCTGCGACAGCGCAGGAGCCAGCCGCAGCGCCAGCACAGGCAGCGAGCGATGACGGTTATCCGATGGTGAGCGGGGATTTCTGGGAGGTCACCGGCGTCGACCTAAAACCGGGTGGTGGCCTTGTCTATGCGAAGCACCTGGCAACCAAATGGCGCGCTTCGCAGGAATTCGCCAAGTCGCAAGGCTGGATCAAGGACTACAAGGTCATGTCCAACTATTACAATCGCGCTGGCGAACCGGACCTTTATCTGATCACTGTGATGGCGGACATTCCGAACGGGCCGGAATCTGAAGCACAATATGTTGCTTACCGGACCTGGGCGGCGGCCACGACCGAGCAGCTGAGCGCGGAAAATGCCGACCGGGCGGAATTCCGTGAAATCATGGGCACGAGCCTGCTGCAGGAGATGAACTTCCGCGACTAGGTTCGCAAAGATGCTCACTGGAAGCCGTCGGCACGTCCGGCGGCTTTCTGCGTTTTTGGGGCCGCTGCGGCGACGACCGGGCTGGCCATTGCGCCGGGCTGGCGCTAATCGGGCGGCCATGACTGATGATCTTTCACGCTACCAGACGTTCGACTTGCCGGAAGGCTACCAGATTTTGCCCTGGCACCGGGGCTTTGGCCGCCAGGTTGGCCCGCTGTTCGAGAAGCGGGATGAGCAGGGCCTGATCCGGGCATTCCGGGTGGAAGAGCACCACACCAATGGCATGATGAACGCCCATGGCGGCATGCTCATGACCTTTGCGGACATGGCCTGGGGCGCGGCCGTGGAGAGCGATGACGACACGTGGTGGGTCACCGTCCGCCTGATGTGTGACTTCCTTTCCGGCGCCGACATGGGCAGCTTTGTCGAGGGGCGCGGCGAGGTCATCGGCCGTCAGGACGATATCTTCACGGTCGAGGGAAAAATCTGGACCGGCGACAAGCTGCTGATGCGCGGCACCGGCATCTTCAAGGTGATCGAACGCCGGGAAGGCCAGTCAAAGCCATTCACCCGGCCGGTCGAGAAGGTCTGATCTGGTCCAGTCCTGTTGACTTTCGCAGGGCCGCTCAGTATCCGCCACCGCAATGAACACTGCACTGCACCACCACCATCATCACGCGTGACGCGCCGGCGAGGCGCGAACCGGTCCGGCTGCGCCTCTTCTCAAGTGTTCATTCCCAGAACCAGACAGATGAGGCCGCCCGTTCCCCGGTGCGCTCCCTGCCGACGTGTCGCCTTCCAATTCGCATCAGCACCGACTATGCGGTGCGCAAACAGGACTAGAGGCGATCATGAGCGACAAAGACACCCAGCCCCTCACCGGCAAGGATCTCGCCCGCAAGCCACGCGGCTTTCCCGACAAACGTGAAGGCCTGATCCATGCGCAGGCCCGTCTGGTGGAGACCGTCACCGGCATCTACCGCCAGTGGGGCTTTGAAGCGCTCGACACCGGCGCCTTTGAATATGCGGATGCGCTCGGCAAGTTCCTGCCTGATGATGACCGGCCGAATGCCGGGGTCTTCTCGCTACAGGACGATGACGAGCAGTGGATGGCGCTGCGCTATGACCTGACTGCGCCGCTCGCCCGCTTCGTGGCGGAGGCGGGCCAGTCGCTGGGCAAGCCTTTCCGCCGCTATGCTGCCGGGCCGGTCTGGCGAAATGAGAAACCGGGGCCGGGCCGGTTCCGGGAATTCTGGCAGTGCGATGCCGACACGATTGGCGCGCCCGGTTTTCATGCCGATGCCGAGATGATCGCGATGGGCGCCGAGGCCCTGCGCGCGGTCGGCATGGAAACCGGCGAGTTCGTGATCCGCGTGAACACGCGACGCCTGCTGAATGGCGTGCTCGATGGGGTGGGGGCGTCCAGCGCCAATACCCGCCTCGCAATCCTGCGCGCGCTCGACAAGATGGACCGGCTTGGGTCCGCAGGCGTCGCTGATCTGCTAGGCAAGGGCCGCATGGATGAGAGCGGCGACTTCACCAAGGGCGCTGGGCTCGGTGCCGAGGAAGTGAAGATCGTGCTCGCCTTCGCAGAGGCTGGCGCGAAGACGCGGGCTGAAACGCTGGCGAACCTGTCGAAAGCCACCGGTAGCACGGAAGAGGGCAAGGCAGGGCTTGCCGAGCTGGAAGCCGTCGCGCTGGCGCTCGACGCGCTTGGCGCGCCGGAAGGCGATGTCGTGATCGATCCGTCGGTTGTGCGCGGCCTCGAATATTATACGGGCCCGGTCTATGAGGCCGAGCTGCTGCGTGAAGTGACCGGCGAAGACGGTAAGACCTATCGCATCGGCTCTATCGGTGGCGGCGGGCGCTATGACGATCTCGTCGCGCGCTTTACCGGCGAGATAGTCCCGGCGACGGGCTTCTCCATCGGCATCTCGCGGCTTGCCTCTGCGCTCCAGATCATGGGCGAGACGACGAAGCTGGACGGCCCGGTCGTGGTGCTGAACCTCGACAAGGAAAATCCGTCCACGGCGCTGTCCCTCGCAACTGAGCTGCGCCGTGCCGGTATCCGGGCAGAAGCCTATATGGGCGGCTCGGGCATGCGTCCGCAGATGAAATATGCAGACCGCCGGGGCGCCCCCGCTGTGGTCATGGTCGGCGAAGATGAGGAGGCCAAGGGCACGGTGACGATCAAGGATCTGGAAATGGGCGCGCTGAAAGCGCAGGCCATCAAATCCAACGAAGAATACCGCGAAGCCCGTCCCGGACAGATCGAAGTGCCACGGGCCGAGATGGTGGCAGCCATCCGCCAGATCATCGAGGCACAGGCATGACGCACGTCGCCATCGTCAAGGCAGCGCGGGGCGTTTTCGAAGCGTCCGGCGCCACACCGGTTGATCCATCTTATATTTTGCCGTCCGATATTCCGCTGGAACTGTCGGGAGAGGCCGTGCGGGCGCGCCTCTGTGTGTTCACGGATCATCGCGGCAATGAGATGGTCATGCGCCCGGACCTGACCCTGCCGGTGGCGGGGCTGGAAGCCGAGCGCCTTGCGTCCGGCACCCATGGCCCGAACGCCTATTGCTATGCGGCAGAGGCTTTCCGCCTGCCAGCAGCTGAAGGCGACCCGATGGAGTTCACCCAGATTGGCTTTGAACGTTTCGGCCGGGACGCTGATCCGTCGGAGGATGCCGAGGCGTTCGCGCTGGTGCATGAAGCTGTGCGCGCGTGCGGTGTGCGGCCTGTCGCGATCTCGACTGGCGACCTGGCTGTGTTCCCGACCTATATTGATGCGCTGGGCCTGCCGCGCGTGACGGCGGACCTCCTGAAGCGTGCCTTCCGTCAGGAGGGCGGCGTTCGGGCCTTGCTGGAGGCAGCGCCGCTTCCCATCGAAGACGATATGGTGTCGACGCTGCAGGCCAAGACGGCTGAAGAGGCGGCAACCGCTTTCCGTGCCGCCCTGCAAGCCCGGGGCATACCTCTGATTGGCACACGGAGCGTCGCTGAGATTGTGTCCGGCCTTCGCGCCCGCGCGGCGGTTCAGGAGGCTGGCGGCATTCCGGGCACCGTGCGCGATGTGATCGGTGCGCTCGCCTCAGTGAACTGCACAGCAGCAGAAGCGGCTGATCAGCTCGACGCCATCGCTGTGCGCTTCAGCCTGTCGCGCACCACTTCGATCATTGACCGGGTTGCGCGGCGGATGGAACTGATCCGCGAATTGCTGCCAGACCTGAAAGCCATTTGCGGGTTCCGCTCCGGCTTCGGGCGGCGCTTTACCTATTATGACGGCTTCCTGTTCGAAACACTGGGACCCAATCTGACAGACAGCCAGCCGATTGCCTCTGGCGGGCGCTATGACGGGCTGATCTCCGGGCTCTCGAACGGGCGGGCCAATGCGACCGCCATTGGCGGCGTCGTGCGGCCAGACCGCGTGCTGCGTGCGAAAGGGAGGGGCGCATGACCCGTCTGTCACTCGCCATTCCGTCCAAGGGGCGGCTGAAGGAAAAATCCGAGGAATGGCTGGCAGCAGCCGGCTTTCCCGTCACCCAGATCGGGGGCGAGCGCGGCTACCAGGCTGAGATTGCCGGCCTCGGTGACGTTGAGATGCGGCTCCTGTCAGCACGTGAGATCGCGCAGGGCCTCGTCGATGGCAGCCTGCATGCGGGCGTGACCGGCGAAGACTTGCTGCATGACCTCGCGCCGGACGGGGAAGCGGACTTCCGCGTGCTGCATCGTCTGGGCTTTGGCGGGGCGGATGTAATCGTCGCCGTGCCGCAGGCCTGGGTCGATGTCGACACGATGGCCGAGCTGGAAGCGGCGGGCGCCGCATTCCGGAAGGCGCATCACCGGCGTCTGCGGGTCGCGACGAAATATATGCGCCTGACGCGGCGCTTCTTCGCGGCGCGCTCTGTCGGGGAATACCGGCTGGTCGAAAGCGCCGGAGCGACCGAAGCGGCCCCGACGACCGGCTCAGCCGATGTCATCGTCGACATCACGTCCACCGGTGCGACGCTGAAAGCCAACGGCCTCAAGATTCTGTCGGATGGTTTGATTTTAAAAAGCGAAGCTGTGTTCGCAATTTCCCCCCGCGCAGACTGGAAAGGGCCTGCTTTAGGCAGTCTTCAGGCACTCACGACTGCTGCAGATATTGAGATTGGTAGTCTTAGCTAAAATATCTAGGTCATAATCTTGACATAAGTTCTAAAGCGCGGCCATATGACCCAGCAAGTTTCTGGGAGGAAACGCTGCAAACGGTGGGAGGCGCGGGGCCAAGGGCTCCGCGCCTCTTTCGTTTGGAGGTAATATCAGGGATTTGCGAGAACCGGGCAGGCCGACGTAACGGCTCAGGTGAGGTAGGGGGCGTTTGGACATCACGTCCGTCCCGCCCGGCTTCACGATTAACAATAAGCACTTATCGTTTATCGTCAAGTATTATTATCGTTTTTCGATTAATCTTTTGTAATGGTGATCAGCCAGGACGGGCTGCCGTCGTTCGGAAGGACGCGCAGGATGCGGGTGGAGCCATCCGGCGTGCGGGACTCGCTGATTTCGGCGCCAGACACTTCGATCCGCAGGGAATCGGGCGCATCGGACCGCTGGTCGAGGTCTACGTTCACTTCACTGACCGGTTGGTCCGGCAGAAAAAGATCGGCCGCTTCTTCCGGTGTCAGGAAGCGCACGGTGCCGTTTTCCTCAATGACCATGGATTGCCGTTGTGCAGGTTCGTCGTTTGCGGGCGGATCTGCCGTCTCGTCCGATACTTGCGCCTTTACGACATTCACGGGCGGCGCCAGGCGTGCCGTGCCAATCTGAGCAGCGGCGGGCAGCACAAGAAGACCAAGACCTGCGGCCAGGCTGGCAAGCGTCTTCATCCCATGTCTCCCTCTTGCAATCCTGACACTTAAGCGCGAATCGCGCCGCCTGTCACATGTGCCGGGGTGTGGTGTGTTGACTTCCTGACAGCCCCCCGCCATGCGTGGCGCCTCAAGAACAATCCTCGCGACATCGGAAGGGCAACAGATGAGCGATCCACGCCAGCATATCATGCCGGTCTACCGGCCACCGGAACAGGTCTTCGAGAAGGGAGAGGGCGTTTGCCTCTTCACAGAGGATGGCACGCGATATCTGGACTTCATCGCCGGCATCGCGGTCAACGCGCTTGGCCACGCCCACCCGGCCATGGTTGAGGCTCTGACCGCGCAGGCTGGCAAGCTGTGGCACACATCCAACATGTTCCGTGTACGCGGCGCTGAGGAACTGGCCGACAAGATTTGCCGCGACACATTTGCTGACCGCGTCTTCTTCACCAATTCCGGCACCGAGGCGATCGAGTGCGCGATCAAGTCTGCGCGCAAGTACCAGTGGGCGAATGACCACAAAGAACGCATCGACATCATCACCTTCACGGGCGCTTTCCACGGCCGCTCGCTGGGCGCGATCAATGCTGGCGGCAACCCGAAATATCTCGAAGGTTTCGGCCCTCCGCTGGAAGGTTTCGTGCACCTCGAATGGGGTGACCATGAGGCCCTGAAAGAAGCCATTGCCCGCCCGACCGCCGCAGCCGTTCTGGTCGAGCCGGTTCAGGGCGAAGGCGGCGTGCGCGCCATGCCGGATCAATGCCTGAAAGGTCTGCGCGACCTTTGCAACGAACACGGCGTGCTGCTGATCTTCGACGAGGTCCAGTGCGGCATGGGCCGGACCGGCAAGCTGTTCGCTCATGAATGGGTGGACGGGGCTGAGCCGGACATTCTTTGTTCCGCCAAAGGCATCGGCGGCGGCTTCCCGTTCGGCGCGTGCCTTACCACAGAGGCTTGCGGCGAGCATATGCAGCCGGGCAGTCACGGCTCGACCTATGGCGGCAACCCGTTGGCCATGGCCGTCGGCAATGTCGTCTGGGACATTATCGCCAACGAAGACTTCCTGGCCGAAGTCCGCCGCGTCTCCGGCACGGTCGCGCAGAGCCTCAAGAGCCTTGCCGACAGCCATCCCGACAAGGTGGAAGCCGTCACCGGCAAGGGCCTGTTGACCGGTCTCAAGATGAAGGCTGATCCGAAAAACCTTCAGGGCCTCTGCCGTGACAAGAACCTTCTGGTCGGCGTCGCCGGTGCCAACGTTCTTCGCCTCGCGCCGCCGCTGATCATCACGGATGAAAACGTCCGCGAAGCGACCCGCATCATGGACGAAGCCATCACCGAGTGGACGCCGGCCTGATCGACTGCGCACGGTGGGTCGCAGGATGTGAGCCATATTTCTCTCTCTGAGGGTTCTGGTTCTCTTCCGGATTGATAAGGTCCGGAAGAGAACCAGAACCGGTCAGACAGGAGGAGGCATGGAGCGCCAGGACGATTTCGAGCAGGCAACCCGGATGGATCGCCAGGGCGACCACCTCTGGACGACCCATCTTCGCCCGGACTGGGGCCTATGGAGCCCGGCGGGCGGATACATTACCGCGCTTGCGCTGAGAGCCGTGGGGGAGGCGACCGCCTTCGCGCGACCGGCCAGCATGACCTGTCACTTTCTGCGCATGGGTGCGTACGCTCCGGCGGAGATCCGCGTCGAGTCCGTGAAAGCTGGCCGACGCAGCGAATTGCTGAAGGCCGATCTGGTTCAGGACGGCAAGACGCTGCTGACCTGCCATGTCTGGGCGGTTCCGGACACCGCGCCGGGGCTCGCGCATGATGATACGCAGGAAGACCTGCCCGCGCCGCTGTCTGTTCCGACCATCGAGACGCAATATCCGGATCAGCCGGTGCATCCTTTCTTCCAGCGCTTCGAGCAGCGCCCGATCCGGGGCATGCCACGCGCCGGCGACGTGGCGCGCGCGGCGGAGCTGACAGGATTTTATCGCTTCTCCCCGAATGTGAAAGCCAGCGATCCGTTCGTGGATGCCGGGCGCGTTCTGATCCTGCTGGATACGTTCGGCTGGCTGGCCCAATATCCCGCGCATCCCGAGGATGAGCCATCGCCCTGGATCGCGCCGAACATAGATTATCACTACCGCTTTCACCGGCTGACCCAGCACGCCGACTGGCTGCACATGCGGGTGAAGGCGCCGATCGCACTGGATGGGCTGATGTCCACGGACGGGGAGATACGCGATGAAGCCGGCCACCTGCTGGCGACCGGCTCCTCTCAGTTGATGTGTCTGCCGCGGCTTGGGGCTTAGGCGTCGCCGTCGGGATCGTGAACCCGCTTGCGGCCGGTCACCATGGCGCGGGCCAGGTTTTCCTTATGGGCGAGGCTGGAGGCCACAACGCCGGCAAGGTGCAGGCCGATCAGGGCGAGCGTGATGTAGACGAACGCCTTGTGTACGTCTTCGAGCAGGTCTTCGCTGCCGGATTCTTCCTTACGGCCGCCATGTTCCTCTTCCTCCTCTTCTTCGCCAAAGGCTGAGGCGAGAGGGGCGAAGGTCTGTTCCGTCACGATGCCAGCGAGCGGGCCCGCATTGTCCTCAACCGCATAGAGCGCGAGACCGCTGGATGTGGTGATGAGCAGGCTGAACAGGAGGGCGACCACCATGGCGCCGCCCGCCGGATTGTGCCCGGTATAGTCTTTCACCTTCCCGGTCATGAGGGCGCGCAGATAACCGAACACAGCGCCCGGCCCGCGCACGAAGTTGCTGAACCGGGCATGTTTCGGACCGACAAGGCCCCACACAATCCGGATCAGAACATAGGCGGCCACGACATAGCCTGCCCATTTGTGAATGTTGAAAAGGTCGTCACCAGACAGATAGGCCGTGAAGAACGCGATCACGAGAGTCCAATGCCCGATGCGGATAAGGGGGTCCCATACGGGCTGACTGGGGGTCTTGAATTGGCTCATGCGACGGGTCTCCATGCCTACCTGCTGGCTTGGCTGGAAACTGGCGAAGGGCGGCTTGCCGGTCTATCCGCCAGATGACGCATTCCCTTGGCGGCCCAGTTGCGCAACAAGGGCTTATGTCAGATGACGCATCCGGACGTAGAGGGCTTTTGGGCACAGCCGTGCTGTTTGGCACGATTGCTGTATTCATCGGCGTGGACCTGCTCACCGATCGCGGGGAAGGGGTTGGCGTTGGCCATCTTGCAGCAGAGCTGATCGTTCTGGTTACGGCCTCCTTTGGACTGGGCGCCATGCTGTGGCGGCTATCGCGCCTGCGTCAGGCCCTTGCCGATGCGCGGGAAGATGCCGGGCGCTGGCAGGCGGAGAACCGGGACCTTGTGCAGGGCCTCGGTGTTGCGATTGCGAGCCAGTTCTCGGCCTGGGGGCTCAGCGATGCCGAATCCGATGTCGGCCTTCTCCTGCTGAAGGGCCTCTCCCTTCAGGAGATCGCCGACCTGCGCGAGACGAGCGAACGCACGGTCCGTGAGCAGGCACGCGCCGTCTATCGCAAGAGCCAGCTTTCCGGGCGAAGCGCCCTCTCGGCCTATTTCCTCGAAGACCTTTTGCCGGGTACTGGCGCGTGACGAAGCGGCTGGTCTCTCGCGCTATGTGCGATAGGATCATGTGATGACAAGACTACGTGCCGCCTGTGTGCAGATGCGTTCCGGTGTGGAGATTGCCCCGAACATCGCTGCGGCCTCAGCCCTCATCCGCGAGGCGGCCGGGCAGGGGGCGAGCTTCATCGCGACGCCGGAGATGACGAACCTGCTCGACATCCGCCCCGGCATGGCGCGGCCGAAGATTGTTGAGCAGGACGACGTGCCGCTTCATGCCTTCCAGGCGCTGGCCGCAGAACTGCGCGTCACCCTCCTGATCGGCTCGCTCGCTGTAGCGCTGGAGGGCGACGAGCGCTTTGCCAACCGCTCCTTCCTGATCGGGCCGGACGGCGGTGTGATCGCGCGCTATGACAAGATCCACATGTTCGATGTCGAGGTCGGTGACGGTCAGTCCTATCGCGAAAGCCGCGCCTACCGTCCGGGTGAAGCGGCAGTGCTGGCGAAAGCTGCGTTTGGCCATGTCGGCATGACGATCTGCTACGATTTGCGCTTCCCGCATCTCTACCGGCGTCTCGCACAGGCGGGGGCAGACATCCTGACCATCCCGGCGGCGTTTACCCGCGTGACCGGCGAGGCGCACTGGCATGTGCTTGTCCGCGCGCGGGCCATTGAAACCGGCAGCTTCGTGATCGCGCCTGCACAAGGCGGCAAGCATGAGGACGGGCGGGAGACGTTCGGTCACTCGCTCATCATCTCACCGTGGGGCGATGTGCTGGCCGAAGCCGAAGGCGCGGAGCCGGGGATTATTCTGGCCGATCTGGACCTTGATGCCGTCGCGAAGGCACGCGGTCGCATCCCTTCGCTCGGCAGTGACAGAGATGTTCCGCTGACGGAGGTCTAACGCCCGAGGCGGCGGCGGAATTCTTCGTAGCCGAAATCGCTGATTTGCTCGATACGGTCGTCTTCCCAGCGGATGGCGAGGTTTGCCAGCGGTGTGCCGTTGAACGTGTTCGTCTTGACGAAGCTGTAATGCATCTGGTCGGTGAAGATGATGTGGTCGCCGGCCTTCAAGGGCTCGTCGAAGGAATAGTCGCCGATCACGTCGCCCGTCATGCAGGTATTGCCGCCGAAGCGATAGGTGAAGGGCTTCTCGTGCACTGCGCCTGCGCCAACAACGTCCGGGCGGTAAGGTACTTCCAGAACGTCCGGCATGTGCGTGGAGGCCGAAGCATCGAGGATGGCGAGATCCATCTCGTTCCAGTGCAGGTCGAGCACGCGGGCGTGTAGTTCGCCCGTGTTGACGACGAGGCCGCCGCCGGGCTCGAGGATGACGTCCACGCCGAAGCGGGCCTTGAAGGCCTTGATGGCTTCGATCAGGGCGCTGACATCATAGCCGGGCTTGTTCAGGAAGTGCCCGCCGCCGAAATTCACGGCGGAGACCTGCTCGATATATTTCCCGAAATTGTCGGCGACATGCTGGATCAGGCCGACGGAGCCCTCGTGCAGGCTCTCGCAGAGGGCGTGGACATGGAAGATGTCGACGCCGGACCAGTTCACCGCGTCCAGTTTCGAGGCAACCTCGCCGAACCGGCTCATTGGGGCTGTCGGGTTGTAGAGGTCCCCGCCAAGCGTGGCGTTGGAATAGCCGGGGTTCACCCGCAGGCCGACATGGCAGCCGGCATCGCGGGCAATGTCGCCGAAGCGGGCAAGCTGGGCGGCGGAGTTGAAATAGATGTGTTGGGCGACATCCGTCAGGCGACGGACAGTCTCTTCCGTATAGGCCGGGGAATAGACGTGCACTTCCTTGCCGAAGGACTCTTTCCCCATGATGGCTTCGTGCTCGCCGCTGGCCGTGGTGCCGTCGAGATAGTCCCGCATCATCGGGAACACTGCCGGCATGGCGAAGGCCTTGGTGGCTAGTAGGATCTTGCAATCGGCCTCCTCCCGCACGCGCTTCGCCGTCTCCAGATTCTTCCGGAGGCGGGCAACGTCAAGGACGAAGCAGGGTGTGTGGAACCCTGAATTGGTGGAGGATGAAGCCGTCATATCGGTAGTCCCTGGCTGAGGAGGAAGACGCCGAATCTCAGCTTTGCGATATTCGTGTATATTCCCGGCGGATTCGAGCTGGTTCGTCCTAACAAGGTGTTCGATACAGGCCACAATCTCCGTGTCCTTCACGGCAGGGCCGGTTTCTTTCAGCACGCGCGAGATCACCATCGCAACCTTGGTGAAACGCTCTCCCGTAGCGGCCAGAACCCGGTCTTCAAAACGCATTTACGTCTCCACCGCGAACAGCTCATCCTGATCGCCAGCGGCCACGTCAATCACGTGCCAGGGCAGGCCGCGCTGGGCGACGTCTTCAAGGAAGGGCTTTGCCGGGAATTGTTCGACATTGAACACGCCCTTGCCGGCCCATTCGCCGCGGAAGAACATGGCCGCGCCAGAAACCGGCGGCACGCCTGTCGTATAGGAGACGGCTTGGGCGGAGACTTCCTTGTTGGTTTCGGCATGGTCGCAGACATTGTAGATCATCTTCGTCAGCGGCTTGCCATCCTTCTTGCCACGGAAGATCACGCCGATACTGGTCTTGCCGGTATAGCCTTCAGCGAGGGATGACGGCACGGGCAGGAGGTCTTTCAGGAACTCCATCGGGATGATATCCATACCCTTGTGCTTGATCGGCTCCAAACCGATGAGCCCGATGGATTTGAACACCTGAAGGTGCTTGATGTATTCGGCGCCGAACGTCATCCAGAAGCGGATCTGCTTCAGGCCCTTGATATTCTTGACCAGGCTTTCCTCTTCCTCGTGATAGATGAGGTAGGAATCCTTGGGGCCGACTTCCGGATAGTCGATGTCGCAATTGATGGAGAGGGCGGGGATCTCGATCCACTTGCCATTCTTCCAGTATTTGCCGTCCTGCGTGACTTCGCGCAGGTTGATCTCCGGGTTGAAGTTCGTGGCAAAGGTCTTGCCATGGTCGCCGGCATTACAGTCCACGATGTCGATATACTCGATCTCGTCGAACAGGTGCTCCTGCGCATAGGCGCAATAGACGTTCGTCACGCCGGGGTCGAAGCCGCAGCCGAGAATGGCCGTGATGCCCTTCTCCTTGAAGCGGTCGTGATAGGCCCATTGCCAGGAGTATTCGAACTTCGCGACTTCGCGCGGCTCATAGTTCGCCGTATCCATATAGTTGCAGCCTGTTTCGAGGCAGGCATCCATGATCGGCAGGTCCTGATAAGGCAGGGCCATGTTGATCAGCAGGTCCGGCTTCACCTTTTCGATGAGGGCGACCACTTCGGCCACATTGTCGGCATCGACCTGCGCGATTTCGATGGGCGTCTTGCACATCCTGGCGACGTTCTCGCAGCTTTCGATGCGGCGCGAGGCGAGCGTGATGTGCTTGAACGTGTCACGGTCCATCGCGCATTTCTGGGCGACGACTGAACCGGCAGCGCCGGCACCGATGATGAGAACGCGGTCCATGATGGGTGGGCCTCCAAGGGTCTGTAAAAGGTCTGATTTGACCCGTCACATAGGGCAAACCGACAGGCTTCGCCAGTGGAGACATGAGGGACTGCCGCAGCGCAGGCAGGCGTCTTCTGGGAGGAGGCGAACGCGTTGCCCAGCGCTGCGGCGGGGGTGGTCAGGCAGCCCGCCGGAGCGGGCGAAGGCGGGCGAGCTCCTCGTGCAGCCAGGCATGGTGGCGTTCAAGGCGCTCGACCTGAAGGAGGTCAGCGTCTGGCCGGCTGGCCAGTTCGTCCTGCCAGGCCTCAATCACGCGGAGCTGGGATATGAGCCAGCACAGCATGGCAGCATCGTCGATGGGCATGCACATCAGGCAATCCTTTCGAATTGCGAACCATTCGCAATATCTAATTGGCATCTTTGTGCGCTATTTGCAAGTCATTCTCAAAAATGTCGCAGGGGATGCGGTGGTCTCAATCGGTGGGCGCTGGGAACAAACGGTCCTCAAGCGGGTTCATTGCCTGACAAGTCAGCCCGGTCGGTGGCTGGCAGTAAGGGAGGAAACCCGGATGAGCCTTGAAAGCCTTATCATTTTTCTGCTGATCGGCGGCATTGCCGGTTGGCTCGCAGGCCTCGTCGTCAAAGGCGGCGGCTTCGGTATTGTCGGCAATATCGTGGTTGGCATTGTCGGCGCGTTCATTGCCGGGTTCCTGTTCCCGGCCCTGGGTTTCAGCCTCGGTGCAGGCATTGTGGGTGCCATCATCCACGCGACGATTGGCGCGGTGATCCTGCTCCTGATTGTACGTGTCCTGAAACGGGCCTGACCCTCGGGTTCAGCGCGCGAGATCGGCTTCCAGCTGTTTCACCAGTGCGTCCACGCGGGACTTGTTCTTGCCGAGGTCTGACAGGCCGATGCGAGAGCGGGAATAGATGGCGACCTCTGCTGCCTCCGGCCCGGATGGCCGGACCAGCACGTCAACATCGTCCCGGAACCGCGCCACTGGCGTGACCGCCACATAGCGCAGTTGGATATCGCCATTGGGCAGTATGCGCTGCTCAGCGTTCGGTTGCAGGCGAACCAGCTCTGCGGCCACTTTACCAGCAGAATGCGAAAACCTCAGTGTTTCATCCGGGTTCCCGGACACTTCGCAGATGGCCGGCGCACACAGAAGGTAGCGATTGGATGGCAGGCCCGGCTCAAGCGTTGCGAAGTCGATCCAGTCACCTTTGGGTGCCGGGTGAGACGCGCATGCGGTCAGAATGAGCGCTGCGCTGCAGGCAATAATCGAACGCTTCATCTTGTACCTCTTTCTTATGCCCCCATTCTACGTAGTCGTCGCCATTTCGGATCGCATCTAGCGGCCATGGCATATATGCGCTAAGGCGCGCCCTTCATTTTGCAGGGAGGACGCCATGGCTGGTCGTCACTTCATCGACATCTGGCATCTCGACGCAGTCGAGCTTCGCGAAATCCTCGACATGGCCCATGCCATGAAGAAAGCACGCGCGGGCTGGCCCAAGGGGCGCGTCGATGTCGGCGCTCCGCTTGAAGGCCACACGCTGGGGATGATTTTCGAGAAATCCTCGACCCGCACGCGCTTTTCCTTCGACATGGCCATGCGCCAGCTGGGTGGCAGCTCGATCACGGCGACGTCCAGTGACATGCAGCTTGGCCGCGGCGAAACGGTCGAAGATACGGCCCGCGTCCTCTCGCGCTATCTCGATGCCGTGATGATCCGCGCCAATGATCATTCCGATGTCGAAGCATTTGCTGAGTTTGCGACTGTGCCGGTGATCAACGGCCTGACCGACCGCTCGCATCCCTGCCAGATCATGGCCGACCTCCAGACGCTGGAAGAGAAGGGTGTCACCCTGCGCGGCGCACGCCTCGCCTGGGTCGGCGACGGCAACAATGTCTGCGCCAGCTTCATTCATGCCGCGGCCAAGTTCGGCTTCTCGCTGGCCGTCGGCACGCCGGCCCGTTTCGCGCCGGATGACGAAGACCTCGATATTGCACGCGAGCTGCAGGGCCGGGTCGATCTCTATGAGACCGCCGAAGAGGCTGTCGCGGGCGCTGATGTCGTGATCGCCGACACGTTCGTCTCCATGGGAGACAAGGATGCCGAGCGCCGCCTTGAAGCCCTTGAGCCCTATGCGGTGACCGAAGACCTGATGGAGCTTGCTGACAAGAGCGCCTACTTCCTGCACTGCCTGCCAGCGCACCGGGGCGAAGAGGTCGATAGTGAAGTCATCGACGGCCCGCAAAGCCTCGTCTTCGACGAAGCCGAAAACCGCCTGCACGCACAGAAGGCTATCCTGCGCTGGTGCCTTGAGAAATAGGCGTCAGGCGGCCTGAACTTCCTTCAGCCCCACCGCAAACAGGGCCGCGACCGCGCTCATCACGCCGAGGATCGCAATCACGGCGCTGACGCCCCATGCCGCTGCGACGAGGCTGAAGCCCCCGCCAAGGATCAGGACGGTGCCGATAATTGTGTTGGAAAGCGCGGTATAGGCGGCGCGTGTCTCTGCGCTCGCCATGTCGACCAGATGGGTTGACCGGCCGAGCCTTACACCCTGATAGGAAATCATCAGGATAAAGATCATGGCTGGCAGGCCTGCGCTGGCGCTGAGCAGGCCAGCCGCGTTCAGTCCCAATGTGCCGAACAAAGCGAGTGCCCCGGAAAGGCCCGTCAGGATCAGCACTTTCCGGCTCGACCGGTCAGCCAGGCGCCCCCAGACGTAGGAGCTGAGCAGGCCGGCGCTGGCGGAGGCCACAACGAGTAGGCCCAGACCGCCGAACATGCCGCGCGCGGTCTCCGCCTGTGTCCCAAGCGCGACCATGAAAGGCGGTGCCAGCGCGGTGGAGGTAAGCAGCGCGCGCACCAGGATGAAGCGCCTCAGCTGCGCGTCGCGTGCGAGCAGTTTGAAATCATCCGTCAGCGATCGGATCGGGTCCGCGGCGGGTGCTGTCTCGCTGGCGTCTTCCTTCAAGGTCGCGAAGGCAGTTGCCGCGAACAGCCAAAGCACGCTGGCCAGCATCAATCCGCCCGCGACGAGGTTGAAGCGATTGTCCCCCGCGAAGGTCAGGAGGCTGCCATAGGCCAGCACCGCGCCTGCGCCGATGGAGCTGGCCGTGCCGGTGACCGTGCCCCGGCGTGACTTCGCGATCGTCTTGCCCAGCACATCCTTGTAGGTGACCGAACAGACTGAGCGTGCGAGCGCCAACACCGTCAGCGCGGCAAGTATGGACCAACCCGCCGCCGTGCCTGTCAGCGTGACAGCTGCCGCGCCCATCGCCATGGCCGCAAGGCCCTGAACGAGCGACCCTCCGGCCCAGGCCCATTTGCGCCGTTTGAGGCGCCGCAGGGCGCCGGCTGTGAACATTTGCGGAAACAGGGCGCCAGACTCCCGGATTGGGACCAGCAGCCCTAGCAACGCCGCTGGCGCGCCAAGCGTCGTCAGCAGCCAGCTCAGCACCAGTTTCGGGTCGATCAGTCCATCCGCGATCTTGGTGGCCGACAGGCTGGCAACATGCCGGAGGAAACTGTCTGCTTCGTGGCGGCGCGCGGTTTCGCTGATGTCGGGGTCGGCCAGCTTGCTGCTCTTCGACGTCAGGGCCTCGAAGACTGCGTCTTTCACCTGTTGCGACATGACCCGTTGCCCGCCCTCTGTGCTGGTCTGGCCAAGATCATGCTTTTGAGTTGCGTGACAATCCGGAAGGCACAGGGACGTGAATTCGCCAGATGGTGCCCGGACCACCCACGCGTTGATCAAGTCTTTGTCAGAACGGCAATTTCCCGCTGGCCTGCCATTTGCGGGCCGTTAGGATGCGCGCATGGCTGATACTGATTTCCCGACCGAGAAATTTTCCGATCCGGACACGACCGCGAAGGGCGAGACCCGAGCGAGCGTGGCCTGGACGGGGCTGAAGACGCTCTGGTTCAATACCGGCACGCTCTGCAATATCGAGTGCTGCAATTGCTACATTCTCTCGTCGCCGAAGAATGACCGGCTGGTCTATCTAACCCTTGCTGACGTCACGCCCTATCTGGATGAGATCGAGGGCGAAGTGGAGATCGGCATCACGGGCGGCGAGCCGTTCATGTGCCCGGACATCCTGCCCATAATGGAAGAGATCCTGCGCCGGGGACACAGCCTTTTGCTGCTAACCAACGCCATGCGCCCGATGATGCGGCCGCGCATCCAGGAGGGTCTGAAGCGCATTCTGACTGCCGACGACCGTGATCCAGGTGTCGGCGACGGTGATCCTGCTGACCGTTTATGTGTGCGTGTGTCGCTCGACAGTCACCGTCCCGACCTCCACGACGCGGAGCGCGGTGAAGGCGCCTTCGCGGAGGCCTGCGAGGGCATAAGGTGGCTGGGCGAACAGGGCTTCCGCGTCGCGATTGCCGGGCGCCAGTCCCTGCACGAGGATGAGACGGCCACCCGCGCCGCCTATGGCGCGCTCGCCGCTTCGCTCGGTCTTGCGCTCGACCCGGCCGATCCGAAGCAGCTGGTTCTTTTCCCGGAAATGATCGCTCGCGACGATCCGCCGGAAATCACTACTGCCTGCTGGGGCATCCTGAACAAGGCGCCGGAGAGCATCATGTGCGCAGACCAGCGCATGGTGATCCGCCGCAAGGGCGCGGCGCGGGCGAGCGTCACGGCCTGCACGCTGCTAGTGGACGATCCGGCCTTCGAACTTGGCCATACGCTCGCCGAGGCGACGGCAGACCCTGTCAAGCTGAACCACCCCTGGTGCGCCAGCTTCTGCGTTCTTGGCGGCGGCAGCTGCTCTGCTTGAGGCCCGCCGGGGCCGATCACACGCCCTGATCTTGATACTGTGAGGGCCCGCTGCCACATGGGGTCGTCACAAGGAGCCCGTTATGGCTGACACATTCCACACCCCCAGCGACTTTGTTGCAAATTTTCAGATCGAACAGCGGCCCGTGCGCGGCCGCGCCGTTCGCATGGGTGCCAGCAGTGTTTCGCCGATCCTGCATCGGCACGACTACCCGCCGCACCTCGCCCGTATTCTGGGCGAAGCGATCACGCTGGCGGCGCTGGTCGGATCGTCCCTGAAGTTCGATGGGCGCCTGCTGGTGCAAGCTGAAGGCGATGGTCCGGTGACGATGCTGGTCGGTGAGTACCGCTCCGATGGCGGTGTGCGCGGCTATGCCCGCTTCGATGCCGAGGCCTGGGCCAATCTCGACCGGGTCAACAAGGGCGCGGCACCGCACATGCCCCAGTTGTTCGGCCCGTCCGGACGGCTCGGCCTGATCATCGTGCAGGATAATCCGGCGATCCAGCCCTATCAGGGCATCGTGCCGCTGGTGAAGGGTACGCTGGCCGAATGTGCGGAAGACTATTTCGCCCAGTCCGAACAGGTGCCGACACGTATCAAGTTGTCGGTCGCCGAGTTCGAACGCAAGGGCGAACCGGTCCAATGGGTGTCGGGCGGCATGATGGTTCAGCGCGTCGCGGCAGATAAAGCGCGCGGCGATACGGATGCCGCATGGGACGAAGCCCGCGCCCTGTTCGCAACGATCTCGGACGCTGAACTTGTTGATCCGGCTCTGCCAATGGAAGAGCTGCTCTACCGCCTGTTCCACGAACAGGGTGTGCGGATGGAAGATCCCGTCACGCTGGAAGACCGTTGCACCTGCAATCAGGATCGCCTGATCGCGACGCTGCAAAGCATGCCGGACGAAAGTCTGCGTGAGCTGGTGGAAGAGGATGGCAATCTGTCGATCGACTGCCAGTTCTGTGGCCGCAGCTATAACGTGCCGATCGAAGACGTCACCGGCGCAGCGAACTAGGAAACCTGACCCTCTCTTCCCGCGCCTTCGGGCGCAGGAGGGGAGGGCCTATCTCAGGTTCCGGCACAGATTGCGGATTGCGCCTTTCCGCCGCCGCTGGCACACGGGCGGCATGACCTTCAAATGGCTCCCCAATGCGCTCACCATTGCACGCTGCGTGTTTGCAGTGCTTTGCCTCGGCGGTATCGTTCAGGCCTTGCGGGCGCAGGACCTGATTGAGCTCGGCCTCACGCAGGATATTACCGAGACGGAGCAGACTCGCCGCGTGGTGCTTGAACAGCTCTGGTACCAGTTTGCGCTTCTGTCCTTTCTGTCCGGCGCGCTGACGGATTTCCTCGATGGCTGGTTTGCGCGGAAGCTGAACGCCCAGTCGCGTTTTGGCGTCTGGCTGGACCCGATTGCCGACAAGTTCCTGGTTGGCTTCGCGCTGCTGGGCCTTGCGCTCATGTTCCGCACCTGGGTGATCTATATCCCGGCCGCCGCAATCATTGCCCGCGATGCGTTCATGACGTGGCTGCGCACAACGCCGCGCGGCAAGTCCGTGGTCGATCCGTCGAACCTCGCCAAGTGGAAGACCGGCTTTGAAATGGCCGCCATTATCGGTCTGCTCGTACCGATGGCGCTGATCCCTCACCTGGCAGTGTCGCAGGGAAGTGCGATGACTGCCATGGCGACGCTATTGCCGCTGGCATTGGTCGGAATGCTCTGGATTGCAGCGGCGCTGTCGCTGTGGACGGGCTGGCGCTACATGCTTGCGGCGGCGCGCAGCACAAACCGGTAGGTTTTCAGAGCTGAAAACAAGAACGCCGGCCCAAGGGGACAGGGCCGACGTTCCGTTTGCCTGATTGGCGCGCAGGACAAGGGGAAACCCGCTGCGCCGGCATTCAATCATGACGAGATTTGGTCTCTCCCCCGCCAAGGCAGAAATGATCTCACCGGTGGATTAAAGCGCTCTTAATGTTCAGGGCGAGATTGAGGCGCCTTTTCCACAAATCTGCCTCGGGACCAGCCTCCCTGCTGCCGCATTCGGGGCAGACCACAGGCATATGAAACGCACGCGCCCCTTTGATGCCTGGAAGATGATCGCCGTCCTCGGTGCGGCGATGATGTTCCTTTGCTTGCCGGCCGTGCTGGCGGTGGCCGGGGTGGACAATGTGCGCGACACGCCGCGTTCCCGGGCAGCTGTTGAGGCGCACACACCTGAACTCAGCGAAGCGCTGGCGGAGAAGGGGCTTCGCCTCGGCGCACCCGTTTACCTTCGGCTTACCAAGGAACCTGCCGTGTTGACGGCCTATGTCGCCAATGAGGAAGGGGTGTACGAACCGTTCCGGTCCTGGCCGGTGTGTTCCGTTTCGGGCAAGCTCGGCCCGAAACTGGCGGAAGGGGACCTGCAGGCGCCGGAGGGCTTTTACTCGGTCGCGCCCGGCCAGATGAACCCGGCCTCGTCCTATCATCTGGCATTCAATATCGGCTATCCGAATGCGTTCGACCGTGACCATGAGCGCACCGGTTCGTATCTCATGGTGCATGGCAGCTGCGTCTCAGTGGGTTGCTATGCCATGACCGACAAAGGGATCGAGGAAATCTGGACCCTGATGCAGGCCGCGATGGACCATGGCCAGTCTGCTGTGCCCGTGCACATCTTTCCGTTCCCGATGACGGCTGCAAACCTTCAGCGCCATGCCGATGACGAAAACGCCCCCTTCTGGCGCTCGCTCGCCCCGGCCTGGGAGGCATTCGACACGACGGCGCATGTTCCCGATGTGCGCGTCATCGACGGCGAGTACGAAGTCCAGCCCGTCGCCTGATTGCTGTCAGGTTTTGGGCGCCCAGTAAGGTGAAGGCGCTGCGCCAGCGAATACTTCCTCAAGTTTCGTCCGCGTGCCCGGCGTCGTGCCGTCCGGCGGATTGAGCGGATCGGCCCAGACCGCTTCAGCAATTTCTCCGCGAGAGGTCGCTTTGCCTTGGTTCCAGGTACCGGGGCGCGACCGGTAGAGGATGACATGGTCGTTCGGAAACACGACATGGTTGGAATAGATGCCGACCAGTTCCGGCGAGGTGGTCAGCACGAAGCCACCTTCCTCCTCAAGCTCCCGCTCCAGCGAGTAGAGACTGGTTTCACCCTTCTCCACGCCGCCGCCCGGCAGATACCAGCCCGGCGTGTACGTGTGACGGATCATGAAGACCTGTCCGGCTTCATTCTCCACCAGGGCGCGCACGCCCAGCGTCATCGACCGGGAGAGGCGGAACCAGGACTGAAAGATGCGGGTGCGGAAATGGGCCATGGCGGTGTGCTTACCGGGGTCTCCTCAAGATCGGGTGAATGCAATAATTTTCCTGCTCAGGTCCTCTTAATCCACGATTCTGGCGAGAAATTGGGTGAAAACCATGCCAAATTGGGCTCGCCATGCGCGGCGCACCGCGCTATGCACACGCCAACGCATCGTCAAATGACAAGAAATTCATAGCGAGAACGCGACATGATTCATCCGTCCCTGCTTGCCATCGGCGCAATCGTCGTGGTCTTCGGCATCCTGAACCTGATCGAATTCAAGCGGCTGGACTAGCCGCTCGGCTTGCCTATGCCGGAGCTATCTCTGATCGCCGCCCTTATCGGGGGGCTCGTGATCATGGCCCTGGCAGGCAACGCGCTTGTCAGCGGGGCAGTGTCCCTCGCTGCACGCATGGGCGTTTCGCCTCTTGTCGCCGGCATTTTTATTGTCGGTTTCGGCACATCTGCCCCTGAAATGATTGTTTCGCTCGATGCGGCCATGTCTGGCCGCTCGGGGCTCGCGCTCGGCAATATCGTTGGCTCCAACATCGCCAATGTTTTCCTCGTGCTCGGGCTTCCCGCGCTGATCGCGCCCATCATGGCCGGCGGCGTGGGGGAGAGGCGCGGTCTGGCCGCCGTCGTGATCGCAGCCGTGGCCTGGATCGGCATTACAGCCGTCATGCCGCTGACCCCAATGGTCGGCATTTGCTTCCTCGCGATCCTGATTGCCTATTCGGGCCTGACCTTCATTCAGGCGCACCGGGCCGTCGCCGTCGGCCTCGATCCGGGCGTGACCGAAGAGGAAGACCCGCATCTGCCGCTCTGGCTGGCGCTTGTCTATGTGCCGCTAGGAATCCTCGGCCTGGTCCTTGGCGCCAGTCTCGTGATTGAAGGCGGCGTCGGCATCGCGACCTTCATGAAAGTGCCTGAGGAGTATATCGGGCTGACCCTGCTGGCCGTCGGCACATCGCTGCCGGAAATCGGCGCGGGCCTTGTGGCGGCCATGAAGAAGCAGGGCGAGGTGCTGATCGGCAACGTACTCGGCTCGAACGTGTTCAACATTCTGGGCGCAGGCGGCATTCTCTCGCTGTTCGGTCCGATCAGGACGGCGCCGACTTTCCAGCAATATGACCATTGGGCGCTCGGGCTTGCCACGCTGGTGGTCGCGGTCCTGATCCTGACCAAGGCACGGATCGGCCGCCTGACGGGCCTCCTGCTGCTGCTGGTCTATGCCGCCTATGTCTACGGCCTGATCACCGGGCTCAATATTACCGGCCTGTTCAAGCCGGCGGGGCCATGACGCCCGGTATCGCCCTCGTTACTGGCGCCGGGGCGCGTCTTGGCCGGGCCATGGCACTGGCCCTTGGCGCGGATGGCTGGAAAGTCGCCGTACATTTCCATTCTTCCCGCGAAGGCGCGGACGAAACCTGTGAGATGATCCGCAAGGCTGGCGGCACGGCCGAAGCGATCCAGGCGGACCTTGCTGACGAGGCAGACCGTGGCGAGCTTGTTGCCCGCGCCGCTGCCGCGCTTGGTGGTCCGGTGAACCTGCTGATCAACTCCGCCTCCACCTTTCAGGACGACACGCTGGCCACGCACTCGCGCAAGAACTGGGACTTCCATATGGAGCCTAACCTGCGCGCGCCGGTCCATCTGGCCCAACAGATGGCGAGCGCCCTCCCGGACAACAAGAAGGGCCTCGTCATCAACATGATCGACCAGCGTGTCTGGAAGCTGAACCCGGTCTTCTTTACTTACACGCTCTCCAAGGCGGCGCTGTGGCAGGCGACGCAGACCATGGCGCAGGCGCTTGCTCCCAATATCCGCGTCAACGGCATCGGCCCCGGCCCGACGCTCGCCAGCGTTCATCAGACGGCAGAAGAGTTCGCAGCTGAAACGGCCGCGACACTGACGGGGGAGGGCTCCTCCCCGGATGAAATCGTGCGCGCCATGCGCTATCTTATCTCCGCTTCCAGCGTGACCGGCCAGATGATCGCGAGCGATGGCGGCCAGCACCTGATGTGGCAAACTCCGGACGTAAATATATGAATTTTTCCTCCGACACGTCGGCTCCCGCCCATCCGAAAGTGATTGAGGCGCTGGTGTCGGTCAATTCTGGCATGGAAGGCAGTTATGGTGCCGACAGCGTCACCGCTGCGTTGCGGGAAAAGCTCGCGGCTGTCTTCGAAACGGATGACTTCGATTTCTGGATGACCGCCTCGGGCACAGCCTCGAACGCGCTGGCACTGTCCTGTTTCTGTTCGCCGCTGGGCGCGGTGCTCTGCCATGCAGAGGCGCATATTGCGCGGGACGAGCGCGGCGCGCCGGAATTCTTTTCCGGTGGCGGCAAGCTGCAATTGCTGCCGGGTTTCGGGGCGCGCATTAACCGGGATGCGCTGGAAGCGGCTCTTGCGGGCATCAACCCCGCGTTCGTGCACGAGACACCTGCGGAAGTCCTCTCCCTCACAAACCTCACCGAATGTGGCACGGCCTATCGCGCCGAGGAAGTCGCGCTCTATGCCGGCTTCGCCAAAGAGAAAGGCCTCGCGGTGCATCTCGACGGTGCGCGTCTTGGCAATGTGCTCGCCATGGGCAAGTCGACCGCAGCAGAGATGACCTGGAAAGCCGGCGTGGATGTTGTCACCTTCGGCCTGACCAAGACGGGCGCCATTGGCTGCGAAGTCATCGTCCTGTTCGGTGCGGCCCGCGCGAAGTTCGCCGAACTGAAGGCCCGCGCCAAGCGCTCCGGTCACATGCCCCCCAAGATGCGTTTCCTCGCCGCGCAGGCCCACGCCATGCTGGAAAACGGGCTCTGGCTGGAACTGGCAGGGCAGGCGAACGCGCGCGCCACTGCGCTTGCAGACGTATTTGTCAGCGCCGGGTACGAGCTTGCCTACCCGGTCGATGGCAACGAAGTCTTCCCCTTGCTGCCGGAAGCGGTCGCAAAACGCCTGATGGCGGCGGGCGGGAAATTCTATGCCTGGCCGGGCGGGGCGTGGCGCTTTGTCTGTTCCTGGAGCACGTCCGAAGCAGAAGTTGCCTCCGTCGCCGCCGCGCTCAAAGCCTAGGCATTTTCCGAGATCGCGCCAGCCAGCCATTCGCTGAGCTGCATCACGGTTGTCTGGCCGTCGAGCGGGGCGACCATGCGTCCACCCAACAGGTGCTGGTGCAGACAAAACATGATCACA
Source organism: Hyphomonadaceae bacterium BRH_c29 (assembly GCA_000961695.1). GTDB lineage: Bacteria > Pseudomonadota > Alphaproteobacteria > Caulobacterales > Hyphomonadaceae > Hyphomonas. The sequence continues at coordinate 26,936 of LADW01000029.1, forward strand.
GGCGAGAAGATTGCGAGGGCTGCGGTTTGCAGCTCGGCCGGGTCACCCGATGCACCCGGGGTTGCCGCCAGCTTTAGCCGCACGCAATCGAGCGAGGGCTCCAGAATGAACTTGAGATAGGCCTGGCCGGCATCCGGATCGGCCACGCCTTCAATCAGGCCAAATGCATGCATACGAACGAACTGGCCGTCAGTAATCCGGGTCAGCGCGTGGCGGAAGCAGGCCTTCACGGCCTCGTCGACGCTTTCAGCCGGCTCAGCCAGGTCGTTCCAGAGCGGACGAGTCCGCTCCCCGATTTCCTCCATGATGGCAACCACGAGGCCTTTCCGGTCGGAGAAGTAGTGGCGCAGGGTCGGTTCAGACGTCTCTGCAGAAATGGCGAACTGGCGCAGTGATGGGCGGCTGATTTCACCCTGCAGGGCCAGTTCGATGGCGCTATCAATCAGGGCGCCCCGCTTCGCGTCAAAATTGTAGTTCCGTGCGCCGGGTGTGCGTGCCATGGCAGTGCCTGTCTCCAGTGACTAAAGCCTAAAAGGCATGACGCCTTTTAAACCTGTATGAGGCGACTATTCTCTTGTGCGTTGTGCTGTCAATGTGGCAGGATCAGCCATCCCCCCAAAGTCGCTGCCACCAGGTCTTTTTGGGCTGCGGCTGCTCTATTTTTACGCCTTTTATCGCGTCAGCGGAGTAGCCGAGACTTGCCATCTTTGCGCGGATTTCATCGACGTCGCGCCCGGTCAGCTGGGCAGCAAATGCCCCGCCAAAGGCAAAGGCGAGGCTTTTCGGTTTGGCGCCGAAATCACTGGTCAGGAAGGAGAGCGAGAAGAGGCCGCCTAGCGCCAGAAGCTGCCAGTGGCGTGGGTCCCTCCCGAAAGAGGCAAATATCCGGACGAGGGGAGACGCCGCGCGCTGCATGAAAACCATAGCAGCGCGCAAAGCGACAGGATTACGGCAAGGCAATGAAAACAGGCGGGCCGGGGCGGCCTATTTGCGCGCTTTCATGTCCTCAAGGATCATCTGCGTCATGCGGTCATGTGCGGGTACAGACGGGTGCCATTGGCATCCATGCGCCACCGCCTCGTCGCCGCCATCAAGGGCGAGATAGCGAACCTGCGTGCCATTTGCAGCGTTCACTGCGTCGATGGCTTCGCGAACGGCCTTGTCATGCAGGGCATCGTCGAGGCCGTGCAGCATTGGGCCGGTCAGCGCATAAATCGTGGCATCCGGATAGCGTGTCGAGAGCATGGTCAGCAGGTCTTCCATGGCCGGTTCGAACGTCTCGGATGGGTCGTTCTCAAAGAAGTCGTGCGTGCCCAGATTGACCAGTACGAGTTGAACCGGCTTGGCCGCCTCCAGCCGCTTGATCTCGTCCGGCCGGGACAGGCGATTGGACATCGTATTCGTCTGGTCTGTACCGTAATTGCGGACAAGGCCAATGCCTGGCCAGGCGAACATCTCATAGCCAACGCGCAGCTCATCTGCGACCTGAACGCCGAAAGAGTGGCGCAGCGTATTGAATTCTGGTGTCAGCGGGCAGGACGTGTCCGGGCCCATCGCGCCGAGGCCGAGGGCAATCGAATCGCCGATGATCAGCACCTTGCCGGGTGGGGCAGGGAGCGTGTCTGTTTGGCTGCTCTTACTGGCGCAGGCTGGCACAACCAGCAGGAGCGCGCCGAGCAAAAAGTGTTTCAGCATCAGGGATTCCCTTTCTTTTGGCCGGGTCCAACGCTTTTGTTTGCGGTTATTGTGCAGGGTGCGTGCCAGATTATTGTAATGACTGCAAAATCCTCAGGAGACGGCCATGGCTGCACCAGCTGGCTATTCTGGAAAACCGCTCTGGCAGAAGCTCGGCCTGAAGTCTGGCATGACCTGCTGCGTACTCAATTCGCCTATGCCCTATGAAGAACTCGTTGCGGGGGCTGATGGTGTTGTATTTGTTGATAAATCCCCGGCAGACTTGGTACATCTCTTTTGCCGGACACGGGCGGACCTGAGCGCCGCTGTGAAACCAGCTCTTGCCATGGTCACTGCAGGCGGCATGTTGTGGGTGTCCTGGCCGAAGAAAAGCTCGTCCTTATTCAGGGATCTCACCGAGGATGACTTGCGTGAGGTGATCCTGCCAACGGGATGGGTGGACGTGAAAGTCTGCGCAGTGGACGCAGACTGGTCAGGATTGAAGTTCGTCAAAAGAAAACGCTGAAACAAGCGGTATGACAGGGGGAAGTGCATGAGCGGGCTCAAAAATGTTTGCGCTATCATTGTTGTGGTGATCGGCGGGGCCTGCGCCACACAGCCTGCGGACCCGTCTGGGGGGCTGGAATACATCACACTTGAGCGGTCCGGCGTCGCGGTGACAATCACGCCGGCATTTGGTGGTCGGGTGACCGGATTTGGCCTCGCTGGCCGGGACAGTATGGTCTTGTTTGATGCGACGTTGGCTGCCGAACAACCGGCACCGCCTGTGGAGATCAGCGCTGCGGCGTTGCCCTATCAGGGACAGTCCCTCTGGGTGGGGCCACAGAGTGAATGGTGGACTCACCAGACCGCCGCCCCGGAGATGCAAGGCGAATCCTGGCCGCCTGATCCCTATCTCACTACCGTGAAGACGCGCGTGATCCGCACGCCCTACAGCGTGACCCTGCAAGGGCCCGCCAGTCCGTACACGGGCCTGAAAGTGCACCAGACCTATGAATTGCTGGAATCCGGTTGCCTGAAGCTGACAGCGGTTGCGGAAAACACGCGCCAGACACCGGTCTCCTGGGATCTGTGGACCAATGTCCGCGTGCCGGGCGATGCCTGGGTCTTTGCGCCGGTATCCGACGCCGCTGCCATCCGCCCCGGTCCGACCAATGATCCGGCCTTCCAGCCGCCACAACTTGGCTATGCCGACGGTCTCGCCTTCGCCGATCCGTCCATGGACGGCGTCACGGCCCCGGCGCGTGAGGGCAAAGTGTTTCTCGATACCGATGAGGGCTGGATGGCCGGTGTCCGGGACGGGCAGGCCTTCCGGGTCAGCTTTGCGCTCAGCCCGCTTGCCGCCATTCATCCCGCGCAGGGGCAGGTGGAGTTCTATTTCAATCAGCCATCGGACAAATCCAGTGCGGGCGTGATCGAGATGGAAACCCATGCGCCCTATCGCACGCTGCAGCCGGGTGAGACGATGCAGGCTGTGCAATTCTGGTCAATCCAGCCGGTTTCTGAAGCGAGCCTGTCCTCAGGCCACCTCAATTCTCTGGCACGGGAGCTGGGCGAACGGGACGCCTGCCAGTCGGCCAGCTGACGATGCAGAAAGTCCGCCTCTACCGCTTCGGCTGACCGGTTGGACCGGAGTCGCGAAGCGTTGAGAGAAGGAAATCCGCTCTCGCCTCCACTGGCACTTTCGGCAATAGAACAGTCCTATAGCCAAGCACCGGACAGGCCGTCAGCAGACGGTCATATTCGGCTTCGGCCTCTATCAGTTCGTGACGGCGCGCCGCGTCGGTCACGAAAATCTCCGGCCAGGGCGGGGCGAGGAAGATCGTCCCGGCATAGCGGTATCGCCCGGCCAGCGCATCAGGCGCCTCGCCTTTCAGATGCTGCAGCGCGACCAGAGCGTCCACCACGCCGCGATCAAAGAAGACCGGGCCTTCCAGCCTCCGCGCCGCGTCATGGTCAGCCATGGCGAGGGACAGCGTGCGGCGCAGGAAAGCGTCCATATCCGTCCAGGGCAGGGCCGTGCCGCCGCGTGCTCGTTCGACCTCCACGACCCTTCGGCCAGACTCCTCGACGACCTGATGACCACGTGCCTCCAGCGCCTTCAGCAGCGTCGACTTGCCTCCGCCGGAACAGCCGGAAATCAGAATGAAATTGTTCATGGAACGTCTTCCTCACGGAATGAGACGTGGGCTCACGCGTTCGGGTAAAATCTGATCAGACGGCCTGTAAGCCGGGTTCTGTTCGCCGTGTTGCCACGGTCTGGCAGCCATTCCTCTGGGATGCCTGTTGCCAGGCACCTCACGCGACACACCCGGGGCGCAGGCGGGATACAGCCCATGCGCGCCCCCTATTCGGTCTTGCTCCGGGCGGGGTTTACCGTGCCAGTCCTGTCGCCAGGCCTGCGGTGGGCTCTTACCCCACCCTTTCACCCTTACCGTTTGGCCGAAGCCGCGCGGCGGTTTGCTTTCTGTGGCACTTTCCCTCGGCTCGCGCCGGGCGGCCGTTAGCCGTCGCCCTGTATCCCTGGAGCCCGGACTTTCCTCCAGTACGCAGTTACCCACGCACCAGCGGCTGCCCGGCCGTCTGATCAGGCGAGCGATATAGGCGAAACCTGCGCCGGACGCCAGAGGGGAGGAGGTTTCAGACATTCAGGCAAGAAAAAAGGCCACCCCCGCGAAGGGATGGCCTCTTTCTCAGCGATAAAGCGCGAACTAGTCGAGCGAGATCGTCTGAACAGCGGTTTTGCCGCTGCGCTGATCAACAGCCGTGTCGAAAGACACTTTTTGACCTTCGGTCAGCATGCGGATGCCAGCGCGCTCAAGCGCAGTCGCGTGGACGAACACGTCGGTGCCGCCATTTTCCGGTGCGATAAAGCCGAAGCCTTTTTGATCATTGTAAAACTTAACGGTGCCACTTGTCATAAGAACACTCCTTAATTTGGGTTCGGGACATGACACGGCGCCATGCCTCGGGACTCGATTTTGTTGGGGTTCTGACGTGTGTGGCCCGCTTGCGCGTTTCACGAATGCCTGATTGTCCGGCGAAAACTCGAAACGCCCATATAGGCCCTGTCAGGCGAGTTAGCAAGCGCGCGCTGTGTTTTCTTTTTTGGCGCTGACCCGCCGGGCCGGAGCCGCTCAATCCTCGCCGCAGATGAGCGCCCCGGCCTTGGCCCGGATCAGCTCCACAAGATCCTCATCCATGAACTGGTAATCATCTGGAATATCCAGAACATGCATCGGCTTGTACGCGACCTCCTGCCGGAAATCGGCGCGCAGGCGCGCGGCATGCTTGTCCTCCATGACCAGGATCATGTCGGCCCAGCGGATGTCCGCCACGGTGATCTGGTGACGGGCGCTGCTGGCTGTGCCTGCCGAGCGGGCCGAAACGCCAGCCACGCGCGAGAACACGGCCTCGCCCGTCGTGCTGCGCCATTTATTGTGGCTGCAGACGAACAGGACTTTTACAGGGGCCGCATCGGCCATCAGCTTCTCCCATTCCCGGTGCGGCCATATCTTGCCGATCTGGCGCGCCCGGCCAAGCTTGTTCGCGCGCCGGAAGATCAGTTTCCAGTTCTTTTGTTCAAAGCCGCGATAGGTGGGCTCTACCTTGCGGTCGCCATCATGGTTTCGGGCAGCCACGCGGCGCGCGGCCCGGCTTGCGGGGTGTGACATTGTTTTTTCCTCATGCTGTCGGGTTCAGCAGCCGCGGCAACACGAAGGATGAGGGCGAGATACCGGATCACTCCGGAGGAGGCAAGGGAGGTAAGGGCTCTCCAATCCTCCTAAACGCAAACCCTTCGCCCATGGCCATGCCGGGCAAAGCCGCTTAAAACACCGACCACCTCCCGGAGCGACAGGACCCATGCGACCCTGGCTTGAGAAACTGCCTTTACCGAACTGGCTGAAAACCTGGGCCATTGCGCCGGTCTGGGGCGCGATCATGCGCCTGTCCAAACCGGAAGTGCGCATCGTGACCGGCGGGATCAGTTTCTACGCGCTCTTCTCGATCTTCCCGATTATCTACCTGACTGTCAGTCTCCTGTTCGCTTTCCTGCCGCTGGACCTGTCAGAGCGCCTCGCCGGCACAGTGGACGAAGTGCTTGTCTCCGCTGTCGCGCCCTTGTCGAAGGCAGATCTGGAAACCATTCGCAAAGTGACCCCGCAGGGCGTCACGCTGCGCGCGCTGTTCGCCGCGATCATCGTTCTGTACACCGCAAGTTCCGGGGCCAAGGCGGCGATCACCGGCATTCGCATGGTGACGGGGTCTGAGCGGCGTACGCGCATTATCCGCTTCCAGGGCGCGTCGATCCTGATGACGGGCCTGCTGATTCTGGCGGTCTGGTTGCTCGGCGCGCTGCAGCTGATCCTCTCCTTCATCACGGAAAAGCAGGGCTTTGTTGCGTATGACCTCGCTGTACAGGTCAGTCATGTCGCGTCCAGTCTCTGGCTCGGAAAATGGCTCGCGTGTTTTGTGATCTTCTACATGATCCTGGCCGTCGCCCTGCACGGACGGCTGAAAGGTCACCGGGCGAAGGTCGCGGGTGCAGCCGCCGGGGCGCTGGCCTGGGTCGTCGCCACCTGGGGCTTTCACCTCTATCTGAAGTTCAGCTCGCTCAATGATTTCTACGGCGCACTGGCCTCGGTGATCCTTGGCTTTATCTGGCTGGCGACGTCGGTGTCCTCGCTCCTCTTCGGCGCAGCCCTGACGGCCGAGTGGGCTGCGCGCCAGAAGGAGCCGGAACTGGTCGTGGAAGAGGAAGATGTCGCCTAGGCGGCGTACAGGGTACGGACCATGCCGATCAGGCGCAGCGTCTGCAGGTCTGCGGTGCCGCTGACGCGGTCCGGCAGCCAGCGGCGCTGGAACGCGCGGACGATGGCTTCGGTCAGCGGATCAAACGTGCCGGTCACTTCAATGCCATAACCGATCCCGAGCAGAGATTCCTGCATCCGGCGGACGCTGGCATTCGTGTCACCGGGGGAGAGGCGCTGGCCGTCAATGTCCTGGTTTGGTGTGCCGTCCTCGTCCGGCCAGAGACCAATGCCTGCCTCGGCGAGGCGTTGCCACGGGAAGTGCTCGCCGGGGTCCTGCTTGCGGGCGGGCGCAATATCGGAATGGGCGACAATGCGGCTGGCGGGGATCTCGTGGTTTGAGAGGATCGACTGGCAAAGCGCGATCAGCGCCTGGATCTGCGTCTCGGGATAGGGTGGCAGGCTGCCATCGGGCAGCGGGAAGTCATGCCCGCCATTGACGATCTCGATGCCGATGGAGCGGGAGTTCAGATCCTCGTCGCCCTGCCAGCGGGAAACCCCTGCATGCCAGGCCCGGCGGCTCTCGGCCACCAGATGGTCGATCCGGCCATCTTCCCAGACCATGTAATGCGAGGAGACCTTGGCCTCCGGACTGCGCATATGGTCCAGTGCTGCCTGACCGGACTCCATGCCGGTATAGTGCAGCACAAGCATGTCGACCTTGTGCTTGCGTTCGTCGAAGTTCGGGCTGGGTGAGGCGATGATCTCCATCAGCTGTCGCCCGCCCCAGCTTTCCGGCCGAGCGCGGCTTCAGGCAGGCGAGTATTGTGGCGCACGGCGATCATGAAAACGCCGGCCAGTGCAATCACGGCGCCCATCAGCAAGCGCGGCGAAACCGGCTCGTTCAGCAGCGCCACACCGAACACGACGCCCCAGATCGGGGTCATCAGCGTCAGCGGGGACAGCATCGAGACGTCATACTTCTTGATCAGAGTATAGAAGGCGGCGTGACCGAAGATCGAGACGCCGACAATGGCGAACAGGCTGGCCAGCCAGACCGGCCATCCGCCATGGATATAGGCTTCGACCTGATTCTGTTCCCAGAGGAACGAGACCGCAAACAGCGGCGCAAAGCTGAAGATGCCGACCCAGGCCTGAACCTGAAGCCCGGTCAGCGGCGGCATCTTCTTCATCAGGATCCCGCCAAGCGAGCCGATAAAGGCAGAGCCAACAACAAACATCAGGCCGACAGAGATCTGGAAACTGGTTGGGTCAAACGCGATCAGCACCACGCCGGCAAAGGACAGCATGATGCCCAGTCCCCGGCGCCAGCCAATCGTTTCGCCCAGGAAAGCCATGCTCATCAGCGTCGAGATCGGCACGCCCAGCTGGCCGGTCACCGCAACGGCAGAGGCTTCAGCGCTTTGCAGGCCGACAAACAGAAGCGCGAAGTTCAGCGATCCGATCATGATCGAGATCATGAACAGCGTGAACAGCTTCTCCGGAAGCGGCCTCAGGAACGGCAACAGGAACAGGGCCACGCCGCCAAAGCGGACCGCTGCAAAAAAGAGCGGCGGAATGTGCATGTCCGCCACGACCCAGCGGGTCAGGACCAGGTTCAGGCCCCAGACGAGGCAGACGCAAAACAGGAGTAGGAAATCGCGAAAATTCATGCTCGCCCCGTATCAGGCTTTTCCGGCTTTGGGCAGTCATGACGAAAAGACGGGTTGCAGGAGTCATAGGGTGAATTCAGCTGCTATTCTTGCGGGAGATTTGCGTAAACTATCCGCTGGGCAGCGGAACTTAGTACGGCCACTATCGTTCTATAATGTGAGTGCGTGACGTGTCTGACGGTCATAATGCCCTGAAAGTCTGGTCTTGTTTCCGGTTTGACGGGCGCGGATACCCCACAGGCATGCTATTGAAGCGGCGTTCAGGCTGGGTTTAAGTGAACCTCAATAGGGGTGAACGGTTAAGCCGCCGGGGTGCGGCAAGCTTTTGGGAGTAGGTGGATGTCTCTGATCTGGTGGATTCTGCCGGCAATATCCGGCGTAATCGGGCTGATGCTGCTGTTTGCGGGCTTCGGAAAGCTCGCCAGTCTCAAACCGCTTAGCGGCGGTAGCCGGTTGATTTTCGGAGTCGGTTTCTTTGGCTTGGCCTTGGTGGTCGCCTTTGCTGGATTGAATCTACAGACCTATAAGCGCCTGAAACTGGAACGAGATGCGGCTCACATCCGCTTTGACGCTGTTGCTGGCCAGCCCGTAACCTTCGAGGCAACGTTGCAAATTTGGCCGGAGGAAAAACCCCGTCCTCCCTATATCTTGCACGGCGATGAATTTTCGATAGGAGCCCAAGTCATCAAGTTCAAACCGCTAGCCAATATGCTCGGTTATGACTCGGTGTATCGGTTTGACTATTTGGAAGGGCGCTTTGCTGATCGATACTCAACCAAAGAAGTATCCAAGGCAGAAGCGACCGGCATTAAGCTATACGTGAATCCAGGATTTGATGTTAGGAGACTCGCTGCCGAGCAAGGCGCTCGATTTGGATTGGAAGACGCACAGTTCGGCTCAGCCGTCTACATGCCGATGGGCGATGGTTACGAGTTCGATGTCAGTATCACGCAGGATGCCCTGGTCGTACGCCCCACCGAGGCAACGCGCCTGCTGATGCAGAGGGCAGCCTATCCCGGCTATCAGCCAGGTGTGGAGTCGCCGAAATGAACCCCTGGGAAAAATACGTCGTTCCGAATCTCGTCTCGTGCGCCTGCGCCTCCAGACCAATGATGAAGCAGCGCGAGAAGGTCATTCCGCATGCGGAAGGATGCGTGTTGGAAATCGGCTGCGGAAGCGGCACCAATTTCTCTTATTATAATCCGGAAAAGGTCGAGCGCCTGTATGCGCTGGAACCTTCCGAAGGTATGTTGAAAAAGGCCCACCGTGCCGCAGGTGAGTTGGGTTACGGTCACAATATCGAATTCCTGCAGACCGGCGCAGAATCTGTGCCGCTGGACGACCATTCGATGGACACGGTCGTGTACACGTTTGTTCTTTGCACCATTCCTGACTGGAAAGCCGCACTGACCGAAACGCGCCGTGTGCTGAAGCCCGGCGGCAAGGTGATTTTCTCCGAACATGGTCTCGCGCCCGACGAAGACGTAGCCAAATGGCAGCGCCGGGTCGAGCCGATCTGGAAACCGCTCGCGGGCGGGTGTCACCTGACCCGCGACACGGGCAAGATGTTCGAAGAGGCCGGGTTTGCGCTGCAGGACGCCGAAACCATGTACCTGCCATCGACGCCGAAGATCGCGGGCTTCTGCTCCTGGGGCACCGCCGTTCCGGCGTGAGCCTCAGCATGCGTGCGCCGCCCTATCTACCATTCCTTTCCGGGCCGGCCAGTCTTGCCCCCGGCCTGAAACCCATCCCGCCGGAAAACCTGATCGCGCCCGACACCGAAGCCCACGTCTGGCTGCCGGAAAAGCGCCGGATCATGCGCGAAAGGCGTGAGGAGGTCTTCGCGTCAAATCTTCCGAATGACGTGCTCACCGAAGCAGCATATCATGTCACGGCCCATCTTCCGCCCCCAGAAGATAATTGGCCCACCCCGCTGGAAAGCGCCGCCGCGCGCGTGTCCGACGATCTTTGCCTGTTGCTGCGCGGGGAAGACGGCCTCTGGCGCCTCGAAGCCGCCAGCCTCGTCGCGCCAACTTTCTGGCTCTTGTCAGACAAAGCCGGCCAGCCCCTTGGCGGCCTGCACGATCCGGTGCCGGGCGCCAATCCGGACCTCGTCTCCCGCATCAGCCGCATGTTCGATGCGCTTCGGCCCGGTCAGGTTCTGGAGCGGTTCAACTGGACCGTCCAGGCCGGTCCGGGTCGTTTCACGCCCAGCTCTGTGCCGCTGAAAGCGCTCGCTGCCGCAACGCCGGAGGAGTGCGCGCTGGACGTGCTTCACCTCAGGGTCGAGCGTCAGACGATTTCGAAACTGCCCCAATCGGGCCTGCTCCTCTTCACCATTCGCATTGCGGTCGACCCGCTGGCCGCCGCGCTGTCATCGCCGGAAAATGTCGCGGCCTTCCGCGCTGCCTGGGAGGGGACGGACCCGGCGCTTGCGGCCTATAAGGGCTGGCCGGCCTATGAGCGGCTCGTGCGTGCGGCCCTTGCCAGCCTTTCCTGATGCGGCCAACCGGGCTATGCCTCAGGCCGAATCGCAGACGGCAAAGCAGATACCGGAGACGAGATGAAATACTGGCTGATCAAATCCGAACCCGACGCCTGGAGCTGGGACCAGCAAGTCGCCAAGGGTGAGGCTGGCGAAGAGTGGAGCGGGATCCGCAACTATCAGGCCCGCAACTTCATGCGCGAGATGAAGCTGGGCGATCGCCTCTTCTTCTACCACTCCAACAAGGGGCTGGAAGTCGTTGGCATCGTTGAAGTCTGCAAGGAAAGCGCACCTGATACGACCACGGATGATGCGCGCTGGGATTGTGTCTCCGTCAAGGCGTTGGCCCCGATGCCAAAGCCGGTGGGCCTGAAAGACGTGAAGGCCAATCCGAAACTGGCCGAGATGAGTCTTGTCACCTCCTTCCGCCTCTCCGTTCAACCGGTGAAGCCGGACGAGTGGAAGGAAGTCTGCAAGATGGGTGGGATCGACCCGAAGACGCTGAAGCCCGTCTAGGCGGTTGGCTTGCGGTAGACGGAAATGTGCGTCCGGCTGTCAGCCGTGAATGCGCTTTTGTCCCACCCGCCCCAGCGGTTTTCCAGCGACAGGCCTGCCAGCTCAGCCATCAGGTCTGTCTCCTGCGGCCAGGCATAGCGCATCGGCAGTGGCGTCAGCTGGAACCCGTTTTTCGTGATGCGCAGAACCTGATAGTCGATCCGCTGCGTGGTGGGGTCATGGATGGAGGCTTCCAGCGCCAGCATGCTGGCGGCATTGCGGAAGCAAGCCACCTGCGCCGCCTGGCTGGTCAGGTTGAACAGCGTGTTGAAGATCAGGAAAATGAAATCGAATTCGCCTTCGGCTTTCACAACTGCCATGTCGCCCAAAGTGACCGGAATGTCTGCTCCGCCGGGTTTCTCGCGAAGCTTGGCGACCATATCGGGTGAGGCTTCAATGCCTTCGATCCGGCACCCGCGCGCCGCGAGCGGCAGGGCGACGCGGCCTGTGCCGATGGCCAGCTCCAGCGTGCGGCCGGGCAGGGCAAACACCGCCAGCAGATCAACCGCAGCCTCTGTCGTGCCGGGATTGTGCAACAGGTCATAGTCTTCGGCATTCAGCTCACCGAAAGTTTCGGGACCGAAGCCTTTCATGCGCGGTAAAGGTCAGGACACAAACAGATCATCGCGCGCTGATATCACAAAATGCGTTTCGGCGCGAGATTGTTTTTATCTATCCCCGATTGCCTTCCTCGAAGCCGGCCAGCGTCCATTCGGCAAAGGTCGAGAGATTGCCGCCCGTGAACAGGAAGCCCGCGACGCCGGCCGCGCGCGCGGCTTCCATGTCCGCATCCTTGTCGCCGATCATGAAGCTCATTTCCCGCTTCACCGGAAAGTCCGACATTGCCCTCAGCAGCATGCCAGGCTTTGGCTTGCGGTCGAAACTGTCCTTCCGGTAGGCGGGGTTCTCGCCCTCGGCATGGTAGGGACAGTAATAGATCTGGTCGATATGTGCCCCGGTCTTCGCCAGCTCGGTCTGCATCCAGTCATGCAAGGCCTGCATGTCGGCCTCGGTATAATAATTGCGCGCAATGCCGGACTGGTTGGTGACCACAAACACATACCAGCCGCGCCGGTTGAATGCCGCAATGGTCTCTGCCGCGCCGTCCACCCATTCGAAGTCCTCAACCCGGCTGACATAGCCCTTGTCGACGTTGATCACGCCGTCACGGTCGAGGAACAGGGCGGGGCGGTAGTCAGTCATTGGCCGGTCTTTGCCTGCATCCCCGCAGGCTGGCAACTGCGAGGTCTGCCGTCAGGGCTGGACGCGCGCGGGCAGACGGAGTTTGCTGCGCTTCTGCCGGGAGATTGTGCCGATGGAATTTCTTTTGACGGTTCTGGCGAGCGCTGTAGGCGGAGTCGCGGCTGGCCTCATTGTCGCACGGCTGACGCGTGGCAACATGACCGGTGGCCTGTTGGGCGGCATGATCGGCGCGATGGCGGCACATTTCACTTTGTACCCATCTGGAGAACAGGCGCTGCCAGGGCTGTTGGTGGCGACGCTTCAGGGCGCAGTTGGTGGCGCCGCATTGGGTCTCGCCGCAGGCTTCATGATGAAGAAGAAGACCTGATCCTATTCGGCCGGGTCCGGGATCGCTTCGCGGTTCACCGCCACGCCGCGCAGGAAGGGCAACAGCGCCAGCGCCGTCAGGCCGGATGCCAGCAGGAAAGCCGCGCCCGCAAAATGCACCGGCGCGCCGTCATGCGTGAAGCTGAACAGCACGCTGTTCATGGTAATCGGTCCGATAATCATCGCCATCGCGTTCAGGCTGGACGAGGCGCCTTGCAGCTCACCCTGCGCATTGGCCGGTGTGAGCGTGGACATCAGCGAGTTCATGGCCGGCCCGGCCACGCCACCCAAGGCTCCGAATGGGATGATCACGTAGACCATCCAGGGCTGACCCGCCAGCGCATAAGCCAATAGTGCGATGACATTGACACCGAAGCCGAACAGAGCAGTGCGCACCGTGCCCAGTCGCTTCAGGATCAGGCCCATCAGGCCCGCCTGCACCACCGCAGCGCCAATGCCGACAAGGCCGAGTGAGAAGCCGATCTGCCTCGGCGTCCAGTCATAACGGATCTCGCCATAGACACTCCAAGTCGCTGGAAAGACCGTGTGGGCCAACATGAAGATGCCCGCCGCGATCAGGAACCAGCCAACATGGGGCAGTTTTGAGAAATGCCGCACCGCGCCCAGCGGATTGGCCCGCTTCAGATCAAAGGCGCGCCGGTTCTCTGGCGCCAGCGATTCCGGCAGCACGAACAGGCCATAGAGGAAGTTGATCAGCGCAAGACCAGCCCCGGCAAAGAACGGCGCGCGCGGGTCGATCTCGCCCAGGAAACCGCCGATCACCGGGCCAAACACAAAGCCGAACCCGAATGCGGCCCCAATCATGCCGAACGCGCGCCCGCGCTCCTTGGCTTCAGTCACATCGGCGATATAGGCATTGGCCGTCGAATAGGTTGCGCCCGAAATGCCGGACAGCGCCCGGCCAAGGAAGAGCAGCCAGATATTGTGCGCAAAGCCCATGATCAGGAAGTCGATCACAAGCGTCGCAACGGAGGCCAGCAGAACGACGCGGCGTCCGTACCTGTCCGATAAGGCGCCGATAATCGGCCCGAACAGGAAGTTCATCACCGCATATGTTGCCGCCAGCGGACCGAGCCAGAGCGTCGCTTGTTCCGACGTCACATGCGTCAGCTCGCGGACCAGCGCCGGGACAACGGGGATGATCAGGCCGAAGGCCAGCATGTCCAGCGCGACCGTCACGATCACGAAAAAGAAGGCGTTCTTGCCGTGAGCGCGAGGGGCGGGAGCATCTGTCATGGGCGGGAGGTTTGGACTCCGGCAAGGGGTGGGTCAATCGCTTTTGACGCGGCGTGATGGATTGCAGCAGGCCTTCTTGCGGAGCAGGGTCGTTTCCATGGCGGAGGGCATTCCGATCACCCGAAATCCGGCCTCGCCGGAGCATTCCGAAAAGATCCGCGCTGCGGTGCGGGCGGCGGTGCGGATGAATGACTCACGTCTTGCAACGCCAGACGATGCCCCCGGCCTTTACGCCCTGTTTGCTGAGCCGAAAGTGAGCGCACCGATCTATTCCCTGCCGCGCCCGCTGACCGAGGCGAGCGTGCGCGCCTTCATCGAAGACCATGTGGCCCAACAGGAACGCGGCAAGGGGCTCCTCTTCGTGCGCGATACGGGCGATGGGCAGATCATGGGCTATTCCGATATCCAGGTCTGGCCGGAATGGGCAGCGGGTGAGATTGCAGGCGGCCTGCATCCCTCCCTGCACAGCCGGGGTGCCGGGACGCAGGGCGCGGCGCTGACCTTTTCCTGGATGTTCGAGGCGCTGCACTTGGACTTGCTCTGCGAAACGGCCAGTCTGGAGAACACGATCACCCAGCGCATGCTGGACGGAATGGGTTTTGCCCGCATGGGGCAGGTGACGAGCACACGGCCAGATGGCACGACGCGCGCGTCTCTGGTCTGGGAAATGACCCGTGCCGACTGGGCAAAGCGCATAATCACAGGCTGATCCGGGCCGGAATTGCCTTAACAGCAGCGCCAATGCTGGATATGCATGAGCCAACCTGACGTGGAGGAAACGACAAGTGGGACTCTATATTACCGGCGCTATCCTGGTCTTCGTGATCGTGGGCGTGATCCTCATCTACAATGGCCTGGTGCAGAAATCTCAGATGGCGGACAATGGCTGGTCCGATATCGACGTCCAGCTGAAGCGGCGGGCAAACCTTATTCCCCAGCTGGTCAATACGGTGCAGGGCTACGCCACGCATGAGCGCGAGCTGTTCGCCGACATCGCGGAAAAGCGCGCAAAGGCCATGGCCGCAGGTGACGATCTCGCCAGCCGGCGCGCGGCTGAGAGCGCGCTCTCAGCACCCATCGCGCGCATGATGGCGGTGGCTGAGGACTATCCCGATATGAAGGCCAGCCAGAACTTTCTGGACCTTCAGCGGGAGCTGTCCGACACTGAGGACAAGATCGAAATGGCCCGGCGCTTCTATAACGGTGCGGTGCGGGAGCTGAACACGCGGGTGCAAAGCTTCCCGGCCAACCTGCTGGCAGGCATGTTCGGCTTCAGCGCGCGGGGCTTCTTCGAAGTCTCCATGGCCGAACGCGCCGTGCCGAAGGTCGACCTCGGGGGCGCCAGCTGATGCTGCGTTACCTGCTGAGCGCGATCGCCGCCTGCCTGCTGGTGCTGGCAGCGTCGGCGGAAGAAAAGATCAACCGCTTCGATGTGGGCATCCAGGTCGAGCAGGACGGCGACATCATTGTCACCGAGACAATTAATGTCACCGTCGAGGGCAACGAGATCCGCCGCGGCATCTTCCGCGATCTGGTGCGTTATTATGCCGACGACGCGATAGACGGGAACAAGCTGCCCTATCAGTACAAGATCCTCCGGGTTCGCCGCGATGGACAGCGCGAGCCCTATGAGACCGCGACGGAGGGCAATGCCTACCGGATCCAGATCGGCGATCCTGATGTCTTCCTTGAGTATGGCGAGCATACCTACGAGATCGAATACCGGATCAAGAACCAGATCCGCTATTTCGACGATCATGACGAACTCTACTGGAACGTCACCGGAAATTATTGGCTGTTCCCGATCGTAGAGGCCTCCGCGCGCATTACTCTGCCGGAGGGCGCGCAAGTGGTCGGCCACGACGCCTATACCGGCGGATATGGAGATGCAGGCCGGAACTATGACTACCGGCAGGAAGACGGGGCATACGTGTTCCAGACGAACCGCCCGCTCGGCATGCGGGAAGGGCTCTCCGTATCGCTCAGCCTCGCCAAGGGTGTGATTGAGCCGCCGTCGCTGGGGGACAAGGGCATGCTCTGGTGGCTGCGCCATGGCGCGCTGGCCGTGTTGGCTCTCTCGTTTGGCGGCGTGTTCATGTTCCTGCTGTCGAGCTTCCGGAAAGTGGGGCAGGATCCTCCCAAAGGCCCGGTCTTCCCGCGCTATGAGCCGCCGGAAGGCTATTCACCAGCCGCCGTGCACTATGTCTTTTATCGCGGTATCCGCGGTCACGCCGCGTTGATCTCCACATTGATCGGCATGGGTGTGAAGGGGATGGTGGACATAGATGCTTCGGACAAGAAGGAAACCACGCTGACCCGGAAAGCGTCAGCCACCGCGCCCGATGCGGACGAAGCACTGCTCGATGCAGGTCTGTTCGGCGGCCAGTCCGTGCGCACGCTGGGCGGGAAGTATGATGCCAGCTTCACCACGGCCTACCAGTCGTTCCGTACCAAGCTGGCGAAGAAATACGGCAGCGCCTATTTCCGCTGGAATATTGGCTACACCGTCGCCGCCGCCGTCATGACAATCGCTGCAATTGTGTTCGCAATTGCGCAGGCGACCAACTGGTCTGGCTGGCACACGCTGATCGTGCTGGCCTCTGCGGCGCTCAATGGCCTATTCATGTACCTGATGCCGGCACCGACAAAAAAAGGTCAGGCAGTTCGAACCGAGATCGAAGGCTTCCGCCTCTATCTGGAGACGGCGGAAAAGCTGCAGATGAATGCCGTGAAAGTCGGCAGCGGACAGCCGCCCCCGATGAGTCAGGCGCGGTACGAGAAATTCCTGCCCTATGCCGTGGCGCTCAATGTCGAGAAGCCGTGGACAAAATACTTTGAACACCAACTACCTGAAGAGGCGGCGGCCTATTCCCCTGCTTGGGGCTATTTCGGCAATCGCTCGTTCGGCAATGTGGCCGGCATGAATGACGCCATTATGTCCAGCATGAGCACGGGCGTGGCGAGTTCACTGCCGCAGAGTTCCAGCTCGTCCGGCGGCGGTGGGGGTGGCTTCTCCGGCGGCGGAGGCGGTGGAGGTGGCGGCGGCGGCTGGTAGCTGCTGGACCTGCCTGGCGCTCCGGATCATGACAATTCAGGGGCAGTGATGTTTCCTGATTGCGTCCCATACGAAGCGGGATTACGGGGCGGATCAACTCCGGACTGCGAGGCGCCCCATGTCGCTCATCCATCTGCTCATCGAGGTCTCCGGCTGGGCCGGTGCGGTGCTCATCCTGGCTTCCTATATTCTTCTGTCAGCCGGAAAGCTGGACGGGCGTTCGCCTACATATCAGCTGATGAACGTGGTCGGGGCGGCCGGGTTCATCATCAATAGCGGCTATAATGGCGCCATACCTTCCTTCACGATCAATGTGATCTGGGTCGGGATTGGCCTCTTCACCCTGTGGCAGGGCCGCCGCCTCAGCGAACGTCCGGGCGCGCCCTATCTGTCAGAAGACGCCGCTGCGGCCGATGCCGGCAGCAAAACGTTCAGCGCCCTTCCGGGTCTCTCCGGCCTCGATGACGTTCAGCCCGCCGGTGATCTCCCGGCCTAGCGCCTCTTCCATCGGAAGCGACCATTGCGCCAGGGCAGAGGCGCGGTCCGTCCGCATGCAGAGCTGCGGGAAAGCGGCGATCCGGCGCGCGACTTCCAGCGCGAGCGGCAGGGCCGTGCTTTCTTCGGACACATAATTGGCGAGCCCGAAAGCGTGGGCTTCCTCGGCGCCGACTTCGCGGCCTGTCAGGATCATGTCCATTGCACGCGACGCCCCGATCAGGCGCGGCAGGCGGATCGTGCCGCCATCGATCAGCGGCACTCCGAAACGGCGACAGAAGACGCCAAACTTCGCCCCCGGCGAGGCCACGCGCAGGTCGCACCACATGGCGAGTTCCAGCCCGCCAGCCACGGCATACCCGTCCACTGCTGCAATCACTGGCTTTGACAGTTCAAGGCGCGACGGGCCCATCGGGCCATAGTCGCCGCCAATGACGGACTTGTTGCCTCGCCCGGCCGCAACCGCCTTCAGGTCTGCGCCCGCGCAGAAATTCCCGCCCGCGCCAGTTAGGATGGCGACCGACAGGCTGTCATCCGCGTCGAAGGCTTTGAACGCCTCATAAAGCGCATCGGCGGTTGGCCGGTCGACCGCATTGCGCGCGCCGGGCCGGTCTATGGTAACAATCAGGATGTCGCCGTTGGTCTCAGTCTTGAGGCCTGCAGATATGTCTGGCATGGGGGCCTCCCTAATCTCGGATCAGCCAGGAGAAAGCCTGACGCAGGAAGGCCTCTCCACCGGTCTTCACCCATTCGCCATGCGCCATGATTACACGGTCCGGATGTGTCGCGGTAATCCGCGCGAGGGCGGCACGGGCCGGGGCGCGGCGGGTGAAGCTGAGGCGCCATTCCAGCGGTGCATGACCCTTGCCGACAACAATACCCCACGGTTTGGCGATCAGGCTCTTCCAGCCTTTCCAATAGCGCTTCAGGAAATCATCGCTGAAATTCTCGGACAGGTCAGCAAAGATGGCGGTGCGGCTCGGCCGATGCACGAAGGCAATTTCGTCCATGAAGAACGAGCCCCGGAACCAGGCTTGCTCGAACACGCCCTGCCAGTCTGCAGGGGGCGTGTCCTCCAGCGCGGGGTGGAAGGGCAGGTCGCTCCGTTTACGGGTCGTCGAGGCAGGCCCCCAGAGTTTGGCCTCCGGATAGGCGGCGTGCCATTCGGTCAGATAGAGATGGTGGATCTTGTTCGGGCTGACCAGGTGCGCCATCGGCCCCAGCGCGTCGACCTCTGTTTTCAATTCCGGGGTAAGTGCCACCGGTGACCAGACCCATAGCGCCCCATCGGGCAGGCGCACGACGATCATGCGCGTCGGATAGGGAAAGCCATGAAAGTCCACCACCGGCCCTTCGGCAAGCCAGAGATCGGTGTCGACCGGCTCCAGCATCAGCGGCGCCCCAGGAAGGGCACGATCCGGTTCAGCAGTGCGGGCACCATCTTCTCTGGCAGGTCATGGCCCCACTGGTCGAAGATTTCGATGTCTGCACCGGGAACGCGCCGGGCAATGTCTTCGCCGCAGCCGGGCGGAATCAGCGTGTCCGACGCGCCGTGCAGGACAAGCGTCGGCACGTTCAGCGAGGCGAGGCGTTCGTGCCAGCGCGGCTGCGCCAGGATCGCCGCATATTGCCGGGCTACGCCCATGGGGCGATCAGATCGCTCGAGCGCGGCGATAGACATGGCACGGACGTGTTCGTCCGGATTGCGGACAGAGGGATCAGATCCATAGGCGCCTCGTGATTTCACGGCGAGATTGGCGACGGCCTCCGGTGTGCGGTTCTCGGGCACAGCGGTGAGGGCTGTCGTCGCTTCTTTCGTGGCTTGCGGCAGGGACGGATCGCCAGATGTCGTCATGACCGGGATCAGCGAGCGCACGCGATCCGGATGGTTCAGCGCCATCAGTTGCACAATCATGCCGCCCATGGAGACGCCCAGCACGTCTGCCTTGTCGGCGCCCAGCGCCTCGATCAGGGCGGCGGCATCGGCGGCCATGTCGTTCAACAGGTAGGGCACCTGTTCGTGCATAGGCTGGCCTGCGGCGATGCCTTTCACGATTTCGCGCGGGGAGGGGGCCGTCTTGCCGGCAAGTTCCGTGGTGAGGCCGATGTCGCGATTGTCGAAAATCACGACCCGCCGTCCTGCATCGGCGAGGCCCTGGCGGAAGCTGTCCGGCCAGGTGATCATCTGGCTGGAAAAGCCCGAGACGAGCAGCATGAGTGGATCGGCCGGCGACCCGATTTCCTCATATACGATCTCGATGCCGTTGGCCCTGATCTGCGCCATTCTTTTCCTCCCAGTGAATGTGTTCGAGAAGGGCGGTGTCTAGCGGCTGAGTTCCTTCATCGCCTCGTCGAGCCCGCCCAGCGTCAGCTCGAACATGCGGTGTCCGCCAATCAGCTCACGGATGAGCTTGATCGAGCCGGTATATTCCCACGCGCCTTCCTTGACCGGATTCAGCCAGACAAGGTTCGGGAAGCGCTCGACGAAACGCTGAATCCAGAGGCCGCCGGCCTCATCGTTCCAGTGCTCGACCGAGCCGCCTGCATAGGTGATCTCGTACGGGCTCATGGTCGCGTCGCCGACGACGATGACTTTGTACTCCGACGGGAACTTGTTCAGCACGTCCCAGGTCGGGATGCGGTTGTTCATGCGGCGGCGATTGTCCCGCCACAGGCCTTCATAAGGGCAGTTGTGGAAGTAATAATATTCGAGGTTCTTGATCTCGGATTTGGCCGCCGAGAACAGCTCCTCCATGATCCGCACATAGGGGTCCATCGAGCCGCCGACATCCAGCAGCAACAACACCGACACGGCATTGCGCTTTTCGGCGCGCATCTCGATGTCGAGATAGCCCTTGCGGGCCGTGTTGCGGATCGTCTGGTCGAGGTCGAGCTCATCCTGCGCGCCCTTGCGGGCCCATTTGCGCAGCCGCTTCATGGCCACCTTGATGTTGCGTGTGCCGAGTTCGACGCTGTCGTCGTAATTCTTGAACTCGCGCTTGTCCCAGACCTTCACGGCGCGGCGGTGACGGGATTTCTCCTGTCCGATGCGCACGCCTTCCGGATTGTAGCCATTCGCGCCAAACGGCGAGGTGCCCCCCGTGCCGATCCATTTATTGCCGCCTTCGTGGCGCTTCTTCTGCTCTTCGAGGCGCTTTTGCAGCGTCTCCATCAGCTTCTCGAAGCCGCCCATGGCCTCGATCTCATCCATCTCCTCTTTGGAGAGGAACTTCTCTGTCATCTTGCGCAGCCACTCTTCCGGCAGATCCTGCACATCGACGGCATCGGCGAGGGAGTCCAGGCCCTTGAAAACGTGGGAGAACACCTTGTCGAACTTGTCGATATTGCGCTCGTCCTTCACCAGCGCGGCGCGCGAGAGATAGTAAAAGTCCTCGACATTCATATCGATGACTTTTTCGTCCATCGCCTCCATCAGCATCAGGTATTCCTTCAGCGTGACGGGCACCTTGGCTTCGCGCAATTCGTTGAAGAAGTTGAGGAACATGGTGGACGTCTCGCTTTGGCCTTTCCTGAACATAACCTGCCACTGGCCCGGTGTCCAAGCTGACGCAGCGCAAAGCGCTCATGCTCCGTTCAGGTTGGCCGCCCTAGGTCTGATCTCAGAATGATACAGGCCTTCCTGCTTCCCCTCCTGCTTCTGTTTGCCGGGCCAGCCCCGGCAGCCGCGGGTACAGTTTGCGGGCCGGGCGCGGCGGAGACGCCCTGTCTGATGCAGACGATCTGGGAGGCCGCCGCGCATTTCCCGGCTGAAAAGCGGGCACGCCTGACACCTCTTTTTCTGAACACCTTAGCGCTGAGTGGGGACACAGCGCTGCTCGCGGAATGGGAAGGACGGCTTGGCGGCGTGGCAGCGCCCCGGCCTGAAGCGCCTGACTATGCTCGCGAGCGGGCGGAAGCCGTGCTGCAGGAGGCCGGTTTTACCGGCTTTGTGCAGCAGGCGCAGGCCGGGCTTCCGCCCTTCAATATTGGCCGTCCGGAGCTGATGGCCGCCGGCGCGCGCCTCGCGCCGGACGTGGCTACCCGCCGCCGCATCGTGGACGCGATGTTCGCCCT
>LADW01000077.1 GCA_000961695.1 Hyphomonadaceae bacterium BRH_c29
AGCGGCGCGGCGCGTCAGCTTGGCAGCGGTCGCCGTACGGCCATGGCCGGGCGGGCCGACGAGGAGAATATCATGGTCGAAACGGGCCGGAAGCGGATCGCAGGTCACGATGCGGGCGAGGCCCTCGGCGATGGCTTCTTCCGGGTTTGACAGGTTCTGGACACGGCCGGCGCCTTCGGCAGCCACACGGTCTCCAAAACGTTTCGGGGCGCCGTGCCACATCAGGGCATCGCGGACGCGGCTGTAGAGGGGGTTTTCGCTGCCACGGCCATGCGTGCCGCCGCGCGACTCGCGCAGGAACAGGGGCTCGTTGGACACGAGGCCCACACCGCCACCGCCCATCCTGTCGACCGCTGCACGCACTTCCACGCCGCCATCGATCTCACGCTCGGACAGGATCACCGCATCGGCGCCCATTTCGGCAAAGATCATAGCCTTGGCAGCCTCGAAGGTCTCAGCGGCGAACATTTTCATACGCATACGGCAGCGTCCTTGATTTCCGACCGATCCGTCCTGTCGCGCCCCCACGCGAACGGATCACACTCTCCCGGCTTCAGTAGTGTCGGGTAAAGGTTAACAAATTCCTCTTCCGCGTTAGGGATTGCCGAATTCGGTGCAGCCAAAAAGCCCGCTCACACAGCCTTTTCGGCCGCGCGTCGTAACACCTTGTTAACCATGGGTTTTGCCGTCGTCAGGCCGCTTCGCGGGAGTCGACAATCTCTGAAAGTGTCACGCCGAGTTGCCCATCTGCAACAACCAGACGGCCCCGGGCCATCAATCTGTCGGACACATAGATCTCGACCGGCTCATCCGTGCGTCGTTCCAGCGCCACGATGTCATTCGCCGACATCACCATCAGCTCTTCCATCGACATGCGCACTTCGCCCAGCACCACATCCACGCGCACAGGTACGTCCATCAGGGTTTTCTTCAGGGCAGGATTGGCGGGCTGGGTCATGGTCCGTCCTCGGTCGTCGGGCTCGTCTTGTGACTGAATTCCGTAGTTTGTGCAAACAGATCGCCCTGCCCGTCCACAATACGCTGCGCCGTCGCTGTCACAAGACGCAGAGCTGTCTCCCGGAAGCCATCGGCATAGGCGCCCGCTTCGAGGTGATCGGCCAGCGAGACAAGGTTTGACAGGGCTTCTTTCAGCTGGTCGGTCACCTGCTGCAGCCGGGCATTCTGTGCATCATTGCGCAGCGACATGGCCGCCGCATGGGCCTCGGCGCGCGCTTCGGTCAGCAACATGGCCAGATCCGGCGCAGACAGGGTGATCTTCTCTTCAGCGGGTGGCGCCCGAACCTCTGGCTCGGGCTGCGGCGTGAAATCGCTGCGAAAATCGAAAGCCTGCAAGGATTTGACCGCGCGCCGCATCAGTCCACCAGCTCATCATCATGGGCCTGGCCGTCGGCGCGGATGTCGCCGCGCTGCATCAGCGTGCGGGCAAGCGCCACGACTTCCTGACGGGCCGTTTCGATCTCGCTGCGGCGCACAGGGCCAAGCGAGGCGATCTCCTCGCGCAGCAGGTCGCCCGCGCGCTGGGTCATGTTGACGAAGAACACCGCTGCCGTGTCCGGCCGCGCGCCTTTCAGGGCCACAACCAGAACGGCGCGATCGGCTGCCGACAGCAGCGTCTGCAGGCCAGCAGCGTCGAGGCTGGTCAGATCGTCGAAGGTGAACATCAGCGCGCGCACCTTGTCGCCCGCACCAGGCTGGGCATGGTCGAGGGCGGCCAGGAATGTCTTCTCGGACCGGCTGTCGAGCCGGTCAAAGATGCGGGCAACCCGCTCATGCCCACTGCCCTGCCCGGCCTCAGCCCCGGCGCTCAATTGAGCAGCCAGTTTGGTCTCGAAGGCCGCCAGCGCGGCAGGATGGATCGGGCCGAGATTCAGCAGGCGCTGCATCGCATCGATGGAAAGCGTCGGCGGGAGCGCACGCAGCAGACGCGCCGCTGCTTCACCGGAGAGGCGCGACAAAGCCAGCGCAACGGTCTGGGCATGCTCGCCCGCGAACAGGCTCGCCAGCGTGTCCGTTCCGGTCTCCGACAGGAGACGCCAGACGGAGGCGCCGGTTTCCGCTGGCTTCCGCAGCCGCTGATGCGCCGCCATGAACTGGTTGACCGCTTCGCTCTCGCCATCGGCAGACGGACCCAGCGTGTCCATCGCGGCGGTCAGGGCCTGAACTTCGGATTTCGACAGTTCCGCCCAGATCGGCGCGGCATCAGGTCCAAGCGCACGCATCAGGCGGGCCGAGCGCATCAGGCCGTCAGCGGGGGCGGTTTCGCGGGTGAGTGTCAGCGCGCTCATGCATTGCCTCCGCGATTGCCCATCCAGCCACGCACGACATCTGCAGCGCGAGCCGGGTCATGGCGGGCAAGGTCGGCGGCTTCGCTGCTGCGAACAGGGGCGGCTTGTGCGACGGGCTCGACCGGTGTGGGCGACCTGCGGGCCGGCAGGGCCTCGCGGACGAGTTCGACCGGGGCGTCCTCGCGGCGCGGCGCGGTGAAACCGATCCAGCCGGCCAGACCTGCCAGCAGCGCCAGAAGAGTCAGCTCGGCCCAGTCACCCGGCAGGGGCGCACCGGTCACACCAGGGGCGAATGGCACACGCTGGATCACAGTACGATCACCGTCGCCGTCAGATAGACCCCCGGCAAGCGACACGACATTCACCAGCGTGGCGTCGGGGATCACGGAATTTTCGTCGAGAAGAACAAGGATTTGCCGTCCCTTGCCGGACTGGCGCGCCACCGAGACGCGCACATGCCCCTGCCCCGCAACCGCTTCTGCGACCGAGAGAAGTGAGGCTTCAGCCTGGGAAAGCGGGCCGGGGCTGGCCGGGGCGCGGGCAAGGATTTCGCTGCCGCGCCAGGCCAGAAGGCCAATAGCTACAACACATGCCGCGAACGCGAGCGCCCGTGTGGAAGGCGTCGCGCCGCGCGAGATTCCGGGTTTGCCGTACGCCATACTGGACTCCCGTCACCCGGTGGAATCCGGATGCTTTCGCCAGTGTTAACGGGCCGCCCGTAAAGTTTGGTTTAACAGGCGCCTAGCGGCGGTACTGCTGCAGCCGGGTCGTCCGAAGCCCCTTGGCCCCATGGCGCAGGTACAGGCGTTCCCAGCCTTCGAATTCCTCGTCCGTCAGATTGTAACGGTCGCAGGCGGCCTTGCGGCTGAGGAGACCACCAGAGACGGCGGCAACCACTTCCGCCTTGCGGCGGGTGACCCAACGGGAAATGCTTGGCGACGGAAGATCCGCCAGGGTGAGCTTCTGGCCGTCAGGGCCTTTGACGCTCGTCGGTTTTGCGTTCTGCTGTTCCATATCCACACCATCTATCAATAGAGGGCGAGCACTCCTTCTGGAGAGCCCGGAATATGGACACTACACACCTCGCCTTAAGCCGACGCGTAACCGGAAACGTGAGTTTGCCCCCTCGCATTAGGAGGATGTTTGCAAACCTGTTCCGACCCGGCACACTGAGTGAGACTCTGCAGCAAACATTACAGGAATGAAAAAAATCTACGCGATCAGGGTAGCAAAATCAGCGCATTATTGTCCCGCGCCTGCGCCGCGTGACGCCGCAGCATGGTCAGGAACATCTGGTCACCGCGCTCGGTCTGCTTGACCAGCATAGCCGCCCCGAACGCCACCGACATGCCGTAGAAGCAATTGTAGCGATAGTCGTCATAAAGGCGTTCGAAGCTGTAATCCGTGACGCCCTCTTCCTGCAACCGGGCATGGTAATAGCGAAGCAGGGCTTGCTCGTGCTTCGGACGCTCTTCCCGCGTCAGGCCAGCCCCGATGAAGTAAGCGACATCGTTCGCTGGCGCGCCTTTGCCAGCCGTTTGCCAGTCGACCACAGCCAGCGGCTTGGGCGCGCCGGGCTTGCCGAACAGCATGTTGTCGAGCCGGTAGTCATTGTGCGTCAGCGCGAAAGGACCGGGCCGCTCTTCCAGATGCATGCGGGGCAGCGCATCCGCATAGGCATCGCCAACTTCGATCACGTCCGGCGTCAGGTGGGCCGCGTAGCGCTCCTTGAAGCCCACCCACAGGCCTGCAACCTGTTCCGGCCCGAGGGCTGGCGGCGGTGCCATGCTCGTGCCTTGCAGCCAGGCGTGCGTGTCGAGCGTCTCATCCATCCAGTAGGCCGCGTGCAGGATCGCCGCAGCGTCCAGCGCACGCTCTGCCTCAGCGACATTACAGCCAGCCAGCTGGTCGCCCTGCTCTGACGGCGCCATATCTTCCATGATCAGGGCAAAGCGGTTCGTCTCCGCGTCATAATCGGTATAGAGCGCCCCTGGCGTGATCCGGCCCGCCACTTTCGGGAAGGTCCGGTAGAACATGACCTCGCGCTCGTAATGGCCGAGCATCTTGGCCGTCATCAGGCTGGCATCGCTGCCGGACGGAAACTTGCCTACCAGCGTCGCCGGGGCGCCGTCGCCCTTGCGGGCATAGTCGAAGACAAAACGGACATTCTCGCCGATCTGGCCGGTGCCAATCGACTTCGCGGTCAGGCTGCTGACTTCCGCATCAATGCCTATTTCATCGAAAAGCTGGTTGAACCAGTCCGGCGTGAGATCAAGGGGGTTCGTGTCGAGGCCGGGTCGGCTCATGGGTTTCCTCCGCATCGTCGGGCTCCTGGGGCCCGCTCTCTGTCTTTTTTGGGATGTATTTCTGCAGGCGTAGCATCCGCTCCTCGGCGGCGCGCAGGGACTTGTCGAGCGCGGCCATGGTGAGGGCGAAGTCGCCATTCGTATCCTTGCGCCAGGCCCGCTCTGTGCGGTCAATAACAAAGGCGATGGCCGCGACCTTCAGGCCAAGTGGCGCGCCGCTGTCATCGTCGAGCCCTGCGGATGCGAGCGCCCAGTGCGCGCTGGCCGCCCGGTGCTGAGGCAGGCGCAGCAGGAGACGCGGCGTGCGATCCCGGTCGCGCATGAGAGAGATCGCCCCGGCGCGATAGTCTTCCATCGCCTCAAAGCGCAGCATGATGACATCGAACAGGCGCTCACGCGGGGAGTCGCCCCCGGCCGGCCCTTCAGCGGACATGGCACGGTCGAAATGAAGGTCGAACGCATTGGCGAGATCATCGCGCGTCAGGCCATAGAAATCGCTGAGCGAGAGTCCCGCTTCTGTCGCAATGGCGCTGAGAGTGAGGCTGCCCCATGGAGCGTCACCGGCGAGGCGCAGCGCGGACAGGAGGCCGGTTTCGACGATGTCGATCTCTTCCTCCATCTGCGTCACAACTCCTAATCCGTATCGCGTGACAGCTCCCGGTCGCGGCTTGCGGCGGCCCGGATCGCCTTTCGCATCAGTCCCGGCATCCCACCCTCATCCATGAGGATGTCAAGGGCTGCCTGGGTGGTGCCGCCGGGAGAGGTGACCGCTTTTCTGAGCGCATTCGGCGCCTCCTCAGACTGCGCCATGAGGGCAGCTGCGCCCTCGACGGTCAGCCGGGCCAGACGCGCTGCAAGGTCTGCTGGCAGGCCTTCAGCGGCGGCAGCATCGGCCATGGCCTCAGCCAGAAGGAAGACATAGGCGGGCCCGCTGCCGGACAGGCCTGTGACAACAGACATATGCTTTTCATCGACCGGACCGATGACTTCACCGAGCGGCGCAAGCAGTGTTTGTGTGATCCCGATGTCCGTAGCCGTGATCGTGGTGAGCGCAGAGATGACCGAAACACCCCTCCCTATGGCGCCTGGCGTGTTCGGCATGACCCGGATCAAACGATCCGTGCCGAGGCGGTCTGACAGCTGCCGGATACGCGTGCCGGCCATGATCGAGATGACAAGCGTGTCCGGTCCGATCCAGGGCTTCAGGCTCTCGGCCATTTGGGGGAACACTTGCGGCTTCACCGCGACGATCAGCACATCGACCGGTGAGGGCTCCGGGTTCAGCACGACCTTTCCGGCGCTGGCCCAACCCGTGACGATTTCCGACGGGTGCGGGTCCTGAATGCGGATGTCGGGCTTATCCTTGCCGGACAGCCAGCCGCTAGCCAGCGCGGCGCCCATCCGGCCTGCCCCGATCAGGGCGATCGACGGCGCGCTCATCTGGTCAGGCTTCGCCGTGGGTTTCGAACATCACCGCTTCGAGGGCATCGCGCGGGGATTTTCCGGCCCAGATCAAAAAGTTGAAAGCAGGCACGAACCGCTCGGTCGCGCTGACGGCGGCGGCCATGGCGCTGCGGATTTCGCCGAGCGTGGGCTCGTCCCGGTCCATCATCGGGAACGTGTAGCGGAAGATGATGACGCCTTCGTCGGCCCAATAGTCGAAATGGCCGAGCCAGAGGCGTTCGTTCGCCATCATGATGAGTTCGGCGATCTGGGCGCGTTTGGCCGTTTGCGGCTTCACGTCCAGCGTCATCGAGAAATGGATCGCCGCAGGTTCCGGACGATAGGCAAACAGCGCGCCAAGGTCGCCCCAGCGTGTTTCCGCGACGGCCTGGAGGGTTCCCTCCTCGTCGCGTTCGGCCTGCCAGCCGCCTTCTTCAAGGGCCTCTTCGACCCGCTCCAGCGGATCGATCATGTTAAATTCGTTGCGGGTCAGGCCAACGCTCATAGATGTTCCCCCTCGCAGACCGGTCTATCGGGGCAGGATTCGCCCCTCTGCGCTATCCCCACGCATGCCCCATGCATACGCGGCTCAGCGCTGAGGTCCATCCGGTTCAACAGTTAATGCAGATGACGAGGGCTCAGTCTTTGGTCCGTTTGGCAGCTGTTTCCAGCTCTGCCACGCGCTGTTCCAGCGCTTCGACCTTTTCCAGCGCGGAGATGGCGAGCGCCTTCAGCGCCTCCACTTCGTCCCGCCCGGCGAGGTCCATATCGGCGATCATTGCCCGCACACGCGCCTGCGCGGCGGTCTTGGCTTCCTCGCCTGCGGTGCGGGCTGCCCCCATCGCACCGGTCAGGAGACCGGCAATGTCATCGAGCAGTGGATTTGTCGCTGCCATGAGGCTACTCCTTCGCGCGCGGGTGGCTGGTCTTGTTTGAGGCTTCCCGTAACAGATAGGTTCGGGGCAAGACAGGGAAAAGACGCCGCATGTTCGACACGATGACGCTGCTGAGCGCGCACCTTGCCGCCAGCGCCATGGCCTTCCCTGAGATGAGCCCGGCCCTTGTCTCCATAGATTTCGGCTTTCTCGGCCTCGGCACCTTCCATCTGCGCTGGTACGCGCTCGGCTATATGGCCGGGATTGGCCTGGCCTGGTGGTATGCCAGCACCCTGATCAAGCGCCCGGCTTTGTTCGGCGGGACGAGCCCGCTGACCAAGGACCAGCTCGACGACATCATGTTCTGGATCATCCTGGGCATCATTCTGGGCGGACGGATCGGCTATATTCTCTTCTATATGGTGCCCTATCAGTTCGACGTGCTGGCTGCCGATCCGATGACGATCCTGCGCATCTGGGATGGCGGCATGTCCTTCCACGGAGGGATCTCCGGTGTCGCGATTGCGCTGATCTATTTCGCCTACCGCAACAAGGTGAACCTTCTCTCCGTCGGAGACATTGCCGGCGTGGTCGCCCCAATCGGCATCGGCCTCGTGCGCATCGCGAACTTCATCAATGCGGAACTCTATGGCCGCCACACGGACTCGTCCTGGGGCATGGTCTTCCCGGAAGGCGTCGTGCCGGGCTCCACGCCGCCAGCCTATAACTGGGACACCGGCACCTGGCTCTATAATGGCTTCGAGACGGCGCGTTTTCCGAGCCAGCTTTATGAATCGGCGCTGGAAGGCTGGCTGCCGCTGCTCGTTGGCTCCCTCCTCATCTGGCGTTTCGGCGCCCTCAAGCGTCCGGGCCTCGTCGCGGGCCTCTTCCTGCTGATGTACGCGTTCGGCCGGACGGTCGTTGAGAATTTCCGCATGCCGGATTCCTTTGTCCACGGCCTGCCGGAATGGCTGACCATGGGCCAGATCCTCTCCATCCCGATGTGGCTGGGCGGCTTGTGGCTGGTCTGGAACGCCCTGAAACCGAAGGCTTCGACGAAAGCGTGACTCTGAAAGAGCGTCTTGTCCGCCTGATCGAAACAGGCGGCCCGATCCCTGTGTCGACTTATATGCAGCTCTGCCTGCACGACACGGGCCAGGGCTATTACGCCACCCGTCCCGGCATCGGGAAGGATTTCATCACGGCGCCAGAGATCAGCCAGATCTTCGGTGAGCTGATCGGCCTCTGGCTGGTGCACGAGTGGAAAGCGCTCGGATCGCCGGAAGAGGTCCGCATTGTCGAGATCGGCCCCGGACGCGGCCAGCTGATGCGCGATGCCCTGCGCCTTGCCATGATGGCCGGCGGCGAAGGCTTCGCCAACGCCATGCGCGTGACTTTGGTCGAGCCTGCCCCTGCCTTGCGAGAGGTACAGCGCGAGGCACTGGCCGCCGCTGACCCGGAATTCGTGGCGACGCTGGCCGAGGTGCCCGCCGGGCCGATGCTGCTGATAGCGAACGAATATCTCGACTGTCTGCCCGCCCGCCAGTTCCGGAAAGCGGGCGGCGCCTGGCGCGAATGCGTGATCGGGCTGGATGGCGACAACGCGCTGGCCTTCGGACTTGCGGCAGACGAACAGGCCGCCCCGGAAGGCGCAGCAGACACGAGCGCGGTCGTGGAAGTGCAGATCGGCCTCGACCTGCTGATGGCAGACCTTGTCACCCGCAGCGCACCGTTCCGTGCGCTGTTCGTAGACTACGGCCCCGCAGATGTGGCGCCGGGCGACAGCCTCCGGTCCTACAAGGATGGCCAGCAGATCAGCCCGCTTGCCCTGCCCGGTGAGGCAGACCTGACGGTCGACGTGGACTTCGGCCGCCTCGCCCGCCTGTCGCGCAAGGTCGGCCTCGATGTCGCCGGACCATCGCCGCAAGGCATGTTCCTGCTCGGCCTCGGCGCGCAGGCACGGCTCAATCAACTGGTGAAGGCAAACCCGGATGATGCCGACGCCATCTACAACGCCGCCCAGCGCCTGATCGACCCGAAAGACATGGGCGAACGCTTCAAGGCAATCTGCCTGTCCTCCCCCGGCCTGCCGCCCCCGGCAGGTTTTTGAGGCCTAGTCCGCTCCGATATTATCGTCGACGAACTTTCCCGCTGCGCGCAGCGCTGCCTTTCGGGAAGCGCCGTGCGACAACCAATGGTCTTCGCTTTTCAGCTTGATAAACGTCACCGACTTGCCTTTGGCTTCCAGCGCTTTGGCCATCACTTCGCTCTGTTCGAGCGGCACAACGGTATCATCGTCACCATGGATCAGCAGGACCGGCGCCAGGAACTGATCGGCTGCATTTACCGGGGAAATGGCTTCGAGCCTGGAGCGGTCGCGCCGGATATCGCCGATGGCTTCCTTCAGATAGGCAAGGATCCAATGATTTTTCTGCAGGAACTCAGCCTCGTCCTTTATCATCAGAGGCAAGTCACTGACCGGCGCGATGGCAACAACACATTTGTAGAGGCCGGGTGTATAGGCACCACCCGCAAGTGCCGCATAGCCGCCATAGCTGCCGCCGACGATGCAGATGCGTTGTGGATCAACGGTCCCGTTCTGGATGAGGGTGAGCACGCCATCGGTGACATCGTCCTGCATCTTGCCGCCCCATTCCCCATAGCCGGCTTCCTGAAAATTCTTTCCGTACCCATCCGAGCCCCGGAAGTTCGGCTGTAATACGAGGTAGCCGCGATTGGCGAAATACTGCGCCATCCAGTCGAACTGGACATAGTCATGCGATGCTGGCCCGCCATGCGGCATCACAACGAGCGGCAGATTCTTGCGGGCAGACGCGTCGGTTCCCACGGGCCAGGTCAGGATCGCAGGAATGGAAAGTCCGTCGCGGGCCGGATATTTCACCACAGAAATGTCCGCGACCGCCTCGCTCGGAATATCTGCGCGCCGCGTGGCTATGCCCATGAGCTGACCGGTCGCGCGATCCTGAAGGACATACTGCCCGGTCGTGTTGTTGTCATAGATGAGATAAAGGATTTTCGACCAGTCTTCGGACCGTGACGTAACGAAGACTGCCGATGTCGGGAAACCGGCCACGACAGCGGCAACGGCCTGATCGACCTCCGGATCATAGAACTTGTAGCTCGGCAGGGCGCCGGAATAGCGCACACCGCTGACCGACTGGTTTGGGTCCGAATAGATGTGCTCGATGTCTGCGCCTGGCCGGCTAAGCCCGGCTGGCCCGATATGGCCATCAAAGCCCACTTCAATCAGGTCCGTATACTCTTCATCGGCTCCGCTAGTGGGGGCAAGGATGAGCGCCGAACGATCATCCTTGATGCCGACGATGGAATATGGCGGCACGCCGCCTTTGGCCTTGAAGACTGTTTCCTTCTTGCCCGACCTGTAGCTCACGATCTCGTATTCGTTGGTCGCGTTGGAGTAATCTTCACGTGCGATCACGGTGCCGTCGGGATCAACCAGCCAGTCCGTCGTGAGGGGCGTGCCCCGCTTGTGTACTTTCCCCCTGCCTGTCTTGAGGTCGACGCGCAGGAGGTCCTTGGAAGGATCATCTCCTGGCTTACCCATGTAGGCGGGCATGAACACGGTGCCGTGCCCATCATCATGCCCAACCACGCGGCCAAGGCCGCTCTGATACGCTGACAGGCCGCGAGCCTTGTAAAGCATCCAGGTCAAATCATTGGTTCTCAGGTCCAGTGACGCAGCGGCTGAGAACTCGTACTTGAAATTCCCGTAGTAGGTCTCCGAAGTGTCTGATGTGAAGATCATCAAATGATCCCTGTCCACGAACCAGATGTCTCGCGTAGAGACATTGTCGAGTCGAACACGGTGGGAGAAGTCGCCTGAAACCGCGTCATAGACCGTAATCAGGTCCACGCCCTCATCGCGTGTGATGAAAGCGATAACGCTGCCATCCGGCGAGATGGTCATGTCGCGAACCTTCGGCAATTCGCCATAGGCCTCGAGCGGTGGTTGCGGCACTTGCGCCACAGCGGTCAAGCCAGCCAGCCACATCAGCAGGACCGTACCAGCAACGCGCATCATCTTCATTCCCATCTCCCGAAATCCACCCCCAAAAGGAATTACATTCTACCGGGCAGAATCCGGACTTCGCAACCTTTGGTTTGTGACAGATTTTCGGCGCCGCGAGCGCTGAAGTGCCCGGCATTTTCCTAAAGTGTATCTGTTCAACTCGCCAGCAAGTGCGCCACCACACGGCGTGTGTGCGGGGTGTCGCGGTGTTCGAACAGGTAAATGCCCTGCCATGTGCCGAGGGCAAGGCGGCCATTTATCAGGGGAATGGACAGCGATGTCTGGGTCAGCGCCGCCTTGATATGGGCGGGCATGTCGTCCGGCCCTTCGGTGCGGTGGACGAGATAGGTCATGGCCGGGTCATTGGCAGGCGGCACGAGCTGGCGGAAGAAGGCTCTCAGGTCTGCCTGTACGTCGGGATCGGCATTCTCCTGCACCAGAAGAGAGCAGGATGTGTGCTGGCAGAACAGAGTCAGCAGTCCCTCATCCATCGCGGTTTCCGACAGAAAACGCTGGATCGCGGGCGTGATTTCATAGAGACCCTGCCCCGATGTCCGGAGCGTGATCGTGTCGTGCATGGTCGCGTTCCCCACCGGACTGGTTGAACAGGCTGGCCCGTCCTCGCACGGATGCTAGGATGGCAGCAATGGCCGGACGAGGGGTCCGGCGGATGATGGCAGGAGATGGCGGATGCGCTGGCAGGGTGGACGCAAGGGCGGCAATATCGAGGATCGCCGGGGGATGGGCCCAGGCAAGGTTGCTGGCGGCGGGATCGGCATCCTTGTCATCGCCCTGATCGGCTATTTCGTGTTCGGCATGGAGCCGGAAGACGTCGCCAAGATGATCAGCGAGCAGCCCGCATCTTCGGCGCCGCAGCAGGGCGTTGAAGGCACCCCAGCCGATGAGGCGGGCCAGTTCGTCGATATTGTCGGCGCCAATATCAATGATGTCTGGAGCCAGGCTGTGCGCGGCTATACCGAGCCGAAGGTCGTGCTCTACGAACAGGGCACCACTACGGGCTGTGGTTTTGGCCAGGCCGCAATGGGCCCCTTCTATTGTCCGGCTGACCAGACCGTCTATCTCGACCTCGGCTTCTGGCAGGACATGCAGACCCAGCTCGGCGCTTCCGGGGCGGACTTCGCCAAGGCCTACGTGATCGCACATGAATTCGGCCACCACGTGCAGAAGCTGACCGGCGCCAGCGACAAGGTGCGCCAGGCGCAGCAGGCCGCCCGCAGCCAGGAAGAAGCCAATTCCTGGTCCATCGCGCTGGAGCTTCAGGCAGACTGCTATGCCGGCGTCTGGGCCGCTCATGCCTCCGAAGTGTCAGGCGGCGCTGTCGCGCTTGAGCCGGGCGATATCGAGGAAGGCCTGCGCACCGCCCAGGCCATCGGCGATGACATGATCCAGAAGCGCATGACCGGCAAAGTTTCGCCCGAAGGCTTCACCCACGGCACCGCCGAACAGCGCGTCAAATGGCTCAATACGGGCCTGCGGACGGGTGACCCGACGGCATGCGACACGTTCAACCAATAGGTCGCTTTGATTAGAAACCCTGCGGCAACGCTGTCCGTTTTCCTCATTGCTGTGCCCCTGCCGGTGACCTAAGACCGCAGGGAAATCAAAAGACCAGCAAAGAGGAAACGATCATGACAGACACGCCGCAGGGATTTGAAACGCTGGCCATCCACGCAGGCGCCGAACCGGATCCGGCGACCGGTGCCCGTCAGGTGCCGATCTATCAGACCACGGCCTATGTCTTTCGTGACGCTGACCATGCCGCCGCTCTCTTCGGCCTGCAGGAAGTCGGCTATATCTATTCCCGCCTGACCAATCCGACGATTGCCGCCCTGCAGACGCGCATCGCCGCGCTCGAAGGTGGCGCGGGCGCTGTGTGCTGCTCTTCCGGCCACGCCGCGCAGATCATGGCCCTCTTCCCGCTGATGGCGCCGGGCCGCAACATTGTTGCCTCCACGCGCCTCTATGGCGGCACGATCACCCAGTTCAGCCAGACCTTCAAACGCTTCGGCTGGTCCTGCACCTTTGTCGACTTTGACGACCTCGATGCGGTGAAGGCGGCAATTGATGACGACACGCGCGCCATCTTCTGTGAAACCATCGCCAACCCGGGTGGCTATATTACGGATCTCGATGCCATCGCCGCCATTGCCAACGAGGCCGGCATTCCGCTGATCGTGGATAACACCACGGCGACGCCTTATCTCTGCCGCCCGATCGAACATGGCGCGACGCTGGTCGTCCATTCGCTGACCAAATACATGACCGGCAATGGCACGGTGACCGGCGGCGTTGTCGTCGACTCCGGCAAATTCGACTGGTCCGCCAGCGACAAGTTCCCGTCCCTCTCCAAACCGGAACCGGCCTATCACGGCCTGGTCTTCCAGGAGACCTTCGGGCCAGCCGCCTTCACATTCCATAGTATCGCAATCGGTTTGCGCGACCTTGGCATGACCATGAACCCGCAAGGCGCGCACTATACGCTGATGGGCATTGAGACGCTGCCCTTGCGTATGGAGAAACACATCGCCAATGCGAAAGAGATCGCCGTATGGCTGGAAGGCCACGACGCGGTCGAGAGCGTCACCTATGCCGGGCTCGACTCCTCGCCCTACAAGGCGCGCATTCCGCAGATCTGCCCGAAAGGCGCTGGCGCCCTGTTCACGATACAGCTGAAAGGCGGCTATGAGGCATGCACGAAGTTCGTGGCAGGCCTGAACCTGTTCAGCCATGTGGCAAACCTCGGCGATGCCCGCTCGCTGGTCATCCACCCGGCCTCGACCACGCACCGTCAGCTGACGGAGCAGCAGCAGATTGCCGCCGGCGCCGCGCCCAACACGGTGCGTCTCTCCATCGGCATCGAAAGCGCCGCAGACCTGATCGCAGACCTTGATCAGGCGCTGAAAGCGGCAGGCTAAGCGTTCAGACCGAGCAGCACCTCGGCGGCCTTGCTTAGCCGGCGTTCCCTGTGATGCAGGGCATAGAAATGCCGGACCGGAAGGGAAACATTCGCAGCCACAAGGTCGCCCCGGGCAATCAAAGGGGCGACCACGGCGCTTGAAAGCGCGGCTATACCTGAAGCACCGCGAATGGCGGAAACGACGGCCTCATTGGACGGAAGCTCGAGCGCGATGGTCAGCTGGCCCGGGGAAAGCCCCCGCGCCGCCAGAGCATCCATCAGCGTGGCGCGTGTGCCGGAGCCGGTTTCCCGCATCACCCATTTCGCCGAGGCGAGGTCTGATAGTTTCAAAGCGCGTCCATCTGCAAACGGATGGGTCCGGTCGACCACGACCAGCATCGCATCCTCCGCGACCAGCGAGACATTCAGGGCCGGTGCGTCGATCTCGCCTTCGACAAAGCCAAGTTCGGCCTGCCCCTCCAGGACAGCTTCGGCCACCGATTGCGTGTTGCCAACCTGGAGCCGCACCTCGATGCCCGGATGGTCATCATGGAAGCGCATCAGCCGGGGCGGCAGCCAGTAATTCGCAATGGTCTGGCTGGCCTGCACGTGCAGCGTGCCCCGCCTCAGGCCACCCAGTTCGCTGAGCGCGAGCGATGCCGCTTCCGCCCGTGCCAGTGTCGCCTTCGCCTCACCGAGGAAGACACGGCCCGCCTCGGTCAGTTGGATGCCGCGCCCGACCCGGTCGAACAGCGCGACATTGTAATAGGCTTCCAGCGTCCGGATGGAGGCGCTGACGGCCGAGGCCGTGAGGTGGATATCGGCAGCGGCGCGGGTCAGATGCTCCCGCTCCGCTACAGCTACAAAGATGCGCAATTGCTCAAGGGTCATTGCCAACTGTTCGATTTTTCCACACGTTACATATTATATTATTCGATATATTAATATGATTTTCGGTGCCATCCCTTCGCCTGTCTCAGAACAGGCGAAGCCCGAAATGCTCACGCGCACCCGCACCATTCTCCCCGGCCTCGTTCTGGCCTGCGGGATCTCCGGAGTGGCGGTCCTCCTGCAAACGGCTGAAGTCCACGTGTTCGGCCGGGCCTGGTTCGAGGCGCTGGTGCTCGCCATCCTGCTCGGGGCGGTGTTTCACACGATTTTCGGCCTGCATGGCCGTTTGCAGCCGGGCGTGCATTTCTCCTCGAAGCTGCTGCTGGAGGTCGCCATCGTCCTGCTCGGCGCATCGATCAGCGCCGCTGCAATCGGAAAGGCTGGCCTGCCGCTGGTTGCTGCCATTGTCGGCGTGGTGTTCACGGCGATTGCGCTCAGCTACAGCATCAGCCGCTTGCTCGGCTTGCCGCACCAGTTGGCCTTGCTGGTCGCGTGCGGGAACTCGATTTGCGGGAACTCCGCCATCGTGGCCGCTGCGCCCGTGATCGGCGCGGAGTCCAAACATGTCACGGCGTCCATCGCGTTCACCGCCGCCCTTGGCATTCTCGTCGTACTTTTCCTGCCTCTGTTCAAACTGCAACTCGGCATGAGTGAACGGCAATACGGCGTGCTGGCTGGCCTCACCGTCTATGCCGTGCCGCAGGTGCTGGCCGCCACTGCGCCGGTGGGCGTTCTCAGCACGCAAGTTGGAACGCTGGTGAAACTGGTCCGGGTCTTGTTGCTCGGCCCGGTGATCCTGATGCTGAGGTTTACCGGCGGAAAGTCTGCAGGCACCCAGCCGGGCATCGGCCGGCTGGTGCCCTGGTTCATCCTGGGCTTCCTCGCCATGATGGCGCTGCGGAGCGCGGGCCTCATCCCTGAAGCCGCCCTGCCCGTCCTGACCCGCCTGTCGACACTGCTGACGCTCATCTCCATGGCGGCGCTCGGCCTGATGGTGGACCTGCGCTCGGTCGCCAGCAGCGGCGGGCGCGTCCTGGCGGCGGGCGTCTTGTCGCTGGCCGTGCTGATCGCGGCGAGTTTTCTCGTGCTGTCAGGCCTGCACATCCAATAGATATTACCCCCAACGAAAAAGGGCGGCCCATGGGCCGCCCTTCGTATCGGAATTGTCGTTCGACTAGGTATCCAGGAAGCTGCGCAGTTTGCGGCTGCGGCTCGGGTGCTTCAGTTTGCGGAGCGCTTTGGCTTCGATCTGGCGGATACGTTCGCGGGTGACCGAGAATTGCTGGCCGACTTCTTCCAGCGTGTGATCGGTGTTCATGCCGATGCCGAAGCGCATGCGCAACACGCGTTCTTCACGCGGGGTGAGTGAGGCGAGCACGCGGGTCGTCGTTTCGCGAAGGTTCGACTGGATCGCAGCGTCGACGGGCAGAAGCGCCATCTTGTCCTCGATGAAGTCGCCGAGGTTTGAATCCTCGTCGTCGCCAATCGGTGTTTCCAGCGAGATCGGCTCTTTCGCGATCTTCAGAACCTTGCGGATCTTCTCCAGCGGCAGGCCCAGCTTTTCGGCCAGTTCTTCCGGTGTCGGCTCGCGGCCAATCTCGTGCAGCATCTGGCGCTGTGTGCGGATGATCTTGTTGATCGTCTCGATCATGTGCACCGGAATACGGATCGTGCGGGCCTGGTCCGCGATGGACCGCGTAATGGCCTGACGAATCCACCAAGTGGCATAGGTCGAGAACTTGTAGCCGCGGCGATACTCGAACTTGTCCACGGCTTTCATGAGACCAATGTTGCCTTCCTGGATGAGATCCAGGAACTGAAGGCCACGGTTGGTATATTTCTTCGCAATGGAGATCACGAGGCGGAGGTTGGCTTCCACCATCTCCTTCTTCGCAATCCGCGCTTCGCGCTCGCCCTTCTGCACTGTCTGGACGATGCGACGATAGTCATCAATCGGAATACCGATTTCCTGCGAGATATCGGAAATCTCCGAACGCACTTCTTCGATGTCGGCTTCCTTGCCATCGACGAAGCGTTTCCACTTGGCCGAAAGCCCGCGCACTTTCTCGACCCAGTCGGGTTCGAGTTCGCGGCCGAAATAGTTCTCGAGGAATTCCTTGCGCGGCACGCCATGCGCGTCAGCGAGACGCATCAGCTTGCCTTCAAGGCCCATCAGTTTCTTGTTGATCGCGTAGAGCTGTTCCACCAGCGCCTCGATACGGGCGTTGTTGATGTGGATTGTCTTGAGGCTCTCGACGATATTGTTGGAAAGCTCGTCATATTCGGACTGCGCCTTCGGCGTCAGTTCCTTGCCTTCCATCCTGCGGGTGACAAGGCGGTCCTGCAGCTTGCGATAGCGGCCGAACCCTTCGGAGATTTCGTCAAGTTTGGCGAGGACACCGTCACGAAGCTCTGCTTCCATGGCCGACATGGACATGGCGGCGGCGTCGTCTTCGTCCTCTTCGTCTTCCTGTTCCTGCTGCTGACGCTCGCGCTCGGCCTCGACTTCGTCGACGTCGCCGCGGCGGGCCTTGGCCTTGCCCTGTTCAGGCTCAGGCTCTTTTTCGACAGGTTTGGGCTCCGGCGGCGGGTTTTCCGCGCCATAGGTCGCTTCCAGGTCGATCAGGTCGCGCAGCAGAATCCGCTCGTTGATCAGCTCGTCACGCCACACCATCATGGCTTCAAACGTCAGCGGGCTTTCGCAGAGACCCCGGATCATGGCGTCGCGGCCGGCTTCGATCCGCTTGGCGATCGCAATCTCACCCTCTCGGGAAAGAAGCTCCACCGCGCCCATTTCG
Source organism: Hyphomonadaceae bacterium BRH_c29 (assembly GCA_000961695.1). Lineage (GTDB taxonomy): Bacteria > Pseudomonadota > Alphaproteobacteria > Caulobacterales > Hyphomonadaceae > Hyphomonas. The sequence goes on from LADW01000077.1 coordinate 17,588, forward strand.
CGCAGGTACATGCGAACCGGATCGTCGGTCCGGTCAGACCCACGGGCATTGCCCTTCTTCACGACGACCTTGCGGTCCTCGATCTTGGTCAGGGCCTTGCCTTCGGCTTCCGCCTCTTCTTCGCTCTCGACGACGGCAATGCCCATTTCCGAGATCTGGGACATCACGTCCTCGATCTGGTCGGAGGTCATTTCGTCATTCGGCAACAGGGCGTTGATTTCGTCATGCGTGATGAAGCCGCGCTTCTGGGCGCGCTTCAGGACTTTTTTGACGTCGGTCGCGTTAAAATCGACGAGACCGGACTCGTTGTCCTTCTCGTCTTCATTATCGCCATCACCCTGCGTGTTCTTCTGCTTGGCAGATGCCATTCAATCTCTCTCCCGTGAGGTACAGCGCGCTCACCGCCATACGTCTCAAAGTTCCTGTGCCCTTCAGCTTTCGCCGACTTTTCCTGCTGCGTCGTTCATGCGGGCTCTCAGAGCCCTTCGTTCCGCCACAAGCTGGTGCTTTCGCCGCCAGGCTGATGGCGACGACGTAGCATCCGCGCCAGCATCATCCATGCCAACGTCGGTGTCCTGCTCTGCGGAACGACCTGCAACCATGTATTGCTCGAGGGCGATAAGCCATTCCCGGGCCTCGGGTCCATCGACCGCTATCGGAGGCGTATGGGGATATTCTTTGAGCAGTCTGGACGCGCGCATGTTCCCTACGTCCGCTAAATGGGCGCACAGAGCCCCGCGGTCAATAGGGTTTCCTGCATGTGCGAAATCCAGCACCGTATCGCGGATCAGGCTGACATCGGCATCGGCGAAGACCGCGAGCGCGAGCGTTTCAGCCCCCATATCGAGCAGTTCAGGCGTATCGACGGCCCGAACCACAGCGCCGAGCCCCCGCAACTTGGCCGGCGTGCCGCCCTTCAGCTCAACCTGGCCCTGCTCGCCTGAGGCGGGAAACTGTCCCGTTCCGGATCGTTTTCTGTAGTCACCATTGCGGTTTGGCGTGCGGCGGCTGGCCTGACGAATTTGCCAGAAATGATCCCGCATGCGTGATTTCAGGTCCCGCTCATATGCCGCCCGCACGCCGGGGTGCTTGATCTGGGTCGTCGCCGCCTGCAAGCGCGCTTCCAGCCCAGCCTGGCGTTCGGGCGTATCGAGCGCCTCCGCGTCGCGCTCGCGCATCCAGAGCAATTCCGACAGCGAGATCCGGCCTTCAATCGCGTCCGCCATGGCGCCGGGGCCGCGGGCGCGAATCAGGTCATCCGGATCCATGCCGTCAGGAAGCAGCACAAAGTACAGCGACCGCCCCGGCTCGACATGCGGTAAGGCGCGGTCAATCGCCCGGTAAGCAGCGCCAAGGCCAGCCCGGTCGCCATCGAAGCAAAGCACAGGCTCCGGCCCCGCTTTCCAGATCAGGCTGAGCTGGTCTTCGGTCAGCGCCGTACCGAGCGGGGCAACGGACGTGCCGAACCCGGCTTCAGCCAGTGCGATGGCGTCCATATAGCCTTCGCAAACAATCAGACCGCCGCCTTCGCCTCCGCCCAGCGCCTCACGCGCCACCTTGTAACGGTAGAGGATGTTGGACTTGTGGAAGAGCGGCGTGTCGCCCGAGTTCAGGTATTTCGGCTTCGCATCTGGCGTCAGGGCCCTGCCCCCGAAGGCGATGATCCCGCCGCGCACATCCGCAATCGGGAACATGAGACGGCCCCGGAACGCGTCATAGGGCTCCCCACCCCGGTCGCTTTCCTTGGCGAGGCCCGCCTCAAGGATTTCCTTCGCGGTGAAGCCTTTTTCTTTCAGATGGTCGATCGTCATCCGCCAGTCATCTGGCGAATAGCCGAGCCGGTGGCGCTTCCACGCTGCAGGCCTCAGCCCCCGGCCCTCCAGATAGGATCGCGCGCCGGCACCATCGGCAGAGTGGAGCCGGTCTTCGAAATAGGAGGCCGCCGCTTCGCAAGCCGCCTGAAGACGCTTGCGGTGATCGTATTCCTCAGCTGCTTCCGGGCTCGCCTTGGGCAATTGCATGCCGGCCTCTTCGGCCAGCTTCTCAACGGCTTCCATGAAGGTCAACCGTTCTGTCTCCATGACAAAACTGATGACGTCGCCGCCAATGCCGGAGGAGAAATCCTTGAAGATGCGCTTCTGGTCGTTGACGTAGAAGCTCGGCGATTTCTCACTCGTGAACGGAGAGAGCCCGACCCATTCCTTGCCCTTCTTGGTCAGCTTCACCTTCCGGCCGATCACATCCGATGGCCGGATGCGGGCTTTCAGCTCCTCTACGAAGCCGTCAGGAATGCGGATGGCGGATTGTGACATCCGCGTAGAATACCGCGTTCGCGCCTCCGGGGAAACGGACCATTTCACGCGCATCACAGAAAAAGGGCCCGGCGGGAACCGGGCCCTTTCCTGCTGCCTGATTGGCGGCGGCTTACTTGTCGCGCTTCAGCATTTTCGCCTTGGCGAGCGTGTCTGCGTCCAGGTCGATCATGACCGAACCATCGCCGTCGCCCTGCTCAATCTTCAGAGCGTCTGCGTCGATGACGAACAGGTCCATGCCGGCCATGCCATCGGCGACCACGACATATTCCGGTGTGCCGTCCTGGTTCAGGACAAAGTCTTTCACACGGAGCATATTGTCACCGAAGGGCAAGGAAGCGGTCGCGCCCATGACTTCGGATGCCAGGCGGAAGTCGTCGAGTCCATTCTGCTCAAATTCCGGCAGGGTCTCCAGCGAGGCTTCCGAATAGGTCACGCGGACATCCGGCTCATCCTCGCCGCTCACCGGCAGGATTTTGGCAGCATCGAAGCTGATCGCATGCAGCGTGCCGCCGATACCGGCCACACCGCTCTCACGCAGGATCAGCTTCGGTGCATCACCGTCCTCGCCAATCCAGACATCCGCCACGGTCGCAATATCTTCGCCGGCCGGATTTTGCACCGAGGCGCCAATCAGGTCGGACGCAAGCAGCTCGTCGGAGGCCAACGTGTAATCCGCGTGAGTTTCGGCAGCGACTTCCGCGCGCGACATGCTTTCCACGTCAGCAGTGAGGTTTTCATGCGCCTCATTCGTCGTCGCGGCGGGCGTTTCCGTCACGGGCTGGTCCAGAGACGCGGTCTGTGCTTCGGATTTGGACTGACTACAGGCCGTCGCTCCGATCATCAGGGCAATGGCACTGGCGGTAACAAGAAGGGGTTTCATGGGTTCGTCCTTTCTGCGGTTTGGGTATCGCAGGAACGAACACGACCTCCGGTCTGTTCCGAAGGTTAACAAGGTTTCAGGTTGTCAGATCAGCTGGCGCGCGAAAGCGCCTTGCGGACGGCTTTGCCAGCTGCGCCGGTCTCGACCATGCCCGGATAACGCTCTTTCAGCGCACTCATGCAACGGCCAAGATCCTTGAGTTTCGAGGCGCCAAGGTCCGTCACGATCTCCTCGACAGCATTTTCCAGCGCCTTGCCCTGCAATGGGACCGGCAGGAATTGCTGAATGATGTCGATTTCCTCGCGCTCGCGGATGGCTTCCTCAAGACGGCCAGCGTCTTCGTGGTCACGCGCAGCGATTTCGCGCTGGGCAACCATGGTCTCCAACACACCGCGTACGTCTGCATCGGGACAGCCTTCGCCGACCCCGCGCCCACGGGCACACACATCGCGATCCCGCACAGCGCAGTCGATCAGCCGCAGCGTAGCCAGCCGGACTCCCGGCTTGCCAGTTTCGGTCTCAGACTTAAGGGCATTTGCAATGCGCGCCTTGAGCGACATCACTCCACTCGTATCTTCTCGGCCCATGCCGGGTTTTGCCTCTCATGCCCTGCCGCATCACTTGCTTGACGCCGCCAGGACTCCGCCCCAATACACCGGTCGAACTTCACGCGGATGGGTTAATGAGACCCTACGCAGCGCCCGGAAGGTGTGACAAATATGTCCTACTTGGCCAAAACTCAAGCCACTACATCAGCCACGGGAGCAATCGCCCTGGCGGACGGCACGATATTCCTTGGAAACGGCGCTGGCGCCGAGGGTATTCGTGTCGGCGAATTGTGTTTCAATACAGCGATCACGGGCTATCAGGAGATTCTCACGGACCCCTCCTATGCTTCCCAGATCGTGCTGTTCACATTCCCGCATATCGGGAATGTCGGCGCCAATAGCGAAGACCATGAAGAGTCGTCAGCCGCGGGCGCAAACGGGGCACTCGGCGCCATTTTCCGCGAGCCGATCACCGCGCCGTCCAACTGGCGCGCCACGGAAAGCTTCGAATCATGGCTGCGGAAGCGCGGCACTGTCGGCCTTTCGGGCGTCGACACGCGCGCCATCACGCGCCTGATCCGCGAAAAAGGCATGCAAAAAGCTGCGATCTGCCATCAGCCGGGCGGAAATATCGATCTGGACGCCCTGATTGAGACAGCCCGCGCCTGGGAAGGCCTGGAAGCGGCGGATCTTGCTGCGAATGTGGATACCGAGGCTAATTTCGAGAATGAAGAAAACCTGTGGCAGCCGGCTTCGGGCTATGGTCACCTCGACAAACCGGAATTCCACGTCGTCCTCGTCGATTTCGGCGTGAAGAAGAACATCCTGCGGAACCTCGCCAGCGTTGGCATTCAGACCACCGTGGTCAATGGCGATACATCCTTCGACCAGATTTCGGCGCTGAAACCAGATGGCATCGTGTTCTCGAACGGCCCGGGAGATCCGGCCGCCACGATCGAGCGTTCAGGCGAGATGATCCGCGCAGTCATCGCCAGCGGTTTGCCGATCCTCGGCATTTGCCTCGGCCACCAGCTACTTGCCCTCGCACTGGGGGCGAAGACGATGAAGATGGCACAAGGCCACCATGGCGCGAACCACCCGGTGAAAGACATTGCCACCGGCAAGGTTGAGATCGTGTCCATGAACCATGGCTTCACGGTTGATCCGACCACGCTGCCAGCCGGCGTCGAGGAGAGCCACCGCTCGCTGTTTGACGGCACCAATTCCGGCCTTGCCGTCAAGGATCGCCCGATCATCTCGGTCCAGCATCACCCCGAAGCAAGCCCCGGCCCTCAGGACAGCTTCTACTTGTTCAAACGTTTCGCCGGTTTGTTGGAGCAGCATCGGGCAGAGAAATAGTTTCCCGCCCCTTTTGAAAGTGCACGGCCATGACGGCCATTCCCGCTCCGGGGCCCCCGCCCGGCGACAATCGGCTGGGCGCCATTCTCGATGACCTCTCCGGCAAGGGCTGGAGCTGGCAACCGGACTTTCTGCCTGAGGCGCTTTATCACGCTTTGCGCGCGGAGGTCCTGGCGATCAATGCAGAGGATGAGTTGGCTCCGGCTGGCATCGGGCGAGAAACGGCGTTCCAGCTAGATCGAACAATCCGGCGCTCCCGAATTGCCTGGATGGACGGAACAACACCGGCACAGGCCGACTTCCTGCACTGGGCGGAACAGCTTCGTGAAAGCATAAACCGCTCACTGATGATTGGCATGTTCGAATTTGAAGCCTGTTTTGCAGTCTACAGGCCAGGGGAATTCTACGACCGCCATCTCGACAGTTTCGAAGGCGCCCGCAACCGGGTCGTCTCTCTGGTCGTGTATCTCAACGAGGACTGGCAGGCAGAGAGTGGCGGCGCGCTCCTGGTCTGGCCGGAAGGCGCAGGCGAGGAAGCGCCTCACGTCGCCCGCATCCTGCCTGAGCGGGCTGGCGTCGTGTTCATGCTGTCGGAAACCGTTCCGCATGCTGTAGAAGTGACGCATGCGCTACGTTTTGGGATCGCAGCCTGGTGGCGCGTGAACCCATCCATCCAGGGACAGATCGACCCACTTGCCTAACGCAGGTTGCGGATCATGATTTCGAAAGCTTCGTACACCTCATCCGGGGTCAGGCCATCAACCCCTTCTGCCAGCGCGATGCCCGCACCATTCAAGGCAGACTGGACCAGAACCGCATAGGGACCGACCCGCGATGGGTCGAAGCGCCCCCGACCCGCAAGGACTTCCATTGCCTGACGTACAGTGCCCTGACCGAGGTTCCGGTTGGATTCGTACCATCCCTTCAGGCCAAGGACGACGGGGCCTTCATAAAGGACAATCTTGACATATTCCGGACGAGCCGCCCACTTCAGATAGACCCTCGCCCCGGTGAGAAACTGGATATAGGGATCCTGCTCCCCACTCATTTTCCCGGCTTCGGCGACGGCTTCCTCACCCATACGACTTTGCAGGTCTATCCACACTTCACGAAACAGATCGAGCTTGCTGGCAAAATGGTGGAACAGCGCGCCTTTCGTAACACCTGCAGCAGAAACGATGCTCGCAAGACTGGCGCTGAATCCTTCTTCAGCAAACCGGTCCCTTGCCGCATCGAGAATGCTGGCGCGAGTTGTTTCTGCTTGTGCTGCGGTTCGCCTTGCCATGCGGTCTTTTTTGAACTTTTTTCGTTGCTGACCTATCATACCAATGGTACGTTAAAAAATCAAAGCACTCTTAGGGTGATTTCCTTGCCCGGAGGGTCGCGAGAATCTGCGCGCGTAGCGAGCTGGGTGGGACCGGCCTCTGGTCGACGCGGGATGCCAAGGAACTGCGCCCGCCTGAAAAGGTCCGGGCGCAGTTTTTGTTTGGGCACGTTCTTTTGTTGAAGATGCCCAAGAGCACCCAGCTCAAAGTCTCATTGTTCTGACGTGTTAAGCCATCAGCGCAGCGGACCGCAGCGGCGCTCATATTCGGCGATGGCATCCGGCATCCATTTGCGGAAATTTTCCGCGCGAGTTTCAGATGCCGGGTGCGTGCTCATCCATTCAGGTGGCCGCTGCCCCCCGCCAATCTTACCCATGCGCTGCCAGAGCTCCGGTGCCTCACGCGGATCGTAACAGGCGCGCACCAGCAGCTCGAGGCCGATCTTGTCGGCTTCGGTCTCGTGCTCACGGGAAAATTTCAGCATGCCGCCCTGCGCCGCAATACCGAACGCCTGCATGATGGCGCGCTGCTGCGACGGATCCAAGTCCCCCATCCCGACACCAACTACCATCTGGCCCATCTGCATGACCTGCTGCTGGCTCATCCGCTCGGCACCATGATGGGCCAGCGCATGGCCGATCTCATGGCCCATCACCACCGCCAGCTTGTCCGGATCGGCAACATCGTCCATCCCGACCCGGCCATCAAAGTTTCCGGTAATATCCAGAATGCCAGTATAGACAGCCACATAGCCACCCGGCAGGCAAAATGCGTTCGGCGTGGCGGAGTGAACCACGTAATAGGTCCAGTCAAACTTGTCGGCGACCGGCGTGAAGCCATAGCCCTGTTGCAACAGCTCCTGCTCAAGCTCCACCGCCGCCGCCTGAAGGCGGGCGCCGATCTCGCGCACCGTCGCCGTCAGCTCTGCATCCTCGCCCGTACAGCTCTTGCTGGCGCACAGCACGGCATTCCCTTCGCTCTGCTCCTGGTTGAGGATCTGCAGGTAAGACTGCTGGCCAAGCTTCACTTCCTGCTCAATCGACACGGTGTTGAGCTGCGAACGGCCGGAGAACGGCACGGGCTTCTGGTTCATCTGCCAGTAGAGGAACAGGCCCACTGCCGCGACGAGGAGGAGCCCCAGGCGGCCGCGCAGCAGACGGGCGATCCCGCCACCGCCGCGATACGTGCCACCGGGTTGCGTTGGCATGCGCATGAAATGGGTCCTCCGCCATCACGATTGCCTGGTGAGTGTTAACTGAGGGGCAAGGCAAGGGAAAGCGCCCGCCTCACGCTTTGCGTTCGCCACCGGAGCGACTATGTAGCAGACATGACAGAGACGCCCGCAAACCAGCCCAAGCTTGAGATCCGGATCATTCCGGTCACGCCCCTGCAGCAGAATACGTCCATGATCTGGTCTACGGAGACCATGGAAGGCGTCTTCATCGATCCGGGCGGCGAGGTCGACCGGCTGATGGACGCCGCCAAGCAGTTCGGTGTGAAGATCGTCGCGGTCTGGCTGACGCATGGCCACCTCGACCATGCCGGCGCCGCTGCCGCTGTGGCAGAGCGCACAGGTTGCCCCATTATCGGCCCGCATGAGGACGACCAGTGGCTGCTGGATGACATCGAGGCCCAGGGCGCGAAATACGGCATCAAGGACGGTCGAAACGTGAAGCCCGACCAGTACCTGCATGACGGCGATGTACTGGACCTCGCCGGAAACAAGTTCGGCGTCGTCCATACGCCCGGCCATACGCCGGGCCATGTGGTGATCTATTCACAGGAAGGCGGACTGGCCTTTGTCGGTGACGTCCTGTTCCAGGGCTCCATCGGGCGGACGGACTTCCCGCGCGGGAACCACCAGCAACTGATCGACTCGATCACCGGCAAGCTCTGGCCGCTGGGCAATTCCATGCGCTTCGTACCGGGCCACGGCGCTCTCTCCACCTTTGGTCAGGAGCGTCTGAGCAATCCTTTCGTGGCCGACGCCGTGACCGGCTATCAGGGCGCCGAAAAGCAGGCCGCCGATGAGGTGAGCCAGAAGCTCTCCAAGCGCTGGAGCTGAGCCCGGCGCCTAATTCCCTGTATTTATTGTAATGCCGGACCGGGAACGGATCGGGATGCCATCCGTTGAGAAGGGCATAGCAACCCGAAAGGACAGGACATGACCCTTCCCGTAAAACTGATGGCCCTTGGTGCCAGTGCCGCCATGCTCGCCGCCTGCACGTCCAGCGGCACGACCGAACGCAATACCGCCTATGGTGCTGCTGCAGGCGCCGTTGCGGGCGCCGTGATCGGTAACAATGTCGGCGACGGTGATGCTCAACGCGGCGCTGTGATCGGTGGCGTTCTGGGCGGAGCCGCCGGCGCGGCCAAAGGCTGTACGGAAGCCGAGGACTGCAACATGCCGGGCGTCAAGGACCAGCAAACCGAGCGCGACACCGATGGCGACGGCTATGCTGATGCTTATGACCGCTACCCGAATGACCGCTATCGCTGGTAACGGCGCCTGACAGCAGAATTCCAACCTTTTGGACACCCCCCGTACAGCTCTGTACGGGGGTGTCCATCCAAATGACATTCCGGAAAAGCGAAATTTCGCGGAACCATTTCTGCCTGAACGAGTTGGTATGGACAGCCCTCAACTCTGGGGCCGATGAGGTAAGGCCATATGAAGCCGTTCGATATCAGCTCCTCCCCCGCATTACTTCGCTATCGGCAGGCGACATCTTCCGAAACGGAAATCCGGACGCGTACGCTGGCATGGTGTTCTGCGTGGAGCAGCGTGAACGGCGCCTTCCAGACCGACCGCTTGCGCGAGATTGTCGCTGATGGTCCGATCCGCATGGCGACCGACTTCGGGCATGACATGGCGGTGAATCTCAATTTCGATTCTTACGCCACATTCTGGTCCCCGCTGCTGGTCCGGACGTTATCGGAATGGTCTCTGATCGTCGCCGGCCCGATCAAAGTACAAACCAGCGGCAACCTGGCCTCAGCCGAGCTTGATACCCGCCTGCGCGGTCGGGCACATGACGGCCAGCGCAAGGAACAGCGCCAACAGATGCGACTGATGTGGGAAAACACCCGCGGCATGTGGCGATTGGTCCATGAACAGATAATTATTGACCCGAAAACGGCCTGCCTTTGATCTCGCGGGTTGGCGCCAGGAACCGGATTACTGCAGACAGTCCAGACTTTATACCGGACATCACCTTGCCCCGCCCCCCGACTCTGCTATGAGGCAGCCGTTTGCTTGCTAGGAGTTGGGGCACATGCCGAAGCGCACAGATATCAGCTCCATTCTCGTTATTGGCGCCGGTCCGATCATCATCGGCCAGGCCTGCGAGTTTGACTATTCCGGCGTTCAGGCGATCAAGGCGCTGAAGGACGAGGGCTACCGGGTTATTCTGGTAAACTCGAACCCCGCGACGATCATGACCGACCCAGGCCTGGCCGACGCGACCTATATCGAGCCAATCACACCGGAAATCGTCGAAAAGATCATCGAGGCTGAAAAGCCGGATGCCCTGCTGCCAACGATGGGCGGTCAGACCGCGCTGAACTGTGCGCTGGACCTTCACTATGCCGGCATCCTGAAGAAGCATGGCGTCGAACTGATCGGCGCAAAAGCAGAAGCCATCGAGATGGCCGAAGACCGGGCGCTTTTCCGCGAAGCCATGGACCGGATCGGCCTTGAGAACCCGCGCGCGACCATCATCTCGTCTCCCAAGCTCGCAAACGGCAAGTATGACCGCATTACGGGCCTCAAGCAGGCCATGGACGCGATTGAGACAGTCGGCCTGCCTGCCATCATCCGCCCGGCTTACACGCTCGGTGGCACCGGTGGTGGCGTCGCCTATAATGTCGAGGAATATGAAGAGATCTGCCGCTCAGGCCTCGCGGCCTCGCCGAATGCCCAGATCCTCGTCGATGAAAGCCTGCTCGGCTGGAAAGAATACGAGATGGAAGTCGTCCGCGACACGGCGGACAATTGCATCATCATCTGCTCCATCGAGAACATTGACCCGATGGGTGTCCACACAGGCGACTCGATCACGGTCGCCCCTGCCCTGACGCTGACCGACAAGGAATACCAGGTCATGCGCAACGCCTCGATTGCGGTGCTGCGCGAGATCGGCGTTGAGACAGGCGGATCGAACGTGCAGTTCGCTGTGAACCCGGCCGATGGCCGTCTTGTCGTCATCGAGATGAACCCGCGCGTGTCGCGCTCCTCGGCACTGGCGTCCAAGGCGACCGGCTTCCCGATTGCCAAGGTCGCTGCCAAGCTGGCCGTCGGCTACACGCTGGACGAGCTGGACAATGACATCACGGGCGTCACCCCGGCATCGTTCGAACCGACCATCGACTATGTGGTCACCAAGATCCCGCGTTTTGCTTTCGAGAAATACAAAGGCAGCGAACCGGTTCTGACCACAGCCATGAAGTCTGTCGGCGAAGCCATGGCCATTGGCCGGAACTTCAAGGAAAGCCTGCAGAAGGCACTGAACTCCCTCGAGACAGGCCTGTCCGGCCTCAATGACCTGCCTTTCGAAGACGAAACCAAGCTGCGCGCGGCCCTCGCGATCCAGTCGCCGGACCGGCTCCGCGTCGTGGCGCAGGCGTTCCGTATGGGGCTCAGCGTCGATGACGTGTACGCGATCACGTCTATCGACAAATGGTTCCTGCGCCAGATCGAAGAGCTGATGGCAACCGAAGCCCGGGTCCTCGAAGAAGGCCTGCCGGAAGATGCTTTCTCGATGACCGAACTCAAGGCGATGGGCTTCTCCGACAAGCGCCTTGGCGAGCTGACCGGCCAGACCGAAGACGCCGTCCGCGCCCTGCGCAATGCCCTGGACGTGCATCCGGTCTACAAGCGCATCGACACATGCGCCGCCGAGTTTGCGGCCAAGACGCCCTACCTCTATTCCACCTACGAACACCCGCTGTTCGGTCAGGACAAGCCGGAATGCGAATCGCTGCCGACGGCGCGCGAGAAAGTCGTCATTCTGGGCGGCGGCCCGAACCGGATCGGTCAGGGCATCGAATTCGACTATTGCTGCTGCCATGCCGCGTTTGCCATGGAAGACCTCGGCATCGAGTCGATCATGGTCAACTGCAACCCGGAAACAGTGTCTACGGACTATGACACGTCCGACCGCCTCTACTTCGAACCGCTGACCGACGAGCATGTGCTGGAAATCATCCGCAAGGAAAGCGGCACAGGTCATTTGCGCGGCGTGATCGTCCAGTTCGGTGGTCAGACACCGCTGAAGCTTGCCGGCCCGTTGCACAAGCAGAATATCCCCATTCTCGGCACCAGCCCGGCCTCCATTGATCTTGCCGAAGACCGTGCCCAGTTTGCCGCGCTCCTCGACGAGCTCGGCATCCAGCAGGCCCCTTCGCGGACGGCCCGCAGCGTGGACGAGGCGCAGGTAAAGGCGAATGAGATCGGCTACCCCGTCATGCTTCGCCCAAGCTTCGTGCTGGGTGGCCGCGCCATGGAAATCGCACGCGATGACGAAGACCTGCGCAAGTTCGCTGCTGAGGCGCTGCTGGTGTCCGGCGATGCCTCCCTCTTCATTGACCGCTACCTTTCGGACGCGACCGAAGTGGACGTCGACGCGATTTGCGACGGCGAGAATGTGCACGTTGCTGGCATCATGGAACATATCGAGGAGGCCGGTGTGCACTCGGGCGACTCCGCCTGTTCCCTGCCACCGTTTACCTTGTCCCCTGCCATGCAGGGCCGCCTGGCTGAACAGACCATTGCCCTGGCCCGCGCCCTGAAAGTTCGGGGCCTGATCAACATTCAGTTCGCCGTGAAGGACAACGAGATCTATGTGCTGGAAGCCAATCCGCGCGCCAGCCGCACGATCCCCTTCGTCGCGAAGGCCGTCGGCGCGCCCATCGCCAGCATTGCGGCCAAGGTCATGGCCGGAGAGAAACTCACAGATTTTGATCTGACCCACGCCAATCCGCGCCGGATCGCCGTCAAGGAAGCCGTGTTCCCCTTCGCCCGCTTCCCGGGCGTGGATCCACAGCTCGGCCCGGAGATGCGTTCAACCGGCGAAGTCATGGGCTGGGACGATGATTTCGGCACAGCCTTCCTCAAGAGCCAGATGGGCTGCGGCGTGATTCTCCCGTCTGAGGGCGCCGTGTTCATCTCGGTGAAGGATTCGGACAAAAAGGGCCTCGTCGAGGCGGCCCGCGACCTTGTGAAGCTGGGATTCACACTGGTCGCGACCTCCGGCACGGCGGCCTATCTGGAGGGCGAAGGCCTGCCAGTCCGCCGCGTGAACAAGGTCAATGAGGGGCAGCCCCACATCGTGGACGCCATGATCAATGGTGACATCCAGCTGGTCTTCAACACGACCGAAGGTGCAACATCTATTGAAGATAGCGCCTCGATCCGCCGGACGGCCGTGTCCCGCAAGATTCCGTATTATACGACACTTGCCGCCTCCATCGCATCGGTTCGTGCCATCACCAGCATGCTGTCGCGGGAAATCTCCGTCCGCGCCTTGCAATCGGTGTGACACCGCCCCACTTGACGTCATTCGTATTTCCGACAACGATTTTCGCCCAATTGCAGAGGTGACCAAATGGAACGCATTCCCATGACCGAAGAAGGCCATGCCGCGCTTCAAGCAGAACTGAAAAACCTCAAATCGGTTGAGCGCCCGATCATCATCGCGGCGATCTCCGAAGCGCGTGCGCATGGCGATCTCTCGGAAAACGCCGAATACCACGCCGCAAAGGAAAAGCAGAGCTTCATCGAAGGCCGCATCGCCGAACTGGACGACAAGCTGGCCCGCGCGGACATCATTGACGTATCGAAACTGGGCGGCAGCAAAGTGCGCTTCGGGGCCACAGTCACCGTGATCGACGTCGATTCCGAGGAACAGTCCTCTTACAAGATCGTCGGCGAAGACGAAGCCAACGTGAGAGACGGCAAGATTTCGATTTCCTCGCCCATCGCCCGCGCCCTGATCGGCAAAGAAGAAGGCGACGAGGCTGAAGTAGCCGCCCCCTCCGGGGCCCGCGCTTACGAAATCGTCAAGGTCGAGTACCGGTAAATGTCGGATCCGGGATCGCTCGGACCCTCAGTCTGGGCGGTCTCCGACGGCCGCGCAGGCAACGCCGCGCAAGTGCGTGCGATTGCTCATGCGCTGGGTGATATGGGCCGCTGGATGCAGATCGGTCACATTCCGGGTCAGGCCCACATGGCCGAACCGATGGTCCTGACACCGCGTATGCCGTGGACCTGTCTGCCGGCCGACAAATGGCCCGCGCCACTCTCCTCCCTGCCCGCGAGCCAGCGCGACCTTCTGAAAGCTCCCTGGCCAACCGTCTGGATCGCCGCAGGACGCAGATCAGCTGCCTTCACAAAGTCTGTCCGCGAATGGTCTGGCGGGCGCACACTGACCGTCCAGATCCTAGATCCGCATATTCCGCCGGAGAACTTTGACCTGCTGGTCACACCTGTGCATGACGACGTGAGCGGACCGAACGTCATTCAGACGATTGGCTCACCGTCATATTTCTCCCCGAACGCCATCGAGGATGCCGCGCAGGCCTTCGCAGATCTGGCGGACGAACGGGGCAAGAGCGCCATTGTCATCCTGGGCGGAGACAGCAAAGCCTACACATTCACCGACGCAGCCGCGATCCGGCTGGAGAGCCAACTGCGCGCGTTGGCGGGCCAGGGCTGGCGCCTGCGCATCACTACGTCCCGCCGGACACCCGATGCGGCACGCGCCCGTTTTCGCCGAATGGCTGACGAGATTGGCGCCAAATTCTGGTCCGGTACGGAAGATGGCCCCAACCCCTATATCGCCTGGCTCACCTTTTCTGATGTCGCCATCGTTACGGAAGACAGCGCCAATATGTTGTCCGATGCCGCCTGGCACGGCCTGCCGGTCCACATCGCGAAGCTGGAGGGACGGGCGGAAAAATTCAACAAGCTGCACGACAGCCTCTTCAAGCATGGCGCAGCGCGCTGGTTTGGCGGCACATTGGAAACCTGGGCCTACCCGCCTCTGCGAGAGGCCGACCGGGTTGCCGATGCGATTGTTGCCAAGCTGCTGGAACGCTATCCGCAGCCGGATATGAGCGGATCCGGCAAAGTCGCCGCGCCCGACTGGCTGAGCTGACCTCCTTCCGCTCCGATCCGGCTTGCATTTTCGGAACGCTTGGGCCCTTATGATCCCGCCTCATTGGGAAGACGGATGGCACGGGACACTGAACCGCTTCGAAGATATTTCCGGGAATGCCGGGACGCCAATACGGGCGACGGCCTGACTTCTGCGGCGATCTCCTATTACGGAACAACAACTGTCGCGATGGGGAGCTATATGCACTCTCCACCCGTCGGTGCGGATGACTTTGACGGGCAAATCAGGGTCGGTGAGTTCGGCTACCCGCCGGCATGGCGGGAGACCTACCTCAGGGATCGCCTGCACCTGATTGACCCGCTGGCGCGGCGCGCAGCGAAGCTGGCCCGCCCGCTTTTCTGGAGCGAATCGCGCAGCCTGCCGGATCTGACGCCGGAGGAGCGCAGGTATCTGGACCGTGTCTCCGCAGAGAAACTTGGCGAAGGTCTTGGCATTCCCGTGTTCGGACCAGCGGGCCGCAATGGCTATGTTGCACTTGGCTTTGGATCGCCCGAACGCCCTGAAGCAGATGAAATTCTTGAGCTGCAGGCTGCCGCTCAAATGGGACATCTTGCCTATTGCCGGCTGCTCCTGAAAGGGCTCCCCAGAGGGGTCAGACTGTCGGCCCGCGAGAGAGAAATTCTCCGTTGGGTCGCCCGCGGGCGAACGAATAACCAGATCGCAGATGTGCTGTCTCTCTCCCGGAATACGGTGGAGACCTATATCCGGCGCTGTTTCGAAAAACTGGACGTAAACGACAGGGTTTCCGCAGCCTTACGCGGTATTGCGCTGGGCATGATCGACTGATGTCAGATCACGCCGCAACCACGCGCTCATCGGCCGGGATTGCCTTCAGGATGAAGCCTCCCCCGAGGATGCGCGTGCTGCCTTCCGGATCGTACAGCACAGCTGCCTGACCGCGCGCGACGCCTTCTTCCGGTTCATCGAACCAGATCACGGGCACATCGCCATTCCAACCCAGACGACCTGGCACAGGTGGACGGGTCGACCGCACACGGACGAGCACAGGCGCGCCGGCATGGGCGGCTTCTTCCAGACTGCCCTGCCCCAACCAGTTGAGCTCTTCCAGCATAAGACCAGACGTCATCAGCGCTTCGCGCGGCCCGACAATGACCCGGCGCGCCGGCGCGTCGATCTTGACCACGAACAACGGATCACCAGTCGCAACGCCAAGTCCACGGCGCTGACCGATCGTGTAGTGGATTACACCTTCATGCTGGCCCAGTACCCGGCCATCCAGGTGCACGATATCACCGCCGCGCCCTGAACCGGGGCGAAGCTTTTCCACAACCTTCGCGTAGGACCCTTCCGGCACGAAGCAGATGTCCTGGCTGTCCGGCTTCGACGCGACCGGCAGGTTGAACCTGTCAGCCAGCTTGCGCACTTCCGTCTTGGGAAGGCCGCCCAGCGGGAAGCGCAGGAAATCCAGCTGCTCGCGCGTGGTCGCGAACAGGAAGTAGGACTGGTCACGCGACGCGTCGGCGGCCCGGTGCAGTTCCGGCCCATCCTCACCATCCGTACGGCGAATATAGTGGCCCGTGGCCAGACAGTCGGCGCCGAGGTCTTTGGCGGTTTTCAGAAGGTCTGAAAACTTGACCGTCTGATTGCAGCGAATGCACGGGATCGGCGTCGAGCCGGCCAGGTAAGCGTCGGCAAAGTCTTCCATCACCTGCTCGCGAAAGCGAGACTCGTAATCGAGCACATAGTGCGGAATACCGATCTGGTCGGACACGTTGCGCGCGTCGTGAATGTCCTGTCCGGCACAGCAGGCGCCCTTTTTCTCGATGGCGGCGCCATGATCATAGAGCTGCAGCGTGATGCCGATGACATCATAGCCTTCGGCCTTCAGCATCGCGGCGACCACGGAAGAGTCCACCCCGCCCGACATGGCGGCGACTACGCGCGTGTCTGCCGGCGCTTTCGCGAATCCAAGGGAATTGACGCCGCCTGTCCAGGCAGCCGTGTTCGTATCAGTCATCTCTCACTCCCACCGGGTTCAAGGCCCGGAGCAGCCAATGTTGAGGCGCGCATATAGCGGGAACACGCCGGGATTGCGAGGGGCAGAAAGAAGAAGGGGTGGCGCGCGAAAGATGCTTGTTGACAGGAAACTCTGAATATTATTGATATTCGATTATCTTTTATTGATTTTCGGAACATTTGGCTATGAAACAGCTGCTTCCCCTCTCGACAGTTCTGCTCCTGATGCCGCTGCAGGTCGCGTGCGTGCACACTGAGGCACCCCCTCCTGCCGCCGCCATTGAAGCCTCCGCAACTGTGCCTGTCTCGCCCTATGCCGAAGCGGCGACAGCCATCAATGCCACCATGCGCGCCAACCATTATTCACCGGCCGAACTTGACGGCCCAGCCTATGCCGCCATGGAAGCCGGAGTCATTGCGCTCGCGAATTCTGCCACCAGCGATGAGGACTTCCTCTCAGGCTTCAAGGATCTCTGGAAAGACGGCCCGTTTTCCCATGTGCTCCTGAACAAGTCCAAGCACAGCGCCAGCGAGACCGCAGCCTATCTGGACACGCTCCGGGTTGGCGAAGGCGCAAAGCTGTCATGGCAGGGAGATGCGGCGACCCTCACCGTCAACACGATGGTCGGGCTCGATACGATCGAGCAGATCGATGCGGCCTATGACGAGATCGCCGCGCACGGCGCCTCGCGCCTTGTGATCGACCTGCGCAAGAATCCCGGTGGCGCCTTTGCGGTTTTGCCTCTGGTGGAGCACGTCCTGTCCGAGCCACTGGATGCCGGCGGCTTTGTAGCCCAGCGCTGGAACGCAGAGCACAACACGCCGCCGACATTGGCCGACCTCGAACAAGTCACACCATGGACGGGATGGTCGATCCGCAGCTTCTGGACCGATGTAACGAGCGCGCCGTTGACGCGGATCCGGTTCGAACCACGCCCGAACGCCTATCAGGGCCCCGTCTTTGTGCTGATCAGCCACGAGACCGCCAGCGCAGCGGAGCTGGCCGCCGACGCTCTCAAGTCTTCAGGACGCGCCGTCCTGATTGGGGAGACGACAGCAGGCGAAATGTTGTCACAGAAAATGTTCGACATCCCAGGCGGGTATCAGCTGTACCTGCCAATCGCAGACTATTACTCGGTCAAAAACGGGCGGATTGAAGGGCATGGTGTCACGCCTGACATTATCTGCGATCCGGACCTGGCTTTGGAAAAAGCTCTGGAAATGTAGCTGCCGTCAGGCGACGGACGTTGCCACGGGCTTCCGGTTGGGATCTGCCGCGCCCCAGGCACCGCGGAAATCGCGGGAAGGTTCCAGCTGGTTGGTCAGGCCGATCAGGCTCTCTCCCTGCCCCAGAAGGATCAGGCCACCCGGCATAAGCTGGGCGGCAAGCGAGTCCGCCACGCGGCTGCGGGCCGCACGGTCCATGCCGGACAGGACGTTCCGGCACAGAATGACGTCGAACTTTCCAAGTCCGCCAGCACTTTCCAGCAGATTATGCTGGCGGAAGCTGACCCGGCTGCGCAGGACTTCAGAGATTTCCCACTGACCGCTGTCGGTGCGCGTGAAATGCTTCATCAGACGATGGATCGAGAGGCCCTTCTGCACTTCATAATGGCCATAACGGCCCGTACGAGCGCGCTCGATGGCCGCTTTGCAGAGGTCTGTGGACAGGATCTCGATTTTCGCGCCGCGCAACGCTGGCGGCATGTCGTCTTCCAGCATCATGGCCAGGGAATAGGCTTCCTGGCCGGTTGAGCCACCTGCGATCCAGACTTTCAGCCGGCCGGTATTGCCAGCCTTCAGGCGAACAGGAAGGATATCCTCGGCGAGGCGTTGCAAGGTCTCGCGCTCACGAAAGAACCAGGTGTCCTTGGAAACGAGCGCCGCAGCGCATTCAGCCGCGAACACCGGATTGGCCCGCGATTTCAGACAATGAACAAGGTCTTCGAGCGAACCGAAGCCTTCGCGGCGCGCGATCGGCGCCAGCCGTGCCTCGATCAGGTAGGACTTGGATCGCGGAATGGCCTGTCCGGACCCTTTCAGGGCCAGATCTGCCAGTTCGTTGAACACCCCATCCTGCATTATTGGCTCCGGTCCCGGACTGATGCTTCTGCAAAAGTTACCGGTACAGCAAGGTTTATTAAGAAATACTTAGATCAGCCCGACTTCTGCGAACTTGCTTTCGAGAATTTCAGCGTCGAACGGCTTCATAATAAACTCGTCAGCACCGGAGCGAAGCGCCTCGCTGACATGTTCCGCATCATTCTCTATCGAGCAGAACATGACAACTGGCTTCTTGCCCCCCTCTTCCCGGCGCAAGGCACGCAGAAAGTCGAGACCGTTCATCACCGGCATGTTCCAGTCGAGCAGCACGGCATCCGGCATCTGCTTGCGGCAATATTCAAGCGCTTCAGCACCGTCCCCGGCCTCAGCGACGTCAAAACGCATATCTTTGATGATACGAGCCGCGACTTTGCGCACGACGCGCGAGTCATCGACTATCAGGCAGGTTTTCATGAACAACTTCCCCACTGGAAGGCTAATTCGGGACGCTCGCCGAAGTCTGTTAACAAAACCTTTCAACCCTTCGCTGAGCGGTCAGTTCAGCCCTCGGCGGCTACTCCCGTTACCATGAAGATCACCTGACCGTCACTTTGCTTGGCCGTCAGCTCGCCGCCCAGGCCATCGCAGATCATCCTGGCGAACAGCGACTGGATGTTCTCAGCCCGCCAGCCATCGACCGGCTCGGTGCCATTCACAGCGGCCGCGACGTCATCCTTGAGGCGCGCACGGTCACCTTTCGCCGTCAGGGTGATGGTCATACCGCCGACCTCGCTGCGGATACGGACGGAGACCACACCGCCCCGCGGCAGCGCTTCGGTTGCCATGATGACGAGGTTCATCATCAGGCGGGCATGCGAGAAGCTGAGATGATCGGTCTGGATATCCCATTCGATGCTCGGCTTATGGCTCTTGACGAAAGCCTCGGTAATCTTGCGCGCCTCGTGGATGTCGGCCGCCCCGGAACTCAGCCCGATGGAGCCGAAGGCATAGCGAAGGAACTGGATGCGTGCAGCAGCCTTGTCGGCCCCTTCACGCAGCAAAGCTTCCGCCTGCACTTTCATCTCGGGGTCACCCGGCTCGTCCATGAGATCGAGCGCATTGGTCACCGAGGACACCGGCGAGACGAGGTCGTGGCAAATACGCGACGCAATGTACGCCGAAAGGCGTGCAGGATCGATCGATGACATTGTCAGCCCTGTTTAGAATGATTGCAGTGGCGACAGGATTGGGTGCTCCGCCGCTTGTGTCAATCAAGGCTGCATGAAGTTCCCGTCACAGCAGCAGCGGTCAGCCAGCAGGATCATCCGGCCGGTCAATGTCGTCATGCCCCGACCGGGCGGAATAGAAAGTGAGGAAAAACAAGCCGCCGGACAGGCCGACGGTCAACACCGCCCCGGCGATATAGGCGATCCAGCCGTGGCCACTCAGCTCGGAGGACCCGCCTATCCAGAAATGTGGAGCGACTGCAATCACGATCGCAAGGACCGCGACGCACGCGACGATGATGATTATGGCTTTGCGCGACATGGGGGCACCCTAGGGCCGCCCCCACGTCGGGCAAGACACTATTTCTTTTTCCAGACGCCGGACTCATCCATGTAGTACTCGCCGGCCTCCAGCTTCTCGATCTGCTTCTCGCCGGTCAGACGCCCGACCTGCGCTGGCGTCGTGCCGGTTTCGGCGGCGACTTCGGCATATTTGGCGGCGCGGCGATTGTTGATCTCGTTGACCTTGCGGACAACCGAGGGATCCGCAGCGCTGACCACACCCAGCAGACCGTCGATGGTTTCACCCACCTGGCCAGCTTCAATAGCAGCATCGATGACGGGGTCGCCGGCAAACGCTGCCGGTGCGGCCGCGAAGGCAGCAAAGGCGAATACGGAAGCGGCAGCAAAAGTGCGAAGGGATGTCATGATATGTCTCCTCTCTTCGCTAGAACAGGTCCGGGTTGTCAGCGATCAGGTCCTCGACTTGCTTGTCGAGGATGATGCGAACTTCCTGGGTGATGTTGAGATCGATCTTGATCGGCTTGTCCGAGGGTTCGATCCTGATCGTATGCGTGCAAGCGGCCAGGATAGCAAATCCGGCGCCTGCCATAAGGGTCGTTCGTAGGGTCATGGGCTTTACGGCCTCCTTGAGTCTGGCGCCAGCATGGCATGGCGCGGCTTAACGTCAATCAAGGACATGGTTGTCCCCTATTCATTTTTGGCCGGTTTCAGACCGCGATCCGTGATCACTTCCTGTACCACGAAATCGGTGAGCTTCTGCTGGTTTGTATAAAACTGGCTGGACCGGAAAAGTTCGGACAGTGCGGAATCCACACCGATATTGAACTCGAACGGCTGACCGCGAAGAATCTCGGCGTTCGAACCATAGGTAATGTCATTGCGGCTTTTGCCTGCGAGCTTGAGCGTAATCTTGATCCGGTCAGCCACGTCTCCGTCGAGCCCGACCTCCAGCACGGTGAAATCGAAATCCTTCAGCGCCTCAAAGGCGAGGCGTACATTGGCATCTGATTGGGCTGCAGAATCTGCAGCATCACCGAGATAAGCCACCCGGCCACCGCCATCATCGGCAAACAGGCGCGCTTTGCGGATCAGAACTTTCGACCGCTCGACATCAATCGGGAACCGGCCTGACACAGTCCCCTCCGCCTCGATCTTTGGTAGCTTCAGGATACTGACCAGTTTGGCCAGGTCGATGGCGTCGGCGGTGACTTCAACATGCTGGTCTTCCCGTCCAAGGACCCAATTGAACGGCGAAAGGGCGAGCGTTCCTCCAGCAAAGGGGAATGCCGCCGATTCAACAGCCACGTCCCGGCCTTCTGAGAAGCCAAACACGAGCCGGCCATCGCTCAACGGGATGCCCGGATTCATACCGCCTATGGTCACCACCTGCGACGGCTCAGTGGTCAGAGAAAACAGGTCCGAGAAGCGGACATCCCCGTTGACGTTTGAGACGCGACCCAAACGCGTTGTCTGGAAGCCAAAATTGCTGACTGAAACATCTGCCGTTCCATCCATCTTACCGCCGGCGAGCGTAACGTCAGAGACGGCTTCCATATGGCCCGCAGCATCCGTGTAAACGCCGCGCAAACGCTCTGACAGCATGACCGGCTGCAAACCACCTTTGGCAAAGTCCAGCGGCAGCGTTGCCACGCGGGCTGTTCCGTCCAGCTTGAGCACATTCACGTTCGCGCGGATTTCACCGATCGGGATGCCGCTCGCTTGCAGCCGCAGAGGCCCCTTCAAGGCAAGCTGCCATTCATTCATCCGGGCCGTCATATCTGACAGGAGCGGCTGATAGATCGGATCCTCCCGGAAGTCCCGGATCAGAACCGCATCGCCAGCAAGGTCGCCCGAAAGACCGCCGGACCCAATCTGCCCATTGAAGGTGATCTTGTCGGAGGATACCTTCGCGGGGATGAGTGTGCCACCGAACACTGTATCGTTCAGTGTCGCCGACAGTGCTGGCGCGCGCCCCTTCGCGGTTGACAGGCTGACGCGGGGACGGGCTGCATCAATTGTCAATGTGCGGTTGTCGATCTGCAATGGCAGACCAAGCGATGGCGAGGAAAGCGTGAACGCAAACCCCTTGTCCGCAGACCAGTCAACCACTGCCTCCTTGAGGGACAGCCCCCCTGTGACGGATTTGGAGGCGAAGGGCCATGAGACGTCACCCAGAGACGCCGTGCCGGAGGGCGGGCCATTTCCAGGCTTCATGAACACACCCGTACGCGGACAGACGTTCAGCCGCGCCGCCTCAAAATCAATGCCCCCGAGCCCCACGCCTTTGGTATCGAACACGAGGCAGCGCTGCCCCACTGGCTCGACACGCAGGCCTTCCTTGACCTGCGTAATCTGAACGCCGCCGCTGAGCTTCGAGTCCGCAAGCTCAACGCCGAAGACGGGGCCAGACAATGTCAGTGTACCGCTTGTGTGGATATCAAGTGCGTCGCCGCCCGACTTGACGGTGAGTGAAGGGATGTCCGCCCCAAACTGAACGCCGCCTTCGCGCCAGTCAGACAGCCGGATCGCCTCAGCAGACAAGTTCAGGCCTTGATTGCCAAAAGACAGAGACTTGAGTGATGCAAACAATTTCGGTGCGCTGCCACCTTTCAGCGAGATGTCACCCTCAAGGGTGGCCTGCCCATTCACGAGACTGAACACAGCCTCTCCTGCACGTGGTGTAATTGCGAGCGTGAGCCCGCTGGCCGCCGTGAGAGACGCAGCATCCTGCACACTGATCCGTGCGCCCGCTTTGGCAATGTCGACCGATACGCGCGCTTGCGCATCAAAGGTCGAGAGCGCCCGGCGGAGCGCTGCCCGCAGGCTGTCGCCATGCGCCGTCAGGGGTGCCGGCAGGCTGACCCGGCTGAGAAAGCTGCCAGAGAATGTGTCCGCCAGTGCTGCCTTGGAGGCATTCACTTGCCCGGCAAACCCGAAGCCCGTTTCTGTGGCCCAATCGAGGTCTCCCGCCACCGCAAGCTGACCGGCCCGGCCTTGCGGCAGGGAGAGTTCCGTCAGATCGATGTCGACCGGCCCCGAGATGTGACCATCTTGACCATGCAGAGACGCTTCCGCACGCACGCCATCGGCGGCATAGTCCGTCCACTGCGCCTTACCAGCTTCGAGTTGAATATCGGCGCCTGTCACTGCAGCCAGGATCTCACCCGGCGCAGCACCTGTCAGCGCGCTCAGCCGGACCTGTCCGCTGGTCGTCATTCCCACGACACTGAAATCAGCCCCGGTTGCGTCCGCGACCTGCCCGTCCCAGACGAGCTGCGCAGCACTGTCGGCTTCGGTTCCGGCTTCGAGCCGGGCAACCAGTTTCGCATTCAGGATATGCACATTGTCGGTGCGCACCTCTTCCAGCGCAATATCCGTCTGCCCTTCCAGCCGGCCATCCCTGGCAGACAGTTCCGCCGTGCCCCCTGTCCAGCTGATATATCCCTCTGCGCCATCAAGGCTGGCCGGGTCGAGCTTGAGCGATGCGCGCGCGTCTTCTGGGAAAACACCGCTCGCCGATACGTTCGCGCCTACTTCGCCGGCGCTGGTCTCGATCAGGATACGGCCATCGTTTATCTGAAACGCCGGAAAGGTACTTCCGCCCGAGCCACCGCTCGGGGAGGTCAGTCTTTCCAGGCCATGAAAGGTGAGGCGCCCGTCAGAAAGCGCGCCGCGCACAACCGGCGCGTCCACATCCACGCCCGCGACACGCAAATTGAACAGGCCCGGCCATTCCAGCCGGACACGCACTTGCCCGGCTTCAAACGCCCGCTTGCCCTCACCTGAGATCGTCAGGTCATCGAGGCTCGCGCCGCCCAGTCCCAGCCGGCCAAACTGCCCGGTGCAGACGAGATCGCGCTCCATGCACCAGCTCACCAGTATCTGCCGGGCAACGGCCTTGCGTAGCAGCCAGCCGGCGGCGCCACCGGCCACGAGGAGAACAACCAGCGCCACCAGAAGCCATCGTGCCCAGGAAAAGGCACGAGGGTCCTTTTCCTGAGTGGTCGGACTTAAATCTCCGTCATGTGTAGGCGTCACTGAGTCACTCGGCTTGCTTCCAACTCGCTGTGGAAATTAGTATCTTACCTGAAAAGGGAATTCCTTTCCGGTCGCGTTTGAAAAGCCTTAATAGGCAAAGGCGATAACAATTTGACGAAGAAGCGTCCGTCTGCACGGGAATTGCAGGCAGGATCATGGGGTGGCGAACAAGATGGAGGGGCTTGCGACATGCAAGACGCCCAAAAAGTGAGCGAAACCAGTACGCCTGCGCGCAGGACCTACTCGCATGGGGTCAAGAGCCTCATCGCCCTGCTTGTCCTCGGCACAGGATCTGCCGTCGCGGGCCTGCTGATTGTCGGTCCTTCGGGACAGAATGGACCGGGCACCGCGTCTGCCGCCCCTGCCCCGCCGCCACTGGCTGTAACCCTGCTCAGCGCGACCGACATCCAGCCGCCCGCCGCCCCACTTGAAACTGTCACCGGCACTCTGGCACGCCGTGAAACCCTGACAGGCCTCGTCCAGCGCCTCGGCGCCCCGCCCAACGAAGCGGCAGGCGCCCTGCAGACGCTTTACGACAAGAAACTGATCGACCCGCGCCGCCTGCGTCCCGGCATGGAGGCCGAAGTCTTTCTCGACGATGGACATCTCAGCGCGCTCAACGTCAAAGCCGAAGCTGGCCGGAACCTGTTCATCACGCGCAGCATGGATGGCGACTGGACTGCTGCGGCGCTCAATGCCCGCATGATTCCGCACTACCAGCGCGTCAGCGCCCCGATCGAGACATCGATCTATGAGGCGGCGCTGAAGCTTGGCGCGGGGGACCAGCAGGTCGTCGATTTCGCCTCTGTCTTCGCTTATGATGTTGATTTCCAACGTGAAATACATCCGGGCGACTCCTTCGAAATGGTGTACGAAACGTACACCGATGAGGCCGGTCACCCGGTCAAAGCCGGTAACCTTCTGTACGCTTCGCTCAACGGCCAGGCACTCAAGCGCAGCTTCTACCGTTTTACCCCGTCCGATGACGGCGAGACCGATTATTTCGACTCTAACGGGGAAAGCGCCACAAAGTTCCTGATGAAGACGCCGATCAACGGCGCCCGCCTGTCTTCGTCCTTCGGCAACCGCAAGCACCCGATTTCCGGCTATACTCGCCTGCACAAGGGAACGGACTTCGCCGCGCCGACCGGCACGCCGGTCTACGCTGCGGGCAACGGTACTGTGGAATGGTCCGCGCGCCGGGGCGGTTATGGCAACTACATCATCGTCAAGCATGCCAACGGCTACAAGACGGCCTATGCTCACCTGTCGCGCTATGCCAGCGGGCTTCGTAAAGGCCGCCGCGTCCGCCAGGGCGAAGTGATCGGCTATGTTGGCTCGACCGGCGCCTCGACTGGGCCGCACCTCCATTATGAGGTTTACATCAATGGCACACCGGTGAACGCGATGAAGCTGAAGCTGCCTACGGGCCGCAAGCTCGCCGAGAGCCCCGACATGCTGGCCGAGTTTGAGACCGCCAAGGATACGATCGACACAATCCGCGCTGAGCAAGGCGCCGGCCTGCTCAGCGTATCGTTGCCAACGACGAACCCACCCTCACCTTGAACCGCCTTCAATTCCCGGCAGGTAGGTGCTGGTCCAGGAATTTCAGGCTGTTAAGCAGCACATTGTAGCGACCGACAGAGCTGCGCAGGTAGTGGTCTTCCCCGTCAACAGTTACAAATTCGAAGTCAGGCCTCTGCCGCAGGCTTGCTCGCAATTGATCGCTTTGCTCGTATGGGACGGTATCGTCTTCCTTGCTGGCAATCACGAGGATTGGCAGGTCATATTCGCTGCCACGGCGCGAAGGTGTGATCCGCTTTTTGTCTGAATCGTCAGAAAAGCGGTCGGCGCCAAGATACCGCTCAATGTCGTTCGCATAGAACGTGTGCGACGCGGCCTGTCCGGCAATCCCGAATGGGTTCGTCACGGCGTTTACCGCGACAACACATTTGACCGCACCCTCCGACTTTAGCGGCAACATAAGCGCTGAATAACCGCCATAACTGGCCCCAACGACACAGGCGTCACCCAGCGTCGAGATGCCCTGATCAACCGCCCAAGCTGCACCATCTGCGACATCGAGAACCATTTTATCGCCGAACTCTCCATATCCGGCATCGCGGAAGTCGACGCCAAATCCCGCCGAACCGCGGAAGTTTGGCTGCAACACGGCATAACCCGCTGCTGCGTATGCCTGCGCCCACCAGTCGAACGCCAGCGTGTCGCGCGATTCCGGACCACCATGCGGCATAAGAATAAGTGGGAACGGCCCATCAGCCCGCGTCTTACCGGGCGGCAGCGTCAAATATCCGGGAATTTCAAGCCCGTCACGGGCAGTAAAGGAAACCGGCTCAATCGCGCCGAGCTTCTGGTCGCTCAGATGCGGCGCCACATTGCCAAGCGGCGAAAGCGCGCCGGAGCCGGGCTCGAACAGATAATAGTCTGCAGGCTTACCCGGAAACTCGACTTTCATAACCGTCATCGAGCGGTTATCGGACCAAGATTCAGCCGTAACCGAAGCCTCCGGAAATGCGCCAGAAATTGCTTCGACCTGGCCCTTCAGATTCACGTCTTCGAGTATCTGAACCGTGAAATCATCGGGATATTCATACCCCACAACATTGCGCATCCGCTTGTCGATCACCGGCCCCACAAGGCCTCTGCGATCATCGATAGGCAACAACGCCCCATCGCTCAGCGCCATGCGAAACAAGCCATAGGGTTCGCCCTCAGATAGGAAGACGATCAGGTTTTCTCCGCTGACATCAAGCCCCCAAACGGAGAGCGGATTAAACTCCAATCGCTCGCGGGCAAAGATTGTCTTGCCCCCTGCGCTGACCGAAAGCTCATGCCCGAGAGTTCCTTTGTCCTGATACTTAACCTCAGCGACAAAATCCCCTTCCGGAGTCAGAATGGCACCGACCACATTCTGGGTCGCCTTTTTCTTGATCTTGGAGCGCCCGGTGGCCAAGTTCACATCCATCAAATTGTACACGATTTTCGGCGCCAGCTGAATCGCGCGGCCAGCATTGCCCTGATCTTCTTCCTGGGTCACGAGCGCGAAGAGGGCCCTGTCATCTTTGGACGGTACAATTGCCGCAAGGTCATTGGTATCCACCCAGGCGCGGTTATCCCGCAACAACATCACGGGTTTGGGGTCTTTGATGTTGAAGGCAACCGCGCGCTCGAACGTATAGTCCTGCCGTCCGCTGGACACCTGCAGGTTTTCAAAAGCCTCGATGTCGAGGATCAGCGTTTCATTGTTTGCCCAGTAGTGGTCAACCAGACGGACATCCGCCATTTTTGGCAACACCACCGCGTCGCCGCCATTCATCAGGTCGAAAACACAGATTGTGTGCAGGTTCAAAGGCGAGCATTCTGCCGCCAAGTGTGACCCATCCGGCGACAATTGCGGGTTGCCGATGGAATCCGCCCGGCCGAACAGTTCCGCCAATTCGGCTGGTGTTTCAGCCATCACCGGCCCTGCAGACAAGATCGACGCACAGGCCGAAGCCAAAAAATATCCTGCTTTCACAATATCACTCCCGCATCCTTACCCGACAAGGGTACGAATGCGGGAGCGATCAATCAAGCATTGAATTGCGCGCGTATCAGTTGAGCGCAGCCGTTCCCTTGGCGAAATCGTTGGGTACGCCATTGATTGAGAGCTGGTCGCCCTCCACGTCGATATGGATGGTTTCGCCATCATGGATGCGGCCTTCCAGCAGCAGCCGGGCCAGAGGGTCCTGCAGCTCTTTCTGGATGACCCGCTTCAGCGGACGCGCGCCATAGACCGGGTCATAGCCACGCGCCGCCAGCCAGTTGCGGGCTCCAAGGCTCATGTCCACTTTCATCTTCCGGTCCTTCAGGAGGCCTTCGAGGCGCTCCATCTGGATATCGACGATATGGTCGATCTCGCCGCGGCCGAGCCGCTTGAAGAACACGATCTCGTCGATCCGGTTGATGAATTCCGGCCGGAAGTGCATCCGGATCGCGCCCATTACCGCTTCTTTTGCAGACGCGGAAATCTCACCCTCTTCGCCTGAGGCCAGTGCATCGGCACCGAGGTTCGACGTCATGATGATGATCGTGTTCTTGAAGTCCACGGTCCGGCCTTGACCATCGGTCAAGCGGCCATCGTCCAGCACCTGCAACAGCGTGTTGAACAGATCCGGGTGGGCCTTCTCGACCTCATCGAACAGGACAACCTGGTAAGGTCGACGCCGGACAGCCTCCGTCAGCACGCCGCCCTCGTCATAGCCGACATAGCCGGGAGGCGCACCAATCAGTCTGGCCACGGAATGTTTCTCCGAGAACTCGGACATATCGAGGCGCAGGATTGCCGTGTCGTCGTCGAACATGAACTCGGCAAGCGCCTTGGTGAGCTCGGTCTTGCCAACACCGGTCGGGCCGACGAACAGGAACGAGCCAATGGGCCGGTGCGGGTCCTGCAGACCCGCACGCGCCCGGCGTACGGCATTCGATACGGCTTCGAGGGCCGGATCCTGGCCGACCACCCGCTTGCGCAGGGCATCTTCCATATGGAGTAGCTTCTCACGCTCGCCTTCCATCATCTTGTCGACAGGAATGCCCGTCCACTTGGAGACAACCGCCGCGATATCTTCAGGCTTCACGACTTCGGAAACGACGCCGCCACCGCTGTCCTCACTGCCTTCGGTATCCTTGATCAGTTTTTCGAGCGCAGGGATCGTCGCAAACTTCAGCTCGGATGCCTTGCCAAGATCGCCCTGACGCTGAGCTTCGGCCATGTCGGCATAAGCCCGGTCGAGCTGTTCCTTGGCAGAGGCCGCACCTTTGAGCTTATCCTTCTCGGCGCTCCACGCCATGGTCAGCTCATCGGAATGCGCCTGAAGCTCGCCGATTTCCTCTTCCAGAGTTTTCAGCCGGTCCTGAGAAGCCGCATCCTTTTCCTTCTTCAACGCTTCGACTTCGATCTTCAGCTGCAGCAAGCGGCGGTCGATCTCGTCGAGTTCTTCGGGCTTGGAGTCGACCTGCATGCGCAGGCGCGAGGACGCCTCGTCCATCAGGTCGATGGCCTTGTCCGGCAGGAAGCGGTCCGTGATGTAACGGTTCGACAGGTTTGCTGCTGCAACGATCGCCGCATCCGACACGCGCACGCCATGATGGGCTTCATAGCGGCCCTTCAGGCCACGGAGGATAGAGATCGTGTCTTCCACGGTCGGCTCGTCCACGAACACAGCCATGAAGCGGCGCGCGAGCGCTGGGTCGCCCTCGACATATTTTCGGTACTCGTCCAACGTGGTCGCGCCGACACAGTGCAGCTCACCGCGCGCCAGCGCAGGTTTCAGCAGGTTCGACGCGTCCATTGCGCCGTCGCCCTTCCCTGCCCCGACCAGCGTGTGCATTTCGTCGATGAATAGGACGACGCCGCCCTCTGCCTGCTGAACTTCGTTCAGCACGGCTTTCAGGCGCTCTTCGAATTCACCACGGAATTTCGCCCCGGCAATCAGCGCGCCCATGTCCAGCGCAAGCAGGCGTTTGCCTTTCAGGCTTTCCGGCACATCGCCATTGACGATACGCAAGGCGAGGCCTTCAGCGATGGCTGTCTTACCGACGCCCGGTTCACCAATGAGGACAGGATTGTTCTTGGTCCGGCGCGAAAGCACCTGGATCGT
Organism: Hyphomonadaceae bacterium BRH_c29; assembly: GCA_000961695.1. Taxonomy (GTDB): domain Bacteria; phylum Pseudomonadota; class Alphaproteobacteria; order Caulobacterales; family Hyphomonadaceae; genus Hyphomonas. The sequence continues at coordinate 47,439 of LADW01000077.1, forward strand.
CCGGCGGATTTCCTCGTCGCGGCCAATCACCGGATCGAGCTTGCCGTCGCGAGCGTCCTGGGTCAGGTCACGCGCATATTTCTTGAGGGCCTCATAGCCTTCTTCGGCATTGGCGGTGTCGGCCGTGCGGCCCTGCCGCAGCTGTGCGATGGCGTCTTCCAGCCCCTTCGCCGTAACGCCAGCATTCTTCAGAACATCTGCCGCTGGATCACCCGACAGGCCGGCAAGCGCCAGCAGGAGGCGTTCGTTGGTAACAAAAGAGTCACCGGCCTTCTTGGCACCGGCTTCAGCGTCCTGGAACAGTTTCGCGCCGGATTGCTCCAGCCGCAGGCCGGTATTTGAACCGGAGACTTTCGGCAGCTTTGCGATGGCGGCGTCCACGCCCTGGACAACCAGTTCGGGCCGGCCACCGCTGGCACGGATGAGGTTCACGGCCATCTGGTCGCGATCCTCGAGCATTTGTTTCAGAACATGGGACGGCGTCAGAACCTGATGGCCCGCCGCCAAGGCTGCCGTCTGGGCAGCCTGAATGATAGCGCGTGCGCGCTCGGTGTATTGCTCAATATTCATATGTTATCCCCTTTCGAAGGCAGATCGGATCGCAGGCATCGGCACCCCGCTCAGCAGCAGTGCCTTTCCCGTTACAGCTCATGTGGGAACATATTCCGGTCTTACAACTCCCCTGCGACGGGAAAGCCCAGACACAGGATCAGACAAGAAAAAGCCCGGTGGCCAGAGGCGCACCGGGCAAATGGGATTGACTGAATGCTGCAGCCTAGTCGGTCGTCTCGGCAGGCACTTCCGCACCCTCGTCCGAGGATTTGCGACGGCCGCGCGAAAGCGTTTTCATCACGCCATCCGCCGGGTCGGAGTCTTTCGACTCTTCCTTGTCCTGTTTCTTGTAGGGCTTGCGGCGAGCGGGCTTGCGCCGCGGCTCTTTTTCCGCATCGGACGATGCTTCCGTATCATCGGACGATTCATTTTCGTCGATCACACGCATGGCGTCGTCGTCGCGGTCGCCTTCAGAGGGAGCGGCGTCACGGCGTTCAACATTGGCTTCGGTGCCGGTCTCAGCGACCTCATCCTCGTCCTGGTTCTGGTCGTCCGAATTGTCATCGCCGTCATTGCGGGAATTGTCGCGGTCGTCGCGGCGGCCCTGGTCCCGATCGTCGCGATTGTTACGCGGTTGCTGCTGGCGGTCCCGCGCTTCTGTCTGTTTGGCAACGATCCGCTGGTAGTGTTCGGCGAACTGATAATAAGCCTCGGACAGGATGCGGTCGCCACTGGTATGGGCGTCACGGGCATACTGCTGGTACTTTTCAAGCACCTGCTGGGCCGATCCACGGATTTTTACGTCCGGGCCGACAGATTCGAAATGCCGGTTGGGATTGTTGAAATTGTTCTGGTTGTTACCGCCTGTCCGGCGGTTGCGCCCACGTGAGCGTTTCATGAAGTCAGTCCCATGTTTCATGGCCTGCGTGTCTTTGCAGGCAGTTCCTGTCGCGCTGGCCTCTAATTCAGCTGGCCACAGCCCCTATTTTTGCGCGAATTCTGTGATCGAAGAGGGACACCAAAGGAACCCGCTCATCTCGTTTCACACGATTCTTCTATCCTGTAACGCTTTCACCGCCAAGCGAAAATGTGAGTGTCAACTTTCGCGCTTCTGCGCCCAAACGGCACGATCATTCCCGCCAAGGTCTCTTGCCGAGCCGATTCCGGTAAAATCTGCCGCCTCAAGCAGTCCGGACACGGTCTCCTTCTGGTCATATCCGATCTCGAAGACCAGCCAGGCGCCCGGCTTTAGGCGGCTTTCCGCCAGCGCCACGATCTCACGATAGGCATTCAGCCCGTCCGCGCCGCCATCCAGCGCCTTCATCGGGTCATGCGCGCGCACTTCCGGGGAAAGGCCCGCAATCTCGCCGCTCGCAATATAAGGCGGGTTGGAAATGACCAGGTCGGACTGTTCCCAGCCGGACCAATCGGCCCAGCTGCCCTCGAACAGGCCTGCCCGCCCGGAAAGCCCCAGCGCCGCAAAATTCTCACGCGCAAGGCTCGCCGCTTCCGGGCTCGCCTCCACGCCGACGCCGCGCGCGTCCGGTCTCAGATGAAGCAGGGCCGCAAGCATGCAACCACTGCCGGTGCCGAGATCCGCAAGGCTGACCACCTCCCCTTGCGGGATCAGCGCCAGCGCGGCTTCCACCACCGTTTCGCTGTCCGGCCGAGGAATGAGGGCGCGGCCATCGGAACGGATTTCCAGCCCGTAAAAATCCGTACTGCCCACGATATGCTGCAACGGTTCGCGCCTGATCCGACGCTCAACCGCCGCCAGGAAATTTTCCTCGACAGGCTTCGGAACCGGCGATGCCCCTGCGGAGATCAATGCCGCCCGCGTATCCCCGCGGACATGCAACATCAACTGCACAGCATTCTGGCGGGCGCTCTCGACACCGGCATCGTGAAACCGCTGCGCGGCCGACCGGATAAGTTGATCGAAGGTAGGTTTGGGCATCACTCCAGAGGTTCCAACCAGACCTTGTTCTGCGGAAAGTCGATAACCATCCGGAACCTGCGCAACACTGACAGACCGATGTTCACGTCCGCCCCGTCGGAAGCCTCACCGACCGCTGCGACCAGGTCATGCAGCTCCACCCCGCCAAGGTTCAAAGTGTCGACGCGAACCAGAGTTCGTTCGACCTGCCCGCCCACTCCTCCACCTTGCTTTGTACCCAGGACATTGCCTTCGGTCAGCAAGCCCAGCTTCTCCGCAAATGTTTTACTCAGCAGGATCTCGTTTCCGTTGCCGACATCGAAATCGGCCGCTACGGGGCCTCTATTATTGATCTGCACCGGAACCTGCTTGATCCCGTTCGCGTCGGACAGGGGCAACATGACACCTCCTGGCTCGGCATCTCGCCGGACTTGCCGGAAGATGCCGGCGTCAACATCCAGCAGGTAGCGTCCGTTGTCGAACAGCTCACGTCCCATGACCGCGTGGAGCGGCTCGCCTATGAGGCGGCGGGAAATCTCCCCAAGATCGATGAGGATCACGACCTGGTCTGACAATACGGAACCGGCCGCCGATATCTCGACCCCTTCGGCGAGCTGAACGTCCTGGGTGCCCGCGCCCGTTCCCTTGATTTGTTCATTCCCAGCGGCTGCAAGGCCTATCCGTGAAGCAAATGCGGCATCGACAAGGGTCATCTCGGCGCCCGAATCCAGGAGCGCCTCCACGGGATATCCATTCACGGCGATGGGCAGGAAGATGCGGTCGCCGGACACACGGATGTCGCGCGCCTGCAACTCCGCAGGTTGTGAGACACATGCCGCAAGAAACAACAAACAACCGAGAAAACCTGATGCCGCCTTCACATCAACCTCCACCTTCATTCAGCAATTGTCATGTAACCGCGCAAACACCGAAGCACTGAAGCCGTTTAGCCCACTGACTCCATCGCGGCGAGCTTCATGGCCTGATCTTCCGTGATCAGCGCCTGGACCACATCCTGCAGCTTGTCGCCAGCAATGATCCGGTCCAGCGAATACAGGGTGAGACCGATCCGGTGGTCTGTAACGCGGTTTTCCGGATAATTGTAAGTCCGCACCTTCTGGCTCCGGTCGCCCGAGCCGATCTGGCTCGCACGCGCTTCGGCACGCTCTGCGTCAGCTTCGGCGCGCTGCTTCTCGTAGAGGCGGATCTTCAGCTGCTCCATCGCCTTCTCCCGGTTGACGTGCTGGGACTTCTCCGAGCTGGTCACCATGATGTTGGTCGGCAAGTGAAGGATACGCACGGCGGAGTCGGTCGTGTTGACGTGCTGCCCGCCTGCCCCGGATGAGCGCATTGTATCAATACGGATGTCTTCCGGCCGGATGTCGATCTCGATATTTTCCGGCGCCGGCAGCACGGCCACGGTCGCAGCGGACGTATGAATACGGCCCTGCGTCTCGGTAGCCGGAACGCGCTGGACGCGGTGAACGCCGCTTTCCCACTTCATGTGCCCGAACACGCCGTCGCCCGAAACGTTCGCAACGATTTCCTTGTAGCCGCCCGCATCACCCGCCGACGCGTCAACCACGTCGACTTTCCAACCCATCAGCTGGGCATAGCGGGTATACATGCGGTAGAGATCGCCAGCGAATATCGCCGCCTCGTCGCCGCCCGTACCAGCGCGAATTTCGAGTACAATGTCGGCCGTGTCATCGACATCTTTCGGCAGCAACAGGATCTGCATTTCCTGCTCAAGCGCCGGGAGCTTGTCCTTCAGGTCCTCGATTTCCATCTCGGCCAGCTCGGCCATTTCCCGGTCGCCGCCCGACAGCATCGCTTCGGCCTCTTTCAGCCCTTTGCGTGAGGTGAGCAGCTCGCGCGCCTTCTCGACGACGGGCTTCAGCTCCGCATGCTCTTTCGAGAGCGCAATAATCTCTGCCGTGTCGGAGGCCGCGCCCATGCGCGCCTCGACTTCTTCGAAACGATCGATCACCTGCTGGAGGCGGGTATTGGAAATGCTAGCCATGGCGAGCCTCTCTAGAGACGTTTAGGTCAACAGGTAAGCCCCTTCAGGCGGTTAGTCCCTTCCAAAGGATTAATCCCGCCGGGCCGATTTCCAGGCCGGGTTAGCCATAACTTTCATTTTGCGGAGTATAAGGCCCCCAGAACGTGGAAAGTAGGGTCTGTGAGACTTGCACTGATCATATCGGCAATTTTTTGCCTCGTCGGCATGAGTACATGCACGATCTCGATCTGGTCATATGACAAGGCCAGCAATGCCGAGCGTGTCACCTTCATCGAGAAGGAAACAATGAAGCTCGCAAGCAAGCGCAGCGTCCGGCAGACTCTTTTGTCCCGCATATTCGAAGTCCAGGGGAACGGCTCCAGCCGGACGGGCGAAGTACAGATCCTTCTGGATGTCTTCGATGGTGACAATTTCAGGTCCAGCGCCGCGAAGAAGGAACGCATTCAGTCCGCCTGCAAGGACTATCTGCGCACAGGTCTGGCCCACAATGAAATCAGCACGACCGTGGTGCTACGCCGGGCCACCAGCTCGATCAAAATGGACGGCTCCGCCACAGCCTACGACATCAAGCAGCGGAGCCAGGTGCTGGACCGCTACAAGCTGACGCCAGACATCTGCAAACAGGAACTGGATCTGACCTCCTAGGTGAGGATGCGGATCACTTCCTTGCCGGCCAGCACAAACAGGGTGAGCGAGGCTAGCGCGAACACCATGAACCGGAGCGTCACTTTCGGCGACAGGATCTGCACGAACGAGTGCACCACGCGCAAGCCAACATAAATCCAGGCGATCAGCGTGGCCAGATGGTCAGCCCCGCCGGTCAGGGCAGCGAAGAACATCAGGGCGTAGAAGATCGTCGGCTGTTCGTGCAGGTGATTGTAATTGTCAGCCACCGAGCGGACATTTGGTGGCATCCGGTCAACATAAGTACCGGGATGGCGCGCTTCGTCCGGGTTGATCTGCGCCTTCTGCATGGCCGGAATGCGTGTCGCATACATCCAGAGCCACATGACGAGCGTCCAGACGACAAGCGCCAGAACCGGATTCAGGAATTCAACGTTCTGCAACATGGGTAATGCCCTCCCTAAGCACTGTTTTTTCTAAGCTTACTGCGCCTCTTGCTTAGTGAACAGCGTATTGTGGAGGCCTTTCCCTAACGAGATGATCGTGCAGGAACGTGGTGAACGCATCAATGTCTTCTGAAACCACGCTATGCCCGCCAGGGCGCAGCCACCAGGCGATGCCCGCCGCCGGGTCGAAGTCCTGCATGCCCGAGACGGTCAGACCGGGGTGTCCCGTAACTTCATAGGCCGCGCTGGCCGCTTCCGCTGCCCGGAAGGACGAGTTCGGGTCGGACCAGACATCCCGCCGGCCATTGCCCAACAGCACAGGCGTTGGCGCGACCAAGGCGAGCAGCTCATGCTGGTCGACCGGGATCTCGTCCAGCTTGTCCAACCATTCCTGCGCCTGCGGCGCCAGCCAGTGAGGATAGGCTTTCGCCATCCGGTCCAGCCGCTCACCCGTGTGCGAGCGTGACAGCGAGGCCCCGGCAAAGCCGGACTGGTGCGCCACCACGGCGGCGATCCGCCGGTCCCAGACAGCGGCCATCAGGGCGGATTTGCCATGCCGGGAATGGCCCATTACGGCGATCTCCTGCGGGTCGATACGCGGGTCGGCTTCCAGCACGTCAGTGGCTGCAGAGAAACTGTATGCCCAGGCCATCAGCGCGGAGGTCGGGTTCACTGGTCCGCCCAGTGCCGCCATGGCCGCCGGCGCTTCCTTCTTGCTGTCCGGGATGAAATCCGACGCATAGAAGCTCGCATAGGCGAGCCCGGCATCGAAATAGCGGCCGACCGGGGCAACCGAGATATAGGTGCCAAAAATCTCTGTCTCGAGCCAACCGAGCGCGCCCGTTATCTTTGGGCCGTCGCAGAAGGTACCGTCTTCGTCCGTTGCGCGCTCATCCGGGAACACCGAGCACGTGCTGGAAAACGTCTGGTTGATGACGACAGGCACTGGCCCGGATGCCTTTGGAAACGCGGTGACGAGATGGAAGGTGCTGGCGCTCTCGCCGCTGCCGACCGTAATCGCTACTTCTTCCAGCGTGCCACGTCCGTCCAGGTATTCCGGGTCGATCATCTGCCAGTCGCCGAAGCTGACCGGCATGCCGGCGGGCCACGGCCCGTAGAGCACATCCTCGAATTTCTGCTTCAGCGCCTCGCGCGCCGGGCTGCCTTCGACCGTCACAGCCGCCACGTCCAGCGCAGGCTCCGGCGCCGCCTTGTTGGTCGTTTCGAGGCTCGCATAATTCATGCCCAGCATGCTGCAGCTCGACATGATGAGCGAGACAACAAGGATGAGAACCAGAAGCGGTAAACGGGCGAGAAACCAGAGAATGGGGCGGATCATATGTTTCCTGTCTTCATGAACGGCCTCACCGTCGGGCGACCCTACCCATATTCATCGCGCCTTCCAGCCCGCTCACGAAATAGTGGTTATGCGGTTTGCGCATACCTTTCCCGGTAGCGCCGCGATCCGGGAACGGTCTCGCCGGTGTCGAGTTCGAGCACCGCGTCGCCTTCCCCGGTCGGTGTGATGGTCTTCACATGGTCCAGATTGACGAGGTGGGAGCGATGCACCCGCACGTGGCGCCCGCCTGCCTCTGATAGCAGGCGCTCAAGTTCGGTCAGGGTCATGCGGGCCAGATGCGTTCCGGTAGTCGTCGACACATCGACATAGTTCGCCGCCGCCTGTGCATGGATGACGTCGCCGGCATTCAGCATGATCGTCCGCCCGCCGGACTTCAGCATCACGCGATGCTCACGAACGGCCATCTCATCCACGGCCTCCGCTTCAAGCCGGTTCTGCATCGCCATGCGCGCAAGGGCGAACATCGCCATGGTGATGCCATAGCCATAGGCATCCTTGCGCCCCTCGTAGATCCAGTTGAGCGGATCCGCGAGGCCGAACGTGTAGGTCTCGCCCAGGAGGAGCGGATAGGTCAGCTTCCGGATCGCCACAAAGATCAGCACGTGCAGGACGATGAAGGCGGCACATGCAGCCAGGTGAACAGGCGCGCTCCGCCGCCAGTTCCGGATCGACAGGGGCGCCACATCCAGCACGCGCGGAAAGAACGGCACCAGCATCAGGAGAGACATGTGCGAGGCCACCTCGCGCAGCCAGGGCTCTGCCGCCGCCTGCCGGTGCTCAATCTGGATCGACGTCGCCTGGATCACGAACGAGGCCAGCATGAACACCACGAAAAAGGCCAGCGCCCAGCGATCTGAGATCCGGTCGGCCCGGGATTCGGGGTGGGAATTCTGCGTCATCACCGAAGCGTCTCTGCCATAGGGCGAGCCGGTGGGAAACGCCCCTTGCCCGCCATTCGTCCCAGATCGTCGCCGCTCGTCCCAGATCGGCAGCTTTCATCCCGCAGAGCAGACACTGATCCCTCCGGTAGCGACAGGCGGCGGGGAAAACACCCACAAGGCGGTATCAGACTGTGGAGAGACCCCATGCCTCAGACCGCCACTTTCCCTCGCCGCTATGACCTCGACTGGCTGCGCATCATCGCGTTCGGCCTGCTCATTCTTTACCACACGGGCATGTTCTACGTGACGTGGGGCTGGCACGTGAAAAGCGTGCATGCAGGCCCCGGTGCGGAGTGGCTGATGCTGCTGTTCAATCCTTGGCGGCTGGCGCTCCTCTTCTTCATTTCCGGCGTGGCGCTTCGCTTTGCGGCGGACAAGCTCGGCGGGTCGAAACTGGCGCGCGACCGTGCCATTCGGCTTGGCTTGCCGATCCTCTTCGGCATGGCCGTCGTGGTGGCGCCGCAAAGCTGGCTGCAGCTGGTCGAATCCGGCGAATTCACCGGCAGTTTCTGGCAGTTCTGGCCGCACTATCTGGACTTCGGCTCCGATTTTTCGATCACCACGCCGACCTGGAACCATCTCTGGTATGTGGTCTACCTGCTGGTCTACACGCTGCTCCTGGCGCCGGTGGCGCCTTTCCTTTCGAAGCTGATGGCAGGCCCCGGCGAACGGCTCACCAGCGTGATCTTCCGTGACCGTGCCGGCGTCTTTGTGCTCGTGACGGTGATCCTGCTGCCGCACTACGTGATCCAGTACACACTCGATCCGCTGTTTCCGACAACCCATGCCCTGCTCGACGATTGGGCGAACCATGCCCACAGCGTCACCCTGCTGCTGACCGGCTTCCTGCTCGCCAAGGACCGGAATTTCTGGAACGCGGTACGCCGGGCGCTGCCACTTGTGCTGACCCTCGCGATCATCCTCGGCACCGCGCAGACCTGGGTGCGCTTTCACCGGGACCTGATGACCGACACGGCGTGGTCGGTCTACGAGGCCGGTCGCACGCTGTATGCTTGGACGGCCATCCTCTCCCTGCTCGGCCTCGCCCAACGCTACCTGAACCGGCCCAGCCGCGCGCTGACCTATATGACCGAAGCGATCTTCCCCTGGTATATCCTGCACCAGACGCTCACCGTCATGGCGGGCTACTGGCTGACACGTCAGGGTCTCAGCGTCTGGGTCGAGGCACCCCTGGTGATCCTGGCAACGTTCGGCGGCTGCGCGCTGCTCCACGAACTGGTGATCCGCCGGGTGGGCTTCCTGCGGCCCCTGTTCGGACTGAAGCCCATGGTACGCGTTCGGGCCCTGCCTGCCCCGGCGGAATAGGGCTTCCAGCCAGATTCAGGCTTGCCCGGCAGCGCCGCGCCGCTAGCTTGCGCGCATGAAACTGGTTCCTCTTCTGATTGGCAGCGTCCTTGGCCTCGGCGCGGGCGCTGTCTCCGCATTGTTCATGGCCGGCATGATCGGGTCCGGCGTCCGGCTGTCCGGCGCGGTCGATGTCGACGGCTGGCAGAGCGACTGGACGATTGGTTCGGTCGCGGCCAACCCGTGGACCCGCGCCCGCGTTGCCCGCCACGGCCTGCTGGCGCTGACGCGCAAGGAAGCGGTCTATTTCACCAAGGCGACCGATGAAGGTGGCAGGTCACTGACCGAAGCCTGCACGTACCGCGTCAGCGGCGCCGGGATGCCCGCGCTCTGGTGGTCGCTTACCCTTTATGACGGGACGAGCTACCTGCCGCGCAACACAGACAATGCACTGTCCTACGATCTCACCAAGGCGACAGCAGAAGGCGACGCCGATGCCTGGTCATTCACCGTCTCCCAAACGGCCCCCGCAGAGGGCGCCTGGGTCTCCAGCAAGGCGGCCGGAGCGTTCGATCTGACACTCCGCCTCTACAAGCCGTCGCCTGACCTGATCGAAAACCCGAACGCCACGCTGATCGCGCCAAGGATCGAGCGAATCTCCTGTGGGGGGCAATGATCATGCGAAACGTCCTGACCGGCCTCGCCGCCTTTGTCGTCACATTCGCCATCGCGCATTTCGTCGTGCTGAACGCCCTGCCCGGCAAGATCATGTCCAAGGTCCGGGATGGCATGATGGAACGAGGCCTGCCCGTGAACGCGTGGCAAATGACCCCGCGCACCAGCCCGGAGAACCAGGCCGTCGTGCGCCCCGCCCCGGACCTCGCCTATGCCATCTGTCTGGTCGACCTGTCGGAAGGCCCTGTCGAACTCACTGCCTCGGCCTGGCCGGACTATGGCTCCCTCTCGGTCTTCTCGGCCAGCACGGACAATGTCTATGCCGGCTCGCTGGACGCCCGCGTGGCAGACACGCCGGACGTGCGCCATGTCATCGTGGCGATGGAAGGACAGGACGTGGGGAATGCAGATGGCGCAGACATCGTACGGGTCAACAAGCCGGACGCCTTCGCCCTCATCCGCCGGCTCGCGCCGTCACAGGACGCCTATGAGGCGGCAAAGGATCTGGTGCCGGGCAGCCAGTGCGGCCCGCTCTGACGCCTATTCGGCAGCGACTTCCGCTTTTTCGCGTTCGGCTCTGAGGCGTTCGGCCTTCTGCTCGACCAGGTCGACGATATGCTCGATCATGTCGGCATTCGAGACATTGTGGTCGGCCCGGCCGGCCACGAACATCTTGCCGCTTTCCTTGCCGCCGCCGGTGAAGCCGAGATCGGTCAGCGCCGCCTCGCCGGGGCCGTTCACGACGCAGCCGATGATGGACAGCGAAATCGGCTCATGGATATGGGAGAGGCGCTGCTCAAGGATTTCAACGGTCTTGATGACGTCAAAGCCCTGACGCGCGCAGGATGGGCACGCCACGATGTTCACGCCGCGCGTGCGCAGGCCGAGGGATTTCAGCATCTCGAAGCCGACTTTCACCTCTTCCACCGGATCGGCAGACAGGGACACGCGGATCGTGTCGCCGATCCCGGCCCAGAGCAGTGCGCCCATGCCGATGGAGGATTTCACGGTGCCGGTGCGCAGGCCGCCTGCCTCGGTGATGCCGAGGTGCAGCGGTGCGTCGGTCGCCTCCGCCAGCTGCTGGTAAGCCGCAACGGTCAGGAACATGTCGGAGGCTTTCACCGAGATCTTGTACTCGTGAAAGCCAAGGTCATCGAGGATGCGGGCATGGTCCAGCGCCGACTCGACCATCGCGTCCGGGCAAGGTTCGCCATATTTTTCAAGGAGATGGCGCTCAAGGCTCCCGCCATTCACGCCGATCCGGATGGAGCAGCCATTGGCGCGGGCCGCGTTCACGACTTCCTTCACGCGGGCCTGCGAGCCGATATTGCCGGGATTGATCCGCAGGCAGGCAGCGCCTGCATCGGCGGCTTCGATGCCGCGCTTGTAGTGGAAATGGATGTCCGCAACGATCGGCACGGGGCTCGCCTTGCAGATCGCTTTCATCGCGGCAGTCGACTCTTCGGTCGGGCAGGAGACGCGCACGATGTCCGCGCCCGCTTCGGCGGCGCGCTCGATCTGCGCGATGGTGGCAGCCGCGTCTTCGGTCGGCGTGTTGGTCATGGTCTGCACGGCGATGGGGGCATCGCCGCCCACCAGCACATTGCCAACGCGGATCTGGCGGGATGTGCGACGGGTAATGTCGCGCCATGGACGGATCGGATTGTGACTCATGTCTGCGCCTCTGGTGCCTTCAGCCCCTAGATGGCGCGTCCGGAGCGATCCGGCAATGCGTCAACAGGAAACTTAGCGGCTGGCTTTGCTGCCGCCATTTGCGGCCATGGCCGGAGCGGAAATCTCTGCTGCGTGGGCGAGCTGCTCGTCGACGCTGACCGAAAACACTTCTGCGCCATCCGGGCCAAGCGGGCCAACCACGATATCACCGACGCGCCATTCAAACGCACCGCCATCCTGGGCCGACACGGTCCAGCCAGCATTCAGACGCGGGAAATAGGTTTCGTCCGCAGCCATGGTACGGCTGCGGAAAATGGTGCCATCGGCGCCGCGAACTTCCAGCCAGCCCTGACGGATTGCGACGAGTTCCAGCGGCAGGGTATCCGGTACCGGGCGCGTGCTTTCGGATTCAGCGAACAGGCTGTCGCGCGCGCCATTGATGGCCACAACAGCGGCAACGTCAGGCGCCTCCGGCGCAGGGCGCATGACTTGCGACACGCCAATCGCCCCGGCAGCCAGCGCAATAAGGGCCGTTGCCGACGCAAGCGCCAGCGGCCAGCGGGCACGCTCGGGGCCGATCTTGCCCATTTTCGGGACAGGCGCGGCCTCTTTGACTTCTTTAACGGCGCCGCATTCCTTGGTGTAGATGGCGACGACGTCCTTCTCGGGCAGGCCGAGGAATTTTGCATAGGTGCTGAGAATGGCCGTCAGATAGCCGCCTTTGGGCAGCTCGCCGACTTCCATACGCTCAAGCCACATCAGGTAGTCTTTGCGCAGCAGGGTGGCGGCGGTGACATCGCTCAGCTCAAGGCCCTTGGCCTCACGCACACGGCGCAGCACCTGACCCATGCGCAGGGATTCGCCATCATAGGACCGGCTCTCGAAGATTTCCCTGGCCTGCAGGAAGCGGTCTGAGTCCGTCACTGGCTTGCCCGCTATAGCGGGTTCGCGCCCGGCGTCCGGGGCGGCCTGTTCGTGAGGGGTATCGTCTTCGTGTGCCATGTTCGTCCAAAATCGCCCGAGCAGTCGCGAGTTGCCACGCTATCGCGCAAGAAACGGTCCATGAGTAGAAGTTAACCCACGAGGCCGATCGATCAACCTTCCGCCAGTTCTACACCATATTCGGCCGCAAGAGCTAACAACTGGTTACGGAACGCATCGTTCGGCTTCTCCAGCGCAGCTTCAAAATCGGTACGAAACGCTGCAAGATCAAGGCTTCTGATCATACGTTTAACAGGCCCGATGGATCCCGCCGACATGGACAAATTGGTAAACCCGAGGGCAACGAAACAGAGCGCAGACAGGCTTGAGCCGGTCGCCTCGCCACAAGCGGACATCCGGATTCCGTAGGTGGAGCACTGTTCGGAAACCATCTTCAGGAAGCGCAAAGCACTGGGGAATACAAGGTCGTACCGATCCGAGACAGACGGCGTCATCCGGTCTGCGGCATAGAAGAACTGCATCAGGTCATTGGTGCCGACCGACAGGAAGTCCGCCTCCCCTGCCAGTTCCGACAGGCTGAAGGCCAGCGCCGGTGTTTCCAGCATGACGCCAACTTCTATACGGGACGGGCGCTTTCCGGTGGCCTCTGCGCTCCATTCGACCTCTTTGAGCAGCAATTCCTTGGCTGCAAAAAATTCCTGCGGAACGGTCACCATGGGGAACATGACGGTCAGCGGCCTGCTCCCGGCGGCGCGGACCAGCGCCCGCAGCTGACGGCGGAAGAGGCCTTTATGGTCCAGCGCGAAACGGATCGAGCGCCAACCGAGCGCCGGGTTCTCTTCGCGCTGCAGGTTCAGCGCGGGCAACACCTTGTCACCGCCAAGATCGACGGTCCGGAAGATCACCGGCTTTCCGGCGGCCTTGTCCAGGACCCGGCGGTACAGCACGATCTGGTCGTTGAGGCGTGGCAGCGTTTCGGACACCAGGAACTGGAACTCCGTGCGGAAGAGGCCAACGCCATCCGCCCCGGCCTGCTCCATCATGTCCAGATCAAGCTCGAGGCCTGCATTCAGCATCAGGCGAACATCGGTGCCATCTTTGGTCCGCGCCGGCTTGTCCCGCAGGGCGGCATAGCCGGCCTGGCGTTCCGAGCGCAGCGCCACCCGGGCCTTGTACGCATCGTACAGGGCGTCATCCGGGCGGACGTGAAGGATGCCCTGCTCCGCATCGACGATCAGCCAGTCGCCCTGATCGATCCGGGTCGTCAGGCCTTCGATACCACCCAACGTCGGGATGCCGAGCGCGCGGGCCACAATGGCCGCATGGGACGAGGCCGCCGCCTCTTCCATCAGGATGCCGCGCAGGCCGGTATTGGCATATTCCAGCAATTCCGCCGGACCGAGGCGCCGGGCGACCAGCACGCTGCGCTCCTCGGTGATCTGCGGACGGCCTTCATCGCCGCCCAGAATACGCAGGAGGCGGTTGTCGAGGTCTTCCAGGTCATGCAGGCGTTCGCGCAGGTAGGGATCGCGCGCGCTTTGCAGGCGGGCGCGGTGTTCCCGGCGGGCCCGGTCAATCGAGGCTTCCGCAGAGAGGCCGGAGCGCACGCCTTCCTGCAGCCGCTCGGCCCAGGACGGGTCGTGCGCCAGCAGGCGGTAGGTTTCCATCACGTCGCGCGGGTCTTCCCCCAGAACGGCGCCGTCGATGGCCATCATGCGGTCAATCGAGGCTTTCAGGTCCACCAGCGCCCGCGTCAGGCGGTGGACTTCCAGTTCCTGATCACCGGCAAAGAACTTGGCGGCCGGAACCACAGGGTCGTAGAGAACAGCCCGGCCATAGCCGAGGCCCTCGCAGAAGACGCGGCCCCGCAGCGAGGCGAGGTTGCGCGCGCGCTTTTGCACGTCACCATTTTCGAGGTGTTCCGGATCGATCCGGTCGACAATCTCGGCCAGCACCATGGCGATGGTCTGCAGCGTGTCGACTTCCTCGTCGCCATAGACCCGCTCGGTCCGGTTCTGGACGGTGAGAACCCCGATCACCCGCCCGCCGCGCAGGATGGGCACACCGAGGAACGCATGAAACGGGTCTTCGCCGGTTTCAGGCCGGTAGGAGAAGGAGGGATGGCGCGGCGCGTCCTGAATTGCCATCGGCTCAGCCCGGCGAGCCACGAGACCGACCAGGCCTTCATTGGCCGACAGGCGCGTATTGCCGACAGCTTCAGGCTTCAGGCCTTCGGTGGCGATCAGGATGAGCTGTCCGCCCCGGTGGCGCAGGTAAACCGAGCACACATCGGCCACCATGGTGGAGGCGATGAGGCGAACCACATTGTCGAGCCGGGAGCGTGTTTCACCGTCTTCCGCCATCATCTGGCGGAGGCGGTTCATCAACAGACGCGTGGCAGGCAGGTTGTAGGCCATCTATGACCCGGTTGTTGCAAGCGCCCTCACTCAGCGTCAAGGCCGAATGCGGTATGAAGCGCCCGGACGGCCAGTTCTGTATAGGGCGCGGCGATCAGAACCGAGATCTTGATCTCTGACGTGGCGATGACGTCGATGTTGATGTTCTTCTCCGAAAGGGCGCGGAACATGGTCTCGGCGACGCCGGTATGGCTCTTCATGCCGACGCCGATGATCGAGACCTTGGAGACGTCACGGGTGACCTCCATGGACTCAAAGCCGAGCTCGGCCTGCGCTTTTTCCAGCGTTTCCTTGGCGAACGGGCTGTCGCGGTCGGTACAGGTGAAGACCAGGTTGGCCCGGTCCGGACCGCGGGCATTGGCCTGCACGATCATGTCCACATTGATCCCGGCCTGCGCCAGCACGGCGAACAGTTTCGCCGAGACGCCGGGCTTGTCCGGCATTCCGTAAAGGGTGACCTTGGCCTCATCACGCGAATAGGCGACGCCGCTGACAACCTGCTTTTCCACGATTTCTTCCTCTGCGCAGACTAGGGTTCCGGGATTGGGCTCGCCAGGCTTCAGGAAGCTGGAGAGCACGCGCACCGGCACGTTATGGTTCATGGCCATTTCAACCGAGCGGGTCTGGAGGACCTTTGCGCCCAGCGAAGCCATTTCGAGCATTTCCTCGAACGAGATCTTGTTGATCCGGCGCGCCTTGGGAACGATGCGCGGATCGGTGGTGTAGACGCCGTCGACATCGGTGTAGATGTCGCAAACCTGGGCGTTCAGCGCGGCGGCAACCGCCACGGCGCTGGTATCTGACCCGCCGCGGCCGAGCGTCGTCACGCGGTCTTCGTCGGTCACGCCCTGGAACCCGGCAATGACGGCAATCTCGCCGGAATCGATGGAGTCCGGCAGCCGGGAATCTTCAAAGCCCATGATGCGGGCGCGGCCATGGCTCTTGTTGGTCTTCAGGCGCAGCTGCCAGCCGAGCCACGAGCGAGCTTTCAGGCCACGCTTGCGCAGCGCCAGTGCCAGCAGGCCAGCCGTCACCTGCTCGCCCGAGGCGACCACAACGTCATACTCATCGTCATACTGGTCGCGCGGCAGGTCCTGACCGGCGGCGCCCTCGGTAAGCGCGACCAGCTTGTTGGTCTCCCCGGCCATGGCCGAAACCACCACGGCCATATGCTCGCCCTGCGCTGCGCGGGCCGCGACAATATCGGCCACGTTCGCAATGCGATCGAGGTCTCCAACGGATGTGCCGCCAAACTTGAGTACCGTGCGCGCCATTTCGCCCTATATCCTGTAGAACCGGGTATGCCCCTATATACGCGCCCTCATACGGGCTGTTCTCAGCCGGATCAAACAGGTTTGCTAAACCATGGTGAAAACAATTGAAGGCTCCCTTGGGGCACCCCGCACGCCGAGCATCGATCCGGACGAAGTGGCAAAATTTTCCGCCATGGCCGCCGACTGGTGGGACCCGACGGGCAAATTTCGCCCCCTGCACCGGTTCAACCCGGTCCGGCTTCGCTTCATTCGCGAAACGGCAGAGCGCCATTTCGGCATCGCAGCGGGCAAGGTGAAGCCGCTGGAAGGCCTGCGTTTACTGGACATTGGCTGTGGCGGCGGCCTTGTCTGCGAACCCATGGCGCGGCTCGGCGCAGCGGTGACCGGTGTCGATGCTTCCGAAGCCAACATCAAGACCGCCCTCACCCATGCCGGTGAGCAGGGCCTTGAAATCGACTATCGTGCCGGAACCGCAGAGGGTCTGATCGATGCCAATGAGGCACCCTTCGACATGGTGCTGAATCTTGAAGTGGTCGAACATGTCGCAGATCCAGCGCAGTTCCTGAAGGACACGGCAAGCCTCGTCCGGCCCGGCGGCCTGATGATCGTGGCCACCCTCAACAAGACCGCGAAAGCGCTGGCAACGGCGGTGATCGGGGCGGAATATGTTCTCGGCTGGCTGCCGCGCGGCACGCATGACTGGTCGAAATTCCTGCCGCCGGAAGATGTGCGTAGCGCCCTGGCTGAAGCGGGCATGGAACCTGCCGCCGCGACGGGTGTTTCTTACGCACCCCTGACGGGCGCCTGGCGCCTCAGCACAGATACATCGGTGAATTACATGATTGTTGCCACACGGCCGGACGCATGAGCGCGCTTCCCACCCCGCAAGACGTCCTCGACTACTGGATCGGAAAGTCCGCGACATCTCCGGAAGCTGCCGGCGAGAAAAACAAGCTCTGGTTCGGCAAGGCGGATGCGACCGATGCGGAGATCCGCACGCGCTTCCTGGAAATTCTGGAAACCCTGTCCCACCTGCCCGCCGCCGAATCCTGGGCAGCGCGCGGACCTCGCGAGCGGCTGGCGGCCATCATTGTGCTGGACCAGTTCAGCCGCAACCTGTTCCGGGGCGATGCCCGCGCCTTCGCGCAGGACGACCTCGCCCTGCTGCTCTGTGAGGACGGCATTGCTCTGGGGCAAGACAAGGGCCTGTCCGAATCGGAGCGGATCTTCTTCTATCTGCCGCTCGAACATTCCGAAGCGCCCGAAAATCAGGAGCGCTCCATCGCCATGTTCAAGGCGCTGGTGGAAGACTCCCGCGATGGTTTCCGCGAGCTGACGGCCAGCACGCTGAAATATGCCGAGGCCCACAAGAAGGTGATCGATCAGTTCGGCCGCTTCCCGCACCGCAACGCGGCGCTGGGAAGAGAGTCGACAGCGGATGAGAAAGAATGGCTCGCCGAGGGCGGCGGCTTCTAGTCCAGCGGCTCCGGCCCGCGCGGATCGAGCGACTTGCTGACCTCCACCTGCATGGCCCGCGTGAATGGGTAATAGCTCGCCGCCACAGCCGCCAGAATATAGAGTGCACCCGGCAACAGGCAAAAAACCAGCAACAGGCCCTGAATGGCTTCTGGTGAGTTATTCGCTGACGGATGAAATCCAGCCAGACGCCCAAGAATGAAATAGCCGACCCCGAAGGCGAGGCTGTTTCCGACCTTATAGGCGCTGGTCAGCATCGCGTAGTAAATGCCCGACCTGTTCTCACCCGTCTTTGCAGCCTGCCACTCGATGACGTCGGCTGTCATGGAGCGCGTCAGCACGATCGGCGCGCTGAACGCGACACCATTGACAAAAGCCCCAATGAAGAGCGGCCAGAAACCGCCAACCTGGCCCGCAATATAATAGATAACGAAACTGCTGCAGGACATCAGAACGGCTGCGCGGAAGGCAATATGCTTCTCAGTCTTCGCGGCAAGCTTCAGCCAGAAGGGCAATGCGATGACCGCCATGAGGAAGAAGAACATCAGGACCAGGCCAGACATGCCGTCCGACAGGCCGAACACGAATTCGGCGACGAACAGATAGTTCGCCGCGGTCACCGCGATCGCTGTTCCGGTCAGCAATTCCAGCAGCAGGATATGTCCCAGATACTTGTTCTTCAGGGCCGCAAGGAATGGCCGCAGGCGGAACTTCGTGGCCGCTCCCCGGTCTCCGCGCACCGGGGCGTCCGGAACGAACGCGCAAGCGAGGAATGCGGCCAGCGGCAAGGAGAACAAGAGCACCCAGCCCATGATCGCGACCTGCCCGAACCGGTCGATCCCGACACCTGACAGGCCCAGCACAGCCGGGATCGCCAGCAGGCCCAGCATGGCCAGCGTGTTGACGATCTCGGCCCATTGGAACAAGCGCGACCGGTCGTCATAGTCCACCGCGATGGCCGGCACCCAGGCTGATCGCGTGGTCTGCAACAGGGTGAAGCCAACATAGAAGAGCAGCATCCAGCCGACGAAATAGCCCGGCCCTGCGCCCTTGTGCGGCATGTAGACGAAATAGGTCGCCAGCCCCAGGATCGGCACCGACAGCACGATCCAGTGCCGCACCCGGCCCCACGGGCTGCGATAGCGGTCTACGAGATAGCCCATCACCGGATCTGTGAAGATGTCCCAGAAGCGGAGCATCATGAACAACAGCCCGGTCAGCTCCAGGCCGAGCCCCACTTCGCGCGCATAGAGCGGCGCGAGATAAACACCCACAGGCAGCCCGACCCCCGCAAGAGGGATGCCCAGCGAGGAGAACGCGAGCACGCGAGGAAGGGACAACCGCTTGGTTGGGGCGTCAGTCATCGCGACAACCTGCCGCGCAAAATCGTGACGGCCAAGTCATTTATTTGCATGACGTCGGGTTCACGAAGCCGAACCAAGCCGTTACCGTCCGCCCCCTATGCTGGAGAGGGTATTACGATGCTGAAAAAAATCCTGATGGGGCTTGGCGCCCTGGCCGTGCTTGTGATCGGCGTCGTGCTGTATCGAACCTTCACCTATGGCAGCACGCCCGTGGGCGACCGCGTCGAGCTGCCGGACGTGCCGGCCATCTCCGCCGAAAAAGCCGCCGGGCATCTTTCCGAAGCCATCCAGTTTACGACCATCACACTCGCCAATGGCGACCCGCGACCCGGCCAGGAAGGCCCCTGGCTGGCGCTGCATGACTGGCTGGAAGCCACCTACCCTGCCGCGCATGCCGCGATGACCCGCGAAATCGTGCCCGGCACACTGACCCTCCTCTACACCTGGCAGGGCTCTGATCCGTCGCTGAAGCCGATCCTGCTGATGGCGCACCAGGACGTCGTGCCCGTGAACATGGGCACCGAAGGCGACTGGACCGGCGCCCCGTTCAAAGGCGACATCGTCGACGGCTATGTCTATGGACGTGGCGCGCTTGACGACAAAGGCAACCTGGTCGGCATCATGGAAGCCGTGGACGCGCTGGCCGCCTCCGGCTTCCAGCCGAAACGCACGATCCTGGTCCAGTTCGGACATGACGAGGAAGTCCTCGGCTCCGGCGCCAAGGCTGGCATTGCGCTGCTGAAATCCCGCGGCATCGAGCCCGTCATGGCGATCGACGAGGGCTATGCCGTGCTCGATCCCTCCCCGCTCACCGGCGACGTCATGGGCCTGATCGGCGTGTCTGAAAAAGGCTATGTGACCGTACAGGTGACGGCACTCGGTGAAGGTGGGCACTCCTCGATGCCGCCGCGCGATTCCGCCGCTGTCCGTCTCAGCAAGGCGCTCGTCGCCCTAGACGAAAACCAGATGCCCGCTGATTTCAGCAAGCCGCCGGTCTCTGACCTGCTCAGCGCGTCGGCTGGCCGCATGCCCTTCGTCCAGAAAATGGCGCTGGCAAACATGTGGCTCTTCGGCGGCATGGTCGACAAGAACTTCTCGAAAAGCCAGGCTGGCAACGCCATGGTGCGCACCACGACGGCGCCGACCATGCTGGTCGGCTCCGCCAAGGAAAACGTGCTGCCACAACGCGCGCAGGCCGCCGTCAATTTCCGCGTTCACCCCAACGACACCGTCGCCGATGTCGTGCAGCACGTGAAAGATGTCACCGCCGGGATCGAAGGCATTGATGTCAGCGTGCCGGAAGAAGGTGGCAGCGAGCCGTCCCCCGTCTCACCGACCGAAGGCCGCCCCTATGCGGTTCTGGCCAGCGTTGCCGAAGCCACAGGTGACGGCGCACCGGTTGCACCTGCGCTCGTGGTCGGCGCCACGGATGGACGCTGGGCAACAGCCATCACGCCCGCCGTCTACCGCTTCTCCCCGGCCGTTCTGAAGCCGGCGGACCTCAGCGGCTTCCACGGCACGAACGAGCGCATGTCCATCGAGAACATGGGCCGCATCTCCACCGGCTTCGCCCAGATCATCGTGGCGATGGACCAGGGCGACTGACGCGTGACACCAGAGCCGGTCAGACCTATTCCGCTGGAACAGGTTTGGCCGGCCGGTAGGCCTCGGCATTGGTCGTGAACTCTGCATGGCCGTAGCGTTTCAGCAGGCGGCGAAGCTTGGCCACCAGATGGCGATCCGCAAGCCCCCGCAGGCCCGGCACTTTGAGCGCCGCATTATAGATCGCCATCTTCGCCGCGATCATCGGGAACAGGACGCCCGCGATCACATAGTCGAGCTTTTGCACCGGCACGCCGATATCCCGCGCCATCTGAGTGTTGCCGCCCAGGAAGTGCTGGACAAGCACAAGCCGTGCAAGCCGGCGCTCCAGCGCGTTGTGAATCTGGTTACCGAGTGATTTGTCCGGCGGCAGATAAGCTGCCAGTGTCGCCCGCACCAGCGAGCCGCAGGTCTCATCGTCAAACCCGTCCCGGATCGAACCGCTGCGCGCATTCATGATGTCGATAATGCCCTGCGGCGTATCGGCGAGCAGATCTTCGGGCAGACCGAGAAGGTAACAGCGATAGCGGCTGAACTCGACGCGGGCGCGTTCTTCAGCCGTGAACTCAGTACGCCCCTCTTCCAGCATCTTGTAGGCGAGCAGGAAGACATCGATCAGCCCGGCGGGCATCTGGTCGACCTGCGGGATTGGAATACCGTACACGGATACGTCCCAGCCCTTCACGCGCCGCAACACATTGTAGCGCACCATGGAGTGCATCATCCGCACCATGGCGGCGGCCTTGAAGCCCTCCCCGCGCGGCTCCAGCGCATTCGGCAAAGTGGTGACCGTGAAGAAGGTCGCGGTCTCGTTCACCCGGCGCGAAGCCGTCGAATGGCCCAGCGTTCCGGTAATCGCCATGGGCAGTGCAGTATACTTGTTGAGGAAGGTTGCGAGGAACGCACCGCGGATCATCCAGGGCGAAGACTCCGCCATGGGCAACCGGTTGAGCCGGGCGCCTTCGCGCACCAGGTTCATGTCGAGCCAGTCGGGCTTCACTTCCATTTCGGCGATGAGCGCGGCGAGTTCCGGCGGCGCATCCGGCACGGCCTCGATCCCTTCGTCGCAGGCGGTCTGCAGCATGTCGACGAGGCGCTTGAAGCCATACTCCCCCATCAGGCCGGCATAGGCATCGGCGGTCACATCGCCCAGCATTGTGTAGGCTTTCACCCGCGCGACGATGTCGGCAGGCGGGGCCGGAAACTTGTCCGCATAGGATTTCATCGAGCTGACGCTGAGATCCTCGGTGTAGCGTTCGGGCGTCTGCGAGAAGTCGATTTCGCCGTAGATCGCCGGCAGGGCGGTCTTCTGGAGTTCGATACGCTGGTGAACCTGTTCGAGCGAAGCGGTCATTCGGGGCCTCTGGATCAATTCTTGGAGCTTGGCCGTCCATAATGTAAGAAATCCTCATATTTTCCACTCGCGTCTTCCCGGCGCGCTTCTTCCCCGTGTCAGGCCCCGGCAAGTGACTGAAAAGAATAGAAGAAATCCGAAGCAGGCCCGCGCCCGCGCCACCGTGGACGCGGTTCTGGAGGCAGCCTTTCAGATTCTGGAGGCCGAAGGATTGGCCAGATTGACGACCAGCCGCATCGCCGAACGCGCCGGCGTCTCCATCGGCACGCTCTACCAGTACTTCCCGGATCGGGAGGCCATCCTCCTCGCCATGGGCCAGCGCCAGAGCGACGCCATGCGCGAGAAGATCACCTCGATCATTCTGGACGCGCCGGAGGCAGGCGGTGTCCGCGCGATTATCCGCGCGCTGATGCACGGGCTGCAAGGCTCGGCTGAAACGCGCATGGTTCTCTCCGATGCCCTCTTCCGCGCGGGCGGCGAAGCCGAAGTCGGGCGCCAGCACCTGACCTTCCTCGACTCCATCAGTGGACGGTCTGAGTTTGACTTTGTCCTCGGCAAGGAATCCTCGTTCATCCTCACCCATGCCGTCATTTACCTGCTGCGCGCCGCGGCTGCCGAGCCGGAACTGAATCTCGATCCGGACAAGCTGGAGGACGAACTTGTTTTCCTGATGGAAAGCTATCTCGGCAACCTCGCCGCACGGTCCGACGCCGGGCAGTTCAGCCCCCGTTGAAGTGGCCGTGAATGCGTTCGGCAAGCGCTTCGTTGACGCCTTCGACTTCCATCAGGTCGGCTACCTTGGCCCGGCTGACACCGCGCGCCGATCCGAAATATTGCAGCAGCGCTTTCTTGCGTGCCGGCCCAATGCCTTCGATCTCGTCCAGCGGGGATTTGCCAATGGCGGCTGAGCGCTTCTGCCGGTGCGCGCCAATGGCCCAGCGGTGCGCTTCATCGCGCAGGCGCTGGAGGTAATAGAGCACAGGCGCATTTTCCGGCAGCTTGAACGGCGCCCTGCCCGGCCGGAAGAATTGCTCCCGGCCCGCATTGCGGTCCACGCCCTTGGCGATGGAGACCAGGTTTACATCGTCCGGGCTCAGACCAATCTCTGCCAGCGCCTCGATCACCGCGTTCAGCTGGCCGAGGCCGCCATCGATGAGGACAAGGTCCGGCCAATTGGCGCCATTGCCCTCTTCCCGCTCCTTCTTGGCGCGACTGAACCGGCGGCGCATCACTTCGCGCATCATGCCGTAATCGTCGCCAGGCTCTATCGTCGCGTCCTTGATGTTGAACTTGCGATAGGCGTTCTTCATGAACCCGTCCGGCCCTGCCACGACCATGCCGCCCACGGCGTTGGAGCCCTGAATGTGCGAGTTGTCATAGATCTCGATCCGCTCCGGCGGGGTCTCCATCTCGAACACTTTCGCCACCTCGTTCAGGAGGCGCGTCTGGCTGGCGGTCTCGGACAGTTTCCGCGTCACCGCCTCGCTGGCATTGCGGGAGGCCTGCGTGACGAGATCCTTCTTGCTGCCGCGCTCCGGCCGGCGGATCTCCACCTTGCGGTTTGCCTTCAGACTCAACGCGTCGGCGATCAGGTCTGCCTGGTCCAGCGCATCGGACACAAGGATCAGGCGCGGCGGCGGACGCTTGTCGTAGAACTGGGCAAGGAAGGCCGACAGCACTTCCTCC
Organism: Hyphomonadaceae bacterium BRH_c29; assembly: GCA_000961695.1. GTDB lineage: Bacteria > Pseudomonadota > Alphaproteobacteria > Caulobacterales > Hyphomonadaceae > Hyphomonas. The sequence goes on from LADW01000077.1 coordinate 71,090, forward strand.
GGCGTCTGATCGCTGTCATGGCGCGGGTAGTGCGCCGTCGCGCCCCAGTTCTGCCCGGCCCGGATGAAGAAGACCTGCACGCAGGACACGCCCCCCTCCATGGCGATGGCGAAAATGTCGGCTTCCTCGATATCGTCCGGGTTCACATCCTGGGTGCCGCGCACATGGGCGATGGCGCGGATGCGGTCGCGCAAGGAGGCGGCGCGTTCGAAATCCATGGCTTCGGCGGCAGCCTCCATTTCGTTTGCCAGCCGCTTCTGCAGGTCTGCCCCCTTCCCGCGCAGGAAGTCAGCAGCTTCATCGGCCAGTTCCTGATAGTCCTTCGTGGAGATCAGGCCCACGCAGGGCGCAGCGCAGCGCTTGATCTGGTGCAGCATGCAGGGCCGCGTGCGGGCATTGTAGACACTGTCCTCGCACGTGCGCAGCAGGAAGGCCTTCTGCAACGTGTCGAGCGTGCGCATCACGGCGCCCGCGCTGGCGAACGGGCCGAAATAATCCCCCTCATCATGCTTGGCGCCGCGATACTTCTTGATCTGAGGCGCGTCATGGTTTCGCCGGATCAGGATGTAGGGGAAGGACTTGTCGTCCCGCAGCAGCACATTGAAGCGCGGCTTCAGGCTCTTGATGAGGCTCGCTTCCAGCAGCAGGGCCTCGGTCTCGCTTTCGGTGACGACGAACTCCATCCGGCGTGTCATCGCGATCATGCGCGCGATCCGCTGCGTATGGCCGCCAAGGCGGGCATAGTTCGACACCCGCGCCTTCAGGTTCCGCGCCTTGCCGACATACAGCACTTCGTCGACGTCCCCGTACATGCGGTAGACGCCCGGTTTTGCCGGCAGGCGGGTCAGATTGTCCTTGATGACGTCAACACCCCGAAGGGGCACCGCGCCGGGCGAGTCAGTTTCCATCTGCGCAAAATAGGCGCACCGGCGCATTTATGCGAGCGCTAGACGAAGTTGGACATGAAGTCCGCTGGCAGGAACCTGCGCGGGTCGTATGGGGTATCGAGCAACAGGCCAACCACGAAGCTGAACGTCACGACCAGAACGAAAGAACTGACAAAACTGCGGGCCTTGCCGGGCGCATGCTCGCGCCGTCCGGCTTTCACCACGACCAGGACGAACAGGACGAGGATAAAGACGCACAGGCCCAGAAGGCGCTCCAGGTCCGAGAGCTGGCCAAACCAGCGCGTCATGTCCCGCATAAAGTCATGGGCCAGAGCGGCGAGTTTCTCCTGTACCTCGTCATATATCGTATTTGAAGCGGTCTTGCTCATTTTGCCAGTCTACCTCCGGCAATTCTCATGCCCCCACAGCATCGTGCAAAATGCCATACCGTGCTTAAGCAAGCTGCCTGTCTTCGCGCTCAATTCCACCGGCTCCGGCAAAGCCTTGTTAACCGCCACAATGCCCGAAATGACGCGGCAAGAGGGCTTGCCGCCACGCGCCACCGGGCGTATGGCGGGCGCGGCTGGACGCTCCCGACCGGCCATAATTCCAGGGAATGCCCAAGGACACACAATGGCTGCTGATCTCCGCCTGTCGGACGCGCTCGACCGCGTCAAACCTTCCGCCACCATCGCCGTCACCACCAAGGCGAATGAACTGAAACGCGCTGGCCATGATGTCATTGGCCTCGGCGCTGGCGAACCGGATTTCGACACGCCGGAGAACATCAAGGAAGCCGGCATCCGCGCCATCCGGGAAGGCAAGACCAAGTACACGCCGGCCGATGGCATCCCTGAGCTGAAAGAAGCCATTGTCGGCAAGTTCAAGCGCGAAAACGGCCTGACCTACACCACAGCACAGATCCACGTGGCGCCGGGCGGCAAGCCGGTGATCTACAACGCGCTGGTCGCAACCCTGAACCCCGGCGACGAAGTCATCTGCCCGGCTCCCTACTGGGTGTCCTACCCGGAAATGGTGCTGATGGCGGGCGGTGAGCCGGTGAAGGTCGAGTGCGGCCCGAACACCAGCTACAAGCTGACCCCGGACGCGCTGGAAGGCGCCATCACGCCGAACACCAAATGGCTGATCCTGAACTCTCCGTCGAACCCGACCGGCGCCGCCTATACGCGCGCCGAGCTGAAGGCGCTGGCCGATGTGCTGCTGCGCCATCCGCAGGTCTGGATCATGACCGACGACATGTATGAACACCTCGTCTATGACGATTTCGAATTCTCGACGATTGCCGAGGTCGAGCCGGCCCTGTGGGACCGCACGCTGACCATCAATGGCGTCTCGAAAGCCTATGCCATGACCGGCTGGCGCATCGGCTATGCTGGCGGGCCGGACAAGCTGATCAAGGCCATGGGCAAGGTGATCAGCCAGACCACGTCGAACCCCTGCTCGATCAGCCAGTATGCCGCTGTCGAGGCGCTGAACGGCCCTCAGGATTTCCTGCCCATCCGCAAGGCCGCCTATCAGGCCCGCCGCGACATGGTGGTCGAAGGCCTCAACAAGGCCCCTGGCCTGCATTGTCCGACGCCGGAAGGCGCTTTCTATGTCTATCCGTCCTGCGCGGGCGTGATCGGCAAGACGGCCCCGTCCGGCAAGGTGATCGAGACGGACGAGGATTTCGCGAGCGAGCTGCTGGAAGCCGAGAAAGTGGCCGTCGTGTTCGGCGCCGCCTTCGGCCTCTCCCCGGCCTTCCGCGTCTCCTACGCCACCTCGGATGCTGCGCTGAAAGAAGCCCTGATCCGGATCCAACGCTTCTGCACGGCCCTGAAATAGATTTTTTCTATAGACTGGGCTGACCCTATCGATTGGAACCCTCCCGGTCGCTTCCCCATATGCTTGGGGTAATGACGAGGAGAACACCCATGCCTATCGATATCGGCCTGACGGAAACACAACGCGAAGCCTCAGTCGGCGCGCTCAAGCAGCTGCTGGGCGAGACCTATGCGCTTTATGCCAAGACTCATGGCTACCACTGGAACGTGACCGGGCCGCGCTTCAACGAGCTGCATGCCATGTTCATGGCCCAGTATGTCGACCTCTGGAACGCACTGGATCTGATCGCCGAGCGTATTCGTGCCCTCGGTCACTTCGCCCCCGGCTCACCCGGCGAAATGACGGACCTGGCCACGATCAAGCCCGACAATGGCATCCCGGACGCCGGCGACATGGTCGCAAACCTGGTCAAAGGCCATGAGGCCGTCAGCCGCGCGGCCAAGGCGGGCCTCAAGGTTGCGGAAGAGAGCGGTGATGCCGTTACCGCCGACCTCCTCACCCAACGCGCCCAGATTGCAGAGAAAACCGCCTGGATGCTGCGCGCCAGCATCTGATCTGAGCCTCATATCCTGAAAGACGGGCAGGTCCTCGCGACCTGCCCGTTTCTTTTTGAAACTCAGTCTGGCTGAATTTGAGCAAAAAAAAGCCCGGCTGCGATGTACGCGCCGGGCTCTGAGTATCGGGTCCCGAAGGGGGGAGGAAACGCCCAATCGGAGGAAGGATTGGGTAATGCCCGGGACCCTTGGCATGACGCCTAGATAGTCCCTTTTCGCAGGTGCACAACCACTAGGGCAGCAGATCACACATGCAAATATGCATGGTGAACTTTTCTTAATTCAGACCGGGCGCATGGCTGGCCGGCGCAGCTGTTCTGTTTCAGTTGTTACGAAATCGCGGAATGCTGCAACCCGCTTCGACCGGCGAAGATCGCTGGGGTAGATGAAGTAGAGATCGAAGATCGGGCCGACATTATCCGGCAAAACCTTCACCAGCCGCGGCATGGTGGAGGCCATATAGTCCGGCACGTCGGCAATTCCGAGCCCGGCATCCACGGCGCGCAGCATGGCAAACACGTTGTTGACCTTTAGCGTTGCCGGACGCGGCGGGGCATCGTCCCGGCCCACGCGGCAGGCAAAGCTCATCTCCTGCAAGGGTGAATTTTCGTCGCCATAGGCAATGATCCGGTGATTATCGAGGTCCTGCGGCGTGCGGGGCATGCCAAAGGCTTTCAGGTATTCCGGCGAGGCGTAGAGGTTGGTCGCCACGGTGCCGAGCTTGCGCTGGATCAGATCCGCCTTGTCAGCGGCCCAGAGGCGGATGGCACATTCGGCCTCCAGCTTCAGCAGGTCATATTCCCGGTCTTCGAGGCGCAGATCGAGATGCAGGTCCGGATGCTTGCGCACGAAATTGCCGAGGCGCGGCACCAGCCAGGTGGAGCCGAATGCTACCGGCGCGGACACGATCAGTTCGCCCTGCGGGGTTTCCTGCTGGTCGCGCAGGGCCGTATTTGCCGAGGCCGCAGCCTGCGCCATTTCCATGGTCGAGCGGAACAGCGTGTGGCCACTATCGGTCAGCACCAGACCGCGCGCATGGCGCTGGAACAGCGAGACGCCGAGCGCCTCTTCCAGCGCTGCAATCTGACGCGAGACAGCCGACTGCGAGATGCCAAGACGGTCGCCCGCCGAGGTCAGGCTACCGGCTTCCGCCGCTGCGTGAAACGATCTGAGTTTACCCCAATCCATCATGGACTTGTGACCCTTTCTTGCAGAGGCGGCAAGGCCCGGTCCACGCTCAGTTGCCAGCCTTCAGCGCCGCGTCCCGCACAGCGGCGACTTCCGGCGTGACGGCAATGCGCTGGATTTCCTGCAGCAGGATGTCGAGATCCTTGCGCGCGGTGCGATGGTTGGTGATGTTCACGCGGATAGCGAGGCGGCCCTTGAGGCGCGTCGTCGACGGCGCGGCGATCCCCTGCTCCTGCAGCTGGATGACGATCTCGTCGTTCATCGCGTCCAGCACGGCGTCCGGCAGGCCGGGCTCCACATAACGGAAGCAGCAGATGTTCAGCGCCACCGGCGCCAGCAATTCCAGACCCGGCGTCTTCGCCACTTGTTCGCCTAGGTATGCCGCCTGATAGCAATTGCGCTCAATCATCCGGCCGAGGCGGTCGGTGCCGAATTCGGCCAGCTGTGCCCACACCTTCAGTGCACGGAATCCACGCGACAGTTCCGGCCCGTATTCGACCGGCCACGGATTACCGCCCGCGAGGCCCCGCTCTTTGGCTTTGAGATAGTCCGGACGATCCGTAAACGCCGCGCGGTGCAGTTTCTCATCCCGGATGAGGGCGAAGCCCGCATCGTAGTTCACGTGCAGCCATTTGTGGAAGTCAAAGGCCAGCGAGTCCGCGCGCTTCACGCCGGTCAGGCGGTCCTTCACCCGGTCGCTGAGCACGCCGAGCGCCCCGAACGCGCCGTCAATATGGAACCAGAGGCTCTCTTCAGCGGCGAGGTCTGCCAGCTCTTCGAGCGGGTCAATCGCGCCGACATTCACCGTCCCGGCCGTGCCGATCACGATGAAGGGCGTCAGGCCCGCCGCGCGGTCTGAGGCGATGGCGGCGCGCAGCGCGTCCATGTCGATTTCGAACCGGTCATTCGCGGGGATCTTGCGCAACGCGTCGGTGCCGAGGCCCAGAAGATCAAACGCGCGGGCGACGCAGGAATGCGTCTCCGTCGACGTATACCCGACCAGCCCATGGCCGCAGATGCCATCCTTCCGGCTGTGGAAGTGCAGCCGGGCATCGCGCGCCACTTTCACCGCAATGATCGTGGCGATGGACGTGCCCGACACGACAATGCCGCTGGCACTCTCCGGAAACTCGAACAATTCCCGGCACCAGCGCACGACCTGCTTCTCGACATAGATCGCGCCATGGTCGCGCCCGCCGACATTGGCATTCATCGCGCTGGCCGCAATCTCCGCCAGAATGTTCGCTGGCGTGCCCGATCCATGCACCCAGCCGAAGAAGCGCGGATTGGTATTGCCCGCGCCATAGGGCAGCAGCGCCTCCATCCGGCCCATCACATCCGGCACGCCCCAGCCCTCGCGGGGCAGCGGCGCCTTCAGCGTGTCCTTGATCTCCATGGGCAGCTCGGTCCAGACGCGGCCCTGACGGGCGTCCTGCATCCGGTCCAGCGCGGCATCCAGCATGTGGCGGGCCTGCGCACGGAATTCGTCCCAGTCTTCCGGGTCGAGCGATTCCTGCGGGGTCGGCTCTTCATAGGGCTTGTCGGTCATGCGCGCGTAATCACCCGCTTTTGTGGCATTTGCAAAGCACTGGATGTCACAAGGGTGTCAATAATTTCTATTGGCTCGCCCATAAAAAGCACGCCCGCACCCAAGCGCACAACAATCCCTGAGAGCAATTGTTTCAACTTTTAATTCATGAGCCTTTAAGAGCAGGTACGTATGTCTTCCATACCACCGCGATGCAGCTGGGGAGGCCGTGATGGACAATATCTATATCAGCACCGGATGGCTTGCCTGCCTGGCGTTTGTTCTTGTCAGCGCGACGGTTCTTCTTTTTCGCAAGGCATTGCCTCAAAATCTCCGTCTCGTGATTCCCCTCGCTGCCGGCGCGTTCGCCTGCGTTACGGTTTACGCCACAGGCGCCCGGATCTGGATGGCTTCGGCGGAATACAAGAAGGCCAACAGCGACCACAACAGAGTCCTGTTCCAGATGGGCTACGATTACTGGCCGGAAGACTTTGGCGCGCTCAACAGAAAAGTGAGTGAGGACCAGGCCTCCGGGCGCGAATGGATCCGGGCACATGTGAAACTCGTGGAAACCGTCATGGATCGCGACGCCCACTACGCCGCCAATGCGGAGCCTTTCACGATCGATCTCGCCCTGAAGCACAGAGAGATTCTTCTCACGACCGCGCGCGACGTTTACGGCGATGACTATTGCGATGGTCTCCTGAAACCGATGGCGAGAGTCAAAGGCGGCTCGCCGGAAGTCATCCGGGCTAACTCAAACCTCGCCCAATTGCGCATGCGAGCGATGATCGAAGGGCGCGAAGCCGTGCGGCAAACCCCGCCGGCAACACAACTGGACTATGACCTTCTCGTGCGCTTCATGGAGGCGGACGGGGCCACCCCTGCCGAGCTGGATTATTTCCGCACAGCCGGAAAAGGGCCCGCCTGCGCAGCAACCCTGGCCGCCCTGCACAGTCTTCGCACGCACGATGATCCCTCGCTTGACCGGATCGGCCGGCAATGGATCAGGTTTAGGCCGGTGGCCGCGCCGTCATTGGCTAGCCCATAAAATGCGGGCAATCCAGGCGATTTCGGAGGGCTTGAACTCGCGGGTCGGATAATCCGGATTGAGCGAAGCGAGCGCGATGGTGCGGCTGTTTTTCCGCTCCAGAACCTTCGCCATCACTTCGCCGCCCGTTGTTTTCGCGACGACCCGGTCGCCCTTTTTCACCTCTGCCCCGGGGGCGACGATGATGCGGTCGCCCGCGCGATAGGCCGGCTCCATCGAGTCGCCACTGATTTCGAGGGCGTAGACGGTTTCGGTGCCGAGGCCGGGGAAGCGCACCTCTTCCCAGCCCTGCCCCGCGGGAAAGCCGGCATCGTCGAAATAGCCGTCGCGGCCCGCCTGCGCGAAGCCGATCAGCGGCGCAATGGCGCCCCTCCGACCATCCACGAGGGCGGCGAAATCGTCAAATCCGGCGCCCACCGCGTCCAGAACGCGCGCCAGGCTCTCCGTGCTCGGCCAGCGCGGACGGCCATCGGCGCCCTCGCGCTTCGACGGATTGAACGCCGTCGGGTCCAGCCCTGCCCGCCGCGCAAGCCCAGACGCCGTCAGCCCGTAATGGGCCGCCAATTGATCAATCCCCCGCCAGATATCCCGATGCTGCATGAAGGCCCGCTCCGCTATTTTCGCGGAGGTCAGCGCTATAGGAAGAGAAGCCTAGCGTCAAGCGAGGGAGGAATATTATCCTAGCCGCTATTCCACTGGACGTCTTTTGGAATTTTTCCAAATGGTTTCAAAATTCGAGACGAAATTTCCAATTTGAGTGAACGTGTAGGCCACCTGCTCTGAAGAGTCGCAGCCACCCTCACAATCTTCCAAAACAAGATTTACGATGTAGAATTTTACGGCGTAATCGCCAGACTCTAGTATCCACGACAACATGCAAAGCCCGGAACTACAATCGAATTCGACCGACACTCCCATGAACATCGGCTGCTTTGATCGCGCAGAAAACGACCACTTCCGCCTTTCGCTGATTGGTGAGGGATTTTCCGACACCCGCACGAAATCATATTGATCGGCCCACGGCTTTATTTCCGGCGGTAGTTCCTCAACCGGCAATGGGTCCTTGTCGCGAGTCAGGTGTGGCGTGCGGGATTTCAGAGTCGAGTAAATCCGCACCTGAGCGACCTTCGCGGCGCCTTCGCGGTTGACCCCAAAATAGTTCTCCCAAGCTTCACAGCATGGCGCGAAGAATAGATTTTGAACGTCAGCGACTACGAATTTTCCATCAGTCCAGAATTTATCCCATTCGGCTGAATGCGCAGGGTGCCCAAGCGCGCTTATTTGAATTTTAGTTCCCACACCCGGAACACCGTGCGCCTTTAGCCAATCAAGAGATGGGAAATAATTCCACTCCCCCGCGAACTCCACAGATACGAAGCCAACAGGAAACTGCGAGCAGTCCTTCGTTGAGCAATATTCGAGATACGGCTGGGCAACGTCGGTATTATCACGCTCCTGCCCTTGATTCGCAGGAGCGCAAGACGTGAGAGCAAGAACAGCAAAAAAGCAGACTATCCTGACAGTCGTTCGGAGCGAACATCGGAAACGCGATAACCGCAAACAGAACGCGTCTGAGCTTGTCATTTTCGGCCCCCCGCTGTCTCAAAACCCGTAGTCTACTCCTAAGGACACGATCTACCAGAAAGTGCAAGACAACGACCTCAACGCGGAAAGAAGGGGAAGTTGAGCAGCGTGGCAGATCGGAGCTCCTACAACTTCCACCTTACCCCAACGGGCACATCGCCGAGCAAACTCCCGCCTGACAACACAAACACTTTCCCCTCGCCGAGCGCAAATGCCGTCAGCCCCTCCGGAAACACGCGTCCAAAAGCGTCGTCCAGAACGTTGAGGCCGCCGGTGAAGGCGCCCATGGCGGGCATCACCAGCCGTGCGCCGTCGCTGGCGAAGCAGCGGCGGCGGACATTCCGTCCACGGCCTTTCACTTTCGCGACGGGGTGAAGGTGGCCGGCGACTTCGCCTGCCTCCCCTTCCGGTTCGTGGCGGAAGACGAGCGGGCCGAGGCGCACGGTCCGCTCTGCCCGGCCGCCCAGATGGGTCGGCGGGTCGGGGTCGTGGTTGCCTTCCACCCAGATCCAGTCATGCGCACCGGTCAGCGCGCGGATGCGCGCGGCATATTCCTCCGGCAGGCGCAGCTCCGCCGCGCGGTCATGAAACGAATCGCCGAGCGAGATCACCGTCTGCGGCATCAGCCGTTCGCACAGGCGCTCAACAACGCTCAGCGTCGCACCGGTATCATAGGGCGGCAGCATCTGGCCTTTGCTCGCATAGGCGCTGCCTTTTTCGAGGTGCAGGTCGGAGACGACCAGAAGCCGCTCGCGCGCCCACCAGAGCCCGCCCTCCGGCAGCGGCGTCAGCAGCTCGCCCGCAAGATGCAGGAACGTTTCTTCGCGCGTGTTCGCCAGGGCCGTCATGGCGCGACTCTGTCCCGCAATGCGGGGGCGGTCAAATGAGGAAAGCGGCGGCGGGGGCTGAAGCCCGCTTATGTGGTGCTTACACGGTGTTTATATGGTGTTCTACACGGTCTGGAGAGCCACTTATCCAACCCTAATAGACCCGCATCGCATCCCGCACGAGACTGTCTTCCGCCTCACTGAGGATCGCGTCCTGAACGCTGGCGCCGAAGACGGGCTCCTTGCCGATCTCGAGCATGACGGGCACGGCGAAGGGGCTGATCCGGTCCAGCGGCAGATGGTCGATCTTGCCCTGAATGCGCACCAGCATCTCGCCAAGGCGCTTCACGTCCAGGAGGCCCGTGGCGGCGTCCTGCCGGGCGGCCTGTAGCAGGATATGGTCCGGCTCGTGGCTGCGCAGCACGTCATAGATGAGGTCTGTCGAGAAGCTGACCTGCCGCGAATTCTTCTCCTTGCCGGGCAGATTGCGGTGGATCAGACCAGAGATCTGGGCGCACTGGGCAAAGGTCCGCTTCATCAGCGCGCTCTCGTCCAGCCAGGCCTCCAGATCGTCGCCCAGCATGTCCGGATGGAGTAATTCTTCCATGTTTACAGGGCCAAGGTCTTCCATACCCCAGACGGCGAGCGCGTATTCGCTAGCGACAAAGCCGGTCGGTTTGGCGCCCATCCGCTCCAGCCGCCGCGTCAACAGCATGCCGAGCGTCTGATGCGCGAGGCGCCCCTCAAAGGGATAGGTGACGAGGTAATGCCTGTCGCCGCGCGGGAAGGTCTCGACGAGAAGGTGATCGGGCGGCGGGATCTCTGAGCGCAGGCGCTGGATCGCGAACCATTCCTGTACAGGCTGCGGCAGGTGGCGCCACTCGTCCGGATTGTGGATCATGTGGCGCACGCGGTCGGCCAGGAAGGTCGTCAGCGGGAACTTGCCGCCATTGTAGGACGGGATGGCGGGCCGGTCGCCGGTCGCCCGCGTCACCAGCGCGTCGAGGCCATCTATGCCCACAAGCCGCAGAATTTCGCCGCCGAACAGGAAAGTATCTCCGGGTGTCAGCATGGAGAGGAAATATTCTTCCATCTCGCCCAGCTTGTGGCCTGCCCGCACACTGCGCTTTTCGGACGATCCCGGCTTGCCGATAAAGCTCGCCATCCGTACCGACAGCATCGGCGATTCCACGATGGCGCCGACATTCATCCGGTGCGCCTGCGCATCCCGCGGCGTGCGCGCCACCCAACGCCCGTCCGGCCGGCGTACAATGCGGTGGTAGCGGTCATAAGTCTTCAGAGCGTAGCCACCGGTGGCGACGAAATCGACAATCCTTTCAAAGGCTTCCCAGTCCAGCGCCTTGTAAGGCCCAGCCCGGACGATCTCGTCGTAAAGCTCTGTGAGGTCAAACCCGTCGCCGCAGGCCCGGCCCATGATGTGCTGGGCCAGAACGTCCAGCGCGCCGGTGCGCAGGCCCTCGCCGTCGATCTCGCCGGCCTCCACGGCGGCCTCTGCGGCGCGGCATTCCAGCACTTCGAACCGGTTGGTCGGCACCAGCACGGCCCGGCTCGCCTCGTCCATCCGGTGGTTTGCCCGGCCAATCCGCTGGATCAGGCGCGCGGCCCCCTTGGGTGCGCCCATCTGGATGACGAGGTCCACCTCCCCCCAGTCGATTCCGAGGTCCAGCGTCGAGGTGCAGACAACGGCTTTGAGTTTCCCCGCCGCCATCGCCGCCTCGACCTTCGTGCGCTGTTCCCGCGACAGGGAGCCGTGATGCAACGCGATCGGCAGGCCGTCCTCGTTGACGCTCCACAGCTCCTGAAAGATCAGCTCCGCCTGGCTGCGCGTGTTGACGAAGACCAGCGTCATCGTCGCCGCCTTGATCGCCTCGTAGACCTCCGGCACGGCGAACCGCCCCGAATGGCCGCTCCACGGAATGCGCTCGCGGGAGATGAGAATGTCGACATCCGCCGAGACGCCGCCTGCCGCGTGGAGGATGCGGACGCCGCCGCCATCCGCGCGCACGTCCAGCCAGTCGGCCAGCCCCTGCGGATCACGCACGGTGGCAGAGAGCCCCAGGAACCGGCATTGCGGCGCCCAGCTCGCCAGCGTCGCCAGGCCGAGCGAGAGCAGGTCTCCGCGCTTCGAGGCGGCGATGGCGTGGATCTCGTCCACGATCACGCATTTGAGGTCCGCGAAGAACTCTTTCGCGTGGTCGGACGCGAGGAACAAAGCGAGCTGTTCCGGCGTGGTGAGCAGCACGTCCGGCGGGGTCTTGCGCTGGCGCTGGCGCACATGGGTCGGCGTGTCGCCGGTGCGGCTCTCGATGCGGATATCGAGGCCCATCTCCTCCACCGGCATCATCAGGTTGCGCTGCACATCCGTCGCCAGTGCCTTCAGGGGCGAGATGTAGAGCGTGTGCAACGCGGGAATGCCGGAATTCCTGCGGCCTGCGGTCTGGCTCAGCTCGATCAGGCTGCCAAGGAAGCCTGCCAGTGTCTTGCCGCCGCCCGTCGGCGCGATCAGCAGCGCGCTCTCACCCGCCAGTGACGCCTCGGCCAAAGCCAACTGGTGCGGACGCGCCTGCCAGCCACGCGCGCCGAACCAGCCTGCGAAAGGCTCGGGCAAGGTAAAGGCGGGGAGGCGGGCACTGTCGGGCATGATGTCGTATTAAACTAATGCAAGACACGAGGATTGCAGGTTTTTTTCCATTCACTTTCCGGCAAAGTGCGGTCTCTGACACCAGCTGATGGAATTCTCATGCGCGTCGCCTGCCTTTCTGCCCTGTCCATTCTCGCCCTGCCCGCCTTTGCCGACACGCCGCTGGAGCGTGCGCTGGCCGCCCCCAGCGACGGGCCCGCCTACAAGTTCGAGCTGTCAATCGACGGGGACACCTTGAAAGGCACCGCAGAAGTCGACCCAACCCGGCCGGAGGGCGAGCGCCTCACTCTGCTCTCCCCGTCCGAGGAGGAGTTGAGCGACGCAGGCGCCGAAATGCTGGCCGACCTGAAAGCGAAGACCAAGGGTGACAAGATCTGGTGCAGCGACTTTGCCGGGAATATTCCGTCCGATGCAAAGCTGATTTCCGAATCCGGCGAGGCCGCCGTCTACAGCTTCCGTCCGCTGCCCGGTGAGGATGATGAAACCCCGGCGAAGGTCTACAAGCACCTGACAGGAAGGGTCACGGTTTCCAAGGAAACGCCCTCCATCCTTGCCTTCGAGATGTTCGCGGAAAAGCCTTTCAAGCCTGCCCTCGCCGCGAAGGTGGACACGTTCAGCATGAAGGTCGGTTGCGCCACCGCGCCGGATGGGCGGACCTATATGCGCGACTTCTCACTGGACCTTTCAGGCTCCGCCCTGATGCAGCCCTTCAGCCAGACAGAGCGGCGCCAGATCACAAGACTGGTCGCCCTGCCCGACGCGGAGCTCGCGTCCGGCCAGCGCTAGACGCTATTCTGTCCTGCCATATTTGGCGAGGATTTCGGCCCGGATCGCGGCCTGGGCCTTTTCGCTGCGGGCCCGGCGGCTCTCGATCTCGGCGGCGATTTCAGACTCGATGGCGTCGTTCTCTGCAGCAGCCTGGCGTTCGTCTTCGGCGGCTTGCAGCGCCATCAGCGTGTCGCGCGTAAAGGCGTTGATGTCGAACCGGGCGCCGCCGATCACGTCAAAGCCCCGGCGCACGATCACTGCGTTCATGCTGGGCACGATCACGACATACTGGCCGCGATTGCCCGACATGTAGAACGTGCCATCCGGCACGCCGGGCGCATTGTTCATCAGCCAGAACTGGGCACCATAGCCCGCGCCGCTTGCCGGCTGGGCAGGCGCCGGCGTGCTGACAAACTGCACCCAGTCTTCCGGCAGGATGCGTTCACTGCCCCACATACCGTCCTGCAGGTAGAGCTGGCCAACCCGTGCCAGATCCCGCGCCGTTGACCAGACCTGGCTGGACGAGATGAAGTCGCCGTTCCAGTCCACTTCCATCGTCGTGTGACGCGCGCCGATCTTGTGCAGCACCGACTCGTACGGGAAGCTGTGATAGGCATTGTCGTCCTTCAGCGCTTCGCGGAAGGCACGCATGGCGATGACGGTGTCGTCATTGGCATATTTCCAGCGCTTGCCCGGCATCGCTTCCAGCACTTTCGAGGCAGCCTGATCAACAACGCGTCCGCCGCCGAAATACAGCCGGTCGGTGCGCGAACCGGACTCACCGCTGTCGAGGCCGCTGGCCATGTTAAGCAGGTTGCGGATCGTGATCTTGCGGCGCGGATCGGCGCCGGAATCCCAAGCCTCAATGATGGCCGGATAGTCGATGTCGATCAGGCCCTGCCGGCGCGCTGCGCCGAGGATTGTCACCGTGATCGACTTGGCAGCAGACCAGGTCCGCTGCGGCGTTTCATGATCGATCCCGCGCGCATAGCGCTCAGCCACGATCTGGCCGTCCTTGACCACGACCACAGCGCTTGTGCGCGTGCCATTGCCATAAGTGCGCTCATCAAAGGCGAAGGAGACCGGAATATCGAGGCGCTCAGCCTCTTCGGTCCGCAAGCTGACCTTCACATTGGAGCCAATGGCGCTGCCGCGGTCCTCCCCAGTCACTTCCGGCCAGGCGGCAAAGCGCGGCAGATAGCCGAGCATGGTTTCATCGGCGCCAGCAGGGAGCTGCGTGCAGCCAAAGCCCGGCCGGTAGGCGGCGATGCGCGGCGGCATGGACGGGTCGTACTGCACGCTGACCGTCTGCTCGCTGCGGTCGATCCGGGCGTCCGGCAGCTTGTCATAGTCGCGCCGGAAATCCGGATAGATCCCGTCGAGATCATTGTCCTCAAGCGTGTTGAGATCCATGCCCGCCACAAATGTGTCAGAGCAGACAAAGCTCGCCTTCCAGCCCGCTGCGAGAGACTTGTCCATCAGGCCCGTCGTGCCGCCCTCCTGCGCCATGGATGGCAGGGCCACCAAGGCCAGCGCAACTGCAGAGGCAAATACGGAACGGACTGAACGCATAACAAAACTCTCTCTCGGAACCGGGACGAAGTCTATGCCCAGCTTTTCTTGTCGCAAGTATGGCAAGTCAGTTCGCCCGGAGCCATCCCTTTTCAAAAATCCCGACTTGCACAACACAAATTGTTTGCGCTAACATTTCTTTAGGGCCGCGATCAGACGGCCCCATACCCGGGAGGAATTCATGACACACAGACCCCTGCCCCTGAGCATCGCCTGTTTATGCCTGACCCTTATGACGGGAACTTTGGCCGCCTCCGCGCAGGAAATCCGGGACGATGAGTATTTCCATAGTCCGGGGGCAGACCTGATTGTTTTCTCGAACTGGTATGACGGCTTGTTTGCCGATGCGAAGATCTCCGGCGTTGAGCTCATCCATCACGGCCTGCGCACCGTGACCAATGGTGACGTCCGTCTCGAAGCCACGCCAGGGCAATGGGAACCGATCGGCAGCTTCGTCACCCGCCGCATCGATCCCGAAGCCGGCGTGATCGAAGCTGACCTATCCTATGACGACTTTGGCTTTGACTACACGATCCGCGTGGAGCGCGACGCCGACGGCTACCTGATCAGCGTGAACAGTGACACGCCGCTGCCCGCTGCGCTCGAAGGCAAGGCAGGGTTCAACCTCGAATTTGTGCCGTCCGCCTATGGCGGCAAGGGCCTCCTGGTCGACGGCGCCGCGCACGTCATACCCTACACGCCAGTGAGCGACATGAAGCCCCGCGACGGCGGCCCGCGCCCGGATGGCGCGAGCGCCGATCCGATGCCGATTGCTGAAGGACACTCTCTCGTGCTCGCACCGGGCGACGCCGAAAACCGGGTGTCGATCTTATCTGCAGGCGCTCCCATCGCCCTCTATGATGGCCGCAACCAGGCCAGCAATGGCTGGTATGTCGCCCGCAGCCTGTTGCCCGCCGGGACGACGGGCCGTCTGCTGGAATGGCGGCTCAAGGCCTCCAGCACCCAAGGCTGGAAGAGCCCGCCGGTCGTCTCCTACAACCAGCTCGGCTACACGCCAGACCGGTCCAAGATTGCCATCGTGCAACTTGATCGCGATGCTGGCCCGCCCGGTACGATAAAACTGCTCCGCTTGCTCGACGATGGCCGCGAGGAAGCCGTCCTCTCGGCCACGCCCGAGCCTTGGGGGCGGTATCTGCGCTACACGTATGCCCGGTTCGATTTTTCCTCCGTCGAAACCCCCGGTCTCTACCAGCTCGATTATGACGGGCAGCGCAGTGCCGCCTTCCCTATTTCAAAAACCGCTTATGCCGATGCCTGGCACGCGACGCTCGACGTCTTCATGCCGGTCCAGATGGATCATATGTACGTCAACGAGGCCTATCGCGTCTGGCACGGCCTCGCCCACAAGGATGATGCGCTGCAGGCACCTGTCGATCATGAGCATCATGACCTGTACGCTCAGGGGCCGACCACCGACACCGCTTATGCCCCGCTGGAACATATACCGGGCCTGAATGTCGGCGGCTGGTTCGATGCCGGCGATTTCGACATCCGGACATCCAGCCAGTATGAGACGGTCCGCACGCTTGCGCGCAGCTGGGAACGTTTCGAGCCAAAGCGCGACGTCACAAAAGTGAACTGGGACAATCAGCGCACAGATATCCACGTGCCCGACGGCGCGCCAGACATTCTGGAGCAGATCAAGCACGGCACGCTGCAATTGCTGGCCCAGTTCGACTCAGTCGGCTTCGCCATTCACGGCATCGTGGCGCCGGACCTCGATCAGTACACATTCCTGGGTGACGCCCACAGCAAAACCGACGGCCTGATCTATGATCCCACGCTGGGTCCATATGAGGAGAAGGACGGTCGCTCCGGCCGTGCAGACGACCGCTGGGCCTTCACCAGCCGGTCGAGCGCATTGCAGTATGGCTCCACGGCAGGTCTTGCTGCGGCCGCCCGTGCCCTGCGCGGCTATGACGACGCTTTGGCTGACAAGGCGCTTGCCCGCGCCGAGGCGACTTTTGCCTATGAATACGGCAAGGCACCGGACCTCTACCACCATGGCAATACAACGGGCGGACCTCTGGAAATGGAGCGCTTCCTCGCGGCGGCCGAACTGCTATTGACGACAGGTGACACACAATATGCCGAGGCAGCCGATCAATGGTTCGAGAGTGCAGAACCGTTCTTCGGTGCCATCGCCCCGGTCGCCATCTCCCTTCGCCCCATGATGGACGAAGCCTATGACCAGCGCCTGCAAACCGCTGCCGGGAATTGGGCCACACACATGAGGGATGCGCGCGCCGACAATCCCTTCGGCGTTGAGATCTCGCGCGGCGGTTGGGCAGGGTCCGGCTCAGTTATCGGGCAGGCAAATACTGCCGATGCCATCCGCAGCGCCTATCCTGACCTGATCTCGAAACAGGAAGTGCTTGACGCGTTTGACTACATTCTCGGTCGCCATCCGGGGCATAATCTCTCGCTCGTGTCGGGCGTTGGCGCGAAATCCAAACTGGTCGCCTATGGCAATAACCGGGCGGATTTCTCCTTCATTGCCGGCGGCATCGTACCCGGTGTCCTGATCCTGAAGCCGGACTTCCCGGAAAACCGCGAGGACTGGCCCTTCTTCTGGGGCGAAAATGAATACGTCATCCCGCTGGCGGCGAGCTACATCTACCTCGCCCAGGCCGCCGCCGAACTGGCCAGAGAGGAGTAGTCCCCCTTCCTCCTGCCGAGACGATCGCCAATTACCCTCGGCCGATTGCCGCCCCATGTGCCGCCAGTCCTTTTGCCACGGCGCCGAAGCGGTCGTTCGCTGACACTGCGGCATTGTGGAACCGCCCGGCCAGGCGCGACTGTACCAGCGGGATGAAGGTGGAACCGCCGACCATCACGATATCGGTAATCTGATCCGGGGTGACCCCTGCCCGCGTCATGCATTCATTGGCGACCGCGTCCATTCTGGAAATGGCCTCGTCGATCAGATCTTCAAATGTCTGACGCTCCACCAGCCTTTCAAGATGTGCGTCAGGGGTTTCATAGACGAAGGTCTGCTGGTCCGCGCCGCTGAGATCGATTTTGATCTGCTCGGTGCGCTTGGCATAGGTATGGGCCTCATGGTTGCGCACCAGATGGTCGAACGCCTTTAAGCCCTTGCTGTTCGGGCTGTTGATGATCATCCAGCGGATCTGTTTCTGCGTGTCGCGCGTGTAGAGCTTGTTCAGGCTTTTCCAGTCCGACAGCGTGGAATAAGGCGCAGACGGCGCGACCAGTCCGTTCAGCTCCAGCGTCTCCCAGTTCCCGAACAGGCGCGAGAGCTCGAAAAAGCTCAGCTTGTGATCGAAGTCATTGCCGCCGACATAGAGGCCTGAACTGCCCAGCACGTCGAAACCGGCATTGTCAGACGAAATGCGCACCACCGAAAAATCAGACGTACCGCCGCCAATATCGACGACGAAGATCAGCTTCTCGCGGCCGCTGGGGAATTTCACAGACCGTGCCGCAGCCACCGGTTCATCCAGGAATTCGACATGGGCAATGCCTGCCTCACGCAGACAGGCTTCCAGAATGGTCTGGGCGCGCTTGTCGAGGTCAGGGTGGCGGTCATTAAACGACACAGGCCGCCCCTGGATGACGGACTCAACGCGCTGCCCCGTCAGGGCCTCCGCATTTGATAGCACCCGGCGCAGGAAATGCGCGATCACATCGCGGAAAGGCAAACGCCGGCGGCCCACCTCGGTCGTCTCGTCAATCAGGGACGAACCCAGCACCGACTTGATCGACCGCATCAGCCGGCCTTCCTCGCCGGACTCATAGGCGCTCACAGCCTGCGTCCCGATGGCATACTCGCCGGACTCCGACCCATAGAACACCGCCGTCGGAATAGACGTCGTCTCCGGCTCAAGCATGAGCAGGTCAACGCCATCCCGGCCATAGACGGCGATGGACGTGTTCGATGTGCCGAAATCGATGCCAACTTGCATGGGAAACGCCCTTGGTTCGGGGAATGCGGCCCAGCCGCCTACCCCACTTGGCCACAAAGCGAAAGGGACCCGCGCCAGCCCCCTTCCCGCGACAGACCAAACGCCTACAATCCAGCCATGCTCCGCCCCGACCTCCTGCTGCAACCGACGCCGAAAGGGCTCTACTGCCCGCCAGGGGATTTCTATCTCGATCCGGTGCGCGGCGCGGTCGACCGCGCGGTGATCTCCCATGGTCACTCAGACCATGCACGCGGCGGCCATGGCGCCGTTCTCTCCCATCCGCATACGCTGGCCATCATGGCCGCGCGGTATGGCCAGAACTTTGCGAAATCCACGCAAGCCGTGGAGTATGGTGAGGTCATCGACATCAACGGCGTCTCTGTCTGGCTGACGCCGGCGGGGCACATTCTGGGCTCAGCACAGATCAGCGTGGAGTATCGCGGCCTGCGCATGACGTTCACCGGCGACTACAAGCGCCGCTGGGACCCGACCTGCGCCAGCTTCGAGCCTGTCGACGGCACGCATATCTTCATCTCCGAGGCGACCTTCGGCTTGCCCGTGTTCCGCCACCCGCCGACGGACCACGAGATCGGCAAGCTGCTGAACAATATTCGCGACTTCCCGGACCGCACGCATTGCGTCGGCGCCTATTCCCTCGGCAAGGCACAGCGGATGATCCGCCACCTCCGCCTCGCCGGGCATGACGCGCCGATCTATATCCACGGCGCATTGGAGAAACTCTGCGCCGTGTATGAGGCAGCCGGCGTGTCCATGGGCGACCTGCGCCCCGCCACGACCGACGATACATCCAAAGCCGCCCGCGAAGCCTTTCGCGGCCAGGTCGTGATCGCGCCGCCCGGCTCGTTCGAGGGCATTTGGGCCCAGCGCTTCCCGGACCCACTGATCGGCTTTGCCTCTGGCTGGATGAGCGTGCGCCAGCGCGCCAAGGCCAGCGGCGTGGAGCTGCCGCTGATCATCTCCGACCATGCCGACTGGGACGAGCTGACGGATACGGTGCGCGAAGTGAACCCGGACGAGCTATGGGTCACTTATGGCCGCGAGGATGCGCTTGTCCGCTGGGCGGAGCTGGAAGGCCGCCGGGCCCGGCCACTGCGACTTGTCGGCTATGAGGAAGAGGCCGGTTGACCCCGCCAGCGGGCACTGCATTAACTGCGTGACACGGTGTTCCAAAGGGGATTTCAGAATGAAACGCCACCTGTTTACCGGGGCCGCGCTGATCGCGTTGTTCGCCCTGCCCGCCTGCGATGCAGTCCGCCTGCCGGGGATCAATCCCGTCAGTGAGGACAAGGCAGACGCCACGCCTGCTGAAGACACAGCACAGGCCGAACCTGACACGCTGCTGGCAGATGCCGCAACGGCCACGACCGTGGAAGGCGAAACGCCGACCGTGGATCGCAGTGAAGCGCCCGAAGACGAAAGCCTCGTCTCTCCGGAAAGTATCGTCGGCGAAGACGCAGAGCCGATCCCGGCTGAAGCCAGCACTTCAAGCGGCGCCCCCACCCTGGCGGAACTGAACGCGGTCACGTGCGGCCTGCCTGAAGGGTCCCCGCCCACGCCGACGGTCGGCGCTGTGGCAGGCGCCTACCAGCTTGAAGAGCCCGCTGTCGGAGCTGAAGCGGTCAACGCGCTGGCCGCCAGCCTCATCAACTTCCCCGGCATCGTGAAACTGGAACCGGTCAAGCCCGCCGAAGACGGCATGGTCACCACCGGTCATTGCAGCGCCCTGCGCATCGCAGACCATTGGCTCGTCACCGCTGCCCATTGCGTTGACCAGCCTTACGAGGCGCTGCGCATCATCGGGACAGCAGAAAATCTCCGCTCGCCGCTGGCCCACACGACCGAGGGCGAGTTTGCAGTCTGCC
This sequence comes from Hyphomonadaceae bacterium BRH_c29, assembly GCA_000961695.1. Lineage (GTDB taxonomy): Bacteria > Pseudomonadota > Alphaproteobacteria > Caulobacterales > Hyphomonadaceae > Hyphomonas. The sequence goes on from LADW01000077.1 coordinate 91,386, forward strand.
ATGGCGGCTATGCCGGCACCGCGAACGGCTATGCCAACGATCTCGCCCTGATCCGCCTGTCGGACGAGGAAGTCGCCGACCTTGGCGACGTGCCTGTCGCTCACTTTGGTAACACAAGCAAGCCGCTGGCGCCCGCCAACTACCCCACAGGTGACATGGCCGGTTGGGGCCTGACGCATTTTGGCGGCAAGCTGTCGAACGACCTCCTCTCCGCAAAAATCCGCATCACCGGCACCGGTCCGTCCACCATTTATGTCGCCAGCCAGGGCGGTGCAGGCCCTTGCGTGGGTGACAGTGGCGGGCCGCTCTACGTGACCGAGGAGGACGGCACGCGCACCGCCGTCGGCGTTCTGTCCGTTGTCGAACAGAACCGGGAGACAGGCCAGTTCTGCGCCGGGGACTATAATGGCCGCTACACAAACCTGCAGGGCTATTCGGCCTGGATGGGTGAGGTCATGGCGCTGTGCGATGCGGACGAGGCCGCCTGCCAGTGACACGGCAGACAGCAGTGCCACGTCCGGTACGGCACCGGACGGTCTCTATGCGGCCATGACTGAAGCTTTTCTCGCACAAGGCTTCGATGACACAGACAGCGTGCTGTCCGTCACCAAGGACAATCCGGACACATGTCCGCAATATCTGGAACGCGGCCGCATCTACTTCATGCATATTGGCCGGGGCGAAACCGGACAGCGGATCGATTACGATACGGCCTGCAACGGCTCTCTCGATGCTCGGCGCGCAGAAAATCTGACGGCGGCTCTGGCGGAGCTGCCAGACCTCACCCATATTTTCGAAAGGGCTGTTACCCTGGAGGACGACATGGGCGACGAAGAATAGGCAATCGGATTTCCCGGCTTCCGGTCTCAGCCTCCGGAAGCCGGATGATTCCCGCCTAGATCCCCACTTCCATCATTTTCTGCCAGCCCGGACGGGCCTGCATCTTTTCGAGCCATGCCTTGGTGGCGGGCCGGTTTTCCAATCCGCCCTGCGCGTTCGACATCAGGATCTGGAAGCCCATCAGGCAGTCCGCCGCAGTAAACCGCTCGCCCGCAAAATAAGGATATTTCGACAGGTGCGCCTCAATCGTGGCCGCCGCCTTCTCGCGCTCGGCGGCCATCATGGCCTCAACCGGATTGCCGGTCATGTCGACGCGGGCGAAATAGACCTGCAGCAGACCCGGAAGGAACACAGCGCCTTCGGCGGCATGGATCCACTCCAGATAACGCGGGAATTCCGGTGAACTGGGGCGCGGGTGCAGATGATAGTCGGTGTCATACCGGCCCATCAGGTATTCCGCGATGGCGCCCGTCTCGGCAATTATGACATCCCCGTCTTCCAACAGGGGCGACTTGCCCATCGGGTGAATCTTCAGCAATTCCGGTGGCGCGAGATTTGTCACTTCGTTGCGCTTGTAGTGCACAATCTCATGCGGCACGCCGAGTTCGGCCAGCAACCAGACGATCCGCTGCGACCGGGACGCATTGAGGTGGTGAAGAATAAGCGTCATGTGGCGTTCCCTTTGAATGCTTTGATTTTATCGCGCCACGCTTTGCGGCGCTGTTATGCATCGCATTTGACCCTATGTATCTGTGCATGCAAGCTTTTGCCGAGCTCCTTGAACGCCTGCTGCTGACGCCGTCACGCAATGGGAAGCTGCACCTCCTGAAATCCTATTTCGCCAGCGCGCCTGATCCGGACCGGGGCTTTGCCCTTGGTGCCCTGACCGGGGAGCTGGACCTGAAAAGCATCAAGCCGGCCGCCATCCGGACCCTCGCCGAGGAACGGATAGACCCGGTCCTGTTTGCGATGTCGTATGATTATGTCGGCGATCTTGCCGACACGGTCAGCCTGGTCTGGCAAGGCGAGCGCGGTGCGAACCGCACCCCGCCCCTCTCGGAAATCGTCGAGACGCTGGAGACCGCAACACGCGCCGAAGCGCCCCGACTGGTCGCTGGCTGGCTGGACGGTCTGGACGCGACCGGACGATGGGCCCTGCTGAAACTGATCATGGGCGGGCTGCGCATCGGCGTTTCGGCCCGGATGGCAAAGATGGCGCTGGCGGAATTCGGCAGCGTCGACATCACCGAAATCGAGGAGATCTGGCACGGCCTTTCGCCGCCTTACATTTCGCTGTTCGACTGGCTGGAAGGACGCGCCGAGCGGCCATCGCCGGATATTGCAGCACCGTTCCGGCCGGTCATGCTGGCCCACCCGTTGATCCCGAAGGCGGACCGGGACAATCCGGACGCTGTCGATCCCGGCCTCATCACGCCGGACGCCTTTGCCGCCGAATGGAAGTATGACGGTATTCGCATTCAGGCCTCCGTCGAAGGCACGACCCGGCGCATCTACACTCGCACCGGCGATGACATTTCCCACACGTTCCCGGACGTTCTTGCGGCAATGGATTTTGAAGGCACATTGGACGGCGAACTGCTGATCCGCGCCGAGGACGGCGACGGCGTTGCACCTTTCAATGCGCTGCAGCAACGCCTCAATCGAAAGACCGTGACAAAGCGCCAGATGGAAACGCATCCGGCTTTCATCCGCGCCTATGACATCCTGCATGATGGAACGCGCGATCTCCGCAGCCTGACATTTCGCGAGCGCCGCGCAGGGCTGGAAGATTTTATCGTCCGCCACGGCTCCACCCGGCTGGACCTTTCCCCGCTCGTGCCGGTCACCACGCTCGCTGACCTCGACGCGCACCGCATGGCACCGCCCGCGCCAGAGATCGAAGGCCTGATGCTGAAACGCTGGGACAGCGCCTATATTGCCGGACGGCCCGCCGGCCTCTGGTACAAGTGGAAGCGCGATCCCTTCCTGGTCGACGCCGTGCTGCTCTACGCGCAGCGCGGGCATGGCAAGCGATCCGGATTCTATTCGGATTTCACTTTCGGAGTCTGGAAGGGTGACACGCTGACCCCTGTCGGGAAAGCCTATTTCGGCTTTACCGATGAGGAGCTGAAAGAACTCGACAAATTCGTCCGTGAAAACACGATTGAGCGGTTTGGGCCTGTGCGCTCTGTCACGCCCGAGATCGTGCTGGAAGTGGCGTTCGAAGGCCTGCAGCGATCTGTCCGGCACAAATCCGGTATCGCAATGCGGTTTCCGCGCATCCATCGCATTCGCTGGGACAAGCCCGCCGCAGAAGCAGACCGGCTGGAGACGCTGGAAGCGCTCTTGTCAGAGTAAAAAGAAAAGGGCCGGATGCTTTTCGCACCCGGCCCAGATCACTTGGAAAAGAATTCGTCCGATATCAGACGGTTTCTTTCAGTTCCTTCGCAACGCGGAACGCAACTTTCTTGGAAGCCTTGATCTTGATGGCTTCGCCGGTTGCAGGGTTGCGGCCCATGCGGGCAGGACGCTTGCGCACTTCGAGCGTGCCAAGGCCCGTGAAACGGACTTTTTCGCCTTTTTTCAGGCGCTTCGTGGTCATCGTGACCAGATCGCCAAGCACGGCTTCTGCCTGCTTTTTCGTCATGCCATGCGTTTCGGCCAGTTCAGCGGCCAGTTGGCGAAGGGTGACGGTGACGATTTTTTTCGGTGCCGCAGCAGCCTTAGCGGCCGGCGCTTTCGCAGCCGGTTTCGCAGCAGCTTTAGCAGCTGGTTTTGCGGCGGGTTTCGCAGCGGCCTTCTTGGCCACAGGTTTCGTTGCCATGAGCAATTTCCTTTATTCAGACTCATATGAGTCGGCAGGCGCATAGCGCAAAAAAGCCCGCCTGCCTTGCTTTTTTTCAGTTCGGCGCAATTTTCTTCACACACGAACTCTGCCAGAGGATAGCGATGAAAACTGCACTCCCCCTGCTCATGATCGTCCTCGGATTCCTCCAGCCGCTTGCCGGTGCACTGGCCCCGCTGACCGGAATTGGCACACCGATCGGGAATGCAACGCGCGGTCTGGCCTCACCAGAACAGCCGCTGCCGGTCTTCTTTTCGATTTGGGGCCTTATTTTCGGGGCTTTTCTGGCCTTTGCCTATTCCACATGGCGTAAACGCGAACCCTGGATGTTTCGCGTCGCCGCACCGCTCGCGCTGGCAGGTGCCGCGAATGTCGTATGGATGTTGAGCGCGCAACTCATCGCGTCCCAGACCGTGAATTTCCTTCTTCTGTTTCCCATTGCGATCTTGTCATGGACAGCCGCCGCGCGCTTCGATCGCATGCGTGGCATGGGCGGCAGCGTAGGAAAATTAATTGCAGATACGGCCACCGGCCTGCTCTCCGGCTGGATTCTTGTCGCCATCAGCATCTCTATTCCGCTGGTGATTCGCACCTATACCAATCTCGGCCCGACTGATTTTCCATGGCAGATGATATGGATCGTTCTTGGTTTTGCTGCGTTGGGTTCGTGGGTATTTGCGCGCTATGTCAGCCGCAGCCTTTGGTTCTTCGTGGCCCTTGCCTGGGGCCTTCTTGGCATCATTGCCAACAACTGGACTGACACCGGCATGGGATGGATTGCCATCATGACCGGAATAACCGGGATACTCGTCCTGTCCTTGCGTCTCATGCGCGGCGCGGACGGCACATCAATCCCGGCTTGATCAAATACGGAGTAAAATATGGAATTCCTGAATAATATCGACTGGGGCAAACAGCTCGCCGATAACTGGCCCGTTCTGGCGGGATATGGCCTCAAGGCCGTCGGCGCTTTCATCGTGCTTATTGTTGGTCTGCGTGTGTCCGGATGGGTCGCGTCCATGGCGCGCAAGGAAGCGCTCAAGCGGCCGAACATTGATGCCACGCTTGGCAGCTTCTTTGCCTCCATCACACGCTGGTTCCTGACGGCCGCCACGATCATCGCCGCGCTCCAGCTGTTCGGCGTTCAGGCCACCAGCTTCGTCGCCATCCTCGGCGCCATGACCCTGGCCATCGGTCTGTCACTGCAAGGCGCGCTCGGCAATATCGCGTCGGGCATCATGATCATGCTGTTCCGTCCGTATGGCGTTGGCCAGTATGTCGAGCTGTCGGGTGAAGGCGGCACGGTGAAGGACATCAACCTGTTCCAGACGATCCTCGCCTCCCCGGACAATGTCCAGATCATCGTACCCAACAGCCAGGCCATCTCGGGCGTGATCCGCAATTATGCGGGCTACCCGACACGCCGCGTGGATCTTCTTTTCAGCGTTGACTATGGCGATGGCCTGCAGAACGCGATGGACGTCATTGAGCGGGCTGTAAAATCGGACTCGCGCGTTCTGGCAGACCCGCTTCCCGTGGTGCGGGTAAGCACGCTAGGCGCCAGTTCGGTTGACATTATCGCCCGGCCCTGGGTGAAAACGGAAGACTATTGGGAAGTGCGCTGGGCGTTGACCAAGACAGTGAAAGAAGCCCTCGACGCAGCCGGCATCTCCATCCCGTATCCGCACCAGGTCAACATAAACCGCGAGGCCAGCTGATCCTTGTTGAACGCCTTCCCGGCGCATGACAGAACGCTTGCATGACGTTTCAGATAGACACATCCGGCTGGCCTCCATGGGCCCTCGCGATTGAACCCATTTTCGAGAAATGGGGCATCGTTGTCCTGTCGGCTGTGGTCATCGGGATCGTTGCGGGCCTGATGCGCCGTCTGGTCCTGTTGATCGGCCAAAGGGCGATCTCCAAGGACAAGGAGTTCGAAGGCTCGAACTGGGACCTCGCCGCTTCGGTGACCCGGATCTTTGCGCTGATCCTGCTCAGCCCCATTCCGCTCGGCTTTGCCGGGTATGACTGGGAAGTGCTGGTGGAGAAACGAGGGCCGGGCGCCGTCGGCGCGGTCGCCATCCTCGTCATCGCCGTTATCGTCGCCAACGGGGTCGCCCGTTCGCTTCGCCGGTTCGGACGCAAGGCGCATCGACGCGCAGGCGCAGACGATACGCTGTTTGCCTTTGCAGCCTCACTGTTCAAATACCTGATCTTTGCCGTCGCCATTGTCTTTGCGCTGACCCAGCTCGGCTTCCCGACGGCGTCGCTCGCCGCCCTGCTGGGCGCTGCTGGCCTCGCCATCGGCCTTGCCTTGCAGGACACGTTGAAAGCCGTTGCGGCCGGCATCATGCTCGCCATCTTCCGGCCGTTCCGGATCGGCGACTATGTCAGCGCAGCGGGGTTGGACGGTGAGGTGATCGACATCACACCCTTCCTCACGCAGGTGAAGCAGATCGACAACAAGATCGTCTCGATCACCAATGACAAGGTCTGGGCCGAACCGCTGATCAACCACACGCGCCAGACGCGCCGGCGGCTCGATCTCTATTTCGACATTTCCTACGACGACAATATGGACCTTGCGCTCGGCCTCGTGCGCGATGTGGCCAATGCCCATCCGCGTGTGCTGGCCAAGGACGAAACATGGGTCGGTGTCCATTCCCTCGCCTCTTCAAGCGTGCAGCTGCGCCTGCGCGCCTATGTGGCGACACCGGAATTTGTCGATGTTCGCGCCGGCATCACCAAGGGCGTGAAGGAAGCTTTCGATGCGAACGGGGTGACCATCCCCTTCCCGCATCAGGTCAATGTTCCGTACAAGGGAAAGGCCGACGCAACGGAAACCGGACCACTGGTGCAAACGGCCAAGCCGCCGGAAGATGACTGAGACGTCGCCCCCCAGCGAGCCCGCGCAGCCGGTGACGCCGGAACACTCCGGTACGCCGACGCCGAAGCGCACGAAGCAAGCCCCTCAGAAGCGCTCGCTGCTGCGCCGCCTGTTCGGGATCAGCCCATGGGGCGCGCTGAAGCTGACCGGGCTCTGCATTCTTGTCGGCTTTTTCGTCATGGCCGCGAATTTCAATCCGGCCTCACCGGACGCAAACATTCCGGCAGCGCTGGCCGCAATTGCGCGGCAGACGCTCGCAGCCGCGGGCTGGGCCGCGCGTAATTTCTGGAAGCCTGCATTGGCCGGCGCAACCATCGTGTTGCCGGTCTGGATACTTTGGCGCCTGATCAGCCTTCCGTTCCGGAAGTAGCCGCCGCATCCGCCACCGGAGCCCACTGCTGGGTCTGGCAGAGTGGCCCGATACAGCCCTTCACTTCCAGCACGCCATCGTCCAGCCGCTTGAGCCGCGAGGCATAGGTCTTGCCTTTCTTCGGATCATAGATCGTTCCGCCGGCCCAGCCTTTGGACTTCTTCTCAAACCCCTGCAGCATGGTCAGGCCGAGGATCTTCTGGCCTTCCGCGTCAGTCACGGTTTCGGGCGTCTTGCCTCCCGGCAGACTGGCCGGGTCAATCCAGACAACCGTTCCGCATGGCGAACCGTCACCGCAGTCGGCAATCCGGACATGAGAACTTGCGCCCTCGGTCGCAAACGTGCCGAACACATCCCCCGGATCGGCACAGGCACTGCCTGCCGCGAGGGCAAACGCGACAATCGGGAAAAACGTACGTTTCATGGGATGTCTCCGGCTTCAGGCGAGCTATAGTTGATACAAGAAAACACCGAGGGAGAATAGTAATGGACACGTCAAAACTCATGTTCCGCGACGGCCTGATGAAGGGCGAACGCATCCTCATCACCGGTGGCGGCACCGGCCTCGGCAAGGAGATGGCTGAAGGCTTTCTGACTCTCGGCGCGGAGGTCCATATTTGCGGACGTCGCGGTGGCGTGTGCGAGGAAACCGCTGCCGAACTGATGGACAAACATGGCGGCAAGGTCGTCCCACACGCTTGTGATATCCGCGTGGGCGAAGCCATCACCGACATGAATGACGAGATCTGGGCCAAGCACGGCCCGCTCACCGGCCTTGTGAACAATGCCGCCGGCAATTTCATCTCGCGCACGGAGGATCTCTCCATTCGCGGGTTTGACGCCATCGCAAACATCGTGTTCCGCGGCTCGTTCTACATGACGCACGACATCGGCAAGCGCTGGATCGACCAGAAGCTGAAGGGCAGCGTCTGCTCCATCCTGACCACATGGGTGTGGAATGGCGGCCCGTTCGTGGTGCCGTCGGCCATGTCCAAGGCGGCCGTGAACACGATGACCCAGTCGCTGGCCGTCGAATGGGGCCGCTATGGCCTGCGCTTCAATGCCATCGCACCCGGCCCCTTCCCGACCGAGGGCATGTCGAAGCGGCTCTCCCCCGATGCCGACGGTGCCGAGCGCATGGAGCGCGGCATTGCCAACCCGATGGGCCGGGTGGGAGAGATGCACGAACTGGTGAACCTTGCCGTCCTGCTGATGGGATCGGGCGCGGACTATATCAACGGCCAGACCATCGCCATTGACGGCGGCATGTACAATGCGTCCGGCGGCAATTTCAGCGCCCTGACAGCCTGGGGCGATGACCAATGGACCGCCGCCCGCGAGGCCATCGAAAGCACGAATGCAAAGGACAAGGCCAAACGAACCGTGTAGGTAGAGCGCGAGCGGGTACGGGGGAGATGCCGGATGAGCCTGACGCGGATCGCCACTTTCTATGATCCCGAGGAAGCCTATTGCGCCCGCAGCTTCCTCGAATCGCATGGCTTCGAAGTTTGTCTGCTGAACGAGCATCACTTGACAGCCAATCCGGCCTTTCGGGTGGCGCTGGGCGGGTTTGGACTGGCTGTCCCCACCACTGACGCGGAGTCTGCCCGGCAGGCGCTCCGCGAGATCGAAACCGGCCCGGAGGCTTCGCCGCCTGATGCCTGCGTGTCCTGCGGCAGCACAGACCTTGTCCGCGCGCGCCGGATGAGCTGGCTGCCTCTGGCCCTGATGAGCGGGGTTCCGTTCCTACCCTTGCAACGGGCGCGCAAATGCGCTGCCTGTGGCAAGCGTGTTCAGGATTGAGAAAGAATAAAGATGGCCCAGGAACAGGCGCAAACCGGTATTGAGGCGCTCGCGTCCCGGCTCGCAAAATTGCGGGCTGAACGCGACAGCCTCATCGCGGGCCTGACGGGCTCGGTCGCGTCCGGAAAGACGACCCTGGCTGCAGCGCTCGCCGATGTGCTGGACGACACGCTGGAAGTGGAGACGGTCTCCACCGATGGCTTCCTGTTCCCGAACAGTGTGCTGGCCGAACGGGAGCTGACACTCCGCAAGGGCTTTCCGGAGACCTATGACCGGCAGGCCCTCGGCGAGGCGCTACAGTCCCTGCGGGGCGGCAAGGCCGCCTTCCCGACCTATAGCCATGTGACCTATGACGTGGACCCGGCCCTGACCCGGCTGATCCCCAAGCCGGATGTGCTGATCCTTGAAGGCCTGGGTTTCCAGCCGCTCTCTCCGCCGCCGCGCGGCATGCATGAACCAGACCTGTTGATCTATCTCGATGCCAGCGAGGAAGACCTGCTCGCCTGGTTCCTTGAGCGCTTCGTGCGCCTGTGGAATGCTGCGCGGGAAGACCCGGCGTCTTTCTACGCCAACTTCCTGCACATGTCAGAGCCGGAGCTGATGGAGTTTGCCGTATCCGTCTGGGAGCGGATAAACCTGCCAAACCTCAGAGAGAACATCGTCCCGCTGAAACAGCGAGCCGACATCGTTCTCTCCAAGACCCGCGACCATACAGTGACGATAGCAGAAGACCGGCTGGCCTGAGCGGGCCTATTGGCTGAATATGATGGCGTCCAGAAAGGCAAGCGTTTCCGGCGTGGTCCAGACTTTTGGTTTGTCCATCTGTCCGCCCTGAAACATGGCATAGGGAACACCACCAGGCGCAAAGATCAGCGTTGTTGGCAGACTGGTATCTTGGGCCGATTGACCGCTTGCTGCCAGCAGAGCGTCGATCATAGGCCCCTCAGCCACATAGGGCTCCAGGTTTTCGACGCCCTTTTCCGAAAACAAAGCACGCGCCGAGTCCGGCGTGTCCTTGCGCATGAGATCCGTGTTGACCGCGAGCAGTGTGACGCCCCGTTCGGCATAGAGCGGTGCTGCCTCCCCCATATCTGGCAGTTCATGAACACATGGAGCGCACCAACTGGCCCAGAAGTTCAGGACGACCCAGCCCTCCTTTGCCGCTTCCAGCGCAGCACTCAGGTCTCCGTCGACACCCTCAGGCCAGTGCGCCCCGCTGTGAGGTTCGAACATGGCGCCGAGCGGTACAGAGGTCATTCCATCGGGAAGCTCCAGCGGTACACGCGCGGCCATCCGCGCATTGAATTTCGCCATCGCTTCTTTGCCGGCTTCAAATATCTGCACTTCTCTGTCCAGGTAGCTCTGGTCCCGATGCTGCTCCCGAAGTTCTTCCGGCAATGCGGAGAGATCATAGAGATTGGTGTCGGGTTTGGACGGCAGAAGTTTGGGGCCCGCGAAAACGCCGACACCAAAACCTGCGGCCAGCGCGATCACGACTGGAAGCCAGAGTTTTCCCTGCATGTAATATCACCCCTTTTGTTAAAATATAACACTCAACCAAAGGGGTGACAATATTACAATTTACCGGAGAGCTTAAAGACTCGGGTCGATCAGGTATTTCTCGCCTGTCGCCTTGGCATTGTAGGCATGCAGAGTTTCCAGGTCGAGCGCTTCGGCCAGCGAGATCGTCTTCGTGTAATGGCTGGCAAAGGTCGTGTTCAGCTCATCGATAACACGCTTGTACATACGCTCGCGCACATCCGGAGCGGCCTTCTGGAGGAACGGCGTCAGCAGGTAACCGCTGAGGTTCCAGGCAAATCCCACGCCGGGCGGCACGAGGGTCGGCGACATGTCGAGCCGGCCATAAATATAGACCTGCGTTTCCTTGCCCGAACCGTAGCGGGAATATTCCGTCATCTTGCGGCTGGCGGCAGCTTCCATTGCGACAAGGAGCTGACCCGCGAGCGGGCCGCCGCCGATGGCATCAAAGCCGAGCGTCGCGCCCGTTTCCATCAGCGCCGCGATCAGGTCTTCGAAGAAGGTCGGCGAAGAGGAATTGACGATATGTTTCGCGCCAATGCCGCGCAGGATTTCGGCCTGCTCTTCCTTGCGCACAATATTGACCAGAGGCACGCCGTCCTTGAGGCAGATCTTGTTCAGCATCTGGCCAAGGTTCGAGGCGGCTGCCGTATGCACGAGGGAGGAATGCCCCGTCGCGCGCATGGTTTCCACGAAGGACAGAGCGGTCAGTGGGTTCACATAGCAGGACGCGCCCTGCTCTGCCGTCGTGCCGTCTGGTAGCGCGATACATTGTGAGACATGCAGGGTGCGGTATTGCTGATACATGTCCCCGCCAAGGCAGGTGACCATCTTGCCGAGCAGCGCCTGCGCCGCCGGGGAGTCGCCCGCCGCTACCACAATGCCGGCGCCTTCATTGCCGACGCCCAGCGACTGGCCAAGACGCGCTTTCATGGCGCGAAGGCCGGCTTCAGGCACATTGGCGGTGACCGTCGGATTGTCCTTTGTGCCGCCTTGGACGGCGGTCGACATATCTGCCCCGCCGACCAGAAGGCCAAGATCTGACGGGTTGATCGGCGTTCCGGCGACCCGAACCAGCACCTGATCCGGACCGGGTGTCTTGATCGGGGCCTCAGCGAGGGACAGCTCAAGCTTGCCCTCTGGAGTCACCAGTGTGCGGATCTGCAGGCTTTTCTCGGGAAGTGCGTTTGCCATTGGGTTTCCTTTGTTTTCTTGTTTTCTTCTCAGGGTCTGATGATGACCTTACCGACAACTTCGCGGTCGGTCAGCAGGCGCCAGGCTTCACGCCAGTCCTGCAGCGGGATTTCTCTGAACACGTGAGGATGAATCTTGCCGTCTTCGGCCCATTGCCGGATGGCGGCCTGATTTTCACGGCCCCGCTCCGGGAACTGCCGACCATACTCGCCTGCCCGTACACCGACCACGGAAAAGCCCTTGATCAGCGGCATGTTCACTTTGACTTCCGGGATACGGCCCGAGGTAAATCCAACGACCAGCAGCCGCCCGTCAAAGGCGATGCAGCGCACACTCTCATCGAACACGTCACCGCCAACGGGATCGAAGATCACATCGGCGCCGCGCCCATGCGTCAGTGTTTTCACCTTGTCGCGAAAACCCTGACTTGAATTGATCGCGTAATCGGCGCCGTATTGCAGTACCTTGTCGAGCTTCGCGTCCGAGGCAGACGTCGCAATCACCGTCGCGCCGAGCAGTTTGCCAACATCCACTGCCGCCGTACCGACGCCGCCACTCGCCCCGTGCACCAGCAGCGTTTCGCCCGGTTGCAGGTTTGCGCGGCGGACCAGTGCGACATAGGCGGTGAGGTAAGCGGCGGGAAAGGCGGCGGCTTCGGCAAAGCTGAACGGCGTGGGTTTGCGTGACAGGCCCGCCGCTGGGAGCACAGCATATTCGGCATAGGCGCCGGTCTTGTTGCCGCCGATGACTTCATCGCCAATAACCCAGTCCGTCACACCCTCGCCGACCGCCTCGACAATGCCCGCGCATTCCATGCCGAGCGTAAATGGCAGTTCCGGCTTGAACTGGTACTTGCCCTGGCTCATCAGCATGTCCGGGAAGTTCACCCCGGCGGCTTTAACGTGCACAAGCACCTCGCCCCTTCCCGGCTGGGGCACAGGGATGTCTTGCACCTCAAGACCGGAGAAGTCTTCGGTGACCCGGGAACAGACGAGCGCCTTCAACCAGCGCTCCTAAAGTTTGGCGTAGACGGCGCGGACCATGTCCGCAATTTCGAGGCAGGCCTTGCGCGAGCCCGGCGAAATCAGCGTGAAGGCCGTAAAAGCGTGCGGCAGGCTGTCATAACGCTTGTGGGTCACCGGCACACCGGCATCCTTCAGGCGCTTGGCATAGTCGTCGCCCTCATCGCACAGCGGGTCATGCCCGGCCGTGATGACGACCGCTGGCGGCAGGCCGTCGAGATGCCCCGTCTGGCCCGGCGACAGCATCGGGTCTGCCCGGTTAAAGCCTTCCGGCAGATACTGGTCCATGAACCAGTTCATCGTGTCGGTGGACAGCGAGAACGTGTTGCCGAATTCCGTGCGGGAGGGGAAATCCTCCACAATGTCGACCGCCGGGTAAATCAGCAGCTGCATCACTGGCAGCGGCTTGTCCTCGCGCTGCATCTCCTGGGCGATAATGGCCGAGAAGTTTCCGCCCATGGAATCCCCGCCAACAGCAGCTGCGCCTTCCGGAGCCCCGAACTTCGCGGCATTGCGCATGCCCCATTCATAGGCGGCGATACAGTCGTCGATGCCAGCCGGGAATTTGTGCGGCGGCGCGAGGCGATAGTCGACCGACAGGACCGGGCATTTCACCTGGGCCGCCAGGATCGAGCACCAGGCATGACAGGTCTCGAGATCGCCGATCACGCCGCCGCCCATATGGAAGTACACCATCAGCGGCGCCTTGGGGTTCTGTCCGTCGGGCCGGTAGATGCGGGCCGGAATCTCGTTGCGATCAGGCCCTGGAATGGTCAGGTCTTCCGTCCGCACGCCGGGTTCGGCGGGCGCCTGGATCGCCGCCAGCGTGTCTTTGGTCACGGCCTGAACCGTTTCGGCTGGCAGGCTGGAAAGTGGCGGCGCATTGCGCCCGTTCCACATGACCAGTTGCAGCTGGGGCTCCAGCGTCCGGCCCCGGATCGTCAGCGGCTTGCCACCGGCCATTTTCACAAGGATGCCGCCCGGCAGTTTCATGATGAGCCGGGTGATGGTCTGTTGAAGGCTCATAGCCTCTCCCCTGTTGTGTTTCTTCGGGAAAGCTTAGACCTGCCTTCCCTCGCTCGCCAAGGGGGCAACAAGCTTACTTCGCGGCAAGCTCGCGCACGCCTGCCATCACCATCCGGGAGGCAAACGCGGTCGCACCCTCCACATCTACAGGCCGGCGCATCAGCATGATTTCGCCCATCTCGCGGGCGATGCCGATGGCGGCGGCGGTCAGATAGTCGATGTCGAGATTGGACGAGGTGTCGGCAGACAGGATGCGTTCGAGGTCCGTCCGGATTTCGGCGGCGACAGCGGACATTTCCGGCGTGTCCACGCGCACACCGATCAGGGCGAGGTGCGAAGATCCCCCTTCAATCGCCTGCAGGTTTTCCTCGGCAATGAAGCTGAAATAGGCGCGATAGGCATCGTTCATGTAATCCTGCGCAGTGCGGGCGCGGGCGCGTACGTCTTTCAACAGGAACCGGAAACGATAGGTGGAATCCTCGGCAATGGCCTCGAACACCTCCTCCTTGGATTTGAAGTAATTGTAGAACGTGCCTGCGGCGAGGTCCGTCTCGCGGATGATATCGCGCACGGTGGTTGCCTCGAAGCCAATCCGGGCGAACACGCGCCGGCCCGCATCGAGGATCGCCCGTCGGTTCGCCGCCTTGGAGCGCGCACGCTTGCCGGTTTCCGTCGCACCTGTGAGATCAACTGTCATGAAATACCGTCCTACCTGGCAGTATCGTGGCCGAAGGCGTCATGATGTGTCAACTTTCTTCGCGTGCAGAGCTGCAATGCGTTTCGGCTGAAATTTCAGGGAATTGGCGAGGCGGAAGTCTTCGGGACCGCTCCGCTAGCCCGCTTTGGCCAGAGTATTCAGCACTTTGTTGCCACCGCCTTCAATCTTCTTCTGCCGCATCATGTTCAGGATCATGCCGAACACGACGCGCAGGATAATCAGGATCAGCACGCCCAGCAGAGGCTGGCCAAACGCCAGCATCAGGCCCGCACCGAGAATGATCGCCACATGCAGCGTCACGATCCGGCCATAGGGTGCGAACATCTCCACCTGGATCTCGGCTGTGCGATAGCCGCCTCGCAGGATGAAATCGACGAGGTAGAAAAGCGCGTTCACCGCAATGATGGCGGTGACGAACCAGGTCATGTGGCTGCCGGTGCCGAGCGCCCAGTCGATCAGCGACCGCATCCCGTTTACCCCCGGCCCTTCAATGTCTCCATCGCCACCGGCAAAGGCACGCAGGAAAATGCCGTGGCCGAAACAGAACATGCCGTAGTGGACTGTGAAGAAGGGCACCATGAACAGGGCAATCGCCAGATTGACGATATTGCCCGCCACCGTGCCGATCATGCGCAGCGCCGTGAAAGCCCCGATGATCAGGTTCTCCAGCCAGTAGAGCGCTACCAGCGGCACGGCCTTCCAGCCGAAAAAGACCACGGCGATCACGGGCAACAGGTCTACCAGCAGGCTCGCCCAGGCGAGCGGGTCGCGATAAGTCCGCGCGAACAGGTCCGGATCGAAAAAGCGCTTCATTGAGGGTCCCCACCCGTGTCTCGACTAGCTGCCCGGATTGTAGGCCGGGAACTCGAACGGGTTGCGGGGATCAAGCCCCTTGGACCCTCTGGGATTGTTGTAGTTCCCTGTGAGGATCTCGAAGTGGAGATGGATGGCCGTCGCATTGCCGGACTGCCCCATCATGCCGAGTTCCTGGCCGAAGCCGACTTCCGCGCCGGCCTGAATGCCCTCAGAAAAATAGGCCAAGTGGGCATAGCGCGTGTAGACCCCGCCGCCATGATCGATCAGCACCATATTGCCATAACCAGTCGACACGCGCGCCTCGAGGATGCGCCCCGGCGCTGCGGAATAGACCGGGCCAGCTGGCACGGATTGCAGGTCGATCCCGTCATGACGGCGCGCCGAGCGGAAGCCGAAGCCGGACGAGAGGCAGACATCGTTCGACGGCGCCGTCGCCAGCACGATCTGCCCCACCACGATGATCGGCTTGTAGTCGGTGACCCAGAAGTCAGAATCCATGGGCGGCGCGTTGGTGACATAGATGCCGCCGCACGAGCGCAGGTAAGCATTCGGCTGGAAGGTGCCCTGGACAGTGGCCGTGACCTGTGGCGGGCCGGGGGGCGGCGTGTAGGTTCGCACCTGTACTGGCGCCGGCGCGGACGCACACGCAGCCAGGAAAACAAGTGTGAGGGCAGCCCCCAGCAGCCTTATCATGCCGTTACCTTCACCCGTTTCGCGCCCCGCTCAATCTCCTTTGTGAGGTCTCGACAATAAAGGTTAAAATCAACCTGCATCCGGTGGCGCGGGCTATCATAGAAATGGCCGAGATGGGCCTTTTCGTCAGCCGCCGTGACGCGGTCCATCTCTGCAGCATCCGGGAAGGCATAGTCGCCATTGAGGGCCGCGCCGACGAGCTTGGACTGCTGCTCGGCAAAGTTCACCAGCGTCGGCAGCGGCTGGGCGAGACCGAGGAAGAAGATCGTCTCCCGGCCCGGTTTCACCATACGCTTGAACAGCGGGAACGTGTTGTCCTTTGGCGTCAGGTCAGGCTGTTTCAGGAACGGGAAGGTCACGTTGTAGCCGGTCGCCCAGATGATCGCGTCGACCTTCTCGCGGGTCCCGTCGGTGAAGACCACGCCATCGCCATCCAGCTTCTCGATGCCGGGCTTCGGCGTGATGTCGCCGCATCCGACGCGCGTGAGGAACTCACCTGACACAGAGGGGTGGCCTTCAAGCGGCTCGTGATCGGGCTTGGGCAGGCCGTAGTCTTCCATCATGCCGATGGTCTTCTTGATCTTGGCCCGCGCCAGCTTGCGGCCGAGGCTGGACGGCAACCAGGCCGGCAGCACCGCCTTGTCGGCCGGCTTTCCGTCCATGTATTTCGGCAGCACCCAAACGCCCCGGCGCATCGAGATCAGCAGCTTCGCAGCCAGCGGGCGCTGGGACAGTTCCGACGAGATGTCCATCGCCGAATTGCCAGCCCCGACAATCATCACGTGCTTGCCGCGGAAATCGTAGGGTTCGAACGGGTCTGTGTAATTGTGGGAGTGAACCTGGTAACCATCGAAATGGCCGGGATAGCTCGGCATCCGCGCGTCCCAGTGGTGGCCGTTGGCGACCACGACCGCATCATATTCCCGGCTCTCCCCCGTCGACAGGGTCACCTTCCAGCGCCCGCCCGGCAGATCTTCGACACTGGTCACGGCCGTATTGAATGTGATCGTGTCGCGCAGGCCGAAATGATCTACGTAATCGTGGAAATACTGCAGCAGCTGGGCGTGATGGGGAAAGTCCGGCCAGTGTTCCGGCACGGGATAATCCTCGAAAGCGAGGCGCCATTTCGACGTGTCGATATGCAGGCTCTGATAGCAGGACGAGGCGCCGTTGGGGTTCTTGTAATACCAGTTCCCGCCGATATCGTCCGACATCTCGAAACAGTCATACGGCAGGTCATAATCCTTGAGGCGCTTGGCCATCGTAAAGCCCGAGCACCCCGCCCCGATAATGCAAGTTTTTGGCTTGCTTCCTGCGTCAAATGCCATTGTTTCCTCCTGACCTGAGGTCATGTGTATTTTATAAGCTTCCCGGATGTTATCCGAGGCAAAAGGCACGTCAAATGAATGAGGCCCGATATGACTGATGACGCCACGCCAACCCAGGAACCCTGGCAGATCATGGGCGAAAACATTGAGCTGATGACCGGCGGCATCCCCTGGGGACGCCGGATGAGCTTTCGCGTGACCAAGCTGGAAAAGGGCCGTGTCTGGGGCGTGCAGCCCTGGAAAGAGCGCCTTGTGGGCGACCCGGACACAGGCGTGATCCATGGCGGCGTGCTGACGGCCTTCCTCGACAACCTGTCCGGCATGGCGGCAAGCTCGTCCCTCAACGAGGCCCGGTTCGTCTCCACGCTGGACCTCAGGATCGATTATATGCGACCGGCCGAGCCAAAGCGTGAGATCATCGGCGAGGCCGAGTGCTATCACATCACCCGCAATGTCTGCTTCACCCATGCCTGGGCCTATCATGAGAACCGAGACAAGGTGATCGCCACTGCCGCAGGTGCCTTCGCCATCAACATGCCCCGCGCGATCAGCACGATGAGACCCTTCTGACATGACCGACGACACCCCCCTCATCAGCCGCGCTGACCAGGTTTATGCCTTCCTTGGCCGCACACCCTTTGCGCAGGAAATCGGCATGCGCTGTGAGGTCATGGGCGACGAGATGACCGCGATCATGCCGTTTCAGGACAAGCTGATCGGGAATATCGCGATCAAGGCCCTGCACGGAGGCGCCATCGGCGCGTTTCTGGAGCTGACCGCCATGGCGCAGGTTTTCCTTGTCGCCGAGCACCTGACCCGCCCGCCGCGGCCGATCAATATGACGATCGACTATCTGCGCCAGGGCCACGCAAAGGACACGTATGCGCGGGCGACCATTACAAAGATGGGCCGGCGCATGTGCTCGGTACAGGCAGAGGCCTGGCAGGATGAGCGTTCGAAACCGGTCACGACCTTGCTGGCGCACTTCATGGTGGGCGGTGAGTAAGCTGTTGGATAAGCCCGCCTTCAGACCGTATAAAACACCGTATAAACACCATGTAAGGACCGTATAAGCGGCCAGAACGTCGCCCTAGTCCGCGCTGACTTCCGGAAAGGCGCGGGTGAGCTGACGGTTCCACTCGAACTGGACCTGCCAGTTGACGTCGGTCTCGTCCATCAGCGCCAAGCGCACAATGACGAGATCCCGGCTGGGAACGATCCAGATCGTCTGACCTTCATGGCCCTGCGCGTAGAAGGCGTCCTCCCAGGCAGGTGTCAGCCAGAAGCCCATGCCGTAGAAATCCGCGTTTGAGCCCGGCGCCGGGCTGCGCGCCTGATCGACCCAACCTTCCGGCAACAGGCGCGCCCCATCCCACACGCCATCGCGCAGGTAGAGATAGCCGAATTTCGCATAGTCCCGCGCAGAGGCCCAGACGTTCGAGCCGCCGAGATACGTGCCAGCCGGATCAAACTCCGGCTGGGCATCCATGCCGAGCGGCTTGAAGAATAGTCGCCGAAACAGAGCCGCTGTCCGACAGGGCTTTGTTTTCTCAAACGCGTCGTTCCATACGTCTTCCGGACCATCATTCGGCAACGTATCGGTACAAGAATACAATTCCGGTGCTTCGAGCACTTCCTTCAAACTCAAAGGGGATTCTTGCGGAATCTCATTTTTGCTGACGGCGTCAAGGAGCCGGTCCTGAACTGCACGCCCGGCCGCATCAAAGCCAGCCGTCGAATAGTTCCAGACCGTGCCCGGCTTGTGCGCCAGCGGGAATTCATCCCGGATGAAACGGATGACGTCAAACCGTCCGGGTCCGAACATCATCCGGATCGCGTCGAAGGATTCGAATTCCCCGCCTGCATCTTCCTGATAGTCCAGCCCGTCGGTCATGGTGATCCATTGGCGCCAGGTGATGGCCGCGCGCGGGTCGCCGACTTCAAAGACGCCGGGCATGGGTGCGTCGATGTCTTCAATCAGGCCGAGTTGGACGGCGCGGCCGACCAGTGCCGACGTGATGGATTTTGCCAGGCTCCACGAAATATGTTTCGTGTCCGGGCCAAAGCCGTCGCCATAGGCCTCTGCCACAAGCTTGCCCTTGTAGATGATGACCACACCATGGGTCACGCCCGCCACGTCGTTGCGGCCCCCGGCCATGGCATTGGCGATCAGTTCCCGAACCGCTGCTTCAGCCTCCGGCGGAATCTCGCCCGTCTCCCAGCTAGATGTCGGCCAGGCGAGGCCCTCGGGCTGCGCCGGCAGCGGCACAAGCGGCTGGGCTGCTACCGCAAAGGGCATCAGCAATGCGGCGCACGCGATGAAAAAGTTGCGCACCATGGCGCTTCTCTCCTACTGTTACAGTTCAGACTTAGGGGAAAAAGGTGAGATACGTCAAAGCGCTTCTCGCGATAACTGTCGCATTGGCCGCAGGGTGCGGGCTGGGGTCGCCCCAGCCGGTGGAGCCTCAGGCGGCTGAGACCAGCGAGACAAGCCATGCCCAGACCTATACAGCGTTCGGCGCGGTTCATGTCTGTTCCTGCGTGCATGTTTCCGGCCGCAGCATGGAAAGCTGCGAGCAGGATTTCACGACAGATATGACGGGTATTTCGTTCAGCAGCGACGGCGATGTCATGCGCGCCTCCGCTTTGGACGGCCAGGTCAGCGCGGAAGCCCGGTTCACGCCGGGCCTCGGCTGCACGCTGGTCGCGCCATGAAACGCGCCGCCTTTCTTCTCGTCCTCGCCCTGCTTGGCGCCTGCGTCAGCGCGCCTGAGCAGACGTCAGACCATCCACTTGGCTGGATCAGTGGCTGCTGGGAAAATATCGATGGCGATTACCGCGAAGTCTGGTCCCGGCCGGACCATGGCTATCTGTTCGGCTATGCCCTCTCTCTGAAGGGCGACGCGGTGACCTTTTTTGAACAGTCGCGCATCGATCCAGGTAAAGCCCCCGGCGAGGCTTATGTGTTCAATGCCTATCCGGCCGGGAAAGGTCCTTCCGCCTTTACGGAAATCGAACGCAGCGAAACCAGCATCACCTTCGCAGACCCCAGCCACGACTATCCTCAACGCATCCGCTATGCCCGCGACGGAAACCGGATGATTGCGGAGATTTCCCTGATCGACGGATCAAAAGGCCAGGGCTTCGCCTTCCGGCGCTGCAGGCACTAGCGCTCAGTCGTCCGCCCGGTCGATGTCTGCCGGCTCACCTGCGAAGAGGCTCTGATATTCGGGCTTCAGGAATTCGTGAAAGTCAGCCTGCGGGATGGTGACATGGTAAGACCCCTCCGCATACGAACCGATCTCATACGGCGCATAGTGTAACACAAAGCCGCCCAGCTTGCCGTCTTCAGTCGATGCGATGAGGCTGATATTCCCGGACAGGATATCCGAGACGGAGATTGCGTCCTTCGATTCGCCAAGGAACATCTGATAGCCATCTGACGTGCCGCTGCGCGACACTTTGGCGTCAGCAATTGCCTCGTAGACCGTGCCTGAAAGCGCGGTGGCGGCCGCCTCCTGATCGGTGAACAGAAGTCCAATGCGCAATTGGTCTCCCGTCAGCGCATTGTAGATGCGCCCATCGGTCAAGTAGTTGCCGTGCGCGCCGCCGGTGAACGTGTACTGAAACCCTTCCAGTCCAACCAGAGTGCCTGCGGCGCCGGTGACCCTCCAGTCGATCTTCAGGCCATAGGGGCGAAAATAGGTCGGGTCGGCCTGCTTGTAGGCTTCGGCGTCAGCCGTCATGGCGTCCAGCCGGATACGGGCATCTTCCACAACGTCCATCGCGATGGCGGGCGCAAAGGAGAAGACAGCCTCGTCAAAGCGGATATCGGCCTTGATGACGTCATCATCCACGACAATGGAACGCGGCAGGTCCGCGATCCTGGTTGCCATCGGATCTGGCAGAGCCGCTGCAGGTTCGACAACCGGGGGCTCTTCCGGTTGCGGATCGGTCGCCGGCACTTCGGCGGTTTGCCCCGCCTGGCCACAGGCACTGGGAACTGACGCAAGTAACAGCGCCGTGGACAGGATCAGGACGTTTCTCATTTTGCGAACCTACAGGCTGAGAAGTTCGGCGTCACCTCCCTGTGCCGTGATATTCACCGTGACCGCTCTTTCTGTGGCGAAGCGGTGAAGATAGTGCGGCCCGCCGGCTTTTGGTCCGGTGCCCGACAGGCCCTCCCCGCCGAACGGCTGAACGCCCACGACAGCGCCGGTCATCGAGCGGTTGACGTAGCAATTGCCCGCCGGCACCGCCGCCTGAACAGCCTTGTGGAAGCTTTCGAGACGGGAATGGATGCCCAGCGTCAAGCCATAGCCCTTGGCATGCAGCGCCGCGCCGACCTTGGCCACATCGTCCGGATCATAGCGGACAATGTGCAGGATCGGACCGAACTTCTCTTCCGTGATCTGATCGAGGGAGGAGAGTTCCACCAGCGCAGGGCCGAAGCCGTAGCCGTCGCGGCCAATGTCGCCGGCATCGATCTGATGCAGCACTTTCACGCCGTCAGTCGCCTTCATTGTCTCCAGGTGGGCCTCCAGCATTTCGCGGGACTCCCCATCAATGATTGGACCGACATCCGTGTCAGGCTGGGCAGGGTCGCCGAGCTTCAGCTCGTTCATGGCACCGATCAGACCTTCAATCAGGCTGTCTGCCGTGGCTTTCGGAAGGAAGGCGACGCGCAGCGCCGAACAGCGCTGGCCCGCAGAGCCGAACGCGGACGTGATCATGTCGTCGAGCACTTGCTCGCGCAGGGCGGTCGTGTCGACGAACAGGCCGTTCAGGCCGCCCGTCTCGGCGATCAGTGGAATGATCGCGCCATCGCGCCCGGCCAGCGTCCGGTTGATCAGGCGCGCCGTGCTCGTGCCGCCCGTGAAACAGACGCCGGACACACGCAGGTCTGATGTCAGCTTCGCGCCAACCGTCTCGCCCTTGCCGGGAAGAAGGTGAAGCGCCTCCACCGGCAGGCCGGCCTTGTGGAACAGTTTCACGGCTTCAAAAGCGATCAGCGGCGATTGCTCGGCAGGCTTTGCGACGACCGTGTTGCCGGCGGCAAGCGCAGCGGCGAGCTGTCCGGTGAAGATGGCCAGCGGGAAGTTCCACGGGCTGATACAGCAGAAAACGCCTCGTCCGTGCAGGGACAGGTTGTTGGTCTCCCCCGTCGGGCCGGGCAGACGGATCGGGGCGGAGAAATCCTTCTCGGCGCCCATCGCATAGTATCGCAGGAAGTCGACCGCTTCGCGCACTTCGGCGACGCCATCATTGAGCGTCTTGCCTGTCTCTTGTGCCATCAGCGCGATGAGGCGCGGGGCGCCCTCTTCCAGCGCATCGGCCATGGCGCGCAAATGGCTCGCCCGTTTCGGGCCGCCGAGCTTGTTCCAGCCGGGCTGGAACTTCACGGCCACATCAAGGGCGCGGTCGATCGCGTCTTCGCTGGCTTCCTTGCAGGCGCCCAGTACCTTTTCCGTGTCGAACGGTACGCGGCAGAGATCTCCGCCGCCTGTCTCCGCCTTGCCGGACACGATAGCACCGGCGGCGATGGCCGGGCTGTCGCGGAAGGCGCGGACGGCGGAGGCGATGTCATCGCGCACATATTGTTGCGACAGGTCCATGCCGGTCGAGTTGCGGCGCTCAGGCCCATAGAGGCGTGGCGGCGTCGGAATGCGCGGGTGCCGACGCGGGCCGGCTTCGACCTTGGTGATCGGATCGGCGACGACCTGTTCGGCGGGCACGTCCGGATCGAGGAAGGAATGCACGAAGCTTGTATTGGCGCCATTCTCCAGCAGGCGGCGAACGAGGTAGGGCAACAGATCCTTATGTGCCCCGACCGGCGCATAGACGCGCACACGATTGCCCGCCTTGGCCGCGCCGTAGAGCGCTTCGCCCATCCCGTGCAGGCGCTGGAATTCAAAACCGGTGACGCCCATGGAGTCTGCCATCAGGTCCACGGTTGCCAGCGTGTGGGCATTGTGGGTCGCAAATTGCGGATAGAGAACAGGGCTCGCCTCCAGCAGCTGTTTCGCGCAGGCGAGATAGTGGAAGTCCGTACCCTGCTTCGTCGTGAAGACGG
The DNA here is from genome assembly GCA_000961695.1 of Hyphomonadaceae bacterium BRH_c29. Classification (GTDB taxonomy): domain Bacteria; phylum Pseudomonadota; class Alphaproteobacteria; order Caulobacterales; family Hyphomonadaceae; genus Hyphomonas. The sequence goes on from LADW01000077.1 coordinate 114,540, forward strand.
GGAAGTTGGGGAAGCCTTCGACCTGGGCATGCTTGATCTCGCTATCCCAGTAAGCGCCTTTCACGAGGCGCACCATGAAGCGCTGGCGCGTGTCGCCGGCCAGCTGTTTCAGCTTTTCGATCACACCGCCGGCACGTTTCTGATAGGCCTGCACGGCAAGGCCAAGTCCCGTCCAGCCTTTCAGGGAAGGCTCGCGGGCCAGATGTTCGAACAGTTTGAGGGAGAGGACCAGCCGGTCGGCTTCCTCCGCATCGAGACAAAGATTGATGTTCGCATCGGCGGCCTGTTTGCAGAGGCCGAGCAGGCTCGGATAGATTTCCTTGATCACGCGAGCCTCATTGACGGCCTCAAAGCGCGGATGCAGCGCGGACAATTTGACCGAAACCCCATTGGCCGCTTCCGGCGCAAGGGCTTTGTCTTTTTCGGCGGCGACCTGTTCAATCGCGGACTGATAGGCTTTCAGGTAACGCTCGGCATCGGACGCGGTACGCGCGCCCTCCCCCAGCATGTCGAAGCTGAAATGCGCCGCGTCGCCCTGGCGCACCATACGGCCGCCGCGCTTCAGCGCATCCTTCACGTTCCGGCCAAGGACGAATTGCTCGCCCATGATGCGCATGGCCTGCATCATGGCTGCGCGGATCACCGGCTCACCGCTCTCGCGAACCAGGCCGGAGATGAAATCCCCCGGCCCCTTGCGGGCAGCCGCTGGCACGCCGATGACGCGTCCGGTCAGCATCAGGCCCCAGGTGGAGGCATTGACCAGCCAGGACTCCGACTGACCCTTATGGGTGCCCCAGTTGCCGGAGCGGATCTTCTCTGCGATCAGGTCGTCGCGGGTCTCGGCGTCCGGCACGCGCAACAGCGCCTCGGCAAGACACATCAGGGCAAGGCCTTCGGCGTTCGACAGGCCGAACTCCTCAAGGAAGCTTTCCATCATGCCTTTGCGGCGCCCCATGGCCCGGGCTGTCTCCACCAGATCCAGCGCCCGGCGTGTGGCCGCCTGACGCAATTCGTCACTTACGGGCGCCTCCTTCAGGAGCGCATCCAGCAGCGCCTCCTCGTCAACGAATTTGTTGGAGTCGAGGGCGTCCCAGACGAAGTGGGTGGAAGTCAGCGTGTCGGTCATGGTAAAGCCCCATTCAAGCAATGATTTTGGTACAAAATGTAATAACGGGGCAGGTCTTGCACGAGTTCCTGCCGAATTGCAGCAAATCTATATCGCCGGAAAAGGTCCAACGCGAGAGGGCCGGACAGCTAATCGGGCCTTTACGGTCACGCCCAAGCCCGCCATGTTGCGCGCGGCTGCGTGGCATTGATGGGAGTCCACATGCGGATCATGCTCGTGACAGACGCCTGGGACCCCCAGGTGAACGGCGTCGTGCGCACCATGAAGCGCGTGATCGCCGAATCAGAGGCGATGGGCCATGTCTGGGAGGTCGTCCACCCGGGGCAGGGCTTCATGACCATGCCGCTGCCGACCTATCCGGAGATCAAGCTGGCCCTGTTCGCCCGTGGCGAGATTGAGGAACGCTTCAACGAGTTCGAGCCGGACGCCGTGCATATCGCGACCGAAGGCACGCTGGGCATGGCCGGGCGCGCTATGTGCCTGACGATCAAACACCCCTTCTCGACCGCCTATCACACACGCTTCCCGGAATATGTCTCCGCGCGCCTGCCCGTCCCATTATCCTGGGGCTACTCCTTCGTGCGCTGGTTCCACAAATATTCCGGAAAAGTGATGGTGCCGACACCCTCCATGGTGGAGGAGCTGCGCGCCAAGCAATTCATCAATCTTGTGGCCTGGGGCCGCGGCGTCGATACCGAGCTGTTCCACCCGTCCCGCCGCATTGAAGAAGGCCAGCCGGGCGACCCGTTCGAGGGCTTCGAGCGGCCGATCTTCCTGAATGTCGGCCGGGTGGCCGTCGAAAAGAATATCGAAGCCTTTGCCGAGCTGGACCTGCCGGGCACGAAAGTCATCGTCGGCGACGGTCCGCAGCGAGAAGAGCTGAAGAAGCGCTATCCGGAAGTCAAATTCCTGGGCGCCCGCTTCAATGAAGACCTCGCCACCTGCTATGCGAGCGCCGATGTCTTCGTCTTCCCGAGCCTGACTGACACGTTCGGCCTGGTCGTGCTGGAAGCCATGTCGTCGGGTACGCCGGTGGCCGCCTATGAAGCGACCGGCCCGCGCGATGTGATCCCCGGCTCGAATGCCGGAACCATAACGCCGATTGACGGCGACCTGGCTGCGGGCGCTGTGGCGTGTCTCGACCTCGACCGGGAAACCTGCCGCAAGTATGCCGAAGGCTTCAGCTGGCGCGCCTGCGCCGAAGCCTTCATCGAAAACCTGCAGCCGCTGCCAGCCCCTGCCCGCAAACGCTTCTGGCAGAAGATACGTCTGCGCCGACGCAAGAAGCCGCTGGAACTGGTCATTCCACCCCAGCTCAATCTCAATCCGAAATCCGAAAAATCCAAAAAGCCCGAAGACACTGACAGGAAGTCTTAGTCCTCAGAGCCTGCCTCCAGGGCAGCGGCCTTTGCCTGTTCGGTCGACCGGTCTTCATCCGTCAACGGAATGAGACCCTTGTCGAGCAGATAGCCGTCCTCACCCATGGCGCTGTCGGAAACGAACTCGGCCGCAAAGTCTGCGATCCCCGGCACAGAGCCGAGGTTTTCCCGCTTCACATAAAAGTACAGCATGCGCGAGAGGCCGTAGTCGCCATCCTTGATGTGCTCGAAATCTGGTGTCACGCCGGACAGCAGGCTGGCCTTCACCCGGTCGGAATTATGCTCCAGGAAGGAGTAACCGAGAATACCGATGGCCGTCGGCGTCTTGGTCAGCGCCTGAACAACGGCGGCGTCGTTCTCACCGAAATCAACCCATGCACCGTCGGTTCGGATCGTATGCGCACGGTCAAGGAACCTGTCTTCGTCGAGCTGCTGCAGCACCGTCATGTGCGGATCCTCGAGGGCCCCGTGCTCCATACCAAGCTCGACAAAGGCATCCCGCGTGCCAGAGGTCGGCGGTGGACCGAAGACGAGGATGGGCTCGTCCGGCAGGGACGGGTCAACCTCACGCCAGGTGCGGTAGGGGTTCGGTTTGAAACCGCCCTCCCCGTCCGGCAGCTCCTTTGCGAGGGCCCGGTAAAGCTGGGCCTTGGTGATGTCGAAATCAGGCCCGGCCTTCGCATTGGCGATGACGATGCCATCATAGCCGATCCGGATCTCGATCGGGCGGCTGATGCCGTTCCCCGCGCAAAGCGCCAGCTCACTGTCCTTGATCGGACGGGAGGCATTTGAAATGCTTGGCTGTTGCGGCCCCGTGCCGAGGCAGAAGGCCTTGAAGCCGCCGCCAGTTCCGGTCGTCTCGACCACAGGCGTCGGCCATTTGGACACCGCCCCGAACTGCTCGGCCACCGCCGTGGAGAAAGGCGACACCGTGGACGAACCGACGATCTTGATCTTCTGCGCATCGGCGCCCGTGATCGACGGCGTGACGATCTTGTCGCCGACCTCCAGCTTGGACAGGTCCGTACGTCCGCAGGCTGCCGCCAGGATCAGGGCGGCCAATACCAGGACGATGGCCGGACGGCAGACAGGCTTCATGCTCAAATCTTTCCCACTTGTGTGCACATCTATCCGCAAAGCTTCCCAAGACCTAACAACGTTAACCAATCCCAACAATTACGACAGACCGAGGGGGAGAAGTTTTCATGACAAAATTTCAGCCCCGTAAAATATTTTCTCTTGCGTGCCCGGAATTTGTCCACTACATCGCAGTTCGAAATAGAGATGTGGCGGACACTCTGCGCTAACCCACTCAGTGGGGGCCCCCGTACTAACGCCCAAAGCTGGTTAAAAGCCCTTTGGAGGTTAGGTGTCATGCACTCCTATGCTACCCCCATTCACGTTGTACGTGAGTCCCAACCGGACATGCCTGTCTGGTGTTTTCGTCCCGAGCGCGTCACCGCGTCGGCGAAATGGTTCCGCGAGTCTTTCTCGGCTGAGCCATTCTATGCCGTGAAGGCAAACCCTGGCGTGCACGTTCTTGACGCGCTCTGGGCTGGCGGCGTTCGCAGCTTCGATTGCGCTTCCGACAGGGAAGTCGAACTGATCCGTACGCGGTTCCCTTCGGCACGCATTGCCTTCCTGCACCCGGTGAAGAACCGCCGCGCCATTGCCCGTGCCTATCACGAGTTCGGCGTGCGCATCTTCGTCACCGACACGATGGCTGAACTGAACAAGATCCTCGAGGAAACCGGCCACCCGTCGGACCTGACGATCATTGTTCGTGTCGCTGTGTCCTGTGAGGGTGCTGCCCTGCCGCTGGCCGGCAAGTTTGGTGCGAGCGCGGACGATGCTGCAGAAATCCTGCGCGAAGCCCGCCGCTATGCTGACGAACTGGGCGTCTCGTTCCATGTCGGCAGCCAGGCGCTGAAGCCGACGGCCTGGGCGACTGCCATGGCTGACGTGTCGCGGATCATCATCACGGCTGGTGTCACGGTCGACATCGTGGATGTCGGCGGCGGCTTCCCGTCCATCTATGCCGATGGCGCGCCGCCCTCGCTGGAATCCTATGCCGCCATGGTCGAAGCTTCGTTCGAGAACATGTTCGTTCTCGAAAACGCTGACCTCTGGTGCGAGCCGGGCCGTGCGCTGGTCGCCGAGTCGGAAAGCCTGCTGTGCCGCATCGACCTGGTGAAGGAAGATGCGATCTACATCAATGACGGCTCCTATGGCGCCCTCTACGATGCCGTGCACGAGCGCTGGCAGTTCCCGATGCGCGTGATCTCTGGCAATGGCCGCAAGATGAAAGGCATGAAAGCCTACACCATCTACGGCCCGACCTGCGACTCGACCGACAAGTTCCCGGAGCAGATCATGCTGCCGGCAAACCTTGGCGAAGGCGACTATATCGAGTTCGGCAACCTGGGCGCCTATGGCCGTGCCATGTCCAGCCGCTTCAATGGCTTCGGTGAAACCGAAGTTGTGGAAGTGCAGGACGCCCCCTGGCCGAGCCTCTACGGTTCTGTCGGTGCCGAAGTCGTGTCCATCGGCTCGATCGCCACGCGCTGAACTTCCGGGAAACCGTACCGCCTGAGGACGAGTGCAAGATCTGCCTCGTCCTCAGGCGAACTCGTCAAAAACGCCTCACCGCCAATGCCGCGCGCTTCCGTCTCAACCGGCAGGACACGGATGGTCTGGCGCGCAATCGCGGCGCCGGAATCCACATAGCTGACAGGCCGGGGCGCGCTGGCGATCAACTGGCCGCGCACCAGCGGAAAGTGCGTGCAGGCGAGCACCACCGTATCGATCTCCTCTCCGCCCGGCACATCGAACAGCGGCGCCTGCGCCTCTGCGAACCGGTCGATGGGAATGTCTTCGCCGCGCGCGTGCGCTTCAGCGAGACGGACAAGCTCGATGCTGCCATGCATGATGACATGCAGGTGTCCGGCGTATGTCTGGATCAGCTCAGAGGTGTAGGCGCGCCGGATCGTGCCGGGCGTTGCCAGCAGGCCGACCGTGCCGGTCCGCGTCAGGCCAGCGGCGGGCTTGATCGCAGGCACGGTGCCGACGACCGGGATATCCAGCACGGCGCGCACCTCGGCAAGGGCCAGCGTCGAGGCCGTGTTGCAGGCAATCACGAATACGTCCGGACGGACACGGTCGCAGAGCGCCTTCGCCACTTTCGGCAGGCGCTCGCGCAGCGCATCGTCTGACTTGTCGCCATAGGGGAAGAACCCGGAATCGGCGGCATAGTGCACGCCCAGCGCCGGTCCGAGCGCGCGGATCTCCTCCGCAACGGTGAGGCCGCCCACACCGGAATCAAACACAAGCACCCGCCCACGGGCAGGAGACGGCACAAAATTTCCGGGCAGCGCTTCAGACATGATGGAACTCTAATCGCATTCGCAAAAGGCGAAAACGGGGCAAAACTCAGGTCCAGCGGGCATCAACACAATAACGGCCCGGCGCGATATTTCTGACATCGACGGCCATCCCGGCTTCGCGGCAGATGACCTCTGCCGCCGCAACGTCCCACAGCCCGCAGCCATTCTCGAAATAGCCGTTCATCCGCCCCAGCGCGGCAGACGCCAGAGAGAAAACAGCGCAGCGATAGCGGACCACGGCAAAGCCCTGATCCCTGTAGGCCTCTGCGCGAGCGTCCGTTGTCGAGCCCGGTTCGAAGTCGTTCTCGCCGAGCGCCGTCACTTTTACGGAGCGGAGACGAGAGCCTCCCTTCTGCGGGAGACAGTTCACGCGAAGACCAGTTCCCGTTGCCGCTGAGAGCAGCAGGCCGAGCTCCGGCAAGGCAATCGCGCCCATCACCGAAACACCGTTTTCCAGATAGCCCGCAGAAATACCCCAGAGCGGCAAGCCCAGCAAAAAGTTGGATGTTCCATCAATTGGATCGACAGCCCAGCCGGTGACATCAGCCCCCAGATCGCCGCCCAACTCCTCGCCAAGGATCTGGCTGTCACCGAAGGCCTGCGACAGATCACGCCTCAGATGCTCTTCGATGTCGATGTCTGCGTTCGAGGCAAATTGCCCGGCAGACTTTTCATCGACAACAAGTTCGCCTCTGCGGGCTGTCCAGACCATAGCCAGCTCAGCAGCGTCCTGCATGATCGTCTCAAGCTGATGCAGGGCTTTTGCGGACTTCATACCAAGGCGCCTCTTTGGGGTCCGCGAACTCTCGGCGGACGGGCGCGGCAGATCAAGAGCTGGCCCGGCTTGCTTTGCGCGCGCGGCGCATCATGTATATGATCCAAGTCAGGATCGGTGCACCCGCACCGACCGAACCGGCAGTATAAATGACCCTGTTCCGCCCTTTCCTTCTGGCAGGTCTTGCCCTGTTCCTGGCTGCGCAGCAGGCGCTTTGCGCTTGCGCCGTGCCGCAGGACATGGCGCCCGCAGCGATGGCGATGGCGCATGAGATGCCCGCCGGTCATGCCTGCGACGAGACCACCGCGCCGGAGCATGACACAGCGACCTGCCCGCATTGCGGCACCGATACGCAGCTGATCCTGCAGATCGCTCAGACTGTGCCGACACCGGCCATTCCTATCAGCCCGGCCCCTGCCCTGTTCCAGCTGGCAGACGTGGCGGCGCTACCGCAAATGCAGGTGAGGCCACCCAAGCGCGCGCTCTATGAGGCCGCCGGGCCACCCCGGCAGACACCGAGACAGTTGAAAACCCGCTTCCTGAATTGAGACCGGCCCGGCCGGACGTGCCCTGAAGGCGCGCCCGCTTACCATGCCCTTTTCCTCTCAATTCAAGAAGGTGTTCCCATGTTTAACAGACGGCGATTCCTACAGACCTCCCTGCAGGGCGGGCTATTGCTCGGCCTATCCTCCCTGCTGCCCGCCTGGGCTCGCAGCGCCAGCGACGGCAATACGGGCCTTGAGCCGGTGACGGCCACGAAGTTTGACCTCTCCATCGGCAAGTTCCCGGTCCGCATTGACGGCCGTGCCGGTGAAGCGACGGGGGTGAACGGCACATTGCCCGCCCCGCTGATCCGCTTCCGCGAAGGAGACGAGATCACGCTCAACGTCACCAACACACTGGATGAGGACACGTCCGTGCACTGGCACGGCCTGCTCGTGCCGTTCCAGATGGACGGTGTGCCGGGCGTCACCTTCCCCGGCATCCGCCCGGGTGAAACCTTCACCTACAAATACGCCGTGCCGCAGGCGGGCACCTATTGGTATCACTCCCATTCCGGTCTTCAGGAACAGGTCGGTCTCTATGGCCCGCTCATCATCGACCCGAAGCATCACGATCCGGTCCAGCATGACCGCGAATATGTGCTGGTCCTGTCAGACTGGAGCTTTGAGAGCCCGCACCGGATCTTCGCCAAGCTGAAGAAGATGAGCGCGGCCTATAATTTCCAGCAGCGCACGATGGGCGATTTCCTCAAGGACGCGAAAGAGAAAGGTCTCGGCGCCGCATGGGATGAACGGGCCATGTGGGGTCAGATGCGCATGTCGCCGCGCGACATCGCGGATGTGACCGGGTCGACCTATCATTTCCTGATCAATGGCCACGCCACCGCCGACAATTGGAACGGTGTGTTCAAAACCGGCGAGCGTGTGCGCCTGCGCATCATTAATGCCTCGGCCATGACGATTTTCAATGTCCGCCTGCCCGGCCTGCCGATGACCATCGTCGCAGCCGACGGCCTGAGTGTGCAACCACTGGAAGTCGACGAATTCCAGATGGGTGTCGCCGAGACGTATGACGTCATCATCGAGCCGAAGGAAGATCGCGCCTATGCCTTTGTGGCGGAGAGTATCGACCGGTCCGGACAGGCGGTCGCGACCTTCGGCCCACAGCCCGGAATGCGCGCGGAAGCGCCAACCATCCGCGCCGTCCCCACATTGACGATGAAGGACATGGGCATGGATCACGGGTCCATGGACATGGGTGGCATGGATATGGGCGAGATGGATATGAGGAGCATGGACCATAGCAAGATGGATCATTCCACCATGCCCGGCATGGACCATTCCGGCCACGACATGAGCGGCATGGAGATGGATCATTCCAAGCACGACATGACAGCAGACGCCAACTGGCCCGTCGAGAAGAAGACCCTCACCCGAGGCCCCGGCGTTACCAATATCGCCATGATGCCAATGAGCCGCCTCGATGAGCCCGGCATCGGCCTGGAAGATGTCGGCCATCGCGTGATGCGGTATTCGCAGCTGCGGAGCCTGACGCCGAACCCGGACCCGCGCCCGCCGGGCCGGGAGATGGAGATCCACCTCACCTCCAACATGGAACGCTACATGTGGAGTTTCGACGGGGTGAAGTTCTCGGAAGTGAGAGAGCCCATCATCTTCCATGAGGGCGAACGCCTTCGGGTGACGCTGATCAACAACACGATGATGCCGCACCCGATCCATCTGCACGGCATGTTCTTCGACCTCGTGAATGGCGGCGGCGACCATAGCCCGCGCAAACATACCGTGATCGTGAAACCCGGCGAGAAACTCTCCTTCGATGTCTCGGCAGATCATGTCGGCGACTGGGCCTTCCACTGCCACCTGCTCTATCACATGCATGCGGGCATGATGCAGGTCGTGTCGGTTCTTCCGTCTGGTGACAAAATGCCGATGGATCATGAGCACATGGACCATGAGAAAATGGATCACGACATGATGGATCATTCCGCCATGGGTCATGACATGAATGGGGAGATGAAGTGATGCGCAAATTCTTCCTCACCTCACTCGCGGCCTGCGCCATTGTGGCCAGCGCCTCAGCGCAGCCGCATGACCATGACGCCGCGCCGTCCGGGGATAAACTCTGGTCACAGGCCGATGCCTATTTCGACCCGGCCGAAATGGATGCCGCCCGCACCCACGTTCAGGCGCATTCCGGCAACACGCCCTTCGCCAAGATCATGTTCGACCGGGCTGAAGTGCAGCTCACGGATGATAAGACCGTCGGCGTGTGGGATGCCAATGCCTGGTATGGCGGCGACATCAACAAGATCTGGCTGAAGACCGAGGGCGAGTATTCCTTCGACACGCAGGAATTCGAAGACGCCGAAGTCCAGCTGCTCTGGTCGCATGCCATCTCGCGCTATTTTGATCTCCAGACGGGTGTCCGCTATGATTTCGAGCCGAAGGGCCTCGCCCATGCCGTGCTCGGCTTTCAGGGGCTGGCGCCCTATTGGTTCGAAGTCGATGGGGCGGCCTATCTCAGCGAGAAAGGCGACCTGACCGCCGGTTTCGAGACCGAGTATGATCTGCTGCTGACCAATCGGCTGATCCTCCAGCCCCGGCTCTCGGCGGCCTTCTCGGCGCAGGACATCCCCGAGCGCGAGCTTGGCACTGGCCTCACCAGCCTGCAGGCAGGCCTGCGGCTGCGCTATGAGATCAAGCGGGAAATCGCGCCCTACATTGGCGTCGAATACCACAGCGCCTTCGGGGACACAGCCGACCGGATCGAGGCGGCGGGCGGTGACCCGGACGAGACAGTTTTCGTCATCGGCCTGCGCAGCTGGTTCTGAACCGGCGCCCAAATCTCATGCCTCGCGGCGCGGAATGCCTTGTTTTAAATCAGAAACAGGGTCCGCGCCGCGTTTGGCACGAGTCTTGTTGTGCAATGCAGCATAGAGGCGTAGTCTAGAAGGCAAGAAAAGGAATTGGGTAATATGGAATATTGGCTCATGCCTTGGCGTTCGGCTCTGTCCGTTGCCGCCGCAACACTCGAAACCACGCTCGTCATGCAGAAAAGCCTGACCGGAATGACTGGGATGAACAGCTTCGAACCGCTCGATGAGAACCGCCTGCGCGATGCGTTCCATGCTGCGGCCGACGTAAACCTGCGCCGCTGGGGCGATACGGCGGAAATGCTGCAGAACCTGCCAGACTGGTATCGTGACCTTGGCCGGATGCCGGGCGACCTGATGACCGACTGGTTTGACGCCCGCAACCGCGCCGCCGACTAGAGTCTAGACGCCGCCGGTCTCGCGACGCATGGCCGGCAGCCAGACCCCGAAGGCCGACCCCTTCCCCATCGCCGTTTCCACCGCCATGCCGCCGCGATGGTGGGCCATGATGTGTTTCACAATGGCGAGGCCAAGCCCGGTGCCGGTGATCTTGCCGCCCCGGCTCTGGTCTGTGCGATAAAAGCGCTCGCCGAGACGCGGCAGGTGTTCCCGCTCGATGCCGGGGCCTTCATCTTCCACCCGCACCCAGACGGCCGGCTCCCCCGGACCTGGCCTGTTGATCGACTGCAGCAGCGTCATCCGCTCGCTGTCATCCCAGGCCTGTCCGGCACGCGCGCGGGCCTCTGACATATCAGAGGCGAAGCCATAGGTGACGCGTACCGTGCCATCTTTCCGGCAATACTTGATGGCGTTCGAGATCAGGTTTTCGACGACCTGGATCAGCTCGTCCCGGTTACCGATCACGGGCAGCGGCGCATCGGTGCCGGATACGTCAAGGCGAATGCCGCGCTCATCTGCAAAGCCTTCCAGTGCGGCCGTACCAGAGGACATGATCTCCTGCACGTCTTCCTGATCGCGCGGGGCAACCTGCTCAGAGGACTCGATCCGCGACAGGGACAACAGGTCGGATATCAGGCGCGACATGCGTTCAGATTCGACCGCCATGATGTCGAGGAAACGGCCCCAGCTTTCCTTGTCGTCCTTGGCCGGGCCGCGCATCGTCTCAATGAAACCGGACAGCGCCGTCAGCGGCGTGCGCAGCTCATGGCTGGCATTGGCGATAAAGTCCGAACGGGCACGGGCCGCGCGACGCAGCGGGGTCAGGTCTTCCAGGACGATTAGCACCCGGTCGATATCTGACGGCCGGGAGATGTGCGCCCGCCAGGTCTCGTTCGGTCCGGCATCCACTTCGACAGACAAAGGGGCATCGATCTTTTCGTGGATGGCCTTGTCGATGGCCGACAGGAGCGCAGGTGAGCGGATCACGGTCGAGGCGCGGGGGCGAACCCGGTTGTCGAGGCGCAAAATGTCTTCGGCTTCGGCATTGAACGCAACGATGCGTTCGTCCAGATCGATCTCAAACGCTGGCAGTGGCAGGGCTTTCAGCGGAATTGAGGCTGTCGAAGAACTTGGCACGATGCTGGCCGGCACGCCATCAGATACGGCTGAAGCTGGCAATACGGTGGCCGATCCGACATAATAGGCCGCCGCCACAGCGCCCGCAGCGATCAGGGCCACAATCGCCTCGATCAGGCCAATCGAGCCCGTCACAAGCAGCAGGATCAGGACAGCGGTGAAGCAGGAAACAAGCACGATGAAGTCGCGCACGCGCAGCGTTGTTGCACGTCGAACGCCTTTCCGGGCACCATTTGCGAGGACTTCACTCATCCGGATTCCCGACGGGCCACCTTCCACACACTTGTAAGATTTAGCCGCTATCGCGACAGCGGAAGAATGCCAAGCCCTTCAGGGCGGATCACCTGTCCTCGGGCCCTTATCTGACATGTATGTAATTATTGAAAATCGATAATTTATCATTGACAGTCGACTAGTGCGAGCGTAACGCACTCCAAGATAGACAGGGAGCGATGCCGAAGGCATGAAACGATCAATCCTACTCGCGGGCACAGCAATTCTTGCGGCATGCGCGTCCTCACCGGCAAAACTGAGCGGTCTGGCGGGCGAACCCGTTGAATTCTTTGCGCAAGCTCCGGACGCCCCGTCAGAATGGGCCGCCAGCGGTGTGGCTGGCAAGGCGCCGAAGGGCGACTGGCTCGCCCAATTCAATGATCCGGTCATGCTGTCACTTGTCAGCGAAGCCCTCACCAACAACCCGACCCTGAAGTCGCGCGCCGCAGCTGTTCGAGCCGCCGAAGCCGCAACGCGCTCGGCCCGTTCATCTGGCCGGCCATCGCTCGACGCATCCGTTTCCGCCGGTGAGACATCGACCGGGTTTGCCACCACCTCCGGCAGTGATCGCACCAATAGCGAAGTCTATGGCGTTGGCCTTGATGCCAGCTGGGAACTGGACCTCTGGGGCCGGATCCGTGCGTCCGTAAACGCCGCTCAGGCGGACTATACCGCCAGCGAAGCCGATCTCGCCGCTGCTGAACTGTCGCTGGCCGCCCAGACCGCGATTGCCTGGATCAATCTCAACGACGCCCTCGCCCAGGAACACGTCGCCGAGCAGACTTATGACGCCCGCGACCGTGTGCGCCTGCTGACCGAGCGCCGCTTCCAGCGCGGCGTGGCAGACGCCCTCGACGTGCGCACCGCCCGCTCTGCCCTGGCCAATGCCGAAGCCACAATTGCCGCCCGTCGCCAGATCACTGGCGAAACGGCCCGCTATCTCGAAACCCTTCTTGGCCGCTATCCGGCTGCCGAGATTGCCGCGTCCGCAGAACTTCCCGCGCTTGGCCCACTCCAGCCGGAAGGCAATCCTGCCCTGCTCCTGTCCCGCCGCCCTGATATCGCTGCCTCCGAAGCGCGGATCGAGGCAGCCGGCATGCGCGCAGAAGCCGCTCGCCTTGCCATGCTGCCTGCCCTGCGCCTGACGGGCAGCGTCTCGACCAGCCAGGCCGAGCTCGCCGATGCCTTCGATCCCGAATTGATCGCCGCCCGGCTTGTCGGCAGCCTGATCGCCCCGATCTTCACCGGCGGCCGGCTGGACGCGCAGCGCGATGCGGCTGTGGCGCAGGCCGAAGCGGCGGTGGCAAATTATGTCTCCACCACGCTGTCGGCCTGGTCCGAGGTCGAAAATGCGCTGGCTGCAGACGAATATCTATCCGTACAGGAACAGGCTCAGGCCCGCGCGCTGGAAGAGGCACGCGCCGCCGAAGACCTGGCCCTGCGCAACTATACGACCAGCGGTTCGGTCACGATCTTCAACCTGATCGATGCCCAGACGCGCCGCCTGACCGCGGAAAGCCAGCTCATCTCGGTCCGATCCAATCGCGCCACCAACCGTATTTCCTATCACCTCGCCCTCGGCGGCGGACTGCCTGTCCTGACCGCCTCGACCCCAACGACGTCCGCCGAAGCCGCAGCCGAGTAAGCCCCAGGAGTTCCCGTTCATGGCCCGTGTTATTGCCATTGCAGCCCCCATTCTGATCATTGTCGGCCTCGGTATCGGCGGCACGGTGGCGCTGAGCGCCCTGAAGCCCGTGCCCGAAAAGGCCGAAGAAGCCCGCACCGGCCTCAACGTCTTTGCCGAAAAAGTCCGTCGCGGTGACCTGAAGATCGCCGTTGAGGCGCAAGGCGAAGTGCGCCCACGCCGCGAAATCGTGGTTGCCCCGCAGATTTTCGGCCGGATCGCCTATGTCTCGCCGGACTTCATCGATGGCGGCTTCATCAAGCAGGGCCAGCTACTGGTCCGCGTCGAGGCGGCCGACTATGAGCTGGCCGTCGTCAGCGCACGCTCCGGCGTCGCCTCCGCCGAACAGGGCCTTGCCCGCGAGATGGCTGAAGCTGAACTCGCACGCCAGGACATCGAAGACCTTGGCCTGACCGACGTGTCACCGCTGGCGCGCCGCGAGCCTCAACTCGCCCAGGCACAAGCCGCACTCAACGCAGCGAAAGCCAAACTGAAGGACGCCGAACTCGCGCTGGAACGCACGGCGGTCTACGCACCCTTCTCCGGCCGCGTGCGGGAGCGCAATGTCGATATCGGTCAGGTGGTTGCGACCGGTCAGTCGCTGGGCGGCATCTTTGCCAATGACGTTGTCGAAGTTTCCCTGCCGCTGGACGATGATGAGATGGGCCGCCTCGGCCTGCCGCTGGCCTTTGCCGCCAGCGCGCAAAAGCCGGGTCCGAAGGTGGACTTCTCTGCCATCGTTGGCGGGGTCAAGCGCCACTGGACCGGCGAAGTCGTGCGCACCGCTGCAGCTGTGAACTCCCAGACCCGGCAGATCAACGTCATCGCCGAACTGAAAGACCCTTATGGTGCCGGTGCGGACGATGGTGCCCCGATGGCGCCCGGCCTGTTCGTCAATGCCGTGATCGAGGGTGACACGATCCCCGACGTCCTGATCGCACCGCGTGCTTCGCTGCGCGGCGACGACCGGATCTATGTGGGTAATCCTGACAAGGGCACGCTGTCGATCAAGACGGTGGACCTGATCTATTCCGACACCGAAGGCGCCTATATCCGCTCTGGCGTCGATGAGGGCGATTTCGCCATCACTTCCCCGATTCAGGCCGCCTTTGACGGCATGAGCATTACCGTGATGGAGCGCCAGCCAGATGGCACCATCAAGATCTTCGAACCGACGGACATCACGTCGGACGAGACAAAGACTGAGGAAACCGCCATGCGCATGACCGCCACCGATGGAGCGTCCGAATGAACGGAATCGTCGCCTGGTTCGCGCGCAACGCCGTTGCTGCGAACCTTCTCATGATCGTCTGCTTTGTCGGCGGCATCTTCGGATATACCGCGATGGAGCGGGAAATGTTCCCGGTCGTCGCCGTCAACGGCGCCACGGTCTCCGTGGCCTGGCCGGGCGCCTCGCCGCAGGATGTCGAAGAGCAGATCGTTACCCGGATCGAGGAAGCCGTGGCCGACATTGACGGCCTCAAGCGCGTGACGTCCACGTCCGCCGAAGGATCAGGCTACGTCAATATCGAAGGCAACAACGATATCGACATGATCCAGTTTCTCGACGAGGTGAAACTCCGCGTCGACCAGATCAACAACTTGCCGCAAGCGGCCTTCCAGCCGCAGGTGACGCGCTGGGAACAACGTGGCCAGTACATGGGCCTGGCGATCCACGGCAAGGTCGAGGGACGCGAACTGAAGCGGCTTGCTGACCGCATCCGCGATGACATCGCCCAGTTGCCAGGCGGCGAACTCGCCCAACTTCAAGGCACGCTGGACGAGCAGGTGAACATCGAAGTGACCGAGGAATCGCTGCGCCGCTTCGGCCTCAGCTTCGGCGATGTCGCCAATGCCATCCGGCAATCCTCGCTCAACTCGTCCGGCGGCCGGATCGAATCCTCCACCGGAGACGTCGCGATTACGGCGCGCCAGCTGGCCGACACGAAAGACCAGTTCAACAAGATCATCATCCGTCAGACCTCGGAACAGGGAACGGTTCGCGTCGAAGACGTCGCCAATGTCATTGACGGCTTCGTGTCAGACAAGTTCAGCGCCATCTATGGCGGCGAGCCCACCGCTTTCGTCATGATCCCTGCCCCGGACAAGATGGATGTCGTGAAATACACCAAGGGTTTCCGCGATTATATCGAGCGCGCAAACGACCCGAAGAACAGCATTCTGCCGGAAGGCGTGAAGGTGGACGTGCTGTGGGACGATTCCGAAGCCTTCAATGACCGCATGCACCTGATCACCTCGTCCGCCCTGCAAGGCGCCGTGCTGGTGATGATCGTGCTGCTCCTGTTCCTGCGCCCCCTTGTGGCCCTCTGGGTTACGGTCGGCATCTTCACCGCCTTTGGCGGCGGCATCCTGATCCTGCCGTATCTCGGCGTATCCTGGAACATCCTGTCGACCTTTGCTGTGCTGCTGGTCATCGGGGTGATCGTCGATGACGCGATCGTCGTCGGCGAAAACATACACAAGGAAGTCGAGAGCGGACGGCGCGAGGGTATCGACGCCGCCATTGTCGGCACGCAAATGGTTCTGAAGCCGATCATCTTCGGCGTTCTGACGACGGTTATCGCGTTCCTGCCATGGGCCTTCCTGAGCGGACCGGAGCGGCAGTTCACGCAGCAAATCACGTTCGTCGTGGTCGCGGCCCTCGCCTTCTCGATCATCGAGTGCATGCTGATCCTGCCGGCTCACCTGGCACACATGAAGAAACAGAGCTTCGAAGGCGCCAGCGGCACATTGATGAAACTGCAGCGCAGGATCGCAGACAGCCTGCTTTGGTTTGCTGGCAACCTCTACAAGCCTGCACTCGAATTCGCGCTGAAGTTCCGCTATGCGACGGCCGCCTTCTTCTTCTGCCTCTTCTACCTGGCCTACAGCCTGTCGGGCATGAAGATCGTGCCCTTCGCCTTCATGCCGGAAATCGAAGCCGACCTGATCCAGGTTCAGATTTCGATGCCGGACGGGACGCCCTATGACCGCCTGATCCAGGTGCGCGACCAGCTCCAGGCTGGCATCGAGAAGAGCGAACAGCAAACCAAGGACGAGCATCCGGAAGTGAAAGATGGTCTGATCCGTGACGCATCCGTGATCGCATATGGCACCCGCGTGCGCGCTTTCGTTGGCCTGGCGGCCCCCGAAGACCGTCCGGAAACCATCCGGTCAAAAGACCTCGCCCAGATTCTGCGGGACAATGTCGGCGAGATCCAGGATGCCGAAGAGATCGATTTCGCCTTCACGTTCAATGACAATGACAGCGGTGTTCGCTTCGCGCTGAGCAACCAGAACCTCGACCACCTCCGCGATGCCGCGAATGATGTGAAGGCGCAATTGGCGACCTATTCCAGCGCCTATGACATCGGCGACAACCTGTCCTCGGCTGCCGAAGAGATCCAGATCAGCATGAAGCCGGGCGCCGAGACGCTGGGCATCACGCTGGCCGATGTCACGCGACAGCTCCGTCAGGCCTATTATGGCGAAGAAGTGCAACGCCTGCCCCGTGAAGGCGAAGACGTCCGCGTCATGGTGCGCCTGCCGGAAGCGGCACGCGAAGACCTCGACAGCCTCAACTCACTCCGTGTCCGCACGGCGGACGGCCGCGAAATTCCGGTCACCCAGGTAGCAGACTTCTCGTATGCACCAGGCATCAACCGGATCCAGCGGCGCGACCGCATGCGCTCGGTCTATGTCTTTGCCGAAGTCAAAGGCGAAGGCGGCCGCGGCGAGATCATGCAGGACATGGAAGCTAATTTCTGGCCCGACTTCCAGAAACGTTTCCCCGATGTGAAACGCGGCGAGGCCGGTGGCTTCGAGGAAGAAAACCAGTTCATGACCGATATCGGCAGGCTCAGCCTGATCGCCATCGGTGCCATGTACATCTTGCTGGCCATCGCCTTCCATTCCTACACCCAGCCACTGCTGCTGATGATGGCCCTGCCCTTCGCGTATGCCGGGGCGCTGTACGGCCTCTGGATGTGGGACACACCGATGGCGCTGTTCTCCTTCTTCGGGATCGCGGCGGCGGCGGGGGTCGTGATCAACGACAACCTTGTGCTGATCGACTATGTGAACAAACGAAGGGATGAGGGCGCTGGCGCCGTGCAGGCGCTGGTCGATGCGGGCGTCTCGCGCTTCCGGCCGATCCTGTTGACCTCGCTGACGACCATGGTGGGGATCCTGCCCCTGCTGTCACAGCGCTCAGTGCAGGCCCAGTTCCTGAAGCCCATGCTCGTGGCTCTTGGTTCGGCGGTCGGC
Source organism: Hyphomonadaceae bacterium BRH_c29 (assembly GCA_000961695.1). Taxonomy (GTDB): domain Bacteria; phylum Pseudomonadota; class Alphaproteobacteria; order Caulobacterales; family Hyphomonadaceae; genus Hyphomonas. Next base: position 132,359 of record LADW01000077.1, read on the forward strand.
TTTGCCCTCTTCATCACCTTGTTCCTGGTTCCGGCGCTTTACGTGATTGGAGCCGAGATCAAGCGGATCTTCGCCTGGACCTGGGGCGGCCACCCCTTCCAGCATATTGGCGACGGATATTCCGGCCATGTCACAATTGACGAGGAAGAGTTGATCGGAACCAGTGGCAGAACTGACAGTTCGCCTATGGCGCCAGCAGAATGATCTGATACCTAAACAGCATAAAATTGCCCCCTGCCGGCGGTAGGGGGCATAAAATTTGAGCAAGGAGAGACCAAACATGAAACATCTGCTGATGGGCGCTGCAGCTGTAGCGCTTCTTGCCGGTTGCACACCGAAAGCGACAGCACCGGCTGAGGAACTGACCGCCCCGCCGGTGGCCAATGCCGACGGAAAATATGAAACGGCTGACGGGCTTCTTCTGTCCGCGCCGGACTATTGGGGCAGCTGGGGTATCGACCTCAGTGTGCAGAAGACAGACATCAAACCGGGCGATGATTTCTATGTCTGGACCAACGGCAAATGGCTCGACTCCTTCGTGATCCCGTCTGACCGCTCGCGCTACGGCTCCTTCGACCTGCTGTCCGAAAAGTCCGAACAGCGCGTCCTCAAGATCATCAACGATCTCGCCGCGACCAAGCCTGCGACGGACACGCCCGAAGGCAAGATCGGCGCCTACTACAACGCCTATCTGAACACCGATACGATCGAAGCCGCAGGCCTGACCCCTGCCCAGCCTTATCTCGACAAGATCAACGCGATCCAGTCGCTGGACGATCTGGCCGTCCTGTTCGGCACACCGGGCTTTGCGTCTCCCATCAACGGCTTCGTCTTCGCGGATGACAAAGACCCCGAAACCAACATTTTCCAGATGGGACTTGGCGGCCTCGGCATGCCGGACCGCGACTACTATCTGAAGGATGACGCGAAATCGGTTGAACTGCGCGGCAAGTATCTCGAGCTCCTCACCTTCCTTCTCGGCAAAGCCGGGTATGAAGATGCCGCTGGCGAAGCCCAGAAAGTGCTCGACCTCGAAACCGCCATCGCGAAAGCCGACTGGGATCGCGCCCTCTCCCGCAATCCGGACATCACCTACAACAAGGTGAGCAAGGATGATTTCGTCGCCATGGCCGGCACTTTCCCGGTCCTTCGCGCGCTCGACACGATCGGTGTCGGCAATGAGCAAAACTATCTGGTCGCGCAAATTCCGCCGACGCAGGAAGAACTCGACGCCGCCGGCATCTCGGCCGAAGACGCCACCAAACTGGGCGGCGGTTTCCCGGCCATGTTCAAGCTGGCCGCCGAGACCCCACTCGACACCTGGAAGGCCTATCTGACGGCGCACTTCCTGTCCGACTATGCAGGCGTCCTGCCGAAGGACATTGATGATGCAGACTTTGCCTTCTACGGCACCGCGCTGCGCGGCCAGCCGGAACAGCGCGAACGCTGGAAGCGGGCCGTCTCTGCAACTCAGGGCACGCTGGGTGAAGCCATCGGCAAAGTGTTCGTCGCGCGTTACTTCCCGCCGGAAAACAAGGCGGCGATGGATGACCTCGTCAAGAACCTGCGCAAAGCCATGGCCGCGAATCTCGAAGACCTCGGCTGGATGAGCGATGCGACCAAGGTGAAGGCGGAAGAGAAACTCAACGCGTTCACGCCGAAGATCGGTTATCCGGACAAGTTCGAGACCTATGATACGCTGGTCGTGGGCGACAATGCGCTCGACAATATCATTTCGGCTCAGGTCTGGCAGACCCAGGACAACCTGTCCGATCTTGGCCAGCCGGTCGACAAGACCAAATGGTTCATGACCCCGCAAACGATCAACGCCTATTACAATCCGGCCTTCAACGAGATCGTTTTCCCGGCCGCCATCCTGCAACCGCCTTTCTTCAACATCTCGGCGGATCCGGCCGTGAACTATGGCGCCATCGGCGGCGTCATCGGGCACGAAATGGGTCACGGCTTCGATGACCAGGGCGCGAAGTATAATGGCGACGGCGTGCTTCAGAACTGGTGGACCGACGAAGACCTCGCCGCCTTCCGCAAGCTCGGCGACGCGCTGGTTGCACAATACTCGGCCTATTGCCCGTTGGACGATGGCGAAACCTGTGTGAACGGCCGGCTGACGCTCGGCGAGAACATTGGCGACCTCGGTGGCCTCTCCCTCGCCTACCGCGCTTACAAGATGTCCCTGAACGGCAAGGAAGCCCCGGTGATCGACGGCCTGACCGGCGACCAGCGCTTCTTCATGGCCTGGGCTCAGGTCTGGCGCTCGAAATACCGGGATGAGGCGACCCGCCAGCAAATGGCATCGGACCCTCACTCGCCGGCAAACTACCGTGTGAACGGCATCGTCCGGAACCTCGACGAATGGTACACAGCGTTCGACGTGAAGCCTGACGACGCACTCTACCTGCCGCCAGAAGCCCGCATCCGTATCTGGTAACTGGATCGCAGAATCACGCAATCTGAAGGCGGCACGACAGATCGTGCCGCCTTCATTCTTTTGTTAAATGAGATATTAATCGTTTTGGCCCACGACTTGCCCTACGGGTGGAGTGCAAGTGCAACTGGAGCGTTTTGAATACACTCATGTCCCTGAAACCGCGCCTTTTTGGAACAAAAAAGCCTGACGGGCCTGATGCCAGTCGGATTCAGCGAACACTTGCGCAATCCACCATACCTCAGTCATCGATTCCGAAAACCGTGAACCAGTCGCGCCCGAAGCGCGCCATGGTCTATCGGGAAGCTGCGATCGCCTATGATTCCGGCTATCGCCGCAAAGGCATCGTGCTGGACTATTCTGCCTCGGGCGCTCGCATTCGTTTCCCGACCAATGAGCAGCTGCCTGCGACTGTGTATCTGCATGCCCGCGCCGTTGGTCTTGAGGGCCCAGCACGGGTCGTCTGGCAGCATGGGTCGGAAGCCGGACTCGCCCTGCAAATCTGAACTGGCACCTGCCATTCCCACGCATCACAGGACCTGAGCCCTCCGCCCGCCCGGAGACCGGCCCCGCGACGCCATCGATCCCAGTTTGCCGCACCTCGAATGACCCCTGGTCGGGCTTGACGCGCCCCCTTGTCAGGCGCTTTGTGCCTTCCGAAATAAAGAATTACGCAGATGCAGCAAGGAGACGCACATGGCTGACCAGGATCCGGTCGTAATCGTTGGTATGGCCCGCACCCCAATGGGTGGGCTTTTGGGAGACCTCGCCGGTCTCAGCGCCAACGAACTTGGGGGCATCGCAGTCGCCGCCGCCGTCAAGGAAGCCGGCCTCGCGCCAGGCGAAGCAAATGAGATCATCATGGGCAACTGCCTGCCCGCTGGCCAGGGTCAGGCCCCTGCCCGCCAGGCTGGTTTCAATGCCGGTCAGGACAAGGGCCTCGAAGCCGTCACCATCAACAAGATGTGTGGCTCCGGCATGCAGGCAGCCATCATGGGTCGCAACGCCATCCTCGCAGGCGACGCCGATATCGTGATCGCCGGCGGCATGGAATCCATGACCAATGCCCCGCACCTGCTGAACGTCCGCAAGGGCCACAAGTACGGCACCATGGCCGCTGAAGACCATATGGCGCTGGACGGCCTGTCTGACGCCTATTCCAAAGGCCCGATGGGCCTGTTCGCGGACAAGATCGCCGGCGAATACCAGTTCACCCGCGAACAGCAGGACGCTTACGCCATTGAAACGCTGAAGCGCGCCCAGGACGCCACCACGTCCGGCAAGTTCAAGCGCGAGATTGCCCCGGTCACCGTGAAGACCCGCAAGGGCGAAACCGTGGTCGACACCGACCAGCTGCCGCGCGAAGCCATGCCGGAGAAAATCCCGCAGCTGAAGCCTGCCTTCTCGAAAGACGGCACGGTCACCGCCGCCAACGCCTCGGCGATTTCCGATGGTGCAGCCGCGCTCGTCCTGATGAAGAAATCAGAAGCCGACAAGCGCGGCCTCAAGGCGCTCGGCACGATTGTCTCGTCTTCCAGCCACGCGCATGAGCCGGAATACTTCACCACAGCACCTGTGCCGGCGATGAAGAAGGCCCTCGCAAAAGCGGGTTGGAGCGTCGACGATGTCGATCTCTGGGAAATCAACGAAGCCTTCGCGGTCGTCCCGATGATCGCGATGAAGGAACTGGGCATCAGCCACGACAAGCTGAACGTGAATGGCGGCGCCTGCGCCATGGGTCACCCGATTGGTGCCTCCGGTGCCCGCGTGATCGTCACGCTGCTGGCCGCCATGGAAGACCGCGGTGTCAAGAAGGGCGTCGCTTCGCTCTGCATCGGTGGCGGCGAAGGCATCGCTGTGTGCATCGAGCGCGACTGATCCCCTCGCCTTCGAGCAGGACATAAAATAGATGATGACGGGCCTGGAGTTTTCCGGGCCCGTTTTCTTTTGAGGCCCCCATGATCGTGAAGCCCGGCGACTTTGCCGATCCGCAAATCCTCGACCTGCTGCGCCAGCATCTGCAAGGCATGCAGGAGACGTCCCCGCCAGGCCACAGTTTCGCACTGGACCTGTCCGGCCTTCAGCGGCCGGATGTGACATTCCTGTCGGTTTGGGAGGGCGACACGCTGCTCGCGATGGGTGCGATCAAACAGCTGGCGCCTGATCATGGCGAACTGAAATCCATGCGAACACGGACGGACAGCCTGCGACGGGGCGCGGCGACGGCCATATTGAATGCTCTGCTGGATCTGGCCCGGACACGCGGCTACCGGCGCGTAAGCTTGGAAACCGGCTCAGGCGCACCGTTCGAGGCGGCCCTCACCCTCTACCGCAAGCATGGGTTCCGGGATGGCGAAGCCTTTGCGGATTATGTCCGCAGCGATTTCAACCAGTTCCTCCATCTGGATCTGACCTGAAACCGGACTGAAGCCTACTTCACGTGTTCGACGAGATCGAGCGGCAGCGCCGTCGTGCGCTTGGCGACGCGGATGACGATGCGCGACTGCACATCCGACACGAGGGCGGAACCTAGCAGCTTGTCACGCAGGAAATTGTCATAAGCGTGCATGTCGGTGGTCACGACGTGGACCATGTAATCCACTTGGCCCGTCACGGTCATGCACTCGGTCACTTCCGGCCAGGCCAGGACCATGTCCTCGAAGGCTTGCAGGTTTTCCCGGTTCGGCAGAGCGAGCTTGACGCTGGCGATCACTTCGAAGTTCAGGCCGAGCGCGAAATTGTCGAGGATGGTCACCCGGCCGCGAATGAAGCCAGCCTCTTCCATGCGCTTGATCCGGCGCCAGCAGGGTGAGGAAGAAAGTCCCACACGATCGGCGATTTCCGCAACGGAGAGCCCCGCATCGCGCTGGATGATATCCAGAATCTTAGCGTCGACTGAGTCTATTTCTTGGGCCAATTTTCTAACATCTCCCCGCATAAAGGCATTTTATGCCCCGATTTAACAAAATCGTCGCAAGAAAGGCAAGCATTTTCATGTAATTTGTCGAATAATCTGCCAAACCCCAAAATTGGACAGACTATCCATGCAGCATCGTGAAGTTACGCTGGACGACAAATACGATCTTGTCGAGGGCAACGCGTACATGACAGGCATTCAGGCGCTGGTTCGCCTGCCGCTTGACCGCAAGCGCCTGGACCTCAAAAACGGCGCCAGCACGGCCGGTTTTATCTCCGGTTATCGGGGCTCTCCGCTGGGCGGATACGACCAGCAGCTGAGGGCAGCCCAGAAATGGCTCGACACGCATGACATCAAATTCTGGGAAGGCCTGAACGAGGACCTCGGCGCAACGGCCGTCTGGGGCTCGCAACAGCTCGGCCTGTTCCCCGGCGCGAAATATGATGGCCTGTTCGGCATCTGGTACGGCAAGGCCCCCGGCGTCGACCGCACGGGTGACGTCTTCAAGCACGCAAACGCCGCCGGCACGTCCGCGCTGGGCGGTGTGCTCGCCATTGTCGGCGACGACCATAATTGCAAATCCTCCACCCTGCCCTCGCAGTCCGAATTCGCGATGATGGATGCCGAGATCCCGGTGCTGAACCCGGCCTCGATCCAGGACGTGCTGGACTATGGCATCCATGGCTGGGAGATGAGCCGCTTCTCCGGCGCCTGGACCGGCATGGTCGCCCTCGCCGACACGATGGATTCCGGTTCGGTGGTCAATGTCGACCTCTCACGCTTTCACATCACGGCGCCTGACTTTGCCGTGCCGGATGAAGGCGTGCACATGCGCCGGGGCGATACGCCGCTGCTCAAGGAACAGCGTCTGCGCCAGGTGAAGCTGCCCGCCGCGCAGGCCTATGTCCGCGCCAACCGGCTGGATCATGTGATCCTGCCCTCGCCCAAACCGCGTGTCGGCGTGATTGTCACCGGCCAGGCCGCCCGCGACGTGTTCGAAGCGCTCGCCGCCATCGGCATCGATCCGCAGGAAGCCGGCCGGCTTGGCCTCGCCGTCTACAAGGTGGCGATGCCCTGGCCGCTGGAACCGGAAGGCGTGCGCGAATTCTGCGCCGGCCTTGAGCGCGTCGTCGTGATCGAGCACAAGCGCCCGCTGATCGAAGACCAGCTGCGTTCGGCCCTCTACACCCTGCCCGATGGCCAGCGCCCCGCCATCGAAGGCAAGCGCGACCGGAACGGCAAGCCGCTCCTGTCCGACATCGCCTCCATCACCATTCCGGAAATGGCCTCCGCCCTGATGCACATCATTCCCGAAGGCTGGGACACGTCCCGCGCCGAGGCCTATTTCGACCGGGTCGGACGTTCGGGCGAAGCGGCGCGATCCAACGCCTCCCCGACCATCCGCACCCCGCACTTCTGCTCGGGCTGCCCGCACAACACGTCCACCAATGTGCCGGAAGGCTCACGCGCCCTTGCCGGTATCGGCTGCCATTACATGGCGAACTTCATGCCCGACCGGAAAACCGACATGACCAGCCAGATGGGGGGCGAAGGCATCGCCTGGGTCGGCCAGCACTGGGCGACCGAAGAGCCGCACGTCTTCGTGAACCTTGGCGACGGCACCTATTCGCACTCCGGCAGCCTCGCCATCCGCGCGGCAGTCACGTCCGGCGCGACCATGACCTACAAGATACTCTACAATGACGCCGTCGCCATGACCGGGGGCCAGCATGTGGAGTCCGGCCAGACACCGGCCCAGATCGCCCAACAGGTCCGCGCTGAAGGCGTGAAGACAATCGTCGTCGTCACCGAAGACCCGACACGCTACGCCAATGTCAAAGGCCTGCCCGGCGGCGTGAAGATCTATGACCGCGACGAACTTGATGACGTGCAGCAGACCCTGCGCCAGACGCCCGGCGTCTCGGTCATCATCTATGACCAGATCTGCGCGACGGAGAAACGCCGCCGCGCCAAGCGCGGCCTGCGTGCACCGGATCGCACACGCGTCATCATCAATACCGATGTCTGCGAGGGCTGCGGCGACTGTTCAGTCAAGTCGAACTGCCTGTCTGTAGAGCCGGTGGAAACAGACCTCGGCCGCAAGCGCCGGATCAATCAGTCCACGTGCAACACAGACCTCTCCTGCCTCAAGGGCTTCTGCCCGAGCTTTGTCACCATCACCGATGGCGAGGAAGCCTGGGAAGACCAGCCACGCCCGGTGTTCAGCGCTGAGGGCCTGCCCCTGCCCGAGACACCAAGCCTGGCACAGCCCTACAACGTCCTGTTCACCGGCGTCGGTGGCACGGGTGTCACCACGGTTGCCGCCGTGCTCGCCATGGCGGCCCATGTGGACGGACACGCCGCTTCCAGCCTCGACATGACAGGCCTCGCCCAGAAGGGCGGCCCGGTCCTGTCGCACATCCGCTTCGCGCGGGAGCCGGACATGATCTCGACCGGCCGCGTGCCGCCTGCCAGCGCCGATGTCGTCATCGCCTGCGACCTGGTCGTGGCGGCGGGCGGCGACGCCCTGAACCTGATGGATGCAGACCGCACGGCGGCCTATGCAAACTCGGACGTCACCCCGACCAGCGAATTCATCCGCAACCGGTCGAAGCGTTTCGAAAGCGATCTCCTCTCTGCCCGCGTGAAGCGGCAGGCGACGGAGTTCGAAGCCTTCGACGCCGAAGCGCTCGCCATGGGCTATCTGCACGAAGCGATCTACACCAACATGATCATGGCAGGCTTTGCCTGGCAGAAGGGTCGCCTGCCGATCTCGCTGCGTGCGCTTTACCGCGCCATCCGCCTGAATGGCACGAAGGTGGAAGACAATATGGCCGCCTTTAATATCGGCCGCATCGCTGCGGCGGATCCGGCCCGCCTGATCAAGCAGGAAGACCCGCGCGGTGAAACCGCCGAGAAGCCGCTGGACGAGCTGATCGAAGATCGCGCCGCCCGCCTTGTCGCCTATCAGAACGATGCCTATGCCGCCAAATATCGCGACATCGTCGCCAAGGTGCGCGCCGCCGAAGAGGCCGCCGGGCTTGGCGACAAGCTGACCCGCGCAGCGGCGACCTATGCCTACAAGGTCATGGCCTACAAGGACGAGTATGAAGTCGCCCGTCTCTTCACCGATGGAAGCTTTGCAAAACAGCTCGCCAGCCAGTTCAAGGGCGGCAAGCTGCGCTTCTGGCTCGCGGCGCCGATGATCGCCAAGAAAGACCAGCACGGCCATCTGCAGAAAAAGCATTTCGGCCAGTGGATGATGCTGGGCTTCAAGCTGCTCGCCAAGTTCAAAGGCCTGCGCGGCACCCGGCTGGACTTCTTCGGTTATACCGAGGAACGTCAGCATGAGCGCAAGCTGCGCGACGATTATCTCGCGGGCCTGACGCGCATCGCATCCGAGCTGTCGGCGAAGAACCTCGATCTCGCCATCGCGCTCGCCAGCGTGCCGGACGAAATCCGCGGCTTCGGCCACGTGAAGGATGCCGCCCTCACCCAGGCAAAGGCCAAAGAAGCCGACCTCTGGGCCGGCTGGCCGGAGGGCAAGCTGCCGACCACAAAAACCACGCTGATCGCCGCAGAATAGCCGACTCTACGCTCCTCCTAATCCTGTTCCAGCCTGAATTCTCAATGTTGTCCGACACAATCACTGTGTTACTTATAGTTGATATTCGCGGACCGCACCGGCTGGAGAAACAAAATGAGAATCGATTGGCGGGAATGGCTACGGCCAGTTTCGATGCGTGTTTTGTCTCCTGAGGGCAAGCCCTCCAGAGGCGAGTTGATTCTGTTTGCCGGCATCGTTGTGACAGCGATTATCTTCCGCTTCGTCACCCTCACAAAGGACGCTTTCTGGATCGATGAGGGGTTGACCTGGGCGATTGTCGATCTGCCGTTCAGCTATCTGTGGACCGTGCCATTCGATGCGCACCCACCGCTTTATTATACGATACAAAAGGCCTGGCTAATCTTTGGCGACAGTGAATTCGCAATGCGATCCCTGTCAGCCCTGCTCGGTTTGGCCCTGCCGGCCGTCATGTTCCCCTTCATCCGAAAACATCTCGGCGTCCGGTCCGCGGCACTGGTCGCCTGCTTGGTCCTGCTGTCCTACACGCTGATCGTACACTCCAGCACGATACGCTCCTACGCCCTATTGCTGATCTTCGGCACGGCAGCGGCGATACAGATCATCGAGCTGACCTCGCTCAGCGACCTGAGCCTAAAAAGCCGGGAAGTCCGCAACCGCAGCTTGTTATATATCCTGTACCAGACGGCCGCTCTTTACACGCACTTGATCGCGATCGTGCACGCAGCGGCCTTGGGCGCCTCGATCGTGCTGGTAAGTTTCCTGATTCATAGGCGCCTCACACCGACGCTGAAAGTTCTTGGCGCCGTTGCCGCTATAAATGCCATTGTCGTGGCATTATGGGCGCCCTGGCCGTTGTTCATGATGGCCTCTGCGGACGATTTCGGCTGGTTACACCAGGCAAGTATCATCGGTGCCATTAAGACCTTCAGCGAGACCGTGGGCCCGAACGGGTTCGGCAAGTTTGGCGAAGCCCCGATTCTGCTATTACTGGCGACAGGACTGATCTTTTCCATACGCCGGGCGCCACCCCCGATTCTCGTGTTCATCATCGCCAATCTGGTTGCCATTCCGGCGGCCGTCTATGTCACGGGCTTTATCAAGCCGGTCTTCATGGAGCGGACGATCCTGCAGGCAATCCTGGGAGGGAGCGTGGCTCTGGTGGTGCTGCTCCGCTGCCTGCCGTCAAATACCCTGCGCCAAGGTCTGACCGCCGGCCTCCTGATGATCTATGGCGCGTCTTGCGTCACCTACGTTACACGGAGCGGTCAGCTGAAATACCAGGGCGACAAACTTCAGCTGGTCGAGAATTTTCGTAATGTAGCAGCGCAAATTTCCAAAACCGGAAATTCCGAAGCAATCCTGATCTGCCGCGAGGATCAGGAGATCCCGGCGCTCTATTATTACATGCGGAATTACCCGGAAAAGACATGGCTGCTAATCAAGGACGACCAGACCTACACGATTGACCCGGAACACTGGATCAATTTCAAGAAGGTCCCGGTCAGCCAGCGAACACTGGACCTGATCGCGAAACCAGTTCCTGCGACAGCCGTCGAAAGCCGATTTGATCGGCTGGACCTCGTTATCAGTCGGGGCTGCCTCTACACATGGCAAAGTCAGGAACCGATGGTCCAATCCATGGGCTATGAATTTTCTGGCGAATCCCATTTCGCCTGGGTGACAGACCGGGTCTACTTACTCCACAATACACCGCGGAAACTGACGCCCTCGCAAAAGTAGATCAGCCGACCGTTCCGAATAGTCACGGACTCCGCCCAAAGGTGGTATGGTTCAAAAAACCATACGGAGGATTCCCATGCGCCGTTTGATCATTCCCGCCGTCACAGCGCTCGCCGCGCTGGGCGCGTGCCAGCAGCCTGTGACGGAAGAACCAGCTGTGCCGGGCGCCGAAACAGAGCCTGCGCAATATGTGCCTCCAAAACAGGAGCTTCAGCCCGTGCCGACCACTGTGATGAAACCAGGCCCCGGCGATCCACTGGTCGAGGGCAACAATCGTTTCGCTTGGTCCTTGTATGACGCGCTGAACGATGCGCCGGGCAATGTGTTCGTCTCCCCTGCTTCGGTGAGCGAAGCCTTCGCCCTGCTCTATCCGGGCGCCGCAGGCGACACGGCCACGCAGATGGCGGGCGTGTTCGGCTTTGACGGCGTTCCAGCCGAGGCCTTCGTGGGCGGCCAATACGTGTTGAACCACGCCGTGACGGCCGACACCGAGACGGCGAAGCTGACCATCGCGAATGCCGTCTGGCTGCGCGAGGGCTCGGCGCTTCAGGCGCCTTACCGGCAGGCCGTGGAAGACATCATGAAGGCCAAGGTCGCGCTGGTCGACTTCACCCAGCCGGTCGCCGCTGCAAAGCTGATCAATGACTGGGTCGAGGATCACACAAACACGCATATCAAGGACCTGATACCGGCAGATGCGATCAATCCTGCCATGACCGAACTGATCCTTACCAATGCTGTCTGGTTCAAGGCCGACTGGCAAAGCCCGTTCAAGGCCGAAGCGACCTATGACGGTGCTTTTTACGCGCCGGGCGGCGAGATCACAGCGAAGCTGATGTCCCAGACGCTGAAGCATGCGCGCTATCTCTCGCGCGACGGCTATGCCGCGCTCGACCTGGATTATGCCGGGGATGACTACGCCCTCACCGTGATCCTGCCGGACGCGCAGGACGGCCTCTCCGATATGACCTCGCAGATGGACCCGGCCACCTTCACGAAACTGCTGTCAGACATGGACGGCGCAGCGGAGCAGCGCGTTCACGTCGTGCTGCCAAAAGTGAAGATCGAGGCCAACTATGAGCTGAACGATGCCATGATGGCCCTCGGCCTCAGTGATGCCTTCTCCAGCGATGCAGACTTCTCCGGCCTGATCGAAGGCGCAGGCCCCGGCGATCTCGCGATCAGCAAAGTGCTGCACAAGACCTTCCTGGAGATCGACGAGAAAGGCACCGAAGCGGCGGCTGCCACGGCGATCATGATGGAACGCGCCATGATCATGCAGCCGATGGAGGACCCGGTCGAGTTCCGCGCCGACCATCCGTTCCTGCTTGCGCTGCGCCACAAGCCGACGGGCATGGTCATGTTCATGGGCCGGGTGGAAGCACCGCCAGCGGCGGAGGAATAGGCCCTAGCCTGCGGGCGAGACTTCCACGTCGACGATCTTGCCCTTCTTGCCGATCTTCTTCAGCTCGCGCTCAAGGTTCTTCTTCTTGACCGTTTTGCGGACATGCTTGCCGTTCTTCATCGTTACGTCGAGGCGGACATGCTCGTCTGGCCCGTCCAGCGCGTCACCGGTCACGCGGACGGCCGTCCCACCGACATAGACGACGCTCTTGCCGGCCAGGCCCACCGCATCCACCGCGAGGCCAACGGGCACCGTGACGATCTTGGTGGCGACACAGGCCGGCAGCGTGCCGATCAGGCCCGCGATCAGGAGGGTTCGGATAACGGACATGGGCAGTCTCCCCTTTTTAAAGGGAGACTAGCGCAGAGGAGTGTTTAAGGCACCTTACGGTGCTGACAGCCCCTAGCCCCGCGCGAGGGACTCGTCGATCAGGCGGGCCGTATTGTCCTTGCCGTAGAGCGCGGCGAAGCTGCCGAAGCGCGGACCCTGCTCCTGGCCGAGCAGCACTTCGTAGAGCGCCTTGAACCAGTCTCGCAGGTTCTCGAACCCGTGTTCCTTGCCGATGCTGAAGGTCAGCGTCTGCAGGTTTTCCGGCGTCGGCTCGTCGGCAAATGTCTTGAGCTGGGCCGAGAGGTCCACCATCGCCGCGCGCTCCTGATCGGTCGGAGCACGATAGGTCTTCGCTGGCAGGATGAAGTCCCGGTAATAGCTCATCGCATAGCCGGCGAGTTCGTCCAGCAGCGGGTGCGTCTCTGGCGAAGCTTCCGGTGCATAGCGCGAGATGAAGCCCCAGAGCTGCGAGCGGTCTTCCGGGTTCGCCACGGCGACAAGGTTCAGCAGCAGCGCGAAGCTGACCGGCATGTCCACTTTCGGCGGGTTGCCGGAATGGATGTGCCAGACCGGGTTCTCGATCTGCCGCTCCGGCTCTTCCGTCGGGTACTTTTCCAGGAAGGTCAGATATTCGTCGACCGCTTTCGGGATGACGTCGAAATAGAGCTTCTTCGCCACACGCGGCTTCTGGAACTGGAACAGGCTGAGGCTCTCGTCCGGCGCATATTTCAGCCAGTCCTCGACCGAGATGCCATTGCCCTTGGTCTTGGAGATCTTCTCGCCCTTGTCGTCCAGGAACATCTCGTAGACGTATTGCTCCGGCGGCCGCTTGCCGAGGATCTTGGTGATCTTGGAATAGATCGGCGCATTGGCCTGGTGGTCCTTGCCGAACATTTCGAAGTCGACGCCGAGCGCCGCCCAGCGCATGCCGAAATCGGGCTTCCACTGCATCTTCACATGCCCGCCGGTGACCGGAAGGGTGAATTCCTTGCCGGACTCGTCCTCAAACGTGACCGTGCCTTTGGCACCATCGACGGACTTCATCGGCACATAGAGGACGTGTCCCGTTTCCGGGTGGATCGGCAGGAACGGGCTGTAGGTCGCGCGGCGCTCTTCGCCGAGCGTCGGCAGCATCACGTCCATGATTTCCTGATACTTCTCCGCCGAGCGCAGCAGCATCTCGTCGAACCGGCCGGACTTGTAGCAATCGGTCGCCGAGAGAAATTCATACTGGAAGCCGAATTGATCCAGGAAGGCGCAGAGGCGCGCATTCATGTTGCGGCCATAGGACTCGGCCGTGCCGAACGGGTCCGGCACAGAGGTCAGCGGCTGTTGCAGATAGGCCTGCAGCTTTTCCGGGTTCGGCACGGTCGGCGGCACTTTGCGCATGCCGTCCATGTCGTCGGACACGCAGATCAGACGCGTCGGGATCTGACCCTTTGTCAGCACTTCAAACGCGTGGCGCACCATCGTGGTGCGGACAACTTCGCCGAACGTGCCGATGTGCGGCAGGCCCGAGGGGCCATAGCCTGTCTCGAAGATGACCGGGTCGCCGTCCTTTCGCTGGCCAGCCTGCTTCTGCTGCTCGACGCGCTTGTTCAGCGCGCGTGCCAGCTCGAAGGGCCATGCCTTGGCAGTTTCGGCGAGGACGGAGAAATCGGTCATCTTGGATTGTCAGTCATTGTTGAGAATTAATGGGCTGGCCGGGCGTAATGGCCCCACCCCACAGCGTCAAGCGAGCCCGGCCATCGCGATGTAAGAAATATTTGACATGTCAAATATCTTTGACTACATGGCATGTAAGAAATCTTTTACATCACAAAGGACGCGCAGATGTCATTCCGAGAGAAAACCGCCTGGGGCATGGGCCTCATCCTGATCCTGGCCGGAGCCTGGTATTTCAGCAAAGTCGTCAGCGTTTCGACAGCGCTGGGACATACGTCACCGCCCGATCTCCGCTTCTTCATCGGCTATGTCACTCTGGTTGTGATCACTTCGATCATCGTGAACGTCATGCTCGCCATCATGTCCGGCAAGGAGGCCAACGCCCCGGCGGATGAGCGCGAGAAGGCCATTCTCGACAAGGCAGGCCACTGGGCCGGCTATGTGCTGGCGGTCGGCGCCTTCGGTGGCCTCTGGCACTTTGGCTGGCTCGGCGACGGCAACCTGATGTTCCACATCGTCTTCGGCTCGCTGATGCTGAGCCAGATTGCGGAATATGCGTTCCAGATATTCCTCTATCGCCGGGGCGTTTAACCATGGCCAAGCGCCCCCCGATCGGGAATCGCATCCGCGAGCTGCGCGAGCAGCATGGAAACATGAGCCAGGCGGCCCTTGCCGAAGCCATCGGCGTGACGCGCCAGACCGTGATCGCCATCGAACAGGGCCGCTACTCCCCGTCCCTCGAAAGCGCCTTCCGCATCTCACGCGTCTTCGACGTCGGCCTGGAAGACGCCTTCAGCTGGTTGGAAGCCCAAGATAGCTGAGCACGGCATGGCGGATGCGGGCATTCAGATGCGCCCGGTCCGTCTCGCCATTCAAACCGGCGGCATCGGTGATGCCGTGGGCCAGCGCGAAGACGTCCTGCGTCGTCGTATCGAGATCGAAGGGCAGGTCGATCTCGCTGCTCTCCAACAAATTACGAACCACCATGACGATCTTCTGCTTCGCCGCCTTCAAGCCGAAATCCTGACCGAGCCGGTGTTCTTCCAGATCGATCAGGCGCGCCAGCATGGGCCGGTCGAACTGGTGGCACACGGCCACATCGATCAGCGCATCGATACACTCGCGGATGGGCCGAGCGGTATAGCTGGCCCTCACCTCTTGCATGCGCGTCGCCATCAACTCGGAGTCTGACAGGACCAGCGCGGCGGTGATCGCGTCCTTGTTCGGGAAGTACTGGTAGAGCGATCCGACCGAGACGCCGGCGCGCTTTGCGATGGCGTTCGTCGTGTAACCGTCCAGCCCTTCACTTTCGAGAATGCGAGCCGCCGCTTCGAGGATGGCCTCGACGGTCGCGGCCGAGCGGGCCTGTACTGGTGACTTTCTGGGCTTTGGCAGCGTGTCTGGGGTCATGGTCGAATGCGAGTTTTAATGCGAGCTATTGCTCATATTTATAAAGGTAGGCGCAGAAGAGACAAAAGGAAAGCCGTCATGCCTTTCGATTGCGAAGTCACCTCCGTCGCAAACCGCGGCCTGAACCATCCGGATGTGGTGCACACGCTGAAGCGGCTCCACCGCGAGGCCGCCCGCCGTGACGCCCGCGTCTTCGCACGCGCCCTGCCTGCCATCATTGCGGGCAAGTTCACCGGCCGGTCTACATTCGAGTCGGCAGAGCCCTACCTCTCGAAAGCCTTCATTCCGGTCTCCGAGGAGTTCGGCCGCTTCATGTACCTGACGGCCCTCTCCCGACAGGCCCGGAACATTGTCGAGTTCGGCTCATCCTACGGCATTTCGTCGATCTACCTGGCCGCCGCCGCGCGGGAGATGGACGGTTTCTTCACCGGCAGCGAGATGGACGCCGAAAAGACCCGGATCGCCGTCGCGAACCTGCACGAGGCGGGCCTGTCACGCTGGTCGGACATTCGCGAGGGCGACGCGCTGGAAAGCCTCGCCCCGCTGGAAGGCCCGGTGGACTTTCTGTTCCTGGACGGCTGGAAAGACCTCTACATCCCGGTCCTGAAGCTGATGGAGCCGAAACTTGCCCCCGGCGCCGTGATCTTTGCCGACAATATCCGGAGCTTCCGCAAGACGCTGAAGCCCTTTGTCGACTATGTTTCAGACGGCGCGAATGGCTATGAAAGCACCATTCTGGGCATTGGCAGCGGCGTGTCCCTCTCCGTCTGGCACGGAAAAAGTTAAGCCCCGTTAAAACTCCGTATTGACAATCATTCGCAGTGACTGCAAATGGTTCTCATGATCATTTGTGTCTGCAACGCCATTAACTGCAAGAGTGTGCGCGCCGCCGTCGAGGCCGGTGCGGACAATCCGAGAGCCGTGCAGGCGCACCATGGCTGCAGGTTCCAGTGCGGCAAATGCCGGTCGTCCATCGGCGAAATGATCGCCGACACGTCGAATGATCGCGGCCCGGCACCGTCCCTGATGGCGGCTGAGTAGAAAACCCTATTTGACGCCAAGCGTTGTCAGGCTGGTCACGTGGTGACGTAGCCAGGCCTCGTCGACATATTCATACCCGCAATCACCGCGCAATTTGCCCCACGAATTGCGGATGATGAAATAGCCCTTTCCCGCAGGAGCAGGCGCGCCTTCGGACAGGTTTCCTTTTGGGACATATCCAACAATCAGCACGGCATGGCCCGATGACTGGGTCTTGTCGCTCGAACTGTACTTCAGATATCCTTTCGGCAGGGAAGCCATATAGCTGTCACTGACTGAAATGGATGCCATGACCGGCGCGATCCTCAGTTTTGCCGGTAATTGCTGCTGGACGGCATACGTCTTCCACGAAGCCCCACTCCACACGATCGAAGACCGGCCATGGGCGTTGATATTGTCCGCCGCGAAATTCATTGGCGGGTAGTGATACTTGAACTCGACCACGTAGCCGGACGAGGGACTGTTCGTCATGTGCGGATTGTCCTGCTTCCCCTGAAAGTTCAGCTCGGTGCAGTAGCCTGAATATCCGTCACAGGCCTTGGGATAGACATCGTCATACATCGCACCGGTACCGCGTGTGTCCACAGTGGTGATCATGTTCCGGGACGGATTATACGGCCAGGCCATCTCACGTCCGAAACTGGTTCCGAGATTGTCGAACCGCTTCACGCTCATATAGAGAGGCAGACCCTCGCGATACTTGGCATATCCCGTCAGGATTTCGGCCCTCAGATACGTGAATTGTTCGGACAGATTGTATCTCTGCTTCCGCTTCATGTTCGCGCGCATTTCGATATTCGCGGTGAGCGCGAACGCGGCGCAGGATCCACGCCTTCCCTGATTCCGGATGCAGTTCAGGTAGGGTTTCATCGGGAAGCTCCACTTCGCGAGCAGTCCGTTTGCGTTCGGCGTACAGGAGGTGGATCCGTCGGTGATCGTGCGCGGCGTGCCACGCTCCACCGTGCAGACGGAGGCCGCAGCAGCCGACGTCTCCGGCTCGCCATAGAAACCGGATGAGGCGGACGCCTCGTCGTAAACCTCGGTCAGGGCTGGCAGGAGCTGCGATGTGCTGAGCTTTGTGTTGCGGACAATTTTCAACGCCCTGTCGCGGAACGGCTCGGGCAGGTCGGCGGCGCTGCCGGCAAGCGTTTCACGAAAAGCCTTGTCGTCCCGTGCGATCTGCGCCGTGGAGCCAAGGTCTGCGAGCACATCGACCGCCGGGTTCAGACGCACATCATAGACGGCGCCCTTCGCGAACCTGCCGGTATCCAGACGGGCGACATAGTCTGCCAGCGCACCATCACGCAGCGCGGCAGTGATCGCGTCGAGATCCTTCGTCTGGATATAGTCGCCCACCTCTTTCGGGTTTGCCCGCAGATAGGCGACGCCGGCACGGACAGCCGCCTCATACTCGCGGTCAGCAGCGGCATCATCCGCTTCTGAAATCGTGAAGACATCCCCGTCTTCCTGAGCCAGGGCGCCCTGCCCGGCCGTCAGCATGGCAAAAGCTGCGAGAACCTGTTTCCAGTGCTTCATCTTTGTCTCCAACAACTTGGCCGGGGCGCCCGTTCACACTGGCCTTCTGGAATCAATCACGTCGCCCGCAGGCAAACTCCGCCATCAGGGCATACGGACCAGAGCAGTAGGGGACGGCCCTGCAGTGTCGCCTCCGAGTTGCCCCTATGCTTGGTGAGACTGTGTCTCACTATCATATGCATTTGATTTAATTAGGTTTTTCCTTGCCGTTCCGCCCCAATCAGCCTATCTGCTACGTATATTCACGTAGGCATTCCGATAGCATTGAAGGAGCTCCCCCATGAAAGGCGACAAGAAGGTCATCGAATACCTGAACAAGGCGCTGAAGAACGAGCTCACCGCGATCAACCAGTATTTCCTGCACGCGCGCATTCTGCAGGACTGGGGCGTCTCCAAGCTGGGCGCGAAGGAACACAAGGAATCGATTGAGGAAATGGAGCATGCCGACTGGCTGATCCAGCGCGTCCTCTTCCTTGGCGGCCTGCCGAATCTGCAGGATCTGGGCAAGCTCAATATCGGCGAAAGCGTGCTCGAAATCCTCGAATGCGACCTGAAGCTGGAAAACCTGGCGATCCCGCTGCTGCGCGAAGCTATGGCCTATAGCGAGTCCGTTCAGGACTATGTCAGCCGCGACCTGTTCGGAAAAATTCTCCACAATGAGGAAGAACATGTCGATTTCCTCGAGACCCAGTTCGAGCTGATCGAACGCATCGGCATCGAGCGCTACACCATGCTCCAGTCCGAAGCGAACGCCTCGCCGGGAAGCTGATTTCCGGCCGGCGGCACCGTATAAAACACACTATAAACACCGTGTAAGCACCGTATAAACGGACCCCGGAACCGGCTCATTCCGCCGCGGCGATGAGTGCTGCGTTGAAGGCCGGTTCGGGCAAAGCCGCCATCTCGCGCACCGTTTCATCCACACGGGCCCGCGCGCGCACCGCTTCGAACCCGCCTTCCCCCTTGATCCGCCCCAGCCGGTAGAGCCCGGCATCGGCGCCGCCGGTCAGGATGAAGGCCGGATCCCAGGGCAGCCTGGCTGCCTTGGCGAGTTCGTTCGTGCAGTTCGAGGTCAGCGTGTTGTAGAAACGCGGGCGGTGTTCGATGGAGACCGTTTTCTCCAGCAGCGCGGTGAGATAGGCCTCTGCCTCACCCTGGCTGAGCGCCAGCGGGTACATATAGAGTTCCCGGTCCATCATGACGGCGCGCCTTGTCATCAGGTCGCGCGGACTGGCCCAGTAATACATCAGCTCATACTTGTTGAACGCACCGGCCAGGGCGGAATACTGCTCCCGCGTTTCCTTGCGCGCCTCGATGGTGAGGCCGACCAGATCCCCTTCCCCGAATTCGAACAAGATGAATGTGTGCGCCATGAGCTTCAGGCCCGGATGCGGCTCCATCACGAACCAGACGCGGCGGACATCCGAGATCTGATGCGGCGGCACAGCGGTCCAGACCCTCTCGTCCGGATCATCTTCCGTATACGTCCAGTCCCCATAGGGGGCGATGGAGAAAACCCCATCCGCCAGATCAACATGCGGCAGGCGGGAAAGATGGGGATACCAGTCCCGGTCATGCCGCGGCTGTTTCGCCATCACGGCGATCAGGAACACACAGAGCGACGCCGCCACCGCACAAAGGACCGGGGCGACCCAGCGCATGGGGGTCAGCGGCTCGCCGGCTTGAAACTGTCGGCCTGCGCCATCGCCCATTCGCTGGCGAGGTGCGTACCTTCCGCATCCGACAGGAGCTGGCCACGCGCGAGCAGATCGTACGCCTCGTCTGCCGGGCGGGCGATGTCTTCGGTCACCCGGTGCATGATATGGCGCGGGGTGAGTTCGCCCGGATGCTTGCAGCCGGCCGCGCCGACCACTTCCATCAGCGCTTTCACCGTGTTGCGCTGGAAATTTGCAACGCGCACCGCCTTGTCCGACACGTCCAGCCCGTGCTGACGGCTCGGGTCTGAGGTCGCGATGCCGGTCGGGCACGTATTGTTGTGGCAATTGAGCGACTGGATGCAGCCCAGCGAAAACATGAAGCCGCGCGCCGTATTCACCCAGTCCGCACCGAGCGCCATGGAGGAGGCAATCGCAAAGGCGCTGATCTGCTTACCAGAACAGGCAAGACGGATTTCATCCTTGAGGCCCGTGCCGACCAGCGCGTTGCGGGTCAGGATCAGGCCCTGACGCAATGGCGCGCCGACATGGTCGAGGAATTCGGCCGGGGCCGCGCCTGTGCCACCCTCCCCGCCATCAACGACCATGAAGTCCAGCCGGACACCCGTCGCCAGCATCGCCTTGCAAAGCGCCAGCACTTCCCAGCGATTGCCGACCGCGAATTTCGCGCCGACCGGCTTGCCGCCGGACAGCTCGCGCAGCTTCGCGACGAACTCCATCATTTCGGTCGGCGTGGAGAAGGCCGAATGCCCCGGCGGTGAGATACAGGTCTGCCCCACTTCAATACCGCGCGCTTCGGCGATGGCATGGGTTACCTTCGCGCCGGGCAAGACGCCGCCATGGCCGGGCTTGGCGCCCTGGCTCAATTTGATCTCGATCATCTTGATCTGCGGATCGGAAGCGACGTCTTTGAATCTCTCCGCATCGAACGTGCCGTCCGGCGCACGGCAGCCGAAGTAACCTGATCCGATTTCCCAGACGAGATCGCCCCCGCCCTTGCGGTGGAAGCGCGAGACACCGCCCTCACCCGTATCGTGATAGAAGCCGCCGCGCTTTGCGCCGGTCGACAGGGCTTCGATCGCGTGGGCGCCGAGCGCGCCATAGCTCATCGCAGAAATGTTGAGCACGCTGGCGGAATAAGGCTGCGCCGTGCCGGGCGCGCCGACCATGACGCGTGGATCGGTTTCGTCGCAATGCACCGCCGCCATGGAATGGGCCAGCCATTCATAGGGCGGACGGTCCATGTCCAGATGGCTGCCGAAGGGCTCGACCGAGGTCACATCCTTGGCGCGGCGATAGATCATCGCGCGGTCTTCATGATTGAAGGGCCGGCCCTCGGTTTCGCTTTCGACGATGTAGGATCGCAGGAAGGGCCGCATTTCCTCCGCCAGCCAGCGAATGCGCGACAGAAGCGGATAGTTGCG
This sequence comes from Hyphomonadaceae bacterium BRH_c29, assembly GCA_000961695.1. GTDB lineage: Bacteria > Pseudomonadota > Alphaproteobacteria > Caulobacterales > Hyphomonadaceae > Hyphomonas. The sequence goes on from LADW01000077.1 coordinate 153,538, forward strand.
CCACAGCGTATGGCGTCGCTGTACCAGGTCCGACAGACCCAGCAGCGTGAGCAGTCCGGCCAGAATGGCCGCGATCTGCGCAAGCGATCCGGTAGACCAGAAAAACACACCGCCGATAAAAATCAGCGCAACGATGATCAATGCTGAATAGCGTGACATGGGTGTCTGGAGCCCTCCCGGCAGATTCCCGATTAAGCAAGCCTAGCGGGCTCCGCAGAAGTGTGGAAGACCTGCACGCAGGGGGGCGGTGTTCCCTGCCCGTATGAAAGGATCCGTTATGAAGCCCGTTGTGTCTCTTGCGATTGCTCTTCTTGTTGCTGCGCCTGCAGCATTTGCCCAATCCGGCTCGCCGACGGGCGGACGCGATTACCAGGAAGACGTCTACGTCACGCCCTACTGGACGCGCATGCCGGTTATCGAAGCCATTGGCCGCGCCAACATGCAGGTCGCGCCAAACCGCGCGTCTTTCTCGGTGACCTATCTGGAAACCGACAAGAATGCCGAAGATGCGATGAAGCTGGCCGTGCAGCGCGGCAAGCTTGCCTACGAGACCGCCAAGAAGATCGCAGGCGACAAGGCCATCGTGCAATCCTCCGTGTCGGTTGATGCCTATTACGAGCAGTATCGCGACAAGGACGGCAACAAGATCGAGAATGATCGCGCTGACAAGATCGCAGGCTATGAAGCACGCGTTTCTTTGAGCGTGCTCGTCGAAGATATTTCCGTTGCCGGCAAGGCCCGCGCAGGCGTGCTGGCGCTTGGCCCGGAAAGCTCCACGCCGCTCAACACCTATCTGGAGGCAACAACGGAAATGAACCGCGCCGCTTATGAAGCCGCGGTGTCTGATGGGGCTGCGCGCGCAAAGGCAACCGCAGAGGCGGCCGGTTCAAAACTCGGCAAGCTTCTGGCCGTGCAGGAAGGCAGCGGGCCGTGTCTTGGCCGCTGGTCAACAAATGCCGGAACGGATGACGACTACTATTATCGCTCTGCCGGCGCGCCGCCGCCTCCGCCTGCCCCGATGGCGAGCATGGACTCGGTTGTCGTGACAGCGGCCAAGATCGGCCGCAAGAACGTGACCATCACGCAGGCAGACATTGATGCACTCGATCTGCCGTCTGACACGCGCAAGCAATCCATTTCTTCCAGTGTCTGCATGATTTACGCATCCGGTAATTGACACATCATCCGAATACGGATCTTATAAAAGTTCACAACCCTGCGCGATTCCTGATCGTGCAGGGTTGTTTCCTTGTGGAAATCGTGGCTTGGGTCTTTTCACGTTTCATTTTGATTCGTGAACAGTGCTGCGTAATCTGAAAATCACGCCCGTATGACGGGCCCATAGAGGAGACTCTCCCATGGCAAAAGCAACCAAGCCTAAAAAAGCTGCTGCGCCGAAGAAAGTAACTGCACCCGCTGCAGTCGCAAAGCCTGCAAAGGCTCCGTCGCAAAAAGAAGTGCTGATGGAAAAATATATCGCCGACCTGAAAGAGAAGGTTGGTGAAGCACGTCCTGACATGGCGCTGCTCGAAGGCGCCGTGAAAGCGTGCGGTCCTTCGATCTACAAATCTGACTCTGCAACGGTCGCCGCGTCGTCGAAAGACGAAATGGCCCGCATCAAGAAAACCTTCATTGCGAAGAAGCTTGGTGTGACCGACGAAGCCAAGGCCGATGCGGCTCTGGCAGAAGCCATCGAAAAGTATGGCCGCTCGGTGCGCGCAAAGCATCGCCCGGTGGTCTACTATCTCGTTGCCAAGGCGCTGCGCAAAGGCTCCGTGCTGAAGTAAGCGATCTTCCGGAAACGGAAAAAAGCCGGGCCAGCTTGCGCTGCGCCCGGCTTTCCTTTTTGCCCGAAGGTATTTCGGCCTAGTAGCCGTTCAGCTTCGCATAGCGATCGCGGTGCCAGCTGGCAGAGCCGTACATCGCTTCCTGCACGCGGGCGCGTTTCATGTAGAGGCCGGGGTCTGCCACATCGGTCATGCCGATGCCGCCATGCATCTGCACGCACTCATTCGACACGAGATGCACCAGCTCGCTGGCACGCGCCTTCGACAGGCTTGCCAGTTCCGCCACATCATTGCGACCGGAATCGACAGCGTCCAAAGCCGCCGCGATGCAGGACCGCGTCATCTCGATTTCGGTGAACATCTTTGCGGCGCGGTGCTGCAGAGACTGGAACGATCCGATCAGCTGGCCGAACTGTTTGCGGCTGTTCAGGTATTCCAGCGTCATGTCGAACGCAGCCTGCGACGAGCCCAGCATTTCGGCGGCCTGCCCGATCGCGGCGCGATCCAGCACAGGCTCCAGAATGTCCGCGCCTTCATCGGCCGCGCCAATCAGCGCATCCGCGCCCACCATCACATCCGTGAAGGTGATGTTGGCGGCGCCATGACTGTCGACCGTCTTCAGTTCCTGGATCGAAACGCCTTTGGCATTTGCCGGCACAAGGAACAGCGACAGGCCATGACGGTCGCCCGGCTCGCCAAAGGTGCGGGCGACGACAATCAGCATGTCCGCGTGATGGCCATCCGGCACGTAGCGCTTCTCGCCGTTCAGCGTGTAGCCCTGCCCGTTGCGTTCGGCTTCGGTGGCAACGTTCAGCGGATTGAAGTGCGCGCTTTCATCGAGGGCCAGCGCGAAGGTGACCTCGCCGCCAGCAATCTTCGGCAGCCACTCGGCCTGTTGCGCCGGAGAGCCGCCGAGCTGGATCGTGCTTGCGCCGATCAGGGCGGTCTGCAGCAGCGGCGTTGCGGCCAGCGTGCGGCCTTGCGCCTCAAGGATCTGGCCAAGGCCGACGAGGCCGAAGTGTTCGCCGCCCGGCTCTTCCGGAACGATCACGCCAAAGAAGCCAAGCTCCGCCAGTTTCTGCCGGGTGGCCGGGTCTTTGCCATTGGCGCCACTGTCGCGCAGCTGGCGCAGGTGCGTCACCGGCAGTTCATCACGCGCGAAGGCCATCGCCGTTTCGCGCAGCATTTCCTGATCTTCGGTCAGAAGGAAGGTCATGTCATTTATCTCCGTTTATCTTCTGCCGTCGGCTTACTGATGGTCTTTCAGTCCAAGCACGCGCTTGGAGATGACGTTGAGGTTTATCTCGCTGGTGCCGCCCTCGATGGAGTTGCCCTTCGAGCGCAGCCACTGACGCGTGACCTTCTTGGCCCCCTTGTCGAAGCCCTCCCCTTCCCAGCCGAGGCCTTCGGAACCGAGCGCTTCGATCAGAAGCTCATGGCGGTCCTGGTTCATCTTGGCTGCGCCATATTTCAGGATCGACGCGGTGTGGCTGACGGCCTGACCGGCCTTGGCCTGTTCGGTCTGGCGCGCGACGGTCAGATTGAACGCCTTGGCGTACATCTTGTGATCGGTGATGCGTCCGCGCAGGTCACCGTCCAGCAGCTTGCCGTCACTGTCAGTGCCGATGTGGATCTTGGCATACTCATCCGGGCCAAGAATGCCCGAGCCGCCCGTGCCGCCGAAGCCGCCTGCGGAAATGGAAGAGCGTTCGAACTGAAGCAGCCGCTTGGCGATCTGCCAGCCGCCATTCACTTCGCCGACCAGCTGGTCCTTCGGCACTTTCACGTCGGTGAAGAAGGTTTCGCAGAACGGGCTCTCGCCCGAGATCAGCAGGATCGGGCGCGCTTCCACGCCGGGGCTTTCCATGTCGAACAGGATGAAGCTGATGCCTTCATGCTTCACGCTCGTATCCGTGCGCACGAGGCAGAAGATCCAGTCAGCCTTGTCGGCGTAAGAGGTCCACACTTTCTGACCGTTGATCAGATAGTGATCGCCCTTGTCCTCACAGCGCGTCTGCAGGTCGGCGAGGTCTGAGCCTGCGCCCGGCTCGGAATAGCCCTGGCACCAGCGCGTCTTGCCTTTCACGATGTCCGGCAGGAAGCGCAGCTTCTGCTCCTCATTGCCGAACTCCAGCAGAGCCGGGCCGAACATCCAGAGGCCGAACGAGAACAATGCCGGGCGCGCCTTGATGCGGCGCAGCTCTTCCTGCAGCACGCGGTCTTCCGCGCGGGAGAGACCACCGCCGCCATATTTCTTCGGCCATTGCGGCGCGGTCCAGCCCTTCTCGCCCATGCGGTCGAGCCAGAGTTTCGACTCCGGGTTCTTGAACGTCCCACGCTTGCCGCCCCAGACGATCTCGTCGTCTTTCATCGGCGTGCGCATGGAGGGCGGGCAGTTCTCTTCGAGCCAGCTGCGCGTTTCGGCGCGGAAGGTCTCGAGCTCGTCGACGATCGTGTCGGCCATGGCGGTCTCCCTTGATAGATTTCGCTGGGAGTGACCCTATTCCGCTGCCGCAGCTGAGCCAAGCATTGTCGCAGGGTCAGATACGCGGTGTCTTCACCCAATAGTGTGGTGTGCGCACGAGGCTCCAGAGCGCGCGGACCATGGCGATTGTCTGCAGCGGCCAGTAGAGCGGCAGGGTCAGCAGGTCGAACAGGCGCCGCCTGCTCCAGGTGCCCGGTGCCAATCCTGCTGAGAGCAGACCAACCGACAGGGACGAGATCAGCGCCGCAAGCCCGAACGGCCCGAGCGAGAGGTCCGGGCTGAGCAGGCATACCGCGCACCAGACCGCCCAGGGCCCATGCACCATGGCCGACAGGATCGCCGCGCCGAGCGTCAGCTGTACCGCGGCAAAGCCTGAGAGCGTCAGGCCCGGCGCCTCGCTGCGGCTGCGCATCAGCACGCACCATGTCTGCATATAACCTTTCAGCCAGCGCGAGCGCTGGCCGCGCCAGACAGCGCCCTCTTCCGGCGGGGCCTCCAGCGTCGGCGAGGTGATCGCACCGACCCGGTGGCCGAGCCGGGCGAGGCGCAGGCCAAGGTCCGCGTCTTCGGTGACATTCCAGGCGTCCCAACCGCCCGCCTTGACCAAAGCCGTGCGCCGGAAGTGATTGCTGGTGCCGCCAAGGGCGACCGGCAGGCGGAGGCGTGCCAGCGCGGGCACGATCAGGCCGAACTGGATGGCGTATTCCAGCGCCCATTGCCGCGCGAGCCATCCGCCTTTGGCGGGCACGCCAACCAGCGGCGCCTGCAGGCAGACCGTCTCCGGCCCGGCCGCATTGAAAGCGCGGACAGCGGTCTTCAGCTGGCTCGGGTGCGGCCTGTCCTCGGCATCATAGACCACGACATAGGTGCCCTGGGCGCGGGCGAGCCCATAGTTCAAGGCGCGCGGCTTGGTCTGCGGATTGCCGGGCGGGACGATCAGCAGTTCCGTCTGCGAAGGCCACTGAACCGTCTGGATCGCTACCTGGGTGCGCAGGTCGGATTCCTCCACCAGCAGTTTCAAATCGATCAGTGCTTCGGGATAGTCGAGCCCCGCCATCGCCGTCGCCAGCTGGGGCATCACGGCTGCCTCGTCCTTCAGAGCAATCAGGATCGTGTAGACCGGCAGCAAGGGGGCCGATGTATCCGCCTCCAGACAGGTGAGCCGCTGCCACCGCGCGACGCAAAGCAGCCATAGGCGGAACAGAATGATGGCCGCGAAAACCGGCGGAGCAAAGACGGTCACCAACAGTCCCGGCAGTTCCGGCACCAGCAGGGTCAGGAGGCAGAGCGCCAGCAAAATGCGCCTTCCGGCCTCTTCCTGCGATGGACTGAGCGTCTGCCGGGCGGACAGACCGGGCGAACGGCGATGGAATCCGTAGGCCGCATGATCGGCCAGTAGCCAATCTTGCGCCGGGCGCAAAAGCGGTCTGCGCAACCGCGCGCGCCCATCTGCATCGTTGAACCCCTCACCACCCATAGGTTTAGGAAGCCTGTGGATAACTTTCAGACTACAAATCACAGGTTGAATTTATTTCGTTTCCGAAACGATTCTTCCGAAAGGCGAGGATATTCGCCTCAAATACGACCCCAGACCTATCCACAGACCTGTCCACAGCCCGAATTTCCGGCGCGTCCCGCCCCCCGGCGAAACCTCCCCGGAAAACAACGCACTTGCGAGTCTTCCTCGGATGTTCTATATTTGTTCCATGAAAGGTGTTCACCTCATCTGGTTCCGGCGCGATTTACGGGTGCATGACCATGCCGCCCTGAACGCCGCCATCGCGAGCGGCGCCCCGGTGCTGCCCCTCTATATATTTGAGCCGGGCCTCTGGGCCTTGCCGGAACACTCACGGCGCCAGTTCGACTTCCTCATGGACTCCCTGACAGAGCTGGATGAGGCCCTCACGGAACGCGGCGCCCGTTTGATTGTGCGCACGGGCAGTGCGCTGGACGTGCTGGCAGACATTCACCGCCGCCACGGCATCGAAGCCATTCACATGCATGAAGACACCGGCCTGCCGTGGACGCGGGCGCGCGACCGGGCCGTCCGCCGCTGGGCGATGCAGGCGGGGATCTCCCTGCGCGAGCAGCCTCAAGCAGGTGTGGTTCGCGGGCTGAAGACGCATGAGGACTGGGCCCCGCACTGGAATGCCG